>NZ_JAZBJP010000052.1:0-46715 GCF_036352915.1 Streptomyces bugieae
CCGTCTCACCCGCCGCGGGTCGTCTCGCCGTGGCGCCTGCGGCGGGCTGGGTGGTTGTCGGGTGCGGTGCCGGGCCTCCGGGGCCGTTGTGTGGACTGCTGACGCTTTACGTCCACACAACCGGCCCCTCCGGCCCGTCCCCTCCCGTGAGAGGGAAAGAAACGGCGGTGGGGGTGCACGTAATGCCCACGTGCCCGCAGCCGACAGACCAGGTCCGCCCCCAACCAGCTTGGAAACTTCCACTCACGGGAGGGGCTGGACCGGAGGACGAAGTCTGGAGGGCCGGCACCGCACCCAACACACAAACGCCCGCCGCCAGGCGCAACGGCGAGACGCCCCGCGACGCCGCAGACAGGTACGTGCGGGGCGCCGCAAAGCGCGCAACGGCGACCAAGACCCGCGGCGCCGCAGACGGGTACGTGGGGCTACCACCCCTCGCCGAGGGCCAGGAGCTCGTTGCGGTATTCGATGCGGGCGGCCCACTCCGTGGGCCAGGCGTCGGCGCCCAGGTGGGCGCCGGCGAACGCACCGGTGAGGCAGGCGATCGAGTCGGAGTCGCCGGAGGTGCAGGCGGCCCGGCGCAGGGCGGTGAGCGGTTCGGCGGGGAAGAGCAGGAAGCAGAGCAGGCCGGTGGCCAGTGCCTCCTCGGCGATCCAGCCGGCGCCGGTGGCCAGGCAGGGGTCGGTCTCCCGGTCCGGGGCGGCGAGCGCCGCGTCCAGCCGGTCCAGGACGCCGAGGCAGTCGTCCCAGCCACGGGTGATGAACGCGGCCGCGGAGGCGTCCTGGCCGCGCTGCCACAGGTCCCCGAGCCAGTCCTCCCGGTAGACGGTCCGCTGGTCGTGCGCGTACGTACGGAGCAGGGCGGGCAGCTCCGCGGGGGTCGCGCCGTCGGCGAGGACGCGCACGGCGTACGCGGTGAGGTCGCTCGCGGCGAGTGCGGTCGGGTGGCCGTGGGTCAGCGCGGACTGGAGTTGGGCGGCGCCGGAACGCTGCTGCGGGCTCAGCCCAGGGGCGAGCCCGATGGGCGCGACCCGCATGTTGGCGCCGCACCCCTTGGAGCCGATCTGGCTCGCCTCGGCCCAGTGGCGGTCCTCGTCGCTGAGCAGCTGACAGGCGCGCAGGCAGGTGTTGCCGGGGGCACGGTTGTTGTCGGGCGAGCGCCACCAGGCGACGTACTCGGTACGCACCGGGCCGACGAGCCGCGCCGGCGTCAGCTCACCGGCGTCCATCGCCGCCCGTAGGCCGCGTCCCAGCGCCAGCGTCATCTGGGTGTCGTCGGTGACGAAGGCGGGGTCGGGCAGTGGTATCTGCCGCCAGGGGCCGCACTTGGCCTCGATCGCCGGTACGTCGTTGAACTCGGTCGGAAAGCCCAGCGCATCACCGAGCGCGAGGCCGACCAGCGCGCCGGTCGCCGCGCTCGTGCCCGTGCCCGTGCGCGACGTCGAGCTCGTGTTCCCCATGAAAAACCACCCCTTAATCGTCATGGTGACGTTAAGGGGTGGTGGGTCGGCGCCGCAAGCGAGTTGGCGGGCTCGGGGGCGCCTGGTGGGGCCCTTCCGGGCGTGGTGGGGCCGCTTCCGCGCGTGCTGGGCCGCTTCCGCGCGTGGTGGGGCCGCTTCGGTGCTCGCGCCCGCCTCCTTTTTCCCCGCCGCCCACCCCCCTTCGGGGGGTGGGCGGGTCAGGTGGTGAGGTTCCGGCGCGCGCGACGGTTCCGGGCCCGGGTTCCGGGCGTCCGCCGCGAAGCCCGGGCAACTGGACCCGGCCCTTCCTCAAGGGCCGGTCCGGCAGGCCATCGGCGGCCTAGAGCTCGACCTCGCGCATCAGCATGCCGACCTCCGTGTTGGTCATGCGGCGCAGCCAGCCCGACTTCTGGTCGCCCAGGGAGATCGGGCCGAAGGCCGTGCGCACCAGCTTGTCGACCGGGAAGCCGGCCTCGGCCAGCATGCGGCGGACGATGTGCTTGCGGCCCTCGTGGAGGGTCACCTCGACGAGGTAGTTCTTGCCGGTCTGCTGGACGACCCGGAAGTGGTCGGCGCGGGCGTAGCCGTCCTCCAGCTGGATGCCGTCCTTGAGCTGCTTGCCGAGGTCACGCGGGAGCGGGCCCTGGATGGCGGCCAGGTAGGTCTTCTTGACGCCGTAGCGCGGGTGCGTCAGGCGGTGCGCCAGCTCACCGTGGTTGGTGAGCAGGATGATGCCCTCGGTCTCGGTGTCCAGCCGGCCGACGTGGAAGAGCCGCGTCTCGCGGTTGGTGACGTAGTCGCCCAGGCACTGGCGGCCGTCCGGGTCCTCCATCGTGGAGACGACACCGGCCGGCTTGTTCAGCGCGAAGAAGAGGTACGACTGGGTGGCGACCGTCAGGCCGTCGACCTTGATCTCGTCCTTCTCCGGGTCGACCCGGACGCCCTGCTCCATGACGATCTTGCCGTTGACCTCGACCCGCGCCTGGTCGATCAGCTCCTCACAGGCCCGTCGCGAGCCCATGCCGGCCCGGGCCAGCACCTTCTGGAGCCGCTCGCCCTCCTGATCGCCGAACGTCTTGGGGGTCTTGATCTGCGGCTTGTCGTGCCGGGCGCGGTTGCGCTCCTCGACCTGGGCGTCGTACTCCCGCGGCCGCGCGGGCGCCTGGCCGCGGCCGCGCTGCGGGCCGCCCTTGCCGCCGGGACGCCCCGCCTTGGAGGCCGCGCCGGTGCGCGGGCCGCCCTTGGCGCCGCCCCGGGCCGCCGCACCCCGGCTGCCGCCCGCCTTGGGGCCGCCGCCGCGCTCGTCCTTGCCGCCGCCCGCGCTTCCGGATCCGCCCACGTCGTAGCGGCGCTCCTCGGGACGGGGGCGGCCGGCGCGCTGCTGCTTCTCGTCCTTCTTGTTGCCCGCGCCGCGGTAGTTGCCGCGTCCGCTGTCCCTGTTGTTCCTGCCGCTGCTTCGCATCAATGATCCGTCTGAGAGTCGCCGCTGTCGTCTACGTCGAACGACGGGATACCTTCCGCGGAGTCGCCCTCGACCGCGTCCGCCTCCGGGAGGAACGGTGCGAGCTCAGGGAGCTCGTCCAGGCCGCGCAGGCCCATCCGCTCCAAAAAGTAGTTCGTCGTCCTGTACAGGATCGCACCTGTTTCAGGTTCCGTCCCCGCCTCCTCCACCAGGCCGCGCTGGAGGAGCGTGCGCATCACGCCGTCACAGTTCACACCGCGCACGGCCGAGACGCGGGAACGGCTGACCGGTTGACGGTACGCGACCACGGCCAGAGTCTCCAATGCGGCCTGGGTGAGCCGGGCCTGCTGGCCGTCCAGGACGAAGCTCTCCACGGCGTCGGCGTACTCGGCCCGGGAGTAGAACCGCCAGCCGCCGGCGACCAGCCGGAGATCGAATCCGCGGCCCTCGCGGGTGTAGTCGTCGGACAGCTCGCGCAGCGCCAGCGCGACCGCGCGGCGGGGCCGCTGCAGGACCCTGGCCAGGTGTTCCTCGGTCGCCGGCTCGTCGACGACCATGAGGACGGCCTCCAGTGCCGGCTTGAGCTCCAGCTCGGCGACGCCCAGCGCCCCGGCCGGCGGCCCCGGACGCTCCGCCGGCCCCCCGCCGTCCGCCCCGGCCTCCGTGACGTCGTACGTCTCGACGTCATACGCCTCGACGTCGTACGCGTCGTCGTCGGCCACGCCGCTCATGCCTGCTCCTCTTCCACTTCCACTCGCCCGGCCCGCCCCGATTCCTGTTGCCACGCGGGTTCCTGCTCGCCCGGATCCGGTTGACCCGGTGCCTGCCGGCCCGGTTCCTGGTCGAACTCGTCGGTGACGACCGGTACGGCCCCCTCCGTGCCCGTCCAGCGCACCGTGAGCGCCCCGAGCGCCTCCTCCTGGTCCAATGCCACCACCCGCTCGCGGTAGAGCTCCAGAAGGGCCAGGAAGCGCGCGACGACCGTGAGGGTGTCGGGGGCGTCCGCGACCAGCTGCTGGAAGCTGGTCTCGCCGGCCTCCCGCAGTCGCGCCAGCAGCACCTCGGCCTGCTCCCGCACGCTCACCAGGGGCGCGTGGATGTGGTCGACGTAGACCTGTGGCCTGGCCTTGGGCTGCATCGCCTTCACCGCGAGCTTGGCGAAGCCCTCGGCGCCGATGCTGATCACGACCTCGGGGAGCAGCTCCGCGTGCTGCGGTTCCAGCCCGACGGTGCGCGGATGGCGCCGCGCCTCGACGGGCAGCCGGTCGCTGAAGATGTCGGCGATCCGTTTGTACGCGCGGTACTGCAGCAGCCGGGCGAAGAGCAGATCGCGGGCCTCCAGGAGCGCGAGGTCCGCCTCGTCCTCCACCTCGGCGGCGGGCAGCAGCCGGGCCGCCTTCAGGTCGAGCAGGGTGGCCGCGACGACCAGGAACTCGGTGGTCTGGTCGAGGTCCCAGTCCGGCCCCATGGCCCGGATGTGCGCCATGAATTCATCGGTCACCTTGGACAGCGCGACCTCGGTGACGTCCAGCTTGTGCTTGGAGATCAGCTGGAGCAGGAGGTCGAAGGGCCCCTCGAAGTTGTCGAGCCGGAGCGTGAACTTCCCGTCACCGCCGGTCTCGCCGCCGGACCCGCCACCGGCCTCGTGATCGGCCTGGGCCCCCGCCCCGGGCTCGACCCCGACCTCGACCTCGGCATCCGCGGAGGTCGGGCCGGGGGTCTCCTCCGGCGCCTCCTCGGGCGCCGCTGCGGTTTTCTCGGCCGCCTCCACGGGAGTCCCGCCGGCAGGGGACTCCACCGGCACCGCGGGCGCCGGCTCCGCGCCCGGCCCGCGCCCGAGTCGTCGGCGGGCGCGGGGCGCGGGGGTTTCGTCATGGTTCGGCATCGCGGTGGCAGGCTATCCCGCGTCGCGCGCTGTGACGTTTCGGCACCGCGGCGGACGCGCCGCGCGGCGGAGCCGGTGTTGCTCAGCGGCCGCGCAGCCGCCGCACCAGGATGCTGGCGTCGCCGCGCGACTCCAGGTCGGCGAGGACCACGGCGACCGCCTCGCGGACGATCCGGCCGCGGTCCACGGCGAGGCCGTGCTCGCCGCGCAGCACCAGCCGCGCGTGTTCGAGGTCCATGAGCTCCTCGGCGGAGACATAGACCGTGATCTTCTCGTCGTGCCGTTCCCGGCCGCTGGGGCGGCGGTTGGCGCCCCGTGTGCCCCGGCGCCGGCCGGTGGCCGGTGCGGGGGCGGCCGCGCCGGCCTCGGGAGCGCCCTGCCGGGAGGCGCGGGTGCGGTGGGACGCGGCGCCGTCCGCCTCGCGCCCGCTGTGCTCGGCCGCGGGGGCGACCGGGGGCACCGGGGGCGGGGTGGCCGGCCCGCCGTCACCGGCCGTGGCCGGTGCGTCGGTACCGTCGTTCTCCGTGCGCCGCCGGCGTGCGGGGGCCGCCTCCGGGCCCTCCGCGGCCGGGTCGGGCTCGCCGGCCGGCGCGGGCACCCGAGGTGCCTCGCCGTTGGCCGCGGCCGCCGAACCGCCCGGCGTGCGGCGGGGGGTGGAGGGCTGGAGCGCCACTCCCCCGGTGGTGCGGAACAGTTCGTCGGCTCCCGGCAGACTCACTCGGCGTGACACCGGGCGAGCACCTCCCTGGCGAGCTGGCGATAGGCGGCGGCACCGACGGAGTTGGAGGCGTACGTGGTGATGGGCTCGCCCGCGACGGTGGTCTCGGGGAAGCGGACCGTACGGCCGATGACGGTGTGGTAGACGTGGTCGTCGAAGGCCTCGACGACGCGCGCGAGGACCTCGCGGCTGTGCACGGTACGGGAGTCGTACATCGTCGCCAGGATGCCGTCGAGCTCCAGCTCCGGGTTGAGCCGCTCCTGGACCTTCTCGATGGTCTCGGTGAGCAGCGCGACACCGCGCAGCGCGAAGAACTCGCACTCCAGCGGCACGATGACCTTGTGAGCCGCCGTCAGGGCGTTGACGGTGAGCAGGCCGAGCGAGGGCTGGCAGTCGATGACGATGTAGTCGTAGTCGGCCAGCAGCGGCTTCAGGGCGCGCTGCAGGGTCGACTCGCGGGCGACCTCGCTGACCAACTGCACTTCTGCCGCTGACAAATCGATATTGCTGGGCAGCAGGTCCATGTTGGGGACCGCGGTCTTCAGCAGCACCTCGTCGGCCGACATGCCCCGCTCCATGAGCAGGTTGTAGACCGTCAGGTCGAGTTCCATCGGGTTGACGCCGAGGCCGACCGACAGGGCGCCCTGCGGGTCGAAGTCGACGAGCAGCACCCGTCGTCCGTATTCGGCGAGTGCGGCGCCCAGGTTGATGGTCGAGGTGGTCTTGCCGACCCCGCCCTTCTGGTTGCACATCGCGATGATCTTGGCCGGGCCGTGGTCCGACAGCGGTCCCGGGATGGGGAAGTAAGGGAGCGGGCGTCCGGTCGGGCCGACGCGTTCGCGGCGCTGGCGCGCGGCGTCCGGCGCGAGCGTCGCGGCGTATTCGGGGTCCGGCTCGTACTCCGCGTCCGGATCGTAGAAGTGCCCCTCGGGCAGGTCGTCGTAGTCGGCGAAACGGGCGGGTTCTCCACTGCCCCGGTCGCCGGCCATGGCGTTCACGTGATGGCCGTCCATGCTCTGGTGGGCTGTCGTGGAAATGCTCTGATGGGCTGCGAAGGTGTGGACCGCAACGGAGCCGACAGCCTCGAACCCCGAGGGACCCTGGCCCCGTGCAACCGCTCCTGGTTGACCACCCCCGGGAGTAAATGTCGACTCATTCACAAGTCGTCTTACCTCCTTGGACGTGACCAGGAAACTTTATCGATAGGTCAGCGTGGCACCATGCCGACGGTTGGCGACTCTATGGCGTGTCGGGCGTCCGCAGCAACACAATCCACCGGACCCGGCACGATGTGTCGGTAACCGGACCCCTCGATGTCAAGGGCGCAAGCGGGATCGGACCGATGTTTCGGGGGTGCGCGAATCGGTTAAAGGGTTACGTTCACGGCGAGTTGAGAGACGACGTTCCGGAACGGCGCGCACCGTGCGTCACACACGCCACCGGCCGGGCCCTGTCGACAAGGCCCGGCCGGATGCTCAGCGTTGACGCGCTTCGTTGACGTCTCAGCCGAGGAGGGTGCGCAGTTCGGTGCACTCGAGACCGTGGGCCTCGGCGACCGGGCCGTAAACGACCTTGCCGTCGTGGGTGTTCAGGCCCTTGGCCAGCGCCGGGTCACGGCGCAGCGCCTCGACCCAGCCGCGGTTCGCCAGCTCCACGATGTAGGGCAGCGTGGCGTTGGTGAGCGCGTGGGTGGAGGTGTTCGGCACCGCGCCGGGCATGTTGGCGACGCAGTAGAAGACCGAGTTGTGCACCTCGAAGGTCGGCTCGGCGTGCGTGGTGGGACGGGAGTCCTCGAAGCAGCCGCCCTGGTCGATCGCGATGTCGACAAGGACACTGCCCGGCTTCATCTTGGCGACCAGCTCGTTGGTGACGAGCTTGGGGGCCTTGGCGCCCGGGATCAGGACGGCACCGATGACGAGGTCGGCCTCGATGACGGCCTTCTCCAGCTCGTAGGCGTTGGAGACGATCGTCTGCACCTTGGTGCCGAAGATCTTGTCGGCCTCGCGGAGCTTGTTGATGTCCTTGTCGAGCAGGGTGACGTGGAAGCCGAGGCCCACGGCGATCTGCACCGCGTTCCAGCCGGAGACGCCACCGCCGATGACGACGGCCTTGCCCGCGTGGACACCGGGGACACCGCCGGGCAGCACACCGCGGCCGCCGGCCTGGCGCATCAGGTGGTAGGCGCCGACCTGCGGGGCGATCCGGCCCGCGACCTCGGACATCGGGGCGAGCAGCGGCAGCTGGCGGCCGGCCGTCTCGACGGTCTCGTAGGCGATGGCGGTGGTGCCGGACTCCAGGAGGGCGTCCGTGCACTCACGGGAAGCGGCCAGGTGCAGGTAGGTGAAGAGGGTCTGGTCCTTGCGGAGGCGGTGGTACTCCTCCGCGATGGGCTCCTTGACCTTCAGCAGCAGGTCAGCGGTGCCCCAGACCTCGTCGGCGGTACCCAGGATGGTGGCGCCGGCGGAGACGTACTCCTCATTGGTGATGGACGAGCCGAGACCGGCGTCCTTCTCGATGAAGACCTGGTGGCCGTGGCGGACGAGTTCGTTGACTCCGGCGGGCGTGATGGCCACGCGGAACTCGTTGTTCTTGACCTCGCGGGGGATGCCGACCTTCACGTCGATCACGGTCCTTGAAAGAGAGGGTGCAGGAGGAATTATCCCCTCATGCGATGCATGACGGAACTGACCGCGCCGTACGCGGCCCAGCCAGTCTATTGAAGGAGCTCTTCTTGTCTAGCCTTGCAAAGCATTAAATCTTGGGAGAGGCACTACCGATTTCGTAGGTCACTCCGGGTGATCTTCCAGGAGTCGCTCTCCCGCGGCGCGGTGGAGCCCTGCCGCGCTTGGGTCCCCGAGCCGTTCGAGGGTGTCCGCGATCCGCAGCTGGAGGGCCGCCTGGAGCCGTCCGTCGTCCGTTTTCCGGACCAGTTCCAGGGCCTCCAGACAGGTCCGCAGCGCCTCCTCGGGGCGTCCGGCGTACTCCTGGACCCGCGCCGCCTCCCCGGTCGCCCGGGCCTGGCCGGCCAGGTCACCCAGCCTGCGGTACGTCCGGGCGGCCGCCCGCCACTGCTTGAGCGCCTCGCCCCACCGGCCGACCGCCATCAGGGCCCCGCCGATCCGCCCGTGCACCCGCGCCGCGTCCGCCGCCTCACCGCGTGCCAGCCGCAGCTCCAGCGCCCGCCCGTACCAGTCGGCGGCCCGCACCCCGTCGCCCAGCTCGGCGTACGTACCGCCCAGCGACTCCATCGCCCGGACGGTGGCCACCGGGTCCGCCGCCGACCGGGCGGCCTCCAGCGCACCCCGGTACCGGCCGAGCGCCTGGGCCGTCCGTCCCGCACCGCTGTCCAGGTCCGCGAGGTTCAGCAGCGCGGCGGCCCGCTCGCGCGCCAGCCCGCGCCGCTCGGCGGCCTGCAGCACGAGCCCGTGCACCGTATAGAGGTCCGGCGCGGCCGCCTCGGGGCCCTGGTGCGCGAGCAGGGTGCGGGTCAGCGCGGCCATCAACCGCCGGTCCAGGGTGTCGAGTTGGCCGTCCGCGGCGGCCGCCCCGGCGGCGGCGAGCAGCGCCGGGCGGCGGCTGTGCAGCCAGTGCGCCGCGGTGCCCCGGGAGCTGAAGCGCAGCGACCGGGGCAGCCCGGCGGCCTTCTGCCGGGCGGTGGATCCGGCCGGCTCGGTCATCGCCCGGCACGACTGCAGCAGCCGTACGGTCCGCTCCAATACGCGGGCGCGGGCCAGCTGGAGCTCGGCCGGCCGCTCGTGCTCCCCGAGCAGCTCGCGCAGCAGCGCATCGAGGCAACCGGGGACGCGGTACTGCGGGTGCAGCGCGGCGTCCGCGGTCCCGGGGCCGGCGGGCGGGGTGCCGGGGTCCGCCGCGACCGGCCGCAGCAGGCCGAGCGCGGCGAAGTCCGTGAGTGCGGCGGCGGCCGTCGGCATCGAGCAGCCGGCCAGCGCGGAGGCGGTGTGCGCGTCCACGAGGCCGGCCGGGGCGAGGGTGAGCAGCCGCAGTATCCGGGCGGCGGTCGCCGGGAGCGCCTCGTAGGAGAGCCGGAAGGCCCGGAAGAGGGGGCGGGCGCCGCTGGGCAGGTCCGGCGGCACCGGGACCGCCCGCAGCGCCTGGTACAGATCGGCCACCGACGACTTGGGGCGGGCGGCGAGCCAGGCGCCGGCCAGGATCAGCGCGGCGGGCTGGCCGCCGCACTCCTCGGCGACGCTGTCGGCGGTCCGCGGGTCGACGGTGATCCGGGTCGGCCCGGCGTACCGCTCCAGGACGTCCACGCAGGCCGCGCCGTCCAGCCCGCCCAGGGTGCACGGGCGGACGTCCGGGATGCCGGTCAGCGGCCCCTGGGAGACGACCACGACCAGGCAGTCCGGCGCGTCCGGGAGCAGCGGTTCGACGGCGTCGGCGCCCGGCGCGTCGTCGAGGAAGAGCAGCGCGCGGCGGTCGGCGAGCGCCCCGCGCAGCCGCTCGGTCAGCTCGTCCGCGTCGGCGCCCGGCGGGGCGTCCGCACCGAGGGCGGTCAGCAGCTCACGCGCGGTGCGGCCGGTGTCGGCGAGCTCCCCGCCCGGTCCGGTCAGCGCGGCGCGCAGCACCCCGTCGGGGTGGCCGTCGGCCAGCTCGGTGAGCAGCTGCTCGGCGAGTGCGGTACGTCCCGAGCCGGGGCGGCCGGCGATCAGCAGCACCCGGCTGCGGGCGCCCTTGCGGCCGGAGAGGGTGTCCAGGCCGGCCCGGGCGATGTCGGCGTGCAGTGCCTTGAGCTCGCGGCGGCGGCCGGTGAAGCCGGCCGGCGGGGTGCGGCCCGCGGCGGCCGGGGCCGTCGCCGTCTCCGGCGCGAGCCGCCCTGCGCCCACCGCCTGGTCCGTCACCGGTCACGCTCCCGTCCACCTGCGCGTACGCACCCGCCGCAGGCGCGGACGGGAACCCTTACGAGCGTAGTTCACGGGGCGTCACGTCCCGTGCGGAGCAGGGCGGTTGGGTCACCCGACCGGATCGGGGGCCGGCCGGCCGGGGACCACGGCAGGGGTGCGGTCAGGCCTCGAACGGGCGGGCCGGCCAGGGCGCGTCGGCCGGCCGCAGCGCGTCCAGGCCCGCGCCGCGCTGCGCGGCGGTGAGCGCCAGCACGCCCACGACCAGGCAGTTGTTGTGCAGCTCACCGGCGAGCACCCCGCGCACCAGCTCGTCCTGCGGTACCCGCGCCAGCTCCATGTCGGCCTCCTCCTCGGCGACCTCGAAGCGCTCCCCCTCGGCCTCGGACAGGTTCCGGGCGAGGAAGATCCGCACGGCCTCGTCGCAGCCGCCGGGGGTGGTGTAGACGTCGGTCAGCACCCGCCAGTCCTCGGCCTTGACGTGCGCCTCCTCGTACAGCTCGCGCTGGGCGGCGTGCAGCGGGTTCTCCCCGGGGACGTCGAGCAGCCCGGCGGGGATCTCCCACAGCTTCATGCGCACGGGGTGGCGGTACTGCTTCAGCACCAGCACCCGGCCCTCGTCGTCGAGGGCGAGGACGGCCACCGAGCCGGGGTGGACCTGGTAGTCGCGGGTGACCGTGGCGCCGTCCGGCATCACGACCTCGTCGGTGCGAACGCTGGTCTTGTTCCCGGTGAACGGCGTGGTGGAGGCGGTGACCGTCCACTCCTCCGGGGTGTCCTTGATCGCCATGGCGCGTCCTCCTGTGTGAGCCTCTACCAACGCGGAAACCGGGGCACGACCTCGAAAAGAGGCCGTACCCCGGCAACCGTAACCGGCACGCTGGGTGCTACTTCGCGGCGCCCGTCTTGCGCGCGACCGCGGCCTTCACCAGCCCGGCGAAGAGCGGGTGCGGGCGGGTCGGGCGGGAGCGGAGCTCCGGGTGCGCCTGGGTGGCGACGAGGTAGGGGTGGGTCTCGCGCGGGTACTCGACGTACTCGACGAGCTTGTTGTCCGGGGAGGTCCCGGAGAACTGCAGCCCGGCCTTCTTCTCCAGCTCACCGCGGTAGGCGTTGTTGACCTCGTAGCGGTGGCGGTGGCGCTCCTCGACGTACCCCTGGTCGCCGTAGACCTCGCGGACGATGGAGCCCTCGGCGAGCTTGGCGGGGTACATGCCCAGCCGCATCGTGCCGCCCATGTCGCCCTCACCTGCGACGATGTCCAGCTGCTCGGCCATCGTGGAGATGACCGGGTGAGCGGTCGCCGGGTCGAACTCGGTGGAGTTGGCGCCCTCGATGCCGGCCAGGTTGCGGGCCGCCTCGATGACCACGCACTGCAGGCCCAGGCACAGGCCGAGCAGCGGCACCTTGTTCTCGCGGGCGTAGGTGATCGCGCCGACCTTGCCGTCCACGCCGCGGTCGCCGAAGCCGCCGGGGATGCAGATCGCGTCGCAGTCGGAGAGCTGCTCGGCGGCGCCCGCGGGCGTCCTGCAGTCGTCCGAGGTGACCCACTTGATCTTGACCCGGGCCTTGTTGGCGAAGCCGCCGGCCCGCAGCGCCTCGGTGACCGAGAGGTAGGCGTCCGGCAGGTCGATGTACTTGCCGACCAGCGCGACCTTGACCTCGTGGTCGGGGTTGTGGACGCGCTCCAGCAGGTCGGCCCACTGGGTCCAGTCCACGTCGCGGAACGGCAGGTCGAGCTTGCGCACGACGTAGGCGTCCAGGCCCTCGGCGTGCAGGACCTTGGGGATGTCGTAGATCGACGGGGCGTCGATCGCGGCGACCACCGCGGCCTCGTCGACGTCGCACATCAGCGAGATCTTCCGCTTGATGGCGGTGGGCACCTCGCGGTCGGCGCGCAGCACGATCGCGTCGGGCTGGATACCGATGTTGCGCAGCGCCGCGACCGAGTGCTGGGTCGGCTTGGTCTTGAGCTCGCCGGACGGACCGATGTACGGCAGCAGCGAGATGTGCACGACGAAGACGTTGTCCCGGCCGACCTCGTGGCGGACCTGGCGGACCGTCTCCAGGAACGGCAGCGACTCGATGTCGCCGACGGTGCCGCCGACCTCGGTGATCACGACGTCGACGTCCTCGGTCGCCATCCGCCGGATGCGGTGCTTGATCTCGTTGGTGATGTGCGGGATGACCTGCACGGTGTCGCCGAGGTACTCGCCGCGGCGCTCCTTGGCGATCACGGTGTTGTAGACCTGGCCGGTGGTCACGTTCGCCGAGCCGTCGAGGTCGACGTCGAGGAACCGCTCGTAGTGGCCGATGTCCAGGTCGGTCTCGGCGCCGTCGTTGGTGACGAAGACCTCACCGTGCTGGAACGGGTTCATCGTTCCGGGGTCGACGTTGAGGTACGGGTCGAGCTTCTGCATCGTGACCCGCAGGCCCCGCGCCTTCAGGAGAGCACCCAGGCTGGAGGCCGTGAGCCCCTTGCCGAGCGAGGAGGCGACGCCCCCGGTGACGAAGAGGTGCTTGGTCGTCGTGGATTTGGCTGGCATGGCCAAGAGGGAGCTCCCGTGGTCGCGAGGTGGAGAGGTGCGAAGCGGCGCCGTCCCGCGTCTGTGAGGGGTGCCGTCGCTGCGGTCGGGGTGCCGTGACATGTTGCCGGGGCCCACCGGTCCACGGGGTACCAGGCTATCAGCGCCCGGGCATGGTCGCGCCCGGCCACGCACCGGAACCTCGTGCGACCCCTCCCCGTCACGGTGTGTGACGAGCAGGGGGTGACGCTGTCACGTGACGGAGGCCACCCGTTCGGAGCACTTCACTCGTCGCGAGCGTCGCGCGGATCACCCGCCTGCGTCGTATCCTGCTCGGACACTCGCAACGAGCCGTCCGGGAAGGCACCACCCCCGCCCGATTTCCGGTCCCGCTGCTCGGCGACGTTTCATGGGCAGGACGGACAGATCACAACGTCCCATGGGGGGCGTGACTCCAGTTCGACGGGAGATGCACGTGGCCGGGCGCATCGAGGACTACGCACTTATCGGCGATATGCAGACCGCCGCTCTAGTGTGCAGGGACGGGACGGTCGACTGGCTGTGCCTGCCCCGCTTCGACTCGCCGGCGGTCTTCGCAGGGCTGCTGGGCACAGAGGAGAACGGCTACTGGCGGATGGGACCGGTGACCGGTTCCGAGGACGGGCCGCAGCCCGCCGACCGCCGCCGCTACCGGGGCGATTCACTCGTGCTGGAATCCGAGTGGGACACCCCGCGCGGTACCGTCCGGGTGATCGACTTCATGCCGCCCCGTGACGGCGCACCGCAGGTGATCCGCATCGTGGAGGGCGTCAGCGGCCGCGTCCCGATGCGTTCGGAGCTGCGGATGCGGTTCGCGTACGGCTGGGTGGTGCCCTGGGTGCACAAGATCGACGAGCGGACCGTCGCGGTCGCCGGCCCGGACTCCGTATGGCTGGACACCGAGGTCGAGACGTACGGGAAGGACCTGACGACCTTCTCCGACTTCACCGTCTCGCCGGGCGAGCGGATCGCGTTCACGATCAGCTGGCAGCCCTCGCACCACCAGCCGCCGGCCGTGGCGGACCCGGAGGGGTCGCTGGAGGCCACCGAGGAGTTCTGGCGCGAGTGGGTCGAGCACTGCACGTACCACGGTCCCTACCGCGACGCCGTGGTCCGCTCGCTGATCACGCTGAAGGCGCTGACGTACGCGCCGACCGGCGGGATCGTCGCCGCGCCGACCACCTCGCTGCCCGAGTGCATCGGCGGCGTCCGCAACTGGGACTACCGCTTCACCTGGCTGAGGGACGCCGCGATCACCCTCTCCTCGCTGCTGCGCACCGGCTACCGCGAAGAGGCCCGGGCCTGGCGGGAGTGGCTGCTGAGGGCGGTGGCCGGTGACCCGGACAACCTGCAGATCATGTACGGCATCGCCGGTGAGCGCGAGCTCGGCGAGAACGAGCTCAACTGGCTTCCCGGGTACGAGAATTCCCGTCCGGTGCGGGTCGGCAACGGCGCCGCGGGCCAGCTCCAGCTCGACGTCTACGGCGAGGTCACCGAGGCGCTGCACCTGGCGCACATGACCGGCCTGGCCCGCAACGACTACGCCTCGCTGCTCCAGCTCAAGCTGATCCAGTGGGTGGAGAAGCACTGGGACGAGCCGGACGAGGGCATCTGGGAGGTCCGCGGCCCGCGCCGGCACTTCGTCCACTCCAAGGTGATGACCTGGGTCGCGGTGGACCGCACCGTCAAGCTGATCGAGTCCGGGGACGTCGACGGCCCGTTGGAGCGCTGGAAGGACCTGCGCGAGACGATCCACCGGGACGTCTGCGAGAAGGGTTACGACAAGGAGCGCAACACCTTCACCCAGTCCTACGGCTCGCAGGAGCTGGACGCCTCGCTGCTGCTGATCCCGCAGGTCGGGTTCCTGCCGCCGGACGACAAGCGCGTCATCGGCACGATCGAGGCGATCCAGCGGGAGCTGACCACCGAGGACGGCTTCGTGCTGCGCTACCCGACGGCCGGCCAGGGCGAACTCGGCGTGGACGGCCTGGAGGGCGAGGAGGGTGCCTTCCTGGCCTGCTCGTTCTGGCTCGCGGACGACCTGGCGATGATCGGGCGGGTCGACGAGGCCCGCAAGCTCTTCGAGAAGCTGCTCTCGCTCCGCAACGACCTCGGGCTGCTCGCGGAGGAGTGGGACCCCAAGGCCAAGCGCCAGGTGGGCAACTTCCCGCAGGCGTTCAGCCACGTTCCGCTGATCGACACCGCGCTGCGGCTGACCGCGAGCGGGGCGTACGGCGGCTGAGCCCGCCGGTGGTGTACGCCGCGGCCGCCCCCGGGAGTGTTCCGGGGGCGGCCGCGGCGTGTGGGCCGGGAGATCGGGACGGCCGGGTGCGTCAGAAGGGGGTCAGGGTGAGCGTGATCTCCTTCGGGGCGCCGTCCTCGATGTACGAGGCGAAGCCGGCGACGTCGTCGAAGGCGAAGCCGTAGGCCCGGCCGTCCTGGGTGGCGGCGTGCATGGCCTTGGCGTAGTGGTTGGTCAGCCGCTGCCGGTAGAAGGCGGCGGGGTCGGTGGTGGGCTGGTGCGCCTGGGAGACCAGGGTGGAGCGGTTGAGGGCCGCGCCCAGGACGGCGGCCACCGGGCCGAGGGTGCCGTCGTTGGGGGCGGCCAGGGTGCCGTCGCAGAAGAGGACGTCGCGGGTGGACGGCTTGTCGAAGGAGACCGTGCCCGGCCCACGGAAGGTGAGTTTGCCGCCGCTGACCCGGCCGGTGAAGGTTCCGGCGTTGGTGGTGACGGTCAGGTCCTTGCTCGCGTAGGCGGACCAGGCCTCGTCGATGGCGGGGGCGAGGTAGTCCTTGCCGAACAGTCCGCTGTCGAGGCCGTGACCGGGGGCGATCACCCGCTTGTCGCCGATGACCAGCCGGTCGAAGCCCTCGGCGGCCTTGACGTCCGCGAAGACGCGGGCGCGGGCGCCGTCCTTGAGGGTTCCGGTGGTCTGCTCCTTGGCGCCGGAGAGCTCGATGGCGAGCGGCACGCTGAACATGTCGACCATGGTGGTGTTGCAGTACAGGCCGCCGGAGTTGTGGGTGAACTCGGCGCAGTCGTGGAGGACGTCGTAGTTGGGGTCACCGGAGACCCAGCCCGCCGGGTAGGCGAGCGCGGGCTTGCCGTTGCCGTCCTTGACGGCCTTGAACTTGAGCTTGCTGCCCAGCGCGACGTAGATCCGGCCGGACATCTGCGGCAGGGGGACGGTCGTGGCCCCGCTCGCGGCGAGCGGGATGGCGTAATCGGTGTACCCGTCCGGCCCGTTGTCGCCGAGCGCCACGGGCTTGAGTCCCCCGTCCGGCCCGACCCACACCTGCTGCGCCCCGTCATTCCCCACGATGTACACCCACACCGAGGAATTCCCGTACGCCCCCGAGTTGTTGAGGATGCGCAGGGGGACCGCCCCCGCCGACCGTTTGTGCCCCGAGGTCGTACGTGCCTCCAGAGGGGACCCGAGGGCGCGGCCGGCCAGGGTGATGCCGGAGGCGGTGGCGGCGCCGGCGGCGAGTCCGCCGAGCAGGGTACGTCGAGTGATCACGGGGTGGCTCCTTGCGGGGCGGCGGGGTGCCGGTCGGTGGCAGCGGCGGGGGCGGGCTCGCGGTCCGTACGGGCGGCCGCTGTTGCGGGCTGCTGGACGGAGACCGCGACGTGGTCGACGAGGAGCGAGCCGCCGGGGCGGGTGGTGTCGGTGGGTGTCGCCCTGCCCGCGACGCCGTCCGGGAACGCCCCGCCCATCGCGAGGTTGAGCAGCAGGAAGTGGCCGTGATGGGTGGCCTTCGCCCAGGTGTCGGCGTCCATCTCGGCCGACGTCACGGTGTGGAACTTCTGCCCGTCGACATACCAGTTCAGCGACTCCGCGGCGCCGTTGGTGCGGTCCAGCTCCAGCGCGTACGTGTGGAAGCCGGCCTGGCAGGCGGTGCCGGGGCACTCGCGGGAGCTGCCCTTGCCCTGGGTCTCGTTGCACGGCCCACCGGGGTTGACGCCGCAGTGCAGCGTGCCCCAGACCTTGTTGATGCCGTTGACGTTCTCCATGACGTCGAACTCGCCGATGCCCGGCCAGTTCCGGTAGTTGCCGCGGTAGTCGGCGCCCAGCGTCCAGAAGGCGGGCCAGTAGCCGAGCGCGGTGTCACCGGTGACGTCGGGCATCCGGATGCTCGCCTCGATGCGGAGCTTGCCGCCGGCCGGGGCGGCGAAGTCGGTGCGCCGGCTCTCGATGCGGGCCGAGGTCCAGGTGGCGCCGTCCTTCAGTGCGGTGATCTTGAGGTGGCCGGCGCCGTCGAGCTGGAGGTTCTCGGGGCGGTCGGTGTACGTCTCGCGTTCGCCGGTGCCCCAGTTGGCGGGGCCGCCGGGGTAGCCGGTACCGGTGTCGGTGATCCAGTCGTCGCTGGAGGGGCGTGATCCGGCAGCGCCGTTGAAGTCCGTACGCCACACTTCCTGGAAGGCGGTCGCGGCGTTCGCGGCGTTCGCGGTGCGGGCGCTGTTCGCCGTGCGGGCGGTGCTCGTCGTGCGGGCGGTGCTCGCCGTGCGGTCCGTGCTCGGTGGGTGTGCGGTGCCGGTCGCCGGAGCCGCTTCCCCCGCGGAGGCGGTGGGGAGGGCGAGGGCGAGGGAGCAGGTGCTGACGAGTGCGGCGCTCATGGCGAAGAGCACCGCTCTTTTCCTCATGCTCATGACATTCTCTCCTCGGAAACAGTGGGGGGTAGTGAGGAGTTCCGGGGGGTATCCGTGGGGACACCGCGCTTGAGAGCGCTCTCATGACGTCCTCCGTGCACCCTGCCGACTCGACGGCACACCGTCAAGTCACCGAGTCGAAAAAGGAGTTGGAACGTGCCTGAACCGAACGGTGGGCGGCCCACGCTGGAGGCGGTCGCGGCGCGCGCCGGCGTCTCCCGCGCCACGGTGTCCCGCGTGGTCAACGGCGGTACGGGCGTACGGGAGGCGGTCCAGGAACGGGTCCGCCAGGCGGTGCACGAGCTGGGTTACGTACCGAACAGCGCGGCCCGCACCCTGGTCACCCGCCGCACCGGAGCGGTCGCCGTGGTCATCGCGGAACCGGAGGCCCGGGTCTTCACCGACCCCTTCTTCGGCCGTCAACTACGGGGCATCAGCCGGGAACTGGCCGCCGCCGACACCCAGCTCCTGCTGATGTTCGTCGAGCACCGCGCCGACTACGACCGCATCGGCCGCTATCTGGCGGGGGGCCATGTCGACGGCGCGCTGATGTTCTCGCTGCACCGCGACGACCCGCTGCCCGCCATGGCCGAGCGCGCCGGGCTGCCCACGGTGTACGGCGGCCGGCCCGGCTGGGCGGGCGCCGACCGCGCGCCGCGGCCGCTGTACGTCGACACGGACAACCGCGACGGCGCCCGGCAGGCCGTACGCCATCTCCTCGACCGCGGCCGTCGGCGGATCGCGGTGATCACCGGCCCGCTCGACCAGACGTCGGCGGTGGACCGGCTCGACGGCTATCTGGAGGCGCTGGGCACGAGCGAGCCCGATCCACGGCTGGTCGCGGACGGCGGCTTCACGGCGGAGGGCGGCGAGCGCGCCATGGCCACGCTGCTGGACACCGCGCCGGACCTGGACGCCGTCTTCGTGTGCTCCGACCTGATGGCGAACGGCGCCCTGCGGACCCTGCGGGCGCGGGGGCGGCGGGTCCCGGACGACGTGGCGGTGGTCGGCTACGACGACCTGGAACCGGCGGCCTGGGCGGACCCGCCGCTGACCACGGTGCGGCAGGACGTGGAGGAGATGGGCCGACTGATGGCCCGGCTGCTGCTGCGGCTGCTGGATACGCGGCGGGCGGGGGGTGCGCGGGGTTCGGGGGCCGGGGACGACGACGGTGCGGAGCTTGCGGATGGTGCGGGTCGTGGGAGCGGTGCGGATCCTGGGAGTGGTGCGGATCGTGGGAGTGGTGTCGATGACGGAGCTGACCGTGGGAGCGGTGCGGACCGTGGGAGCGGTGCGGACCGTGGGAGCGGTGCGGACCGTGGGAGCGGTGCGGACCGTGGGAGCGGTGCTCGCGCGGGTCTCAGCAGCGGAAAGGGTCGTGGGAGCGCGGCGGATCGCGGGACGGCGGCGAGTGGCGCGGCGGCTGCGCCGGAGCTGGCACCGGTGATCACGGAGGCACGGTTGGTGGTACGGGAGTCGACGTGAGGGGCCGTCCCGGTACGAGGCGCGGGCCCGGACGAACGTGGGCCCGGATGGGCGTGGGCTCGGACAAGCGTGGCTCGGACCAGCTCGGCTCGGACGCGGCCCTGGCGTGAAGCGACGGGGGCGTGACGCGACGGGGGCATGACGCGACGGGGGGCGGGCCGCCGTACAGCCGGAGCCCGGCTTCCCGGTGCGGCGGCACCCCCGCTCTCGGACGGGGATGCTGCTCTCCGCCCGGAGCACCGCTCTCGGAAACGGCCGGTGCACTCGGGCGGGGCCGCCGCTCTCGAACCTGGCGGCTGCTCTCGGACAGCCGGGGCTCTTGACCACAAGAGTGCCGCTGTCGGGACAAGACCACCGCGCTCGGACCCGACCGTCGCCCTCAGGCCCTGCCACCGCTCTCGACCCGGAGCACCGCTCTCGGACCCGGCCGCTTCTCTCGCCCCCGATCACCGCTCCCCGACCCGGCCACCGCTCCCCGACCCGACCACCGCTTCCCGACCCGACCGTCGCTCTCGGACGAGAGCAGCGCTCTCGACCCCGGACGCCGCCCTCGCCCCCCAGTCCCCGCCCCCAGGACGGAGAGGCTCCGGATAGCGGACTGCGGGTACCGTTCGTCGGCATGGGGCCGGAAGCAAAAATCGAAGCCGAGATCACGGTACGCAGGGCGCTGGAGCTGCCCGCGCTGCGGCGCGGGCTGCCGGAGGTGCTGGCCGGTGGGGACCGGCTGGACCGCGCGGTGCGCTGGGTGCACGCGGGCGAGGTGCCGCACATCGCCTCGCTGCTGAAGGGCGGCGAGCTGCTGCTGACCACCGGCCTCGGACTGGGCACCCGGCCGTCCGAGCAGCGGGCCTTCATCCGTAAGCTCGCGGACCGCGAGATCGCTGCTCTCGTCGTGGAGCTGGGCTCTCGTTTCGAATCGCTGCCCCCGGCGCTGGTGGACGCCGCACGGGACTGTGGTCTGCCGCTGATCCAGCTGCACCGCGAGGTCCCGTACGTCACGGTCACCGAGGCCATCCACACGGAGATCATCAACAGCCACTACGCGCTGCTGCGCCGCGCCGACCAGATCCTGCGCCGGTGTACCGACGTCCTGCTGCGCGGCGGGGGCGCGCCCGAGGTGCTGCGGCTGCTGGCCGTGTTCACCGGCAACCCGCTCTGCCTGGAGGCCCCGGACGGCAGCCCGCTGTACGCCGCGGGCCCGGACGGCGGCGACGAGGAGGGAACCGCCGACGCGGACCCGCTGCTGGCCTGGGAGGGCCTGCGCGATTCCGGTGTCCGGATCGACGTCCCCGGTGGCGGGCACGGCCCCGACGCGGTCCGCGCCCGCCTGGTGCTGCTGCCCGTCAACGCCCCGGTGGCGCCGGTGCACCGGATCGCCGCGGAACGTGCCGCCGATCTGCTCGCCGTCGTGATGCTCCAGTCCCGCCAGGAGGAGGTGCTGGCCGCCCGCGGCCGCGGCGACTTCCTCGCCGATCTGGCGGAGGGCCGGATCTCCGCGGCCGAGGCGCCCGCACAGGCCCGGTTGCTCGGTTTCCGCCCCGGCCCGGAACCGGTCCTTCCGGTGGTCATGCGGCTACCGGCCGGCCTCCCCACCCCCAACAGCTGGGCGCTGCTCGCCCAGACCCTGCGCGAGGAACTCGCCGCCCTCGGGGCGCCGGTGCTCCTCGGCGTACGCCCCGTGGAGGGCCGGGTGCCGATGCTCGTGGCGCTGCGCGCCGGCCAGCAGCGCGAGGAGCTCGCCGACCGCGTCGCCGAGGCACTGCGCGCCGGGGTGGTCCGCGCGGGGCTGGACCGCCCGACGGCGCACCGGCCGGTGGTCGTCGTCGGCGCCGCGGGTGACTGGGCGGCGGCCGGCCCCGGGCTGCGGCACGCCGCGGAGGCCGCGGCGGCCGCCCAGGGCCTTTCGGAACAGCCCTGGTACGACGCGCGCCGGCTGGACATCGAGCTGCTGCTGTGGCGGATGCGCGAACAGGGCGAACAGGGTGTGCTCAGCGATTTCGTGGACCGTGCCATCGGCCCGCTGCTCGCCCACGACCGCGGCGCCCGGCAGCCGTTGCTGCCGACGCTGGAGGCCTATCTGGCCAGCGCGGGGCGCAAGGCCGAGACGGCCCGCGATCTGAACGTCAACCGGCAGACCCTCTACGACCGGCTGGCCCGCATCGCCCAGCTGCTCGGCACCGACCTGGACGATCCGCAGACCGTGCTGGGCCTGCGCCTGGCCCTGCGCGCCAGGCGCCACACCGACCGGCCGTAGCCCACGGCCGCGGCCGTACCCGTCACGCAGCCCGGTGCGGCGACGGCCAGGACTCGGGCCCGGTCCAAGGCCAGGTCCAGGTCCAGGGCCAGAGCCAGGGGGGCCAGGGCCAGGGGGGCCAGGACCAGGACTAGGGCTGCGTCAACTCGTCGTAGACGCTGAGTACTTGGGTGATGGTGTCGTTCTCGGTCGGCCAGCCGGCCGCCTGGATGCGGCCGGCCTCGGCGAGTGCGTCCCGGCGGTCGGGGTCCGCGAGCAGGGCGAGCACGCTGCGGGCCAGGGCGGCGGCGTCTCCGTAGGGGACCAGTTCCGCGGCCCGGCCGACCAGTTCGCGGGTGCCGCCGGTGTCGGTCGCGACCAGCGGCACCCCGGCACGCAGCGCCTCCTGCGCGATCAGCGAGCGCGCCTCCCACCTGCTGGGCAGCACCACGAGGTCGGCGGCGGCGAGGAGTTCGGGGACGTCGTCGCGGCGGCCGAGCAGCTGGACGGGCAGCTCCTCCAGGTCGATCCGGCGTTGCAGCGCGGCCCGTTGGGCGCCCTCCCCCGCGATGACGACCAGCGGCTGGGGGTCGAGCGCACACCAGGCGTGTGCGGCGTCCAGCAGCAGGTCGTGGCCCTGGCCGGGGTCGAGGCGGCCGACCGCGAGCAGCAACGGGCGTCCGGTCGCGCCCAGTTCGGCCCGCTCCTTGTGGCGCAGGTGGTCGCGTTCCTCGGGCTCGGCCGGCGCTCCACCGGAGCGGGGCCGCGGAATGGCGACCGGGGCGAGCCGGGCGTCGCGCGCACCCCGCTCGCGGGCCCGGTCGACGAGGTCGGAGCAGGCGCCCAGGACCACGGCGGCGGCCCGGGCCACCCGACGCTCCATCAGGTGCACCACGCCGGCCCGCGCGCCCTCGGTGTGCGGACTCGTGTGCCAGGTGATGACCAACGGGACCCGCCGCCCTCCCCTGGGGCCGCGCAGTCCGCGCAGCGCCATCGAGGCGCGCAGCCCCGCCCGCAGGCCGTGCGCATGGACCAGGTCGGCGTCCCAGCAGGCGCTGCGCAGCGTCGCCACGCTCACCGGGTCCATCCGCGGAGGAACGTCGACGAACCGCGCACCTGCGCCGGTGAAGTCGTACGCCTCCTCGGATTCCGGGGTGGCGCAGACGGTGACCCGGACGCCGCGCGCCACCAGTCCCTCGGCCAGCGAGCGGACATGGGCCGCGCTGCCGGCGCCGCCGTACCCCAGCACCTGGACCGTGCGCAGCGGTGACAGCCCGTGCGTCGAGGTCGGGGTACTCACGTGTGCGGGACTCCTGGGTCGAGGCGGAACGGGCCGTACCGGTGAGGTCGGTCCGCTGGGTGCGGGCGCTGCGCGGCGCGCCACCGGGCGGGCCGACCCACCGGAAGACGGCAGGACGCAGCGAGCGCGCCCGGAACCGCGCACCGGGCCCAGGATGCCAGTCCGGCGGCGTCAATTCGGCATCGTCCGCCCGCCGTTCCGGTGGGAAGTCTCACCCCAGCGCCCTTGAGATCACCCACACGGATGACAATCCGCCCGCGCGGGTCGACGGTACGTACGGGTGAGCCGCCCACCGGAGCGCGCCATCCGCCCCACCGGGAGGCGCGCACGACGCGTTCGCTCCGCTGCCCGGCCCCTACGCGCCGCTCCGGCTGACGCGCTCCCCCGCGATCGTGGCGGCGACGAGGGCCGCGGCGTGGGCCGTCAGGGCGGGGCGGGTGGTGCCGGTGGCGACGGCGAGGCCGAGGGCGGCGCCGAGGGCGTGGGCGCCGGCGTCGCCGAGCATGGTGCGTTCCTCCAGGTCGTCACGGGCGACCGCGGCCGCGGCTCCCATGGGTGCGGCGGACAGCGGTCCGGCCGGGCCGCGCCGGAGAAGGCCGGGCGCGCCGAGGGCCAGTACGGCGCCGGCCGCGCGGCCGGGGCGGACGTCGAGGAGGTTCACCACGTGCGCCGAGCCCGCGATGACCACGCCCGCCAGGAGCTTGTCGGCCGGGCGTTCCTTCACCAGGGCGCCCGCCGCGAGACCGGCGGCGCCGATGCCGAACAGCTTCACCGCCCCACTGGTGACCTCACGGTTCCGCAGCGCCGCGAGGTGGGCCCGGAATCCGCGGCGGGGATCACCGGCGCCGAAGACGTCGTCGTACGCCCCGCAGGCCCCGGCCGCCAGTACGGCCAGCGCGGCTGCCGCCCGGGTGCGGGCGGGCAGTCCCGGGGCGGTGGCCGCGGCGAGGGCCGTGCCGGCGGCCGTGGCGAGCCCGGCGTGCAGGTGGACGGTGCGGCCGGCGTGGTTCTTGCGCTCCCACAGGACGGCGCCGCCCGGCGGCCGGCTCCTGAGCGCCCCGTAGGCGACCCGGGTCGCCCCTGCCGCCGCCAGCAGCGCCGAGATCCGTGTGAACGCCTTGCCGCCTGCCACCGCCACCATGTCACTCCCCTCGCCCGGCACCCTGCCGGCTCGAACTCCCGTCACCCTAGGGCGCGGGGGCGGACCGGCCCACCTCAGGGAGCGCCGCCGGGCGGGACGACACGTTCAGGGCCTTTTCCGACCCTGGCCCGTCGGACAACCCACCGGACCGGCCCTAGCGGCCCGTGCGGGCCGTTTCCAGGAGTTCCTCGGCGTGGGCGCGGGCCGTTTCGGAGTCTTCCTGGCCGGCGAGCATGCGGGAGAGTTCGCGGACCCGTTCCTCGCCCTCCAGGATCGTGACGCCGCTCCTGGTGACCGAGCCGTCGTTGGTCTTCGCCACCAGGAGCTGCCGGTCGGCGAAGGCGGCGACCTGCGGGAGGTGGGTGACGACCACGACCTGGGCCGACTTGGCGAGCCGGGCCAGCCGCCGGCCGACCTCGACGGCCGCCTTGCCGCCGACGCCCGCGTCGACCTCGTCGAAGAGGTAGGTCGGTACGGGGTCGGAGCCGGCGAAGACCACCTCGACGGCGAGCATCACCCGGGAGAGTTCACCGCCGGACGCCCCCTTGGCGATCGGGCGGGGCGGGGCGCCCGGGTGCGGGGCCAGGAGGAGTTCGACCTCGTCGGCGCCGGCCGGCCCGTAGGCGACGGTGCGGCCGCCGACCACGATGCCGTCGGCGTCCTCGGGCACCTCGGTCTGCCGGATCTCGACGGTCACCCGGGCGTGCGGCATGGCCAGCTCGGCGAGTTCGGCGGTCACGGCGTCCGCGAAGCGCTTCGAGGACGCGGTGCGGGCATCGGTCAACGTCTGGGCGAGTTCGCCCAGTTCGGCCCGGAGTGCGTCGCGCTCGGCGGTGAGTTCGCCGATCCGGTCGTCGTCGCCGTCCAGTTCGGCGAGCCGGGCGGCGCTCCGCTCCGACCAGGCCAGCACCGCGGCGATGTCCTCGCCGTATTTGCGGGTCAGGTGGTTCAGGGCGGCGCGGCGCTCCTCGACCGCGGCGAGCCGCAGCGGGTCGGCGTCGAGGTTGTCGGCGTAACCGGCGAGCTCGCCCGCCACGTCGGCCATCAGGATGCCGATCTCCCCGAGGCGGTCGGCGAGGCCGGCGAGCTCCGGGTCGTGGCCGCGTACTGCTTCGAGGGCGCGGTGCGCGCCGGCGACGAGCGTGGTGGCCTCGACGCCTTCGGGGTCCTCGGGGTTGCCGGCCAGTGCGGCGTGGGCGGCGGTCGCGGCGGAGGCCAGTGCCTCGGCGTGGCCGAGCCGCTCGGCCTCGGCGGCGAGTTCGGTGTCCTCGCCGGGCTGCGGTTCGACCGCGGCGATCTCGTCGAGGCCGAACCGCAGCAGATCGGCTTCCTGGGCGCGTTCCCGGGCCCGGGTGGTCAGCTCGTCCAGTTCGGTCGTGACGGCGCGCAGCCGGCGGTGCGCGGCGGTGTACTTGGCGAGCGGGACGTCGACCGCGTCGCCGGCGTAGCGGTCCAGGGCCTGGCGCTGCCGGGCGGGGCGGAGCAGGCCCTGCTGGTCGGTCTGGCCGTGCACGGCGACCAGGTCGTCGGCCAACTCGCCCAGCAGGCCGACGGGTACGGAGCGGCCGCCGACGTGGGCCCGCGAGCGGCCCTCGGCGGAGAGGGTGCGGCTGATCAGCAGGGCACCGTCGTCGAGCTCGGCGCCGGCCTCCTCGGCACGTACCGCGGCCGGGGTCTCGGGGCCGACGCTGATCCTGCCCTCGACGACGGCCGACTTGGCGCCGATCCGTACCAGGGCGGGGTCGGCGCGCCCGCCGAGCAGCAGGCCGAGGCTGGTGACGACCATGGTCTTGCCGGCGCCCGTCTCGCCGGTCACCGCCGTGAAGCCCGGGGACAGCTCGACTACGGCGTCGTCAATGACGCCCAGGGACCGGATCCGCATCTCCTCCAACACGGATACGACCTTACGAGGTCCCGGGGGCGCCCCGCGACGGCCTCCCCTCTCCCGTCCGCCCGGTACTGCGGAAAACCCCACCCGAAAACGGAGGGTTTCCGCATGGTGCCCGGTACCGCCGGGCCGCGACCCTGATCACGGTTCCGGGACGGGCGCCCCGCCGGCTCCCGGGACGACCACGCAGGTCAGGTCCGGGACGGCCGCGTCGATCACGTTCCGGTCCGACCGCCCTGATCACGGTTGCGAAACGAAAGGTGCGTTCATGCCCAGCGGATTGGCGCGCGCGGCGTTGCGCGGTCACCGGCCGGCGTTCGCGGGGACGGCGGTGGCGGCGCTGTTCGCCGCCGCGGTCGTCGGGGCGTCGGTGACGATGCTCGCGGCGACCGGCGCGGACGGCGTCCCGGTCACCGCGCGGCGGACGATGGCGGCCCACGGTGTCGGGGACATGGCGCTGGTGCTGCTCCTCGGCTCGGTCTATCTGTCGGTCTTCGTGGTCGCCTCGACGATGGGTACGGCCGTCGCCCAGCAGCACCGCGAGTTCGCGATGCTGCGCGCGGTCGGTGCGCGTCCGTGGCAGATCCGGCGGGCGGTGGCCGCGCAGGCGGTGATGGCGGCCGTGCCGGCGGCGCTCGCGGGGTGCGGGCTGGGCGTGGTGCTGGCGCGCTGGTGGTTCGACGGCATGGTCGCCCGCGGCCTGATCCCCGGCACGGTGGCCTTCCGGTTCAGCTGGGTGGCGCTGCCGGTGTGCCTGGCGGTCGCGGTGGTGACGTCGGCGGTGGCCGGGCTGCTCGCGGCCGCCCGGTTCGCGGGACTGCGGCCCGCGCGGGCGCTCGCGGAGGCGGCGGCCGGGCGCCGGGGGCTGGGGCCGCTGCGGCTGCCGCTGGGGCTCCTGGCGACGGCGGGCGGGGTGCTGCTCTCCCGGCTGCTGGCCGACCAGCCCGCCGAGAAGGCCGGCCAGGGCGCGTTCCTGGTGCTGCTGCTGTTCTGTGCGGGGGTGGCGCTGCTGGGGCCGCGGCTGGTGGGCCCGGCGGCGTGGCTGCTGTCCCGGCTGGTCGGCCGGGGCGGCGCGGCCGGGCTGGCGATGCGGAACGTGACGACGCAGTCCCGCCGGTTCTCCGCGGCGGTGGTCCCGCTGGTGCTGGTGGTGGCGTTCGGCACCACGAAGATCGCGCTGCACACCACCGCGCAGCACCGGACCGGTTCCGCCGGCCCGCCCGACCAGGTGTGGCTGGACTACGTCGGCACCGGGCTGTACGCGGGGTTCGCCGCCATCGCCGCCGCCAACACCCTCGCCGTGATCACCGCCGAGCGCCGCCGCGAGCTGGCGCTGCTGCGGCTGATCGGTTCGTACCGCCGCCAGGTGCGGGCGATGGCGGCCTGGGAGGCGGCCGTCGTCGCGGGCACCGCCCTGGTCCTCGGCACGGCCATCGCGCTTCTCACGCTCGCCCCGGTGCTCCGGCGGACGTTCGGTGGCGCGCTGCCGTACGTGCCCTGGACGACGGCCGCCGCGATCGCCGGCGGCACCCTGCTGCTCGCCCTGCTCGCGACCGGTCTGCCGGTCCATCTGACCCTGCGCCACCGCGCCACGGACACCCTGGCCGCGGCCTGACCACCCTCACGAGGTATCCGATGAACGACCGCTGCGGCCCCGGCCGCTCCCCTCGCCCCCGCGGCACGCTCGCGCTGTTCGCCGCCGTGACGGCCGTGACCGCGCTGACCGCCACCACCGCCTGCGCACCCGACCCGGCCGCCACCGCTTCCCGGCCGCCGTCCGCCACCCGCACGTCCCTGGAGGGCGTCTGGCGGATGGACGGCTACGGGACCCTCGTCACTGTCAAGGGCCGCAGCCTGCGGACGTACGAGACCACCGCCGTCAGCTGTCTGCCGGGGGCCGTCACGGGCACCCGGGCGGGCGGGCCCGACGCGCGGGGCCGGAGCCGGTTCACGGTGCCGGACTCGGCGCCGCTCACGGTGGCCCCGGACGGCTCCGGCGGCGCCCGGCTGACGAGTGCGGACAACGCGGGGCGGCGGGCCCTGCACCGGATCGCCGCGCTGCCCGCCCGGTGCGCCGGGCGCCCGTCGCGCGATCCCCGGGCGGTCTTCGACGTGTTCTGGCGGACGTATGCCGAGAACTACCCGTTCTTCCGGGCGAAGAAGGTCGACTGGGCGGCGGTCCGCGACCGCTACCGCCCCCGGATCACGGCCCGGACGACCGACGCCGAACTGTTCGCGGTGCTGCGCGCGATGATCGAGCCGCTGCACGATGCGCACACCCGGGTCGTCGCCGGCCCCGACCGGTGGTTCGCGGGGAAACGTCCCGGTACGGTCCTGCCCACCCCGGCCTTCACCGCCCGGGTCGAGGCGGCGATGGCGGCCGGTCTCGGTCCCGGCGTCCACCGGCGCGCGTGGGCGCAGGGCAAGCTGTCCTATGCCGATCTGCCCGGCCGTATCGGCTACTTCCGCGTCACCCAGTTCGCCGGGTACACGAAGAAGGGCGACTACACGGGGGACGTCGCCGAGCTCGACCGCGCCCTGGACGCCGTGTTCACGAAGGGCCGTACCCGGGGCCCGGGGGCGCTGCGCGGCCTGATCGTCGACGTCCGGCTGAACGGCGGCGGCGCCGATCCGCTGGGCCTGCGCATCGCCTCCCGGCTGACCGACCGCGGCTATTCCGCCTACCGCAAGCGGGCGCGCAACGACCCGCGGGATCCGGCACGGTTCACCACGCCCGTGCCGGTGCGGGTCGGGCCGCACCACGGGCCGGTCTACACCGGCCCGGTGGCACTCCTCACCGGCCGTCTCACCATCAGTGCGGGCGAGACCTTCACCCAGGCCCTGATGGGCCGCTCCCCCGCGCCCACCCGGATCGGGGAGCACACCCAGGGCGTGTTCTCCGACGTCCTGGACCGCGGCCTGCCGAACGGCTGGCGCTTCGGCCTGCCCAACGAGGAGTTCCTGACCGCCGGCGGCCGGACCTTCGACGGCGCCGGCATCCCCCCGGCCGTACCGGTCCCGGTCTTCGCCGACGCGGACCTCGCCGCCCACCGGGACCCGGCCCTGGCCCGCGCCAGGGCACTCCTCGCGGGGTCGTCGTGAGCGCCCGCTAGTGGGGCGCCCCCCGCCAGCCCGCCACCGGGAGGGCGAACTTGGCGACCAGGCGGTCGGTGAAGGAGGCGTGGTGCAGCCGTGCCAGGCGGACCGGTACGGCGCCGCGGCGGACCTCGACGCGGGCGCCGGCGGGGAGTTCGACGGAGCGGCGGCCGTCGCACCACAGCACGCCGTGCGGCGTCTTGGGCTGGACCTCGACGGCCAGGACCGAGTGCGGCGAGGTCACCAGCGGCTTGGCGAAGAGGGCGTGGGCGCTGATGGGGACCATCAGCAGCGCCTCGACCTCGGGCCAGACCACCGGGCCGCCGGCCGAGAAGGCGTAGGCGGTCGAGCCGGTGGGGGTCGCGCAGACCACGCCGTCGCCGCCGAAGCGGGAGACCGGCCGGCCGTCGACCTCGGTCACGACCTCCAGCATCCGCTCGCGCGCGGCCTTCTCCACCGACGCCTCGTTGAGCGCCCAGTCGGTGTGCACGACGTTGCCGTTGTTGCGGACGAGGACGTCGAGGGTCATCCGCTCCTCGACCTCGTAGGCGCGGGTGACGACCCGGTCGACGACCTTGTCGAGGTCGTCGCGCTCGGCCTCGGCGAGGAAGCCGACCCGGCCGAGGTTGACGCCGAGCATCGGGACGCCGGACGTCCGGGCGAAGTCCGCGCCGCGCAGCAGGGTCCCGTCACCGCCCAGGACCACCAGCAGTTCGCAGCCCTCGGCCGCGCACTGCTCCAGCTCGACGCGTTCGACCGAGGACGGCAGCGGCAGGTCCGCGGCCTCCTCGGCCAGTACCCGCACCCCGATGCCGCTGCGCAGCAGCCCCTGGACGACGAGTTCGGCACTGCGGACGGCCGCCGGGCGGCCGGTGTGTGCGAGCAGGAACACCGTCCGCCGGGCTCCGGTGTTCTCGTGTGCTGCGCTGCCTTCAACTGCCTGGGTTGTGGTCAACGAGGCCCCTCCGCCACTGCACGGTCGACATCCGCCGGGTCGAGTGCAGGCGCCCCGGCGCGCAGCCACAGAAAGTACTCGACATTCCCGGAAGGTCCAGGCAGCGGGCTCGCAACTACTCCAAGTACGCCAAGTCCGAGTTCCGCCGCCCGGCCCGCGACGGCCGTGACCGCCTCGGCCCGCAGCGCGGCGCTGCGCACGACGCCGCCGCTGCCCAGCCGCTCCTTGCCGACCTCGAACTGCGGCTTGACCATCAGCACCAGGTCGGCGTCGGGCGCCGCGCAGCCGACCAGCGCGGGCAGCACCAGCCCCAGGGGGATGAACGAGAGGTCGCCCACGACGAGGTCGACGGGCCGGCCGTCGATCTGGTCGAGCGTCAACTCGCGCACGTTGGTGCGGTCCTTCACGGTGACCCGCTCGTCGCTCTGCAGCGACCAGGCGAGCTGGCCGTATCCGACGTCGACGGCGACGACATGACCGGCGCCGGCCCGCAGCAGGACGTCGGTGAAGCCGCCGGTGGAGGCGCCGGCGTCCAGCGCCCGGCGCCCCTCGATCTTCAGGCCGTGCGGGACGAAGGCGGCGAACGCCCCGGCGAGCTTGTGGCCGCCGCGCGAGACGTAGTCGGGGTCGCTGTCGTCGGCGCGGACGACCACGGCCGCGCTGGTCTCCACCTGGGTGGCCGGTTTGCTCGCGGTGGTGCCGCCGACGGTCACCCGGCCCGCGGCGATCAGCTGGCTGGCGTGCTCGCGCGAGCGGGCCAGCTTGCGGCGCACCAGCTCCGCGTCGAGTCGGCGTCGTGCCACTCCTGCCACCTGTGGTTCAGCTCCTGTTGTCGTGCGTCGTGGAGGACGGTGCGGGCGGCCCGGGGTGCTGGTCGAGACCGGCCAGTACGTCGCGGAGCCCGCGGTGCACATCCTCGTACACCTTCAGGTGTCCGCCCACCGGCAGGTGGTCGGCATCGGCGAGACGCCGCAGTCCGGCGTCGACCGCGGGCTGTCCGGTGGGGGTGACGGGGACGCCGAGCGGCCGGGGTCCGGCCTCCTCGGTGGCCGCCGCCTCCTCGGCGCTGCCGGCCGGCCGCGCGGGCCCGGCCTGCTCCGGGCCGCCGGCTGCCTCCGGCTCCGGGCCGGGCGTGGACTGTTCCATGCCTTTGACGCTACCTCGGCGGGCGGGTGTCCGGGGCGGACCGGCCGCCCGGCGACCTGGCGTATCGTCGATCGCGATGGCAACCCTCGACCAGTGCCGTGCCGCGCTCGACCGGCTGGCCCAGAACCTGTCCTCGGCTGACGGCAAGGTCCGCAGCGCCGCCACGCTGGACCGTTCGCTCAGCTGCCGCATCACCGACCTGGACGTGACGTTCCTCGGCCGGCTGGCCCAGGGCAGCATCCAGGACGTGAGCTGCGTGCCCGGCCCGCCCCCGGACAAGGCCGAGATCCGGTTGGCCATGACGGGCGACGACCTGGTCGCGCTGGTGGACGGCCGGCTGAACTTCGCCCGGGCCTGGGGCAGCGGCCGGGTCAAGTTGGAGGCCGGGCTGCGCGATCTGCTGCGTCTCAGGACGCTGCTGTAGCGGCCCTGCCGGCCGTCCCGCCGGCTGCCAGCCGCGCCGCCCGGCCGCCGCGGGGCTGCCGGGCCGCGGGCACGACCAGCGGCGTGCCGGTCTCCGGGTCGTCGATGACCTGGCAGCTGATCCCGAAGACCCGGGTGACCAGGTCGGCGGTGACGATGTCGGCGGGCGGGCCCTGGGCGATGATCTCGCCGTCCTTCATGGCGATGAGGTGGGTCGCGTAGCGGGCGGCGTGGTTGAGGTCGTGCAGCACGGCGACCAGCGTCCGCCCCTGCTCCTCGTGCAGCTCGGCGCACAGGTCCAGCACCTCGATCTGGTGCTGGATGTCCAGGTAGGTGGTGGGCTCGTCGAGGAGGAAGAGCGGGGTCTGCTGGGCGAGCGCCATGGCGATCCAGACGCGCTGGCGCTGGCCGCCGGACAGTTCGTCGACGTAGCGGTCGGCGAGTCCGTCGACGCCGGTGGCCGCCATGGACTCGGTCACGATCCGCTCGTCCTCGCCGGACCACTGCCGCAGCAGCCCCTGGTGCGGGTAGCGGCCGCGCGCCACGAGGTCGGCGACGGTGATGCCGTCCGGGGCGATCGAGGACTGGGGCAGCAGCCCGAGTGTCCTGGCGACCTTCTTGGCCGGGAGGGACGAGATCGCCGCGCCGTCCAGCAGCACCGAGCCGGCGCTCGGCCGAAGCATCCGGGAGAGGGCGCGCAGCAGCGTGGACTTGCCGCAGGCGTTCGGGCCGACGATGACCGTGAAGGAGTGGTCGGGAATGGCGACCGAGAGGTTCTCGGCGATGGCCCGCTGGTCGTAGGCGAGGGTGACGTTCTCGGCCATGAGACGGCTCACTTCGAAGCTCCTGGGGTGGTGGTGAGGACGTGGTCGCGCTGCGGTCGGTGCCCGGGCCCGGTTCGCCGGGGCCTCATACCCGCCCGGCCTTCCGCTCCGTGGCCAGCAGCCAGAGCAGATAGCCGCCGCCGAGGACACCGGTCAGCACGCCCACCGGCAGCTGGTCGGCGCCGAAGAGCTGCTGGGAGGCCCAGTCGGCGGCGACCAGCAGCAGGGCACCCATGAGGGCGGCGGGCAGCAGGTTGGGGCCGGGCGACCTGGTCAGCCGCCGGGCGAGCTGGGGCGCGGTGAGCGCCACGAAGGAGATCGGCCCGGCCGCCGCGGTGGCCGCGGCGACCAGCACGACCGCGGCGAGCAGCACGACGATGCGCACCCGGTCGACGCGTACGCCCAGTGCGTACGCCGCGTCGTCGCCCATCTCCAGCATCCGCAGCGGCCGCGCGTACAGCAGGACCAGCGGGATCAGGACGGCGCAGACGGCGGCGAGCGGCCCCACCTGGTCCCAGTCGCGGCCGTTGAGGGAGCCGGTCATCCAGGTGGTGGCCCGGGTGGCCTCGACGATGTTGGCCTTGGTCATCAGGTAGAGGACCATCGCGTAGAGCATGGCGCTGGCCCCGATGCCGACGAGCACGAAGCGGTAGCCGTGGATGCCGCGCTTCCAGGCGAGCAGGAAGATGGCGAGTCCGGTGGCCACGCCGCCGGCGACCGCTCCGGCGGCGACCGCGAAGGTGCCGGCCTGGAAGTAGACGATGGCGACCAGCGCGCCGACCGACGAACCCTGGGCGAAGCCGAGGACGTCCGGGCTGCCGAGCGGATTGCGGGAGACGGTCTGGAAGACCGCCCCGGCGATCCCGAACGCGGCGCCGACCAGCAGCCCCACCAGCACCCGGGGCAGCCGGAGGTCCTGCACGATGAACTGGGCGCCGGGATCGCCGCCGCCGGTCAGCGTGGCGACCACCTCGCCCGGCGTCATCGGGTAGTCGCCGGAGCCGATCAGCGCGATGCCGGCGGCCAACGCGAGGGCCAGCAGCACCAGTCCGACGATCACGGCGCGGACGTCCAGGCGCAGCGAGAGCCCTCCCTTGGTGCGCAGCGCCGCCGCGCGCTTCGTGCCCTGCGCGGGCTTCAGAGCTTGGGCGTTCACAGCTGGGCCATCCTCCGCCGTCGTACGAGATAGATGAAGACCGGTCCGCCGATGACGGCGGTGACGATGCCGACCTGGAGTTCGCCGGGGCGGGCCGCCACCCGGCCGAGGACGTCCGCGCCGAGCAGCAGGACCGGCGAGAGCACCGCGGAGTACGGCAGGATCCAGCGCAGGTCGGGGCCGGTGATGGCCCGTACGACGTGCGGAACCATCAGGCCGACGTAGACGATCGGGCCGCAGGCGGCGGTCGCGCCGCCGCACAGCAGGGTGACCGCGACCATCGCCAGGACCCGGGTGCGGGTCAGCCGGGCGCCCAGGGCCCGCGCCTGGTCGTCGCCGAGCGCGATGGCGTTGAGCGGGCGGGCGAGCAGCAGCGCGAGGACCCCGCCGACGGCCAGGAAGGGTGCGACGTGGGTGACCGTCGGCATGGTGGCGGCGGCCAGTGAACCCACCGTCCAGAAGCGCATCTTGTCGAGCGCCGCGGTGTCCATGAGGTTGACGGCGTTGATGTAGCCGACGAGGACGGCGGTCAGTGCGGTGCCGGCGAGCGCGAGCCGTACCGGGGTGGCGTTGCGGGTGCCGCCGAGGACGTAGACGGCGACCGAGACCACCGCGGCGCCGGCGAACGCGAACCACACATAGCCGGTGAGGGAGGTGACGCCGAAGAAGCTGATGGCGGAGACGACGGCGGCCGAGGCGCCGGCGTTGATACCGAGAACTCCCGGGTCCGCCAGGGGATTTCGGGTCAGGGCCTGCATGACGGTGCCGGCCAGGCCGAGGGCGGTGCCGGCGATCAGGCCGAGCAGGGTGCGGGGGATGCGCACGTCGTGGACGACCACGTCGGTGTCGGTGCCGGAGTAGTGGAACACCCCGTGCCACACCTGGTCGAGCGGGATCTGTTTGGCGCCGACGGCGATGCCGAGGACGACGACGACGGCGAGGACGGCCACGGAGCCGAGCAGTCCCGCGGAGCGCAGGGCGTGCCGCTTCCGGGGGGCCGTGGGGGCCGGGGCCGTTGATGCTTCGGGGGGACTGTCGACCAACACGGTAGTTAGGTTAGCCTACCCTCACATTCGACTTGCAGGCCCTCCCAGAGAGAAGCGCAGCCACCATGAGCACCTCCCGAAGCGTAACTCCGTCCCGCCGCGGCGTCCTGGCCGCGGGCGGCGCCGTCGGCATCGGCGCCCTGCTGGCCGCGTGCGGCGGTGGCAAGAGTTCGGCGGGCGCCAACGGCAGCGCCAAGGGCGGTCCGTGGAGCTTCACCGACGACCGCAAGCAGAAGGTCTCCCTCAAGGGCACCCCGCAGCGGATCGTCGCCTTCACCGGCACCGCGGCCGCCCTGCACGACTTCGGGATCGACGACCAGATCGTCGGCGTCTTCGGCCCCACCAAGCTCAAGAACGGCAAGCCCGACCCGCAGGCCGGCGACCTCGACGTCGACAAGGTCACCATCATCGGCAACGCCTACAACCAGTTCAACGTCGAGAAGTACGCGGGCCTGCGGCCGGATCTGCTGGTCACCAACATGTACGAGCCGGGCGCACTGTGGTTCGTCCCGGACGACAGCAAGGACAAGATCACCAAGCTGGCCGAGTCCGTGGCCATCACCTCGTCCCGCGTCCCGCTCGTCAAGATCATCGAGCGCTACGCCGAACTGGCCGCGTCGCTCGGCGCCGACCTCAAGGCCAAGAAGGTCACCGACGCCAAGTCCCGCTTCGAGCAGGCCGCCGAGAAGCTGCGCAAGGCCGCCAAGTCGAACCGGGTCAAGGTGCTCGCCTGCTCCGGCAGCCCGGACCTCTTCTACGCCTCCAACCCCGGCATCAACGCCGACCTGATGTACTACAAGTCCCTCGGCGTCGACCTGATCGTCCCCGACCACCTGGACAAGGGCGGCTACTTCGAGAGCCTGAGCTGGGAGAACGCCGACAAGTACAAGGCGGACGTACTCCTGCTGGACAACCGGACCGCCACCCTCCAGCCCAAGGACCTGGCCGCGAAGCCCTCCTGGGCGAAGCTGCCCGCCGTCAAGGCCGGCCAGATCACCCCGTGGTCGAGCGAGCCGCGCTTCTCCTACGCGGGCGCCGCACCGCTCATCGAGACGCTGGCCGAGGCCGTCGAGAGCGCCAAGAAGGTCGGCTGACGCAGCGACGTACCGCGCGGGCCGCCCCGGGCCGTCCGCACGGCACGTCCGCCGGCCGCGGCGCACCGCCCGCCGCACCCGCGCGCCCCCGCGGCCCCACCCACCCCCACCCCCGTCCGGGAGGTTCCCGCATGACCACGACCGCCGCCCCCGCCTCCGCCCCCTTCCGCTTCTTCGACGTGCACGTCGTCCGCTCCCGACGGCTCGGCCCCTCCATGCTGCGGGTCACCTTCGGCGGCGAGCGGCTGGACGAACTGGCCTCCGGCGGCCGTGACCAGCGCTTCAAGCTCTTCCTCCCGCAACCCCACCAGGACCGCCCGGTCTTCGACGACACGGGCGACGGCTGGTACACCGCCTGGCGGGCCCAGGACCCGGCCGAGCGCGCGGTGATGCGCTCGTACACCATCCGCGAACAGCGCCCGGACGCCGGGGAGTTCGACGTCGACTTCGCGCTGCACGGCGCGGAACCCGGGGCCGCGGTGACGCAGGGCGGACCGGCCTCCCGCTGGGCCGCCGCGGCCCGGCCCGGCGACCGGCTGACCGTCCTCGCCCCGGCCGTCCCGGACAACGGCGGCGTCGACTTCCGCCCGCCGGCCGGTACCGACTGGATCCTGATCACCGGCGACGAGACGGCGCTGCCCGCGATCGCCGGCATCCTCTCCTGGCTCTCCCCCGGCACCCAGGCCAAGGTCTTCCTCGAGATCGGCCACGAGGACGACCGGCAGCCGCTGCCGACCTTCGCGGACGCCGACGTCACCTGGCTCGTCCGGGACCCGGCCACCGCGGCGCGCCACGAGCCGGTGCTCGACGCACTGCGCACCGCCGCACTGCCCGAGGGCACGCCGTACGCCTGGGTCGCCGGTGAGTCCGGCACCGTCAAGGCGGTGCGCCGCCATCTGGTCCGCGAGCGCGGCTTCGACCGCCGTGCGGTCAAGTTCACCGGCTACTGGCGGCGCGGCGCCACCGAGGAGGACCTGCTCGCCGAGCTGACGGCGGGTACCGCGGCGGCCGAGCGGGACTGAGCCATCGGCCGCCGTGCGCCGGGGCCCCGCCACGCGCCGGGCCCCGTGGCGCCGTCCTCACATACCGATGCGGGCCAGCGCCTTCCCCGCGTCCGCCCGGCAACTGCCGTCCCCCGCCTGCGTCCAGGCCGCCGCGCACAGCGCCCGCAGCCCGTCCAGCGGCTCCCCCTCGCCCGCCACGGCGAGCACGTCGCCGGTGGCCTCGGCCCGCCAGCCGCCGCACCGGAAGCCGCCGCCGTCCGCGGTCACCTCCGGCTGCGGCACGAGCAGCCCGCGCAGGTCCTCGTCCACGTAGGAAGGGCGGTGCTCCGGCGGGGCGGCCAGCAGCTCGGCGGGGGTGGTCACGCCGGTGAGCACCAGCAGGGAGTCCACCCCGCCGTTGTGGGCGCCCTCGATGTCGGTGTCCAGCCGGTCGCCGATCACCAGCGGCCGCCGGGCGCCGGTCCGCAGCACCGTCTCGCGGTGCATCGGCGGCTGCGGCTTGCCCGCCACCTGGGGCGTGCCGCCCGCCGCGATCCGGACGACCTCCACCAACGCGCCGTTGCCGGGCGCGATCCCGCGCTCCTTGGGGATCGTCAGGTCGGTGTTGGACGCGAACCACGGCACCCCGCGCTGCACGGCGTACGCGGCCTCCGCCAGCCGCCCCCAGTCCAGGGTCGGGTCGTAGCCCTGCACCACGGCCGCCGGCCGGTCGTCCGCGGAGAACACCGGCGTGAGGCCGCGCTCGCGCAGCGCCACCAGCAGCCCCTCGCCGCCGATCGCCAGCACCCGGGCGCCCGCCGGCACCTGCTCGGCGATCAGCCGGGCCACCGCCTGCGCCGAGGTGATCACGTCCTCGGCGCCGGTGGGCAGTCCGAATCCGGACAGCTGGTCGGCGACGGCCTGCGGGGTGCGGGCCGCGTTGTTGGTCACGTACGCGAGGTGCATCCCGCCGTCCCGGGCCGCGGTCAGCGAGTCGACGGCATGGGCGATGGCCCGGCCACCGGCGTAGACGACCCCGTCCAGATCCAGCAGCGCCGTGTCGTACGCCTCGTGGAGCGCGCGCCGGCTCCCGTCGGGCTGCCTGCGAACCTGCTCGTTCATGCCGTCCTGCTCCTCGCACCTACCGGTATTTCCAGCCACATCCGGACTGTCCCCCGATCTTCCCTCATCGCCCCCGCGGCATAGCATTCTTCAATGACCGATACCGACGGCCTCCGCCTCCTCCCGTTCCGCGGACTGCGCTACGCCCCGGACCGGATCAGCAGCCTCACCGCCGTGACCTCGCCGCCGTACGACGTGGTGGTCCGGCCGGAGGGGGTGCGCCATCTGGAGACCGCCGATCCGTACAACATCGTCCGGCTGATCCTGCCGCACACCGCGGACCCCGCCGCCCGGCACCGCCAGGCCGCCGACACCCTGCGCCGCTGGCGCGCCGAGGGCGTGCTGGCACAGGACCCCGACCCCGCACTGTACGTGTACGAGCAGCGCTCCGGCGAGGTGCTGCAGCGCGGGCTGATCGGCGCGCTGCGCCTGGACGGCCCGGTACTGCCGCACGAGGACGTGATCCCCGAGGTCGTCGAGGACCGGGCCGCCCTGATGCGCGCCGCGGCCGCCAATTTCGAGCCGTTGCTGCTGTCGTACCGTGGCGGGAATCCGGCGAACGGCGCCACCGCGGTGATCGAGCGCGTGGTGGAGGGCACCCCGCTGCTGTCCACCACCACGGAGGACGGTTTCACCCACCGCCTGTGGGCGGTCACCGCCCCCGCCGACCTCGCCACCATCGACGCGGACCTCGCCGGCCGCCAGGCCCTGATCGCCGACGGCCACCACCGCTGGGCGACCTACCAGCGGCTGTACGAGCAGCAGCCGGACGCCACGGCCGCCTCGCCGTGGGCGTCCGGCCTGGTCCTGCTCGTCGACACCGCCCGCTATCCGCTCCAGGTCCGCGCGATCCACCGCGTACTGCCGCATCTGCCGCCCGCCAAGGCGCTGGCGGAGCTGGCCGGCGCCTTCCGCACCCGTCCGCTCGCGGGCGGGCTGGCGGACGCGTTGGGGACCCTGGAGGAGACGTCCGGTACCGCCTTCGTCCTCAGTGGCGGGCCGGACACCTTCCACCTCCTGGACCGCCCGGATCCCGGGCTGCTGGACCGTACGATCCGCCGGGACCGGCCCGAGGCGTGGCGGCGACTGGACGCCACCGTGCTGCACTCCGTCCTGCTGGACGAGGTCTGGCACATCCCCGACCACCCGTCGGACATCGGCTATCTGCACCACGCCGAGGCCGCCGTCGAGCACGCCGCCCGGCACGGCGGTTCGGCCGTGCTGATGCGCGCCACGTCCGAGGAGACCGTCCGTCAACTCGCCGAGTGCGGTGTGACGATGCCCCGCAAGTCCACCTCGTTCGGGCCCAAGCCGGCCACGGGCCTGGTCCTGCGGACGCTGGAGGACGACAACTAAGGCCGCGGACAGGCCCGGTACGGGCCCCGTCTCCCCACCTGGGACGTAGTTAGGTTAGGCTTACCTCACTACGTCACCGGGCGGGTCTCCCTGCCCCTGCGCACACCCCGTCCTGCGCAGGACGTGGTCAAGTCCGCACCAGGGAGGACACCTTCATGAGTCTCCTCGCGCACTCCGCCGAGGACCCGGCCGACAGCCGGACGTATCTGCTCAACAACGGTACGGCCCACCGCTACCACAGCGCGGTCACCGAGAGCGTCACACGGATCAGCGCCAAAATCGCCGGTACCGCCCGCCCGTTCACCGGCATCTCCGTCGACCGCCTCGCCCCCGCGATCAGCGGTGTCGACCTCGACGCGCCGCTGCACGACGCGGCCGCCGCGCTCGACGAACTCGAAGAGGTCTACCTCCGCGACGCGGTCTACTTCCACCACCCGCGCTACCTCGCGCACCTCAACTGCCCCGTGGTGATCCCCGCACTCGTCGGCGAAGCCGTGCTCTCTGCCGTCAACTCCTCCCTGGACACCTGGGACCAGAGCGCCGGCGGCACGCTCATCGAACGCCGGCTGGTCGACTGGACGGCCGACCGGATCGGCCTCGGCGAGCTGGCCGACGGCATCTTCACCAGCGGCGGCAGCCAGTCCAACCTCCAGGCCATGCTGCTCGCCCGCGACGAGGCCTGCCGCCGCGAACTGACCCGGGACGGGGCGCCTCACGGCGCCCGGCTCACCGACGTCCTCCCCCGGCTGCGCATCCTGACGTCCGAATGCAGCCACTTCAGCATCCGCAAGTCCGCCACCCTGCTGGGCCTGGGCGCCGAGGCCGTCATCGCCGTACCGGCCGACGCCGAGAAGCGGATGCGCACCGACGCGCTCGCCGACGAACTGACCCGCTGCCAGCGCGACGGCCTGATACCCATGGCGGTCGTCGCCACCGCCGGCACCACCGACTTCGGCTCCATCGACCCGCTCCCGGAGACCGCCGACCTGTGCGCCCGCCACGGCGCCTGGATGCACGTCGACGCCGCCTACGGATGCGGACTGCTGGTCTCCCGCCGCCGCGAACTCCTCGACGGCATCGAGCGCGCCGACTCCGTCACCGTCGACTACCACAAGTCCTTCTTCCAGCCGGTCAGTTCGAGCGCCGTCCTGGTCCGCGACCGGTCCACCCTGCGGCACGTCACCTACCACGCGGACTACCTCAACCCGCGCCGGATGGCCGAGGCCCGGATCCCCAACCAGGTCGACAAGTCGATCCAGACCACCCGCCGCTTCGACGCCCTCAAACTCTGGCTCACCCTGCGCATCATGGGCGCGGCGGCCGTCGGCGAACTCTTCGACGAGGTCATCGACCGCGCCGCCGACGCGTGGAAACTCCTCCACGACGACCCCCGCTTCGAGGTGGTCACCGAGCCCCGGCTGAGCACCCTGGTCTTCCGCTACGTCCCCAGCGCCGACCCGGACCCCGAGCTCGCCGACCGGGTCAACCTGCACGCCCGCGAAGCCCTGTTCGCCTCCGGCGACGCCATCGTCGCCGGCACCAAGGTCGACGGCCGCCACTACCTCAAGTTCACCCTGCTCAACCCGGAGACCACCCTTGAGGACATCGCCACCGTCCTCGACCTGATCGCCGAGCACGCCGGCGCCTTCCTCGCCGAGCAGCCGCGGCCGGCGCTCACCGCGCGCTGACCCTCCCCGAGCCGAACCCCCCATCGGAGACCCCGTGTCCGCCCCATACGACTTCCTCGCCATCGGCCTCGGCCCCTTCAACCTTGGCCTGGCCTGCCTGACCGAGCCGATCGACGAACTCAACGGCCTGTTCCTGGACGACAAACCGTCCTTCGACTGGCACCCCGGCATGATGCTGGAGAGCAGCCACCTCCAGGTGCCGTTCATGGCCGACCTGGTCACCCTCGCCGATCCGACCTCCCCGTTCTCCTTCCTCAACTACCTGAAGGAATCCGGGCGGATCTACCCGTTCTACATCCGCGAGAGCTTCTATCCGCTGCGCGCCGAGTTCAACGACTACTGCCGCTGGGCGGCCGGCAAACTCGACACCATCCGCTTCGGACACCGCGTCACCACCGTCGAGTACGACGCCGGCGAGGAGCTGTACACCGTCCACGCCGAGCACCTCCCCACCGGCGAACGGCTGACCTTCCGCGCCCGCAAGCTCGTCCTCGGCACCGGCACCCCGCCGCACCTCCCCGAGGCCTGCCGGGGCCTCGGCGGCGACCTGCTGCACAACGCCGGCTACCTGGACGCCAAGCCCGCCCTCCAGGCCAAGGACTCGATCACCCTGATCGGCAGCGGCCAGAGCGCCGCGGAGATCTTCCACGACCTCCTGACGGACATCGACGCCCACGGCTACCACCTGACCTGGGCCACCCGCTCACCGCGCTTCTTCCCCCTCGAATACACCAAGCTCACGCTGGAGATGACCTCACCGGAGTACGTGGACTACTTCCACGCCCTCCCCGGAGCCACCCGCGACCGGCTCAACGCCACCCAGAAGCACCTCTACAAGGGCATCGACTCCGAGCTGATCAACGAGATCTTCGACCTGCTCTACCAGAAGAGCCTGGCCGGCCCGGTCCGCACCCGCCTGCTCACCAACACCGCCCTCCACACCGCCTCCTACGACGAGACCTCCGGCACCTACACCCTGGGCCTGCGCCAGGAGGAGCAGGGCACCGACTTCAGCCTCGACACCCAGGGCCTGGTCCTCGCCACCGGCTACCGCTACCGCGTACCGGACTTCCTCGAACCGGTCCGCGACCGGATCGCCTGGGACGACGCCGGCCGCTACGCCGTCGCCCGCAACTACAGCATCGACACCACCGGCCAGGGCATCTACGTGCAGAACGCCGAGCTGCACACCCACGGCTTCGTCACGCCCGACCTCGGCATGGCGGCCTACCGCAACTCGTGCCTCGTGCGCGAGCTGCTCGGCCGCGAGTACTACCCGGTCGAAAAGGCCATCGCCTTCCAGGAGTTCGCCGCCCCGGCCGGCCCGCACCACCCCATGGAGATACCCGCATGAACACCCCCGTCTTCACCCGCACCGATCCCGCTCTGGGGGAGTTCTCCCTGCGGCCCGTCGCCCCCGCCGCCGACGCCGCCGTCCTGCACTCCTGGGTCACCCACCCCAAGGCCGTCTTCTGGCTGATGCAGGACTGCGACCTCGCCGCCGTCGAGAAGGAGTTCGCGCGGATCGACGCCGACCCCCACCACGACGCCTTCCTCGGCCTGCACAACGGCACCCCGGCCTTCCTCATGGAACGCTACGACCCCGCCCACCGCGAACTGGTCGGCATCCACGTCGCCGAACCGGGCGACACCGGCATGCACTTCCTCTGCGCCCCCACCGACACCCCGGTCCACGGCTTCACCCACGCCGTGATCACCACCGTCATGGAGATGCTCTTCGCCGACCCGGCCACCCACCGCGTCGTCGTCGAACCCGACACCCGCAACACCGGCGTGCACGCCCTCAACAAGGCCGTCGGCTTCGAGATCCGGCGCACGATCTCGCTGCCCTCCAAGGACGCCTACCTGAGCACCTGCACCCGCGACCAGTTCCTGGCCGCCCGAGGAGACCACTGATGCCCACCGCCCAGGACGCCGTCGCCCACCTCACCCCCGCCCTGTGGGCCCGCGCCAACCGCCTGCTGATCCGCAAGGGCCTGGCCGAGTTCGCCCACGAGCGCCTGCTCACCCCCAAGCGCCTGCCGCAGGACGGCCACTACGCCGTACGCAGCGACGACGGCGGCACCGAATACCGCTTCGCCGCCCGCAGAGCCGCCCTCGACCACTGGCAGGTCGACGCCGACAGCATCACCCGCCACCGCGGATCGGACGAACTCCCCCTGGACGCCCTGGAGTTCTTCATCGAGCTCCGCGCCTCCCTGGGCCTCGGCCAGGAGATCCTGCCGGTCTACCTGGAGGAGATCAGCTCCACCCTCTCCGGCACCGCCTACAAACTCGGCCTCGACCAGCCCTCGGCCGCCGAACTCGCCAAGTCCGGCTTCCAGGCCATCGAGACCGGCATGACCGAGGGCCACCCCTGCTTCGTCGCCAACAACGGCCGCCTCGGCTTCGGCATCCACGAGTACCACGCCTACGCCCCCGAGGCCGCCAGCCCGCTGACGCTGATCTGGCTCGCCGCCCGCCGCGACCACGCCACCTTCACCGCCGGCGCCGGCCTCGACTACGACACCCTGATCCGCGCCGAACTCCCCGAGGAGACCCGCACCCGCTTCACCACCACCCTCACCGGCCTCGGCCTCGACCCCGACGACTACTACTTCTTCCCCACCCACCCCTGGCAGTGGTGGAACAAGCTGTCGGTCACCTTCGCCGCCGAGGTCGCCCGGCAGCACCTGGTCTGCCTGGGCCCCGGCGACGACGAGTACCTCGCCCAGCAGTCCATCCGCACCTTCTTCAACACCACCGACCCGGCCAGGCACTACGTCAAAACGGCCCTCTCGGTCCTCAACATGGGCTTCATGCGCGGCCTGTCCGCCTCGTACATGGAGGCCACCCCGGCCATCAACGACTGGCTGGCCCGGCTCGTCGACGCCGACGACACCTTCCGCGCCGCCCGCTTCTCGATCATCCGCGAGCGCGCCGCCATCGGCTACCACCACCGCCAGTACGAGGCCGCCACCGAGAAGGGCTCCCCGTACCTCAAGATGCTGGCCGCCCTCTGGCGGGAGAGCCCGGTCCCCACCCTGGAACCGGGCCAGCGCCTGGCCACCATGGCCTCGCTCCTGCACACCGACCGCGACGGCGACTCCCTCGCCGGCGCCCTCGTCGAGGAGTCCGGCCTGGAACCGGCCGTCTGGCTCCGCCGCTACCTCGACGGCTACCTGGTCCCGGTCCTGCACGCCTTCTACGCCTACGACCTGGTCTTCATGCCGCACGGCGAGAACGCCATCCTGGTCATCGAGGACGGCGCCGTGGCCCGCGTGATCTTCAAGGACATCGCGGAGGAGATCGCGGTCATGGACCCCGACGCGGTCCTGCCGCCCGCCGTCGAACGCATCCGCGCCGACGTCCCCGAGGACAAGAAGCTCCTCTCCGTCTTCACCGACGTCTTCGACTGCTTCTTCCGCTTCCTCGGCTCCACCCTCGACGACCGCGGCATCCTCGACGAGGACACCTTCTGGCGCACGGTCGCCGAGTGCGTCACCGACTACCAGGCGGCCCACCCCCACCTGGCCGACAGGTTCGCGCAGTACGACATGTTCGCCGACGAGTTCGCGCTCTCCTGCCTCAACCGCCTCCAGCTGCGCAACAACCAGCAGATGGTCGACCTCCAGGACCCCGCCGGCGCCCTCCAGCTCATCGGCACCCTCCGCAACCCGATCGCCCCCCACGCACCGGGCCGCTGACCCCCGCACCCCCCCCCACAACGCCGAAGGGCGGGACCCCACCGGGATCCCGCCCTTCGTCACTTCCGCCCGCGACGGTCAGCCCTGCTCGGGCCGCTCCCCGCCGTCCGCGTCGCCGTTCTCCTCCGTCTCGCCGGACTCCTCCAGCACGTCGGTGAACTCCACACCGTCCAGCTCCGCCAGCCGGTCCGAGGCGTCCGTGGTGCCACCCTGGTCGGCCTCCAGCGCCTTGGCGAACCAGTCACGGGCCTCGCCCTCACGCCCGACCTCCAGCAGCGCATCGGCGTACGCGTACCGCAGCCGCGCCGTCCACGGGTGCACGGCCGTTGAGGCCAGCTCCGGACTCTGCAGCGTCACCACCGCCGCGTCCGCCTGCCCCATGTCCCGGCGGGCACCCGCCGCGACCAGCCGCATCTCGACCTGCCCGGCCCGGTCCAGCTTCTGCACCTCGGGCTCGCCGGCCATCGCCAGCGCCTTCTCCGGCCGGCCCAGCCCGCGCTCGCAGTCCGCCATCACCGGCCACAGCTCCACGCTGCCGGTCATCCGCCGCGCCGCCCGGAACTCCGCCAGCGCCTCGCTGTACTTGCCGACCGCGTACGCCGCGAAGCCCGCGGCCTCCCGCACCGCCGCGACCCGCGACGCCAGCCGCAGCGCCACCCGCGAGTACCCGTACGCCTGCTCCGGGTCCTCGTCCAGCAGCCGCGCGACCATCACCAGGTTCCTGGCGACGTCCCCGGCCAGCGTCTTCGGCAGGCTCATCAGCTCCTGCCGGACGTCCTTGTCGATCTCCTCACCGGTGACGTCGTCCGGAATCGGCAGCCGCTTGATCGGCTCCCGGTCCCGGTCCCGCCGCTCGTCCCGACGGTCGTCCCGGCCGCGCCCGCCGCCGTACGGCCGGCGCCCACCGCGCTCGTCGTCCCGCCGGAACCCACCACGGTCGTCCCGCCGCGGCCCCCGGTCATCCCGCCGGAACCCGCCACGTCCGCCACGCTCGTCATCCCGCCGGAACCCACCACGGTCATCACGCCGCTCGTCCCGACGCTCATCACGCCGGAACCCACCGCGCTCGCCGCCGTGCCCACGCTCGTCCCGCCGGAACCCGCCACGGTCGTCCCGCCGCTGATCATCCCGCCGCTCGTCCCGCCGGAAGCCGCCGCGGTCACCACCGGACGGACGCTCATCCCGCCGGAACCCGCCGCGGTCACCACCGGACGGACGCTCATCCCGACGGAACCCGCCGCGGTCACCACCGGAGGGACGGTCATCCCGCCGGAGGCCCCCACGGTCACCACCGGAGGGACGGTCATCCCGCCGGAGGCCCCCACGGTCACCACCGGACGGACGGTCATCGCGCCGGAACCCGCCACGCTCGCCGCCACCCGACCGCTCATCGCGCCGGAAGCCACCGCGGTCACGGTCGCCACCCCGGTCGCCCCGGGAGAACCGCTCGTCCCGGTCCCGCGAGAACCGGTCGTCCCGACGGTCGTCCCGCCGCTCGTCCCTGCGGAAACCCCCACGGTCGTCCCGGCGGAACCCACCGCGCTCGCCGCCGCCCGACCGCTCATCGCGCCGGAACCCGCCACGGTCACCGCCGTGCCCACGCTCGCCGCCGTGCCCACGCTCGTCCCGCCGGAAGCCCCCACGGTCGCCACCGGACGGACGGTCATCCCGACGGAACCCGCCGCGGTCGCCACCAGAGGGACGGTCATCCCGACGGAACCCGCCGCGGTCGCCACCAGAGGGACGGTCATCCCGCCGGAAGCCCCCACGGTCGCCACCAGAGGGACGGTCATCCCGACGGAACCCGCCGCGGCCACCGCCCCGCTCGTCCCGCCGGAACCCACCGCGCTCGCCGCGGTCACCACCGCGGCTGTCCCGGCTGTCCCGGCTGTCGCGGGCGTCGCGGCTGTCGCGCCGCGGCCCCCGGTCGTCACGCCGGAAACCACCGCGGTCACCGTCGTCACGCCGCTGCGGACGGCGCTCCGAACGATCGTCGGAAGAGTTGGTGGACATCGACGTGACTCCTGTCTTCGGTACTGCATTCATTCTCACGCACCGACCACTTCGGCGCGCTTCGGAAAAACAAAAGGACCCTTGGTCCCAGCATGCACGCTGGGACCAAGGGTCCTTGAAAGATTGTTCGGCGGCGTCCTACTCTCCCACAGGGTCCCCCCTGCAGTACCATCGGCGCTGAAAGGCTTAGCTTCCGGGTTCGGAATGTAACCGGGCGTTTCCCTAACGCTATGACCACCGAAACCCTATCGGGTTCGAGCGAACAAGCACACTCTTCAGTTAATTAAAGTGAAACTTGGTTCAACCGGTGCGACTGTTCGCAACCCGGGAACCACACAGTGGACGCGAGCAACTGAGGACAAGCCCTCGGCCTATTAGTACCAGTCAACTCCACACCTTACGGCGCTTCCATATCTGGCCTATCAACCCAGTCGTCTACTGGGAGCCTTACCCCATCAAG
>NZ_JAZBJP010000053.1:0-35993 GCF_036352915.1 Streptomyces bugieae
CGCACGCCCCCACCGGCCTCTTACCTCCCACTCACGGGAGGGGCTGGACCGGAGGACGAAGTCTGGAGGGCCGGCACCGCACCCGACACACAAACGCCCGCCGCCAGGCGCAACGGCGAACAAGCCCGACGGCGGGAGAGACGGGTACGTGCGGGGCGCCGCAAAGCGCGCAACGGCGAGCGAGCCCCGCGGCGGGACAGACGGGTACGTGGGAGGCAAAGCCAAGCGCAGCGCCCCGCGGATCCGCAGGTGAAAGGCACTCCGAAACCTTGGTATGGTTGTCCACGTCGCCGCGGGAAACGCCCCGCGAAGATCACACCTAGTCCGGGTGGCGGAATGGCAGACGCGCTAGCTTGAGGTGCTAGTGCCCTTTATCGGGCGTGGGGGTTCAAGTCCCCCCTCGGACACCACTGAGAACCCCTGGAAACCCCTGGTTGACCAGGGGTTTTCTGCATTTCTGGGGCGTCTGGGAGGCGCGTGGAGGGATGGTCGCGGGGGATGTCGGAAATTATCCGAAAAAGAGGCTCCTGACCTGTTCCATACCCTTTCGTCGGGAGTATCCTGAAGACCGGCCTACGGGGCGAGCGAGGGAGTCCGATTGGAGCGGACCTCGCAACGAGGACTTCGGTTCTCGCCGAGGACGCGAGTGAAGGTCGGGCTGAGAGGCTGAAAGGTCATGCGGACCGGACGGCGACCCCCAAGCACCTGATCCGGACCATGCCGGCGAAGGGAGCCCACCTCGTAGGTCTTTGATGTGCGCGCAGGGGGTGGCACCCACGGGGGTCATGTGGCGCGGATCAGGTCGGCGCACTTCTCGCCGATCATCATCGTGGTGATGCACGGGTTCACGGCCGGCAGGAACGGCATCGCGGAGCCGTCGGCCACCCGCAGTCCGCTGACGCCCTTGACCCGCAGTTCCGGGTCGAGCGGGGCGGCCGGGTCGTCGGGGGCGCCCATGTGGACCGTGCAGGCGGGGTGGTAGACGGTGTTGTGGGTGGCGCGGACGTAGTCCAGCAGCTCGGCGTCGGACCGGGCGGAGGAGCCCGGCGCGAGTTCCGGGCCGGCCCAGTCGGCCATCGGGGCCTGGGCGACGATCTCGCGGGCCAGCCGCAGGCCGTGCAGCATCACCCGGACGTCGTGCTCGTGGGTGAAGTAGCGCGGATCGACCCTCGGCTTGTCGCGGAAGTCCCGGGTGCGCAGGCGCACGGTGCCCAGGGAGCGGGCGCGGGTGACGTTCGGGGTGAGGCAGAAGGCGTTCTCGGAGGTGGGGTAGCCGCGGCGGTAGGTGTTCAGGTCGAACGGCACCGAGCCGTAGTGGAACATCAGGTCCGGGCGGTCCAGGCCCGGCTCGGTGTCGACGAAGATGCCGATCTCCCACCACTGCGTCGACGAGGTGACCATCGGCTGCTTGGCCTCCCACATGATCACGCCCTCCGGGTGGTCCTGGAGGTTCGCGCCGACACCGGGGGAGTCGAGCAGCACGTCCACGCCGACGTCGCGGAGGTGGTCGGCCGGGCCGATGCCGGAGAGCATCAGCAGTTTCGGGGTGTCGATGGCGCCGCAGGAGACGATGACCTCGCGGCGGGCGCGTACGCCGTGGGTGCGGATCAGGTCCGGGGCCAGGTAGTCCACACCGGTGCACCGCCGGTCCGGGTCGAAGGTCAGCCGCTTGGCCTGGAGCCCGGTGCGGACGTCCAGATTGCCGCGGGTGCCCATGACGGGGTGGAGGTAGGACACCGAGGACGAGGAACGGGTGCCGTCGGGGCGGCAGTTGATCTGGAACCAGTTGGCGCCGCGGACGACGGTCCGGCCGGTGTTGAACGGGGTGGTGGGGATCCCGGACGCCGCGCACGCCTCCAGCAGGGCCACCCCGCAGGGGTCGTGCGGCGGGACGGTGCGCAGGGTGACCGGGCCGGTGCGGCCGTGGTGGTCACCGGGTGCGTCATTGCTCTCCAGGCGCGTGTAGAGCGGGAAGGTGTCCTGGGAGTGCCAGCCCGTGCAGCCCAGCGCGGCCCACTCGTCGAGGTCCTCGGCGGGTGCCCAGAAGGCGATGCAGGAGTTGTGCGAGGAGCAGCCACCCAGCACCTTGGCGCGGGCGTGCCGCATGAAGCTGTTGCCGTTCTCCTGCGGCTCGACCGGATAGTCCCAGTCGTAGCCGGACTCCAGCAGGCCCATCCAGCGGTCCAGCCGCAGGATGTTGTCGTCGCCGACGTCGCTCGGGCCGGCCTCCAGCAGGCACACGGTGACCGCGGGGTCCTCGCTGAGCCGGGCCGCCACGACCGCGCCGGCCGTGCCGCCACCGACCACGACGTAGTCGAACTCGTCCGCAGGGATCTCTTGGGACATCGGGCCGTCTCCAGTCAGGGGGAGGAGGGAGGGGTGCCCGGGCCGCCCGGCAGGGTGTCGTCGGGGAGCTCGGCGGCGTGCATGGCCAGCACACCGGTCTTCTTGCGCTGGACGAACCAGTAGTAGGCGAAGCCGCCGAGCGCGACGACGCCGATGAACAGGAACGCGCCCCAGCGCAGGTACCAGTGCTGCGGGCCGGTCGCGTTGTAGACCGCGGCGCGCGGCCAGGCGAGGTTGAGGGACATGCCCGCGCCCCACAGCACCGCCAGGACGTTGACCGGGAGCCCGAACCTGCCCAGCGAGAACTTGCCCTCGAGCGGCGTCCAGTTGCCGCGCAGCCGCTGCAGCAGCATCGGCAGCGTCACCGCCAGGTACGCCAGGTAGATCATGATGATCGCGATGCTGGTGATCACCGAGAAGATCTGCGGCTGGTTGACGTTGAGGAACAGGATGCCGACCGCCACCAGCCCGATGATGATCGCGGGCAGCACCGGCGTCTGGAACCGCGGGCTGACCTTGGCCAGCAGCGAGGCGGCCGGCAGGTTGTTGTCCCGGGCCATGGCGAACGCCAGCCGGATGCCCGCGGTGTGCACCGCCAGCTCGCACACCGTGATCGCGATGACCACGCACCACAGCACGATCTGCCCGATCGTCGAACCGAGGGTGGCCAGTACGACGTACTGGAGGCCGTCCACCGACAGCTCCTTGGCGTGCAGGTCCGGTACCGCCAGCAGGGCGAAGAGCAGGATCAGCCCGCCGATCAGGAAGGACGCGATCAGGGCCCGCAGGATCGCGCGCGGGGCGTTGCGGCCGGGGTCCTTGGACTCCTCGCCGAGCGACGAGGCGGTGTCGAAGCCGTACATGACGTACGCCGAGGCCAGGGACGCGGTGAGGAACGCGCCGAAATAGCCGAGGGTCTCTCCCTGGCCGAGGCCGAAGGTGTCGGTGACCGCGCTCGGGCCGCGGGTGACGTGCGCGGCGAGCAGCAGCACCAGGACGATCGCGGCGATCAGCTCGATCGCCACCCCCGCGGAGTTGATCCGGGCCATCAGCTTCACGCCGAAGGCGTTGACCAGGGTGGTGAAGGCGACCAGGACGGTGCCGAGCAGGACGGCGTTGGCGGCCGCGGACTTCCCGGTGCCGTCACCGATGAACTGGAACCACGAGGAGATCTGCGGCAGCGTGACCTGGTAGGCCAGCGCCACCGCGGACAGCGACACCATCGACGCGGTCAGCATCAGCCAGCCGCCGAGCCAGCCGACGTGCGGACCGCCCAGCTGCTTGGACCAGTTGTAGATCGAACCGGCCACCGGATACCGGGCGGCCAGCTCGCAGAAGCACAGCGCCACCATCAGCTGGCCGACGAACACCATCGGCCAGGACCACCAGTAGGCCGGGCCGCCGTGCGCGACACCGAAGTAGAACAGCTGGAAGGTGCCGGTCAGGATGGAGATGTAGCTGATCCCGGCGGCGAAGGTGTGGAAGTTGCCCAGTGTGCGCTTGAGTTCCGGCTTGTAGCCGAGCTCGGCGAGCGAGGCGTCGTCGTGCTCGTGCTCGTCCCCGTGCGCGGGGTCGTTCCCCTGGGCGTGGTCGTTACCGGGTTCCGGGCGGGACGGGCCGGGGCCGGTCATTCGAACCACCTCTGCGGCCGTGGCGCGGTATTGCGCCAGACGTGCTTGGCCTCCTGGTACTCCGCCAGCCCCGCCGGCCCCAGCTCCCGGCCCACACCGGACTGCTTCATCCCGCCCCACTCGGCCTGCGGCACGTACGGGTGGAAGTCGTTGATCCAGACCGTCCCGGCGCGCAGCCGCGCGGCGACCCGGTGCGCGCGCTCGCCGTCCTGCGTCCACACCGCCCCGGCCAGGCCGTAGACCGTGTCGTTGGCGAGCGAGACGGCCTCGTCCTCGTCGCGGAACCGCTCGACGGTCAGCACCGGGCCGAACGACTCGTCGCGGATCACGGACATGTCCGGCGTGCACTCGTCCAGCACCGTCGGCAGGTAGTAGTAGCCGTTGGACAGCGACGGGTCGTCCGGCGCCGAGCCGCCGCAGAGCAGCACCGCGCCCTCGTCGAGCCCGGCCGCCACATACGCCTCGACCTTGGCCCGGTGCTCGGCCGAGATCAGCGGACCGGTGCGGGCGTGCTCGTCGAACGGCCCGCCCAGCCGGATCCGCTGGACCCGCGAGACCAGTTCGTCCACGAACGCGTCGTGCAGGGTTTCCTGGACCAGCAGCCGGGCGCCCGCCGAGCAGACCTGTCCGGAGTGCAGGAAGACCGCCGTCAGGGCGTAGTCGACCGCGGTGTCGAAGTCCGCGTCCGCGAAGACGATGTTCGGGTTCTTCCCGCCCAGCTCCAGGGCGATCTTCTTCACCGTCGGCGCCGCCGCGGCCATGATCCGCCGCCCGGTGAGCAGCCCGCCGGTGAACGACACCATGTCCACCCGCGGGTCCTCGGTCAGCGGCGCGCCCACCACCGGACCGGTGCCCAGCACCAGGTTGCCGGCACCGGCCGGCAGCCCGGCCTCGTCCAGCAGCCGCATCAGGTGGACGGCGGTGTGCGGGGTGAGCTCGCTGGGCTTGAGCACGAAGGTGTTGCCGGCGGCCAGTGCGGGCGCGACCTTCCACGCGGTCTGCAGCAGCGGGTAGTTCCACGGGGTGATCAGCGCGCACACCCCGACCGGCTCGTGCCGCACCGTGCTGTCGGTCTCCGCCATCCCGGTGTCCACCACCCGGTCGGTGCCGCCGGCCGCGGCGAGGTTGCCGAAGTAGCGGAAGCAGTTGGCGATGTCGTCCATGTCGTACTCGCTCTCCACCAGCCGCTTGCCGGTGTCCAGCGATTCCGCCCTGGCCAGCGCGTCCTTGTCGCGCAGCAGCAGCTCGGCGACGCGCAGCACCAGCCGGCCGCGCTCGGCCGCCGGTGTGCGCGGCCAGGGGCCGTCGTCGAAGGCGGTACGGGCCGCGCTGATCGCCGCCGCGGCGTCCTTCGGCCCGCCCTCGTCGACGGTCGCGACCAGCGTGCCGTCCGCCGGACAGCGGATCTCCCGCACCTGCCCGTCGGCCGCTGCGGTCCACTGACCGCCGATGAACAGCTCCGGCATGGTGGTGCCTTTCGTTCTCCGGGCGCTCACGGGGCGGCAGCGCGGGGCACGGCGGACGGTCCGGGGGCGCCCGGCCACCGTCCGGCCGCCGTGCGCACCTCCGTGACGATCACTGCACCGAGCGTAAGACCGCCACCGCGGGTCCGCACGGTACGGAGGGCCGGCGGAGAGCGGCGGGGCCCCGGGTGGGGCCGATGGGGTGACGGGCCGGGCGGACGGGAGAATGGGGGCATGTCCAGCGCGCAGTCAGCAGACGCGGAGCGGCAGGCTCCGGACCCGCACGAGGCGGACCCGCACCAGGGGTCGCTGCACCCGGTCCCCGACGTCGCCGGGTACCTGTCGGGACGCTGGAGCATCGAGCGCACCGTGCACGACCTGCGGACCGGCACCGAGGGCCGCTTCCACGGAACCGCCGACTTCCGGCCCGACCCGGCCGGCGGCGCGCTGCTGCACGTGGAGGAGGGCGAGCTGACCTGGGACGGCACGGCCTACCCGGCGAGCCGGACGCTCCGCCTGCGGCCCCGCCCCGACGGCAGCGCCGAGATCGACTTCGCCGACGGCCGGCCCTTCCACGATCTCGACCTCACCACCGGCCGCTGGACCCCCGTCCACCCCTGCGCCGAGGACCGCTACGAGGGGACCTTCACGGTCCGCTCGGCCGACGAATGGCACCTGGAGTGGCGGGTCACCGGCCCGGCCAAGCGGCAGCTGCTGCGCACGGTGTACCGGCGGCGGACGGACTGAGAACGGCGGTCAGGGCGTACCTCGCGCCCCTATCCTGAGGGCAAGCAGCCGTCCCCCGTAGTTGCGTTACGGGGGACGGCTGTGGGGCGGTGGGTGTCAGAGGCAGGCCTTCAGGCTGCCGGTGGCGGTCACCCCGCCGCTGGTCGCGGTGTAGCTGGAGGCCAGCACCTGCGTGACGCTGAGGTTGCCGGTGCAGGAGGCGTTGCCGTACGCGTCGGCGACGGCCGTGCACACCGTGCCTCCCAGCACGGAGAAGGTCACCGTCGATCCGGGGGTCGCGCCGCTCACGCTGAACGTGGCGTGCGCGAACGCCCAGGGCACCGGCGGGAAGTTCAGCACGTAGCAGGCCGGCTTCGCGGTCAGCACGGGGGTTCCCACGCCGACGTTCACCGTCACGGTGCCGGAGACACCGGTGCAGGTGCAGGCGCCTGAAGAGGAGATCACCGTGGCGGTGACGACGTTGGCCCCGGCCGGCAGCGCACTCGTGGTCACGCTGGCCTGTCCGGAGGCATTGGTGGTGCCGACCCCCAGGGCGCCGCTGGAGGTGGAGAAGAGCACCATCGCGCCAGGAACCGGGGCCCCGTTACAGGTGACGGTGGCGGTGAGGGTGACGGGCTGGCCGGCGGTCGGGTTGGCGGGTGTCGAGGAGACGGTGACCACGCAGGTGGGCGCCGCACCGACGTTGACGGTTGCGGTGCCGGTGACGCCGACGCAGGTGCAGGTGGTCTCGGCGGAGACCACGGTGGCGACGACGACGTTGGCGCCGGCCGGGAGCGCGCTGCTGGTGACGCTGGCCTGGCCGGAGGCATTGGTGGTGCCGGCGCCCAGATTGAGGCTGCCGCCGCCGGAGGTGAAGGTGACGACCGCGCCGGGGACCGGGGTTCCGTTGCAGGTGACGGTGGCGGTGACGGTGACGGGCTGGCCGGCGGTCGGGTTGGCGGGGGTGGAAGACACGGTGACCACACAGTTGGTCGCCGCTGCGACATTGACGGTCACGGTGCCGGTGACGCCGACACAGGTACAGGTGGTGCTGGCGGAGACCACGGTGGCGACGACCACGTTGGCGCCGGCCGGCAGTGCGCTGCTGGTGACGCTGGCCTGGCCGGAGGCATTGGTGGTGCCGGCGCCCAGATTGAGGCTGCCGCCGCCGGAGGTGAAGTTGACGACCGCGCCGGGGACCGGGGTTCCGTTGCAGGTGACGGTGGCGGTGACGGTGACGGGCTGGCCGGCGGTCGGGTTGGCGGGCGTGGACGACACCGTGACCACACAGTTCGATGTGGTCACGGTGAGCGTCGCCACGCTCGTTCCACTTGTCGTGCCGGTGGCAACCACCAGCCCCGACGTGGTCGCGGTGAACGACACGGTCGCGTTGCCGTTGACGTCGGCGACCACCGTCTGCGCCGGTTGCGCGTCGTACGTGATGGTGAGCGTGTCGCCCGCGTTGGCACCGCTGATCGTTGCCGTGAAGGTCTGGCCCGCCGCGACGGTCGACGGGGTCAGGGTGATGATGAGCGCCATGTTTGGACAGCCCCTTTCGAAGGCTCCGCTGGGGAGGTGGGGCCGTCGCGCCGCACAGCCAGAACCCTGTGCCGAGCGCGCTCTCCTGCCGGGGGTGCCCTGAAGAAGCACAGCGGACTGCATCGTGCAGGCAGCCGTCCGTGGTCCCCGCCAGGGGATGGGCACCCACCGTCGGTACCACTCATTGAAGCGAGCGGCCGCACGCGGGACCACGGACGGGACACAAGGCCACCCGATTGGCGGAGCGTGTGTCGGCGTGTCCGTGACGACGGCAGGTGCATATGTGAGGTAAGGGGATTCGGCTCCGCGACCGCCGCTAGTCGTGCGGCTTGACCGCCCGCAGTGCGTACAGCAGCGGAATGAACGGCTCCGACGGCGGCAGCCGCCACCAGCCGTTCTCGGTGGGCACCATGGCGTCGAACCGCTTCCAGGGCAACAGCTCGGTCTCCCGCACCAGTTGGACGGACAGACCGGCTCCGGTCACGGCCGTGATCGCCTCGCCGATACCGTGCCGCCACTCGTAACTGGTGGTGGCGCCGCGCACCGGCGGCCCGTCGGTGTAGGTGTGCGGCGTGTCGCTCCGGAGGGCGCCGCGGCCGCCCAGGTAGTCATGGCGCAGCCGGAGGTCCTGCCGCTCCGGGTCCGGCGTGGGGCCGAGGGCGTCCAGCAGCGGATGGAACTCCACCAGGTAGAACGTCCCACCGGGCCGGAGCAGTTCGCTGACGATCCCCGCCCACGCGGCGAGGTCCGGCAGATAGCACAGTGCGCCCTTGCCCGTGTAGACCACGTCGAAGCGGCGGCCGCCCAGCGCGGACACCGCGTCGTGCACGTCCGCCCGCACGAACTCCATGTCCCGGCCCGCCTCACCGGCCAGCCGCCGGGCCTCCCGCACCGCCGCGGCCGAGAAGTCCAGGCCCACGGTGCGCGCCGCGCCCCGGTCGGCGAACGCGGCCGTCTCGGTGCCCAGATGGCACTGCAGATGCAGCACGTCCCGCCCGTCGAGTTCGCCCAGGTCCGCCCACTCGAACGGCGCGAACCAGTGCTCGGCGGTCCGCGAACCGTCCAGCCCGTAGAACTCGCTGGCCACATGGACCGGGGTGCGGGCGTCCCAGTTGGCCTGGTTGGCGCGGATCATCTCCTCGACGCCGGGAGCTGCCGGCCGCGGCGGTATCCGCCCGCCGTCCCCCTGCTCACCGCTGTCCCCGGATGTACTCGTCACGACGCTCATCCCTCCCTTCTACCGGCCGTGCGGAAGGGCCACCAGAAGGGACGGCCGGAACCGTGCGCCGGTGGCCGTCGAGGACGGTCACCCGGCCCGCGGTGAGCGTCGCCAGCCGTGGTGCCCGGCGGGCGAGCGCGGCGTCCGTGGTGGTCACGACGCAGCAGACCCGCCGCTCGCCCCACAGCCGTACGAACAGCTCCACCAGCCCGGTGCGCTCCCGGGCGTCCAGACCGGCGGTCGGCTCGTCCGCCAGCAGCACCGACGGCCGCTTCACCAGGGCCCGCGCCAGCGCCACCCGCCGCCGCTCCCCTTCCGCCAACTCGGCCGGAAACGCATGGGTTTGAGCTCCGAGACCGACCTCCGCCAGGGCCTCCGCGGCGAGCTCCTGACGGTCGGCGGGCCGCAGCCGCAGCGGGACCAGAGCGCTCGCCACGTTCTGCCACGCGGTGAGCCCCGGGACCAGACCGTCGTCCGCGCCGCGGACCACCCCGATCGACTCGGTGCGGATCCGGGCCAGCCGGGACTCGGCGACGGTGGCCAGATCCGTGCCGTCGAGGACCACGCTGCCCCGGACCGGCCGCTCCCGCCCGCCGAGGACCCGCAGCAGCGACGCCGGGCCCGCCTCCGCCGGACCGTGCACGACCAGCGCACCGCCGTCCTCGACGTACAGCCGGGCGCCGTCCAGGGCGCGCACCGCCACCCCGTCCCGGCCGCTCCGGCAGCGCGTGGTCACGCCGGTCAGGTGGTACATGGTGCGCTCTCCTCCGGCCGCCGGGTGGGCCCGCGACGCGCCTTCGCCGACCGTAGGAAAGGGGTGTGACCGGACGATAAGCGGTGGGTGAGAGCGTGATGAGAATCGTCGGCGCGGCGTGCGCCCGCTGCCGGGGCCGGGCGTCGCTGACGAGACGTAAGAACCCTCGTCACTCACCTGCAACAGCCGCCACTCATAGGTATGTTGGACTGCGCGGCGTGGTCGTTCCGACACGGAACGGCGCCGTTGCCGCGCCATGGCCGAGGGCTGTCGAAGCGACGGGGAAATGTCGAATGAGCCAAGAATCAGCACCGCAGTCCAGCACCGTCGATGTCACCGTCCCGAGCGTCGCGCGGATGTACGACTACTACCTCGGCGGCAAGGACAACTACGCCGTCGACCGCGAGGCCTGCGAGCAGCTGAGCAAGGTCGTGCCGAGCACCCAGGTGCTGGCCCTCAACAACCGCCGCTTCCTGCAGCGGGTGGTGCGCTGGCTGGCCACCGAACACGGCATCCGGCAGTTCATCGACCACGGTTCCGGCCTGCCGACCCAGGACAACGTCCACCAGGTCGCCCAGCGCGTCGACCCGGAGACCCGGGTGGTGTACGTCGACAACGACCCCATCGTGCTGGCGCACGGCCGGGCGCTGCTGGAGGAGAACGCCAACACGGCGGTCATCCAGGCCGACATGCGGGACACCGACGGCATCTTCGGCAGCCCGGAGGTCGAGCGGCTGATCGACTTCAGCCGGCCGGTCGCCGCGCTGTTCGTCTCCGTGCTCCACTGCATCCCGGACACCGACGATCCGGGCGGTCTGATCAAGCGGGTCGCCGACCGGCTGGCCCCGGGCAGCTTCCTGGTGGTGTGCCAGCTGGTCAGCGAGGACGCCGCGACCCGTGACTTCGTCACGAACTTCATGGCCGAGCAGACCCACGGCCAGTGGGGACGGGTGCGCCAGGCGCACGAACTGGCCGGATTCCTGGAGGGGTTGGAGATCCAGGAGCCCGGGCTGGTGGAGGTCTCGACCTGGAAACCGGACGCGGACATCGGCCCCAAGCAGCTGACCCTGGAGTGGATCGAGTACGGCGGGGTCGCCCGCAAGGTCTGACGCACCGGGCCCGGACGGCGACGAGCGGCGGGGCGCCCACCGGGCCCGGACGCCGCTCGTCGCCGCATCAGACCTGAGTGAGCGGTATCAGATCTCCTTGAGCATGCGCTCCAGCATCGCCAGCGACTCGCGCGGCGATTCCGACTGGGCGCTGAGGCGGTCCATCACCGCCAGGTAGTGGTCGACGTCATCGCGCTTGTCCAGATACAGCGCACTGGTCAGCTGCTTCAGATAGACGATGTCCGGCAGATCCGGCTCCAGGAAGCGCAGGATCGTGATCGGACCACCGGCCGCCGCCAGGCCGCCGAGGCTGAACGGCGCGATCTGCAGCGTGACGTTCGGCAGCTCCGACATCGTCAGCAGATGTCTCAGCTGGCCCGCCATCACCTCCCGGCCGCCCAGCGGACGGCGCAGCGCGGCCTCGTCGAGCACCGCCCACACCCGCGGCGCGTCCGGCAGCGTCAGCAACTCCTGCCGCTGCACGCGCAGCCGCACCCGCCGATCGATCTCCTCGGGCGTCGACCGCGGATGGCCGAGCTGCGCCACCGCACGGGCGTAGTCGGCGGTCTGCAACAGGCCCGGCACGAACTGCACTTCGTACGTGCGGATCACCGACGCGGCCTCTTCCAGGCCGAGATGGGTCTCGAACCAGCCGGGCAGCACATCGCCGTACTGGTGCCACCAGCCCGGACTGCTGGTCCGCCGGGCCAGCTTGAGGAAGTCGTCGCGGACCGTGTCGTCCGTGACGCCGTAGAGCGTCAGCAGATCGGCGACGTCGCGCTCCTTGCAGCTGACCCGGCCGAGCTCCAGGCGGCTGATCTTCGCGTGGGAACCGCGGATGGCGTCCCCGGCGGCCTCGCGGGTGACGCCGGCGGTCTCACGCAGCCGGCGCAACTGCGTGCCCAGCACGATCCGCAGGACGGTCGGCCCGCCCCTCGGATGGTCGAGATACCGGCGCAGGGACGCACCGCTGCTCGGCTGCGCCTCACTCATGCTGACTCCCTGACTCCCCTGAGTGGTCGGGCGAACGCCCAGTGTCCCATCGCGCCACGTGTTCGTACAGTCAGGGCGACTATCCGAACGACATATGCGCCAATCTCTGCGGCATATGCCGCCGGTGCGTCAGACGAGGTCGTCGAAGTCGCCGTCCTTGGCGCCCTGGACGAAGGCGGCCATCTCGTCGCGGGTGTAGATCAGAGCCGGCCCCGACGTGAACCGGGAGTTGCGCACGGCCACCCCGCCGTCCGAAAGAACGGCCAGCTCAACGCAGTTGCCGCTGGGATTGCTGCGGCGGCTCTTGCGCCACACGACGCCCTCGATGCGGGTCGCCTGCATGCCGTTGGTCACCGACTCCATCAGACCTGCTCCCTTGCTGGAGGACATCCCTCCGACCGATCCCGAGCCCGCGATCACGTTGGCGTGAACGAGCCCCTGAGCGACCGTCCTTACCGATGTAATTGCAGATGCACTTGCATCGAGCGACGGCTGCCGAGGATATTAACTCTCCGAGGCAGTCCGGCCCAGCCCCGTAAATCGCCCTCGCGGAGACGTTGATGACCGCTCATCCGGCAGAGACCGTGTACGACGCCCTTGGAGAGGAAGCGTTAGAGGAGAGCTGGTGGATGCCCGCCCCCGACGGATTCGCCGCCTGTGCCCTCAGCAGCTCCGCGCAGACCGTGGCGGAGGCCCGCCGCTTCACCCGCTCGACCCTCACCGGCTGGCGACTCGCCGCGGACGTGACCGAGAACGCGGCACTCGTCGTCACCGAACTCGTCAGCAACGCACTGCGGCACGGCCTCCGTACGGGGGAGCCGGACGCGGCGCCGGTCGCCCGCGGGTTCTGCGTGGTGCCCGCGCCGGTCTGCCCGGCCTGGCTCGCCCTGACCCGGCAGGAGACCGCCGTGCTGTGCGCCGTCTCCGACGCCGGCACCGACGCACCCGTCGTGCGCACCCCCGACCCGCTGGCGGAATCCGGCCGGGGGCTGCACCTCGTCGACCGGCTGAGCGACGCCTGGGGCTGGACCCCGCCGGACCACTCGGGCAAGACGGTGTGGGCCACGGTGTCGCTGCGCGGCTGAGACGCCGTCGCCCGGGCCCTCCGGTGCGCCCTGTGTGACCATTTCCGGGTCGCCGTCATCCGACCCGAAGGCCCGAGGCACCGATGGATCTGCTGTCCCTGCGGTACTTTCGGGTCGTCGCGCGCCGGGAACACATCAGCCGCGCCGCCGAGGAACTCCGGGTGGCCCAGCCCTCGGTGAGCCGGACCATCGCCCGCCTCGAAGCCGAACTGGGCCTGCCGCTCTTCGACCGGCAGGGCCGCACGATCCGGCTCAACCGCCACGGCGCCGCCTTCCTCGCCCGGGTGGAACGGGCCCTGGCCGAACTCGACGACGCCCGCCGGGAGATGGCCGACGCCGCCGGACTCGACAACGGCAGCGTCACCATCGCCGCGGAGACCCTGCTGCCGCTCACCGAACTGCTCGCCGGCTTCCGCGCCGCCCACCCCGCCGTGACCGTCCGCTGCTTCCAGTCCACCCCCGACCTGATGCGCGAGCACCTGCGCACCCGCGAAGTGGACTTCTGCGTCGCCTCGCAGCCGCTGACCGGGCCCGGGCTCGGCGCGGTGCGACTGCTGCACGAGGAGGTGCTGCTCGCGGTCCCGACGGCGCATCCGCTGGCCGGCCGGGAACGGGTGACGGTGGCCGAACTCGCCGACGAGCCCTTCATCACCACCCGCCCCGGACACTGGCAACGCGCCCTGCTGGACCGGCTGTTCGCCACCATCGACCGCCGCCCGGTCATCGGCTGCGAGGGCGACGAACCCGGCGCCACCCACTTCCTCGTCATCGCCGGCCTCGGCATCGGCCTGATGCCCTCCATCGCCCGCGCCGACCTGGCCGCCGCCCCGCTGGCCTGGCTGCGCATCGACGCCCCCGACTGCGCACGGGTCCTGAGCCTGGTGCGCCGCGAGGACGGCTACCTCTCCACGGCGGCCACGCGGTTCCGCGACCTCGCCGTCACACACTTCGCCGAACGGGCCCGGCGGGCGCGCGGGATGCTCTAGGGGGCGAACGGCCCGGTGCCGTACCCGTGCAGGGTGATCGCGACCTCGTGGGCCGAGGGGCAGTCCGCCGGCGAGGGGAGGAAGTCCCGGCAGCCGGCGGCCAGTTGGCGCAGCACGCCCTGCTGGCAGGCGAGCGCCAGCCGGTCCGCCTCGACGGCCGACAGCCGCACCCCCGGCCGCAGCTCGACATGGACGACCGGCCGGGACTCCAGCTCACCGCCGGCCGGCGCCACACAGAACCCCTCGATCAGCCCGGCCAGCGGATTGTCCTCGTACAGCCCGTGTGCGACGTCCTGCGGATTGATGATGGCCCCCAGGGAAGATGCCGAAAACGTCCGTCCATGCGTCATCGACATACTCGGGGCCCGGCGCGGGGCCGTCATGAGCTGAGCTACTCAGGTGCCCGGGTGAGTACCCCGGCCGGACACCGCTACGCCTCCCCGGCCGCCGGGTCCGCCAGGCCGAACGCGGACAGCAGCCGTTCGGCCGCCAGCGTCGCGGTGATCTCGCCGTCCCGCACCGCCCGCTCGACGTCCGGACCCAGCCTGCGCACCTCGGGATGCTCCTGGAGGCGGTCGATGAGCCGCTCGCGGACCATCGACCAGGTCCAGTCGACCTGCTGGGTACGGCGCCGCTCGGCCAGCGCACCGGTCGATTCGAGCAGCGTGCGGTGCTGCTCGACGCGTTCCCAGACCGCCTTCAGGCCGGTGCCCTCGCGGGCGCTGCAGGTCAGCACGGGCGGCGTCCACACCGCGTCCGCCGGCTGCAACAACCGCAGCGCACCGGCCAGTTCGCGGGCCGCGGACCGGGCGTCCCGCTCGTGCGGCCCGTCCGCCTTGTTCACCGACACCAGGTCCGCCAGCTCCAGCACGCCCTTCTTGATGCCCTGGAGCTGGTCGCCGGTGCGGGCCAGGGTCAGCAGCAGGAACGTGTCGACCATGTTGGCCACGGTCGTCTCCGACTGGCCGACCCCCACCGTCTCCACCAGCACGACGTCATAGCCCGCGGCCTCCATCACGACGATGGACTCCCGGGTGGCGCGGGCCACCCCGCCCAGCGTCCCGGACGTGGGGGAGGGGCGGACGAACGCCGCCGGGTCGGTCGCCAGCCGCTCCATCCGGGTCTTGTCACCCAGGATGGAGCCGCCGGTCCGGCTTGACGACGGGTCGACGGCGAGCACCGCCACCCGGTGCCCCATCCCGGTCAGCAGCGAACCCAGCGCGTCGATGAAGGTCGACTTGCCGACACCGGGCACCCCGCTGATGCCCACCCGGCGGGCCGCACCGGAGTACGGCAGCAGCTCCACCAGCAGCCGCTGGGCCGCCGCCCGGTGGTCCGCACGGGTGGACTCGACCAGGGTGACGGCGCGGGCGATCCAGGCCCGGGAACCCGCCCGGACCCCCTCGGCGTACCGTTCGACGTCGATCGTCGCAGGCATGACCCCCCGCTCTACAGCTCGTGGCCGAGGACCGACGCCAGGTCCTGCACCAGGTCGTGCGCGGCATCCGGGATGACCGTGCCGGGCAGGAACACCGCGGCCGCACCCATGTCGCGCAGCGGCTGCACGTCCTGCGGCGGGATCACCCCACCCACCACGATCGTGATGTCCTCCCGGTCCTCCGCCGCCAGCGCCTCCTTCAGCGCCGGCACCAGGGTGAGGTGACCGGCGGCCAGGGAGGACACCCCGACGATGTGCACGTCCGCCTCGACCGCCTGGCGGGCCACCTCGGCCGGGGTCTGGAACAGCGGGCCGACGTCCACGTCGAAGCCCAGGTCGGCGAAGGCCGTGGCGATCACCTTCTGGCCGCGGTCATGGCCGTCCTGGCCCATCTTGGCCACCAGGATGCGCGGCCGGCGCCCCTCGGCGCGCTCGAACTCGGCCACCAGCGCCCGGGTGCGCTCCACACCGGAGGAGGGGCCCGCTTCGTCTCGGTACACACCCGAGATCGTACGGATCTGGCCGGAGTGCCGGCCGTAGACCTCCTCCAGGGCGTCCGAGATCTCCCCGACGGTCGCCTTGGCCCGGGCCGCGTCCACCGCCAGCGCCAGCAGATTGCCCTCAAGTCCCTTGCCGGGACCGGACTTCGCCGCCGCGGTCAGCGCCCGCAGCGCGTCCTGGCAGGCCGCCTCGTCGCGCTCGGCCCGCAGCCGCTTCAGCTTCTCGATCTGCTGCGCGCGCACCGCGGAGTTGTCGACCTTGAGGACCTCGATCTCCTCGTCGGTCTCCACCCGGTACTTGTTGACGCCGATCAGCGCCTGCCGGCCCGAGTCGATCCGCGCCTGGGTACGGGCCGCGGCCTCCTCCACCCGCAGCTTCGGGATGCCCGCGTCGATCGCCTTGGCCATCCCGCCGGCCGCCTCGACCTCCTCGATGTGCTGCCAGGCCCGGCGCGCCAGGTCGTACGTGAGCTTCTCGACGTAGGCGCTGCCGCCCCACGGGTCGATCACCCGGCAGGTGCCCGACTCCTGCTGCAGGAACAGCTGGGTGTTGCGGGCGATCCGCGCCGAGAAGTCGGTGGGCAGCGCCAGCGCCTCGTCGAGGGCGTTGGTGTGCAGCGACTGGGTGTGGCCCTGGGTCGCCGCCATCGCCTCCACACAGGTACGGGTGACGTTGTTGAACACGTCCTGCGCGGTCAGCGACCAGCCCGAGGTCTGCGAATGGGTGCGCAGCGAGAGGGACTTGGGGTTCTTCGGCTCGAAGCGCTGGACCAGCCGGGCCCACAGCAGCCGGGCCGCGCGCAGCTTGGCGATCTCCATGAAGAAGTTCATGCCGATCGCCCAGAAGAACGACAGCCGCGGCGCGAACGCGTCCACGTCCATCCCGGCGGCCAGCCCCGCCCGCAGGTACTCCACACCGTCCGCGAGGGTGTACGCCAGCTCCAGGTCGGCCGTCGCGCCGGCCTCCTGGATGTGGTAGCCGGAGATCGAGATGGAGTTGTAGCGCGGCATCTTCTGCGAGGTGTACGCGAAGATGTCGGAGATGATCCGCATCGACGGCTGCGGCGGATAGATGTAGGTGTTGCGGACCATGAACTCCTTGAGGATGTCGTTCTGGATGGTCCCGGCCAGTTTCTCGGGCGGTACGCCCTGCTCCTCGGCGGCCACGATGTACAGCGCCAGCACGGGCAGCACCGCGCCGTTCATCGTCATCGACACCGTCATCTTGTCCAGCGGGATGCCCTCGAAGAGCTGCCGCATGTCGTAGATCGAGTCGATGGCGACGCCCGCCATGCCGACGTCACCGGTCACCCGCGGGTGGTCGCTGTCGTAGCCGCGGTGGGTGGGCAGGTCGAAGGCGACCGACAGGCCCTTCTGACCGGCCGCCAGATTGCGGCGGTAGAAGGCGTTGGACTCCTCCGCGGTGGAGAAGCCGGCGTACTGCCGGATCGTCCAGGGCTGGTTGACGTACATCGTCGGGTACGGACCGCGCAGGTACGGCGCGACGCCCGGGTACGTGCCCAGGAAGTCCACGCCCGCCAGATCGTCCTCGGTGTACAGCGGCTTGACGTCGATGCCCTCCGGCGTCTCCCACGTCAGGTCCGCGAGTCCCTTGCCGGTGGCCGCCTCCACGGCCTGGGCCCACTGCTCCGCCCCGGCCGCGCCGTCCGCCGCGGCCGCATCGCCCAGCTCGACGGTGCTGAAGTCCGGGATGGCGCCGGGCTGTTGCGTTGCTTCCTGCATCTCGGTCATCCCGCCACCTCCATGACGTCCAGGGCCGAGGACAGCACCTCGACCGCGTCGCAGCCCGCGAAGACGAACGCGTCCACCCCGGCCGCCTCGAATTCCTCCCGGCGCTCGCCCGGCCGGCCGGCCAGGAACACCCGCACCGCACCCGCCGACGTGAGCGCCGCCGCCACCGCGGCCGCCTGCTCGCCGTAGACCGCATCGCTCGAACACAGCACGGCGGTCCGCGCGCCGCTCCGGGCGAACGCCTCCGCCACCGACTCCGCGTCCACCGCCGCCGGCTCCTGCACGGTCTCGATGCCGCCCGCCTGGAACAGGTTGGCGGCGAACGCCACCCGCGCGGTGTGCGCCGCGACCGGGCCCAGCGCGGCCAGGAACACCTTCGGCCGGTCCCCGGTCGCCGCCAGATGGGCGTCCGAACGGGCCCGCAGCGCCTCGTACGCGTCGTCCCTGCGCACCCGCGGCAGCCCACCGGACACCGGCGCGGGCGCCGGCTCGCGCTCCACCGGCGCCTCGGCGAGGAACGGGAACTCGCTGACACCGGTGATCGGTTCGCGGCGGTGCGCCAGGTCCTCGGTGCGGCGCGCCCAGGTCGTGGCCAGCCGCTCGCGGAGCATCCCGGAGCGCAGCGCCGCGGCCTGACCGCCCGCCGCCTCGATCTCCTGGAAGAACGCCCAGCCCGCCCGGGCCAGCTCGTCGGTCAGCCGCTCCACGTACCAGGAGCCGCCCGCCGGGTCGATCACCTTCGACAGGTGCGACTCCTCCAGCAGCACCGACTGGGTGTTCCGGGCGATCCGGCGGGCGAACGCGTCGGACAGGCCGAGCGCCGCGTCGAACGGCAGCACCGTCACCGCGTCCGCACCCCCGACCCCCGCCGACAGCCCGGCGACCGTGGTGCGCAGCATGTTCACCCACGGATCCCGACGGGTCATCATCACCGGTGAGGTCACCGCGTGCTGGACCTGCGCGGACCCGCCGGGCGCGGCCCCGCACACCTCCGCGACCCGCGCCCACAGCCGGCGGGCCGCGCGCAGCTTGGCGATGGTCAGGAACTGGTCCGCGGTCGCGGCGTAGCGGAACTCCAGCTGCCGGCAGGCGTCGTCGACGCCCACCCCGGCCGCGGTCAGGTGCCGCAGATAGGCCACACCGGTGGCGAGGGAGGCGCCGAGCTCCTCGGCCGCCGAGCCGCCCGCCTCGTGGTACGGCAGCGCGTCGACCGCCAGCGCCCGCACCCCGGGCGCCTCCGCGAGGCAGCGGCCGGCCAGCCGGGCCGCCGCCTCCAGCTGCACCCGCAGCTTGCTGTCGTCGCCGGTGCGGGCCAGCAGCCCCAGCGGATCGGCGCCCAGCGCGCCGGTGGCCTCGGCCGCCGGCACACCGGCCGCCGCGTACAGGCGCAGCAACTCCTCGGCGGCCGGGGCGAAATCGGCGCCCGCGTCCAGCACCACCGCGGCCAGGTCCAGATAGACGCCCTTGAGGGCCTCCGCAAGACCGGACACCGGCACCCCGCCGTGCCCGACGGTCAGCCAGACCGAGGTGACGCCGTTCTCCAGATCGGCGAGCACGGCTTCGTTGGCGCGCCGCGGATCGGTGTGCACCTGGCGCTGGCGTACGTCCCAGCCGGCGACGGTCGTGCCCTCGGGCCGGCCGCCCCGTACGAAGGGCGGGAAGCCGGGGCGGCCCGAAGCGGCCGTGCCGTCCTCGGCGGTGTAGAGCGGGCGGACGCGGATCCCGTCCTGGAGATCCGTGGCGAGCGCGTCCTCGGCGGCGGCGCCCGTTGCCTCGGTGGCGCCCGATTTGCGCAGCACGCCTTCGACAAGGCGCTGCCACTGCTCGCGATCGGCATCCGGGAAGGCCGCGGCCAGGGGGAGTTCGGTGGACTCGGCGGTCATGGCAGCAGGCTAGGCGAACGACCGTTAGCTGGAGCAGGGGCTCCCGCTGTGACGTTGCACTCGTTGACCACCCCCGCATGTTCATATCTATGCGTGGCTGACCGGTTCTGTACGGTGATCTCGGACACCCGACCACTTCGGACACCGACCGAGGAGCACGATGGCCAGGGCGCCGCACCGCCGCACCACGGCCGCCGCCCTGCTCCTGGCCGCCGTCGCGCTGCTGTGGGCGCTGCCCGGGTCCGACGGCCCCGGCCGGACGGCCGGCTGCACCGGACGCCGGATCGCCTCCTGGTCGGTCGATTCCCGGCAAACCGCCGCATTCGCCCGCTACGGCAACGACAACGCCCGCACCGACGACTGGACCGGCGGCGACGGCACCCACTCGGTGCGCCTCCCCGACGGGCGCACGCTCTGGCTCTTCTCCGACACCTTCCTCGACCGCATCCAGCCACCCCCCAACCCCCAAGGCCAGCGGCACCGTTGGCGCACCGCCGACCACGGCGGCACCCCGTACCTCCGGCACAACTCCCTGGTGGTGACCTCCCGTTCGGGCCGCCCGGAGCGCACCCTGACCGGCGGCACCCCGGACGCACCCGGCCCGTACTTCCCCGACCCGCCGGGCGGCGGCTGGCGCTGGCCGGTCCAGGCGCGGGTCGAGCCCCGGTCGCCCGGCGCCGCCGAGCGGGTGGTCCGGGTACTGCTGTGGCGCCGGGCGCCCGGCACCGGACCGTGGATCTTCGGCATGCCGTACGCCACCGAGGTCGCCACCCTCTCGCTGCCCGGCCTGCACCTGGAACGCATCGACGAGACCGTCGGCCCGGACGCCGCCGCCGACCCCGGGCGGCGCGTCCTCTACGGCGCCGCGGCGGTCCGGGACGGCCACTGGACCTACGTCTACGGCGCCGACGACCCGCCCTCCGCACCGGCCTCCCGCGCCTACCTCGCCCGGGCCCCCGCCGGCCGGCTCGCGGACCGAGCCGGCTGGCGCTTCTGGGACGGCACCCACTGGCAGCCGCACGCCGACAGAGCCGCACCGGTACTACGGGACGGCGGCCGCCGCGGCGTCGGCAGCGCCTTCACCGTCGTCCGCGACGGCGCGGGACCCTCCCGGTCCTGGCTGCTGTTCACCATGGACACCGGCGGCAGCGGCACCGCCGGGCTGCGCACCATCACCACCTACCGGGCCTGCGCACCCGAGGGCCCCTGGCACGGCCCGCACGGCCGGATCACCCCGCCCCGGCCACCCGCCCCCGACCCGCAGCACGTCGTCGCCTACAACCCGCAGGCCCACCCCGGATCCAGCGCGGACGGCACCCTGCTGCTCAGCTACGACATCAACTGGCTCGGCCCGCCCGGCGCCCCGGCCGACCCCCACGTCAACGGCGACGTCGACCTCTACCGGCCGCGCTTCCTCCGCGTACGGACGGCCGCCGCCGCGCCCTGACGTCCGACGCCGCGTGCCTCAACTGCCGTGCCGCTCCCGCCACTTGCGGGCGTGCTCGTCGATGTCGAAGGGCACCAGATTCAGCGGCGGGCCCTCCAGGGGAGTGCGCAGCGCCGCGCGGATCCGCTCGTTGACCGCCGTCAGGATGCGCCGCAGCGCGGCCTCGCTCGGGGCGTTCGCGGCCGCCTCGAGCGCCTCCTCGGCGTCCTTGCGCAACACCAGGCTCGGCGGCAGGTAGGAGAGGTGCTCGCGCTGCATCTTCTCCCTGATCCACCACATCTCGTCATACGGCTGATCGAGATGCGGAAGGGGCTTGCCGGCACCGGGGAGGTCGGCGAAATCGCCGCGCTCCGTCGCCTCGCGGATCTGCTTGTCGACCCAGCTCTCGAAGCTGACTCCTGGTGGCTTGCGCTCGGACATCGCGAGACTCCCCACGTCACGGCTTGCGGCCCTGGCCCTGTGATCAGCCTACGCCGCCGGCCCCCGTACCACCGGTGCCGCCCGGCGCGGTCGGGCTGGGCTGGACGATCGGGAAGGCGTTGTTGCCGCCGCACACCATGGGGCCGACCCGGACCGAGTCGCCCGCCAGGGTCACCATCACCTGGCCCGGCGGCTTGTTGCCCGGCACCCGGGCATTGGCGGCGGTGCACACCAGCTGGTTGAGCGAGGCGGAGTCCAGCAGCTTGGCGTTCATCGGCAGGTTGATCACGACCGTGCCCTCGCCGGTGGTCGCGGTCAGCGGGCCCGGGAACTTCGGCAGCACACTGGACAGGCCGCGCATCCGCTCGGCGTGGTTCGGCCCCTCCATCAGCAGCGACAGCGCCTGGTCCGGGTCGACCGGGGCCTTCGCCGGCCGGGTCGCCGAGCGCAGCCCGGACGGTCCGTAGAAGAACAGCTGGACGTCGGCCGCGGGCTGGCCCGGCGACTTCACCCCCGAGGCGGGCTCACCCGCGTCGATCACATCGGTGGGCGCGATCCCGCAGCCGGCCAGCGCGCCGGCCAGCGCGCCGCTGACCACGCCGCCCAGCACGCGCCGCCGGGCCCTGGGCGTCCGCGCCGCGTTCCGGCCGTTCATGGCGCTCATCCGTCGTTCTCCTCACCGGCCGCCCGGGTCCCTTCGGCCCCGCCCGCCCCGTCCGTCCTGCCCGGACCGTCCGCCGCGGCCGCCCCGCTCACGTCGGACCTGCCGCCGGGCTCGCCCGGCTCGTCCTGGCGCAGCGGGAGGTCCACGGTGAACACCGCGCCGCCCTCCGGGGAGTTGGCCGCCCGCATCGTGCCGCCGTGCAGCCGTACGTTCTCCATCGCGATGGCCAGGCCCAGACCGCTGCCCTCCGAACGGGCCCGGGCCGAGTCCGCCTTGTAGAAGCGCTCGAAGACGTGCGGCAGGACCTCGGGGTCTATCCCCGGACCGCTGTCGTGGACCTCGATCAGCAGCCGGTCCGCGCCCGGCTCCGGGGCGTGCAGCACCACCCGCACCGGCTCGCCACCGTGGTGCAGCGCGTTGCCGACCAGGTTGGCGACCACCACGTCGAGCCGTCGCGGATCGAGCTGGGCCCGGACGTCCTCGGGCAGGTCCGCGGTCACCCGCTTCTGCCAGGCCCGGGCCTGCAGCGTCTTGCGGATGGTCTCGGCGACGTCGACCTCGTCCAGATGGAGCGCCGCGGCGCCGGCGTCGAACCGGGAGACCTCCATCAGGTCCTCCACCATCCGCGCCAGCTTGCCGGTCTCCTGGCTGATCAGCCGGACCGCGGAGGCGGTGTCCGGGTCGAGGGAGTCGGCGTCCTCGTCGAGCACGTCGGTCACCGCGGTCATCGCCGCCAGCGGCGTGCGCAGCTCGTGCGAGACATCGGCCGCGAACCGCCGGGAGTTGGCCTCCAGGCGGCGCAGCTCGGCCATGCTCTCCTCCAGCCGGGCCGCCATGTCGTTGAACGTGCGGGAGAGGTCGGCGAGTTCGTCGCCGCCCTTGACCTCCAGCCGGGTGTCCAGCTTGCCCTCGGCGATCCGCCCGGCGGCCTGCCGCAGCCCGCGCACCGGCCGCAGCACCCCGCGCGCGGCGAGCAGCGCCGGGATCACCGCGAGGATCAGCACCGGCAGGGCGCCCCGCTGGGCCGCGGTCACCAGCGCCTCGACGTTGGACTCCTCGGCGCTGAGCGGCAGCTGGGCGTAGACGGACAGCGCGGACGCCTGGCCGTCGGACTGCCGGACCGGCATGCCGATCAGCAGCCAGGGCGACCCCGCGCGGTTGATCCGCTGGAAGGCCGGGACGTGCCGCTTCTCCACCGAGGCCTTCAGGTCGGCCGGGATCACCACACTGCGCTGCAGCCCGCCCTCGTCACTGTCCGGAACACCGCGGTAGTGGACGGAAATATCCCATTCGCGGGATTTGCCGGAGCGTTCCAGCTGCACCCGGAAGTTGTCCAGGTCCGCCTGCGTCGGCGGCACCATCAGCTCCGGCGCGAGCGAGTTGACCTGCGCCCGCAGATCGTTCACCGCGATGTCCTGGGACCGCTGCAGAATGGCGTTACGGGCCTCGCGATACGTCAGCAGCGCCGTGGTCAGCGCACTGACGGCCGCCACCACCAGGAACCCCACGACGAGCCGCGCCCGCAACCCACGCAGCAGGGTGCGCGACGGCACCTTGCCGGCGAGGCGGTTCACAGCGGACCGAAGCGGTAACCGAAGCCGCGCACGGTCTGGACGTAACGGGGGCTGCGCGGGGTGTCCTCTATCTTCGTCCGCAACCGCATCACACAGGCGTCCACCAGCCGGGAATCGCCGTGGTAGCTGTGCTCCCACACGTGCTCCAGCAACTGCTGGCGGCTGAAGACCTGCCCCGGCGTCGCGGACAGGAACAGCAGCAGCTTCATCTCCGAGGGCGCCAGCGCCAGGTCCTTGCCGCCCTTGGCGACGACCAGACCGGCCCGGTCGATGGCCAGTTCGCCGTAGGTCTCGACCGGCGCGGGCCCCGGCTCCACGGCCGGGGCCCCGTCGGCGGGCAGCGCCGTACGGCGCAGCACCGCCCGGATGCGCGCCTCCAGCACCTCACCACGGGCCGGTTTGACGATGTAGTCGTCGGCCCCCGCCTCCAGCCCGAGCACCACGTCCAGATCGTCGCCGCGGGCGGTGAGCATGATGATCGGCAGCTGCCGCTCGGCGCGGATCAGCCGGCACACCTCGAAACCGTCCTTGCCGGGGAGCATCAGATCCAGCAGCACGATGTCCGGGCGGAACCCGGGCAGCACCGTCAGACCCTCCTCGCCGCTGGCCGCGGCCGCCACTTCGTGGCCGCGCCGCCGTAGCGCAAGGGACACCCCGTCCCGTACGGCGGCGTCGTCCTCGATCAGAAGTACTCGTGGCATGGCACCAGTATCAATAAGTTTCATGATGGATCCGTAACAGGAGCAGCCTCCCCGGCCCGGGGCGCATCTGTCGTGGTGGAAGACGGCGGACGCCTCCCGCGCCCGCCGTCGGCACGGACACCGGCACGGCATAGGGGACGGGATCGGGATGGCTCGGCGCTTCGGTATCGAGGGCGGCATCATCACAGTGGTGGCGGCGGCGGTGGTGTCGCTGGGGATCGTCGGGGCGGTCGCCTCCGGCCAACTCGGCGGCCCGTCCAAGGCCGAGGCGGACACCCTCAACTCGGGCCAGCAGAGCATGCGGGCGCCGCAGAACGTCAGGGTCGACCCGTCCATCGCGCACGCCTCCGACCGCCCGGGCCGCAGCCTGAACATCACCATCGACGACGGCCCCAGCCCGGTCTGGACCCCCAAGGTCCTCGAAGTGCTGAAGAAGCACGACGTCAAGGCGGTCTTCTGCATGATCGGCCCGCAGGCCAGGGCCCACCCCGACCTGGTCAAGCAGGTGGTGGCCGCCGGCCACAAGCTCTGCGACCACACCGTCAGCCACAACACCGGCATGGACCACCAGCCGGAGCGCTACCAGTCGCAGCAGATCCTCGACGCCCAGAAGATGATCGAGGACGCGGCGGGCGGCGCCAAGGTCGAGTACTACCGCGCGCCCGGCGGCGCCTTCACGCCCTACAGCCGGAAGCTGGCCGCCGACCACGGCATGCGCCCGCTCGGCTGGAACGTCGACAGCAAGGACTTCGAGAGCGGCAGCGTCGAGGCGATCGACGCCACCGTCCGCGGCGAGATCGGCAACGGGCCGACCGTCCTCTTCCACGACGGCGGCGGCAACCGCGCCCTGACCGTCGCGTCGCTGGACCGCCTCCTGCCGTGGATGAAGCAGCAGGGTTACGGCTTCGGGTTCCCCAAGCGGTAGCCGGGGCAACCGCCTGCTCACCTACGGAACGTCGATGCGTAGCGAGCTGCGGAGAGGGTAAGCGGCCGTCGCCCCCGGGAACCCCCGGGGGGCGACGGCCGTTCTGCGGGCCGGCGGCGCCGGTCACGTCACGGCGCGGTCGGCCCAGTCCGTGGCCGCCTGTCGGCGCTGTCTGCGGCCATCTGTCGGCGTTCGGCGCTGGGCGTCCGTGGGCGGCCGTCGCCGCCCATCGGCCGTCTTTCCCCCGCGGCCCTACGCCGCGCCGAACAGCTCGGCGAGTCCGCGGTCCATGCCCAGGTGGGCGAGCTCACTGCCGGCCGGCACGGCCTCGTACGACCGGTCCAGGAACCGCCGCACGTCCACCGTGTTCAACTGCACCATCGCGATGCCCTCGTCCGCGTGGAACTCCATCACCGTGCGGTCCGGGCCGCACGGCCGCACCCGTACGTCGCCCCGCCCGGCCGGCGCCCGCACGCCCTCCGCCAGCAGCTCGCGCGCGAACGCCCAGTCCACCGCCGAGCCGTCCAGCGAGATCTCCGGCGGGAAGGACATCCGTACGGCCAGCGGGTCGGCCGGCTGGTAGTGCAACACCGCGGGCACCCCGTACGGGCCGGGAGTGGTGGCGATGAGACGGACCTGGACGGCGTGGTCGATGACGGTGTTCATCGCGCTGCTCCCTCACGGCTGTTTGGGCAATGGCTCGTCCAGTAGGACGGTGTGCCCGCTCTCGCCGTGCACGCGACAGGGGTGTGATGTATCTCATGTTGCGGGGTCCTTGTCGGAACGCTGTCACCCCTGCTGCGTTCCCCCCGAACTCCCCGGGAACGTCCGGGAATCCACCGATGCCACCGGGGATTGCCCGGCCGGAACGAGGAACTCCGCCAGAATCCCCGGCCCCGCGGCCGCCGCGAACCCGGCCGCCTCGCCGGCCGCCAGATCCCGGATGCGATAGCCGTCCTCACCCGCCGCGACCGCCGCGGTCAGGGTGACCAGACCGGACCGGCGGGTGAACGGCGAATCCGTGAACGTCCACGCCGCGATCGCGGACCGCTGGAGGACGAGGGTGTCGCGGCTGAAGGTGCCCGACCGGGCGACCAGAAAGCCGCCCTGGAGACCGTGCCCCAGACTGCGGTACGCGTCCCGCGCCAGCCACAGCACCAGCGGCGTGGCCACCACCGCGAAGACCCAGGCGCAGTGCAGCAGTACGGGGGTGAGGGCCGCCCCCAGCCCGGCGAGCAGCGCGGTGCCGGGCAGCACGACGCACAGCATCCCGCGCATCCTGCGGCGCCGGAGGGCCGCGCGGGGGTGGGGGGCCAGGGAGGCGGAAGCGGCCGGCAAGGGTGTGCGGAGGGCGCCGGCCGCCACCCGCAGTGCCTCCGCGCGCGGCGCCGGCGGCAGCAGCCCGCTCCGCTTGCGGTTCTCCTCGCGGTTGCCCAGACCGCCGGCCACCGCCCTGACCAGCGCACCACCGCCGGCCCGCAACATCAGCGGCTCCCGCAGCAACACCCCGCGCAACCGGGCGCGTTCGATGGCGACCGACCGGGTCGTGAACAGCCCGCGCCGCACCTGCAGCGTGCGGCCGTCGGTCCACTCCAGGCGGTAGTTCCACCAGTTCTCGACGTAGAGCGCCAGGGCACCGACCGAGCCCAGGGCGAGGACGGCCAGCAGCGCCACCGGGACCGTCACCCACAGGGCGCTCGTGCCGAACTCGGCGAACGCCTCCCGGACGATGCCGAGTTTCCACGGCTCGATGCCGATGCCGTCCAGCACCCGGTAGACCGAACCCGCCGCCGCGAACACCCCGCCGACGACCCAGAACGTGAGCGGCGCGTACCGCAGCCAGCGCCAGTCGACACGGGCCAGCACCGGGTCGCCGTCGGCCGCCGCACTGCCGGCCCGGGCCAGTAGTTCCGCACGCAGCCGCGCCGCTTCCGGGGCCGCCAGCGCATCCAGCGACAGCGCCCCGCCGCCCTCGCCCGAGCCGGCCGTACCGGCCCGCAACACGGTGACGCCCAGCAGCCGGTGCAGCGGTGACGCGGTCAGATCGACGGTGCGGATGCGGTGCAGCGGGATGCTCCGCAGCCGCCGGTTGAACAGCCCGCTGCGGATGTCGAGGGTGGCGGCGTACTGACCGGGCGCGGCGCCGCCTGCGGGGTCGGGCCGCACGGTCGCGTGGCCCGCCGCGTCGGCACCCCCGTCGAGGCTCACCCGGAACTCGGTACGGGCCCAGCGGATCAGACCGAGGGTGGTGACGACGGCGAACGAAGCGGCGATGACGGCCAGGGTGATCCAGCCGCGGGCGCTGATCCGACCCCCGGTGGCCAGCGCCGTCAACGCCAGCGAACCGAGCGGCGCCGCCATCCAACCGCAGTGCACCAGCAGCGTCCGCGGGTCCAACCGCCGCCACCGGGGCGGGGGCGAGGGGTGGTCCCACCGCACCGGCCGCGCCGGGTGTGAGGTGCTCATACGGCATCACCCGGCACCTGCTGCGCGGCCTCGCCGATCCGCCGCGAGAGCTCCTCGGCGTCCGCGTCCGACAGCCCCGCGATTTTTATGTCCCCGGCGGTCGAGGCGGTGGTGACGGTCACCGTCGCCAGCCCGTACCGCCGCTGCAACGGACCGCGCACGGTGTCCACCGTCTGCACCCGGGACAGCGGGGCTATCCGCCGCTTCTGCCAGAACCAGCCGCCCGCCGCGTACACCGCCCGCTCGCCGAGTTCCCAGGCGTGCACCGCGTACCGCCACCGCGGCATCACCAAGAGATAGCCGAGGCCCGGCACGACGAGCACGACCAGCAGCAGGGGCCCCAGCCACGGCAGGGCGCCCGGGAAGAACAGCACGGACAGGACCGCCATGACCAGTGCGGTCAGCAGCATCGGACCGCTGAGCGTCAGCAGCGCCTGCGCCGCCCACCAGCGGCGGGCGCGGGGATCGACGCGATGGCGGGGCGGGCGCAGGACGAGGGCGGCGTGCGGCTCGGCCTCGGGCTCGGACATGCGGAGTCACCGTTTCCAGGTCAACTGTATTGGATAGCGATACGTTATAACGGTACAAGCGACTTGCAAAAACGAGAAGCGAGAAGCAAGAAGCGCGAGAGAAGCAAGAAGCGCGAGGAGCGCGAGAGAAGCAAGAAGCGCGAGGAGCGCGAGAGAAGCAAGAAGCGCGAGGAGCGCGAAAGGAAGTCCTCCGCCGTGCCCAAGAAGGTGGACCACGAAGCCAGACGGCAGGAGATCTCCGCCGCCCTCTGGCGGATCGCCGTCACCCGCGGCCTCGACGGCGCCAGCCTGCGCGATGTCGCCGCCGAGGCCGGCATCTCGCTCGGCCGGCTGCAGCACTACTTCCGCACCAAGGACGAGATGCTGCTCTTCGCCCTCCGGCGGATCAACCAACTGGCCGCCGACCGCGTCCGCGAGCGCATCGAGGCCCTCGCGGGCGAGCCGACGCCCCGGGAGGTGCTGCGCGCCTGCCTCTCCGGAATGCTGCCGCTGGACGAGAAGAGCCGCACCGGCCTGCTGGTCGGCGCCGCCTACTACGTGCGCGCCGTCCACGACCCCGCCCTGCGCGCCGAGGCCCAGCAGGGCATCCCGGAGCTCCGCGACTTCTTCGTCAGCCAGCTCCAACGCGCCGTGGAACGCGGCGAGTTGGACCCCGGGCGGGCCACCGCGGAGGAGGCCATGCTGCTGATCGGCACGGTCGACGGGCTCGCCACCTACGTCCTGCTGGACGTCCACGAGCCGGAAACCGCCCTCCGGCTCCTGGACCGCTGTCTGGACAACCTCTTCGGGAAGGGGTGAGCGAGGGGCCCCGGGGGGCTGGGCACTTACGGGGGGCCTACGCCTCGCGCAACAGGGCGGCGAGATCCGCCTCGACGTCCAGATGCCGCGCCTCATCTCCCTGCGCGACGACCCCGTACGACAGCTCCAGGAACTCCCGCAGCTCCTGCGCCATGAACTCCACGACCGCCATCCCACCGTCGGTGCGCAACTCGACCATGATCTCCTCGGACGTACACGGCCAGACCTGCACGTCACCCGCCCCGGCCGGCCCGTACAGCCCCTCCTCCAGCAGCTCCCGGCCGAACGTCCACACCACCTCGGCCCCGTCCAGCGAGGCCGCCGGCGGAAAGACCAGACGCACCGCGAACGGGTCGGTGCGGTCGTACCGCAGGCTCGCCGGAATCACCCGCGACCGGGGAGCGGTCGCGATGAGGCGGGCCTGAACGGCATGGTCGATGACGCTGGACATCGCGTGACTCCCTAACGGTGGTGACGGTGGTGCGGACGTGCGGACACCGCGCCTCGCCGGCGCCGTGCATCGCTGACACGGCGCATCGCGGACACTGCGAAGTGCGGTGGTGCAGTGGTGCAGGAGTGCGGATGCGGCCCCCGTCCATTAGGACGAGCGGGCGGCGGGACCGGGTGCGCCGGTGACCGCGGGATTAAGCGTGAGCTGCGTCACGAGGGGAGGGCCCGGAGTGGGGAGGGAAGGGCAGGCCGCATGAAGTGAGCCTTGGCATATGGCGATGTGTCGGCACATCACCCAGGTCGGCCGGCCGACGGTCTGGACGTGACCACCCGGCTCGGCTAGCTTCCACGCACTGACGTGAGCGGGGTGGGGCGTGAGCGGGGTGGGGCCGATGCGGCGCACGGTGCGCAGGGGGAACGGGGGCAGGGGCATGACTCAGGACGTTGGTGTCGGTGCTGGCGTCGGTGTTGGTGTGGGCCGAGCCGTCGGCGGTGGCCGTGGCAGGCGAACTCGCCTGCGCGAGCTCGCAGTTGGGGTGACCGCACTCGCGGCCGCGCTCCTCTCCCTCGCCGCCGGCCCGGCCGCCGCCACGCCCGCCCCGCCCGACCCGACTGCCGTCCGCGAGCCGGTGCCGGCGGCGGCGCTCACCGGCCCGCACGCCGGCTGGCACCTCAAGGACAGCGGCAGCACCGCCCGCTTCCGCGGTCTGGCGGCCGTCAGCCGCAGCACCGCCTGGGTGGCCGGTACGTCCGGCACCGTGCTGCGCACCCGCGACGGCGGCCGGCACTGGACCGATGTGTCGCCGCCGGGCGCCGCGACGCTGGAGTTCCGCGACATCGAGGCGTTCGACGCGCGCCGTGCGGTCGTCCTGGCGATCGGCGAGGGGGAGGCGTCCCGCGTCTTCCGCACCGACGACGCCGGCGCCACCTGGACGGAAAGCTTCCGCAACACCGACCCACACGCGTTCTACGACTGCCTCACCTTCTTCGACCGGCGCCACGGCATCGCCCTCAGCGACCCCGTGGACGGCAGGTACCGCGTGCTGTCCACCGCGGACGGCGGCCGGAGTTGGCGCGTACTGCCGTCGGACGGTATGCCTCCGGCGCAGCAGGGCGAGGCGGCGTTCGCCGCCAGCGGCCAGTGCCTGGTCTCCGCCGGCAGCCATGACGCCTGGATCGCGACCGGCGGCGCGGCCACCGCCCGCGTACTGCACTCCGCCGACCGCGGCCGCACCTGGTCCGTCACCGACGCCCCGATCCCCGCGGGTGACCCGGCCCGCGGCGTCTTCGCGCTGGCCTTCCGCGACCGCGCCCACGGGCTGGCGGTCGGCGGCGACTTCCGCGCCGACCAGCCGTCGCCCCACGCCGCCGCGGTCAGCGCCGACGCCGGCGCCACCTGGTCGGCGGCCGCCCGTCCCCCGCAGGCGTACCGCTCGGGCGTGGCCTGGCTCCCGCACTCCCGCCGGCTCGCCCTGGCGGTCGGCCCGTCCGGCAGCGATCTGACCGCCGACGGCGGCCGCACCTGGCACCCGTTCGACACCGGCTCGTACGACACCGTCGACTGCGCCCCCGACCTCGGCTGCTGGGCCGCGGGCGAACGGGGACGGATCGCACGCCTGGAGCCGTGATCAGACGTAGGGCTCCGGTCGCATGGCTGGAGTGGTGATCAGGCGCATGGCTCCGGCTGCACGACTGGGGCGGTGATCAGACGCATGGCTCCGGCCGCACGCCTGGAGCCGTGAGAAGCGAGTCGGCCGCATTTCGCCCGCCCGGTCAGTCCAAAAGGCTGCCGAGCCGCCCCTCCAGTACGACCAGCAACTCGCTGAGCGCCGCGGAGAGTTCCTCCTGGCGCTGATCGCCGATGCCGTCGAGCAGCGAGGCCTCGTACCGCAACTGCTCCGGCAGCAGCCGGTCGATGATCTCGCGTCCTTCGTCGGTCAGCGACAGATGGGCGACCCGGCGGTCGCGGTCGTCGGGCCGACGGGCGATCAGCCCCCGCTCCTCCAGTTGCCGCACCCGCTTGGTCACCGCCGCACCGGACGCGAACGTCTCGCGGGCCACCCGCCCGGGCGTCAGCTCGCGGTCCATCCGGCGCAGCGTGCCGAGGATGTCGAATTCGGGACGGGTCAGCCCGGCCCGCCGCAACGGCGCATCGGCCGCCTGCTGCAGCAGCGCGGAGCAGCGGTTGAGCCGTCCGATCACCGCCATCGGGCCGGTGTCCAGCCCGGGGTGCACCTGCTGCCACTGGCGCAGCACCCCCGCGACGATGTCCTCGGTCACCCGCACTCTCCTCTCGGCCATTGCGTACGCCTTCAATTGTGCCTGCTCATAGGGCACCGGACGCGCGCCGTGGGGCCGGGGCGCGGACCGGGGGAGGAGTACCGGGGGAGCACCGGGGAGGAGTACCGGGGGGAGCACCGGGGGAGGCGCAGACCGAAGCCGGAATCGAGGCGGGAGCGGGAGCGGGAGCGGGAGCGGACGCCGGAGCCGCGGCAGCGGCAGCAGGGAAAGTCGAAGCCCGCGACGAAGCCGCTGCAACGGGGGAAGCCGACGCCGGAGCGGCGGCGCGAGCCCGCAGCCCAGGGCAGCCTAGGGCGGAGCGGATGCGGCAGCCGCAGCGTGCGCAGACGCGGAGGCCGACACCGAAACGGATGCCGACGCCGAATCGGATGCCGGCGCCGACGCGGAAGCCGGTTCCGAGAGCCGCCGTACGAGGCCGGCCAGCGTACGGTGCCCCTGTTGCTCGGCACGGGCGATCCGTTCCTCCGGGAGCGCACGCTGCCACCACTCCCCGGACGCCACTTCCACCGCCTCCCGCAGCTCGACCAGCCCCCCGGCCAGCCGGTCACGCGCCCAGCCGACCTTCCGCACGTCGCCCTCCGACCCCCGTGGCGACGGCTCGCCCGCGCGGGCGAGCAGCTCCCGCGCGGCGCCCTCCGCCGCCACGACCCGTTCCAGCGCGGATTCGATCCGGTCCGCGGCTCGTCGATTGGTGACCAGCATGCAGCAGGCCACCCCCAACGCCGCGCCCACCACCGTGTCGATCCAGCGGTCAGCGATCAGCGTGTGCGCCGGCAGAGGATTGCCGAACGCGGTCAGCAGCAGCGCCATCGGCGTCACGCAGACCGACCCCAGCCAGTAGTTGCGGGTGATGCACGCCTCCGCCCCGAGCTGGAAGGCCAGTGCCAGCACGATCATCGCGAGCTGGCCCGTGTGGATCAGCGGCAGCAGCACCGTGAACAGCAGCAGCCCGAGCAGATTGCCCAGCGTGCGTTGCAGCGCACGCTGCCAGGAGAGCGTGGTGTTCGCCTGGTAGATGGAGGCCGCCGTGACCACGGCCCAATACGGATGCCCGACACCGACAGCCATCGACGCCCAGCCCGCCAGTACACACCCGACGGCGACCCGCGCACCTATGGGCAGCAAGGGTGACCCGGGGGCGAGGCGCGCCAGCACCGCCCGTACTGCACCTGCGCCCCGCGGATGCCCCGGCCCGGGCCGGCGCAACCCGGCTGCCCCCTCGTCACCGACGACGGCCGCGTCCTCCGCCGCGACCCCCGCCGTTTCCTCGGCCTCCGCCGCCGAGAGCGTGACCCGCGGCATCGACCGCCCGCTCCGCAACACACGAGCCCACCCACCGAGCCGCTCGGCCTCGGCCACCCGCCCCAGCCACCCCGACGCCGCCGCGCCTTTCGGTGCCGCCCCTGCCGGTGCCGCCGCTCCTTCCCCTGCCGCTGTCCCGCCCCGTGCCGTCGCCCCGCCCAGCGCCGACTCCGCCCGCACCAGCAGTCGTTCGAGTGCGGCACGCACCGCAGCCCTCTCCGGGGTACGAGCCGGCACCAGGAACAACGTGTGCCAGGCCGCATCAACCGCGGCCGCAGCCCCATGCCGAGCCTGCACCACACCCGCGGGCACCACACCCGCGGGCACCACACCTGTGTGCCCCGCGCCCACCTGTTCCGCTTCCGCGTGCACCGCTTCCGCGTGCACCGCTTCGATGAGGTTCCTCTCTTCCGCGCGCAGCAGCCCCGCCGCGGCCTCCAACGCCCGGGCGACCGCGATCCGCTCCGGACCGTGCGGCCGTACGAGCGCGGGCGCCATACACACCAGCCACGCCAGGACGCCGGTCCCGAGCGCCAGCGCGAGGTGGAGCGGCACCTGCCCGAGGCGCTGCGGCACGAAGAAGGCGGACGCCGCGATGAACGTCAGGATGAGGTTCCCCGGCGGCCCGATGCGCGTGGCGTCGCAGAGCATCTTGTGCACCGCCGCGACCAGCGAGGCGAGGACCACGAGCAGAGCGGTCGAGGTGATGAGCGACGCCGCGGTCAGGGCGACACCCACGCTCGCGACCATGCCGAGCACGACCCACGGCAGCGTGCGGGCACGAGCGGCGTACGGCAGCCCGTGCGCGTACAGCGCACACATCGCCCCGGCCGAGGTGTAGAGGACCAGATCCAGCCGGCCCAGCGCGAACAGTATGAGGTCGGGGATCCCGAGAGCCACGACCGCGCTGAGCGCCGGCTTGTGCCAGATGTCGACGGGACGGCGCAGCCGCACGGTGCTCTTGATCGGCAACGGCCGGACGCGCACCACGACGCTCCCGGGCCCAGCGTTCCGGCGCCCTGTCGTCCACATCCCGGCAGGTCTGGCGTGCTTCCCCATACCTTTGAGGCTAACAGAAGATTCTCAAGTGTTTTACTCGCGAAATACAGGCCTGCGGCTCCGGCGCAGCCGCAACGGGAGTGACAATGGCCGGGTGCCAGCCGCCAAGAAGAAGACCATGACCGCCCCGGCGTCACCGGAGCGCCGCAGCGAACTGCTCAACACCGCGGCCGAGGTGTTCGCCGCGCAGGGTTACAACGCCACCACCGTCCGCCGGATCGCGGACGAGGCCGGAATGCTCGCGGGCAGCCTCTACTACCACTTCGACTCCAAGGAATCGATGCTGGACGAGATCCTGTCCACGTTCCTGACCGAGCTCTGGGACGGCTACGACACCGTACTCGCCGCCGGACTCGGCCCCCGGGAAACCATCGAGGCCCTGGTCACCGAGTCCTTCCGGGAGATCGACCGGCACCGCGCCGCCGTCGCCATCTATCAGAAGGAGGCCCGGCACCTCGCCGACCAGCCCCGCTTCGGCTATCTCGCCGACTCCCAGCAGAAGTTCGAAAAGGCGTGGCTGGGCACCCTGGAACGAGGCGTGGCCGACGGCGTCTTCCGCGCTGACCTCGACATCCGGCTCACCTACCGCTTCGTGCGCGACACCGTCTGGGTCGCCGCGAGCTGGTACCGCCCGGGCGGCCTGCACAGCCCCGAGGAGATCGCCCGCCAGTACCTCTCCATGGTCCTGGACGGCATCGCCGTACGCGTCTGACCGCAAGCCCGTACGCGTCTGACCGCAGCGCCGTGCGGAACCGACCGCAACGCCGTGGGTGGCTGCCCGCAATCAAGCACGGCCGGCCTGACGTGCAAGCCCGCGCGCCGTGCGTCCACGCGGCGGCGGACGGACGAACGAAGGGCCGCCGATTCCCTCGACGGCCCACCGCTCACTTCTCACTACTCACTGCTCGCAGCGCACCGCTCACTGCCCACGGCTCACTGCTCACTGCTCACTGCTCACTGCTCACCGCTCAAGTCTCACCGCTCAAGACTCACTGTCCTCAGCAGGAAACGTTCTTCACATACAGCGCTCGCGGAATCCCCGTCGTGCCGTACCAGACGTCCCTCGTCGCCCCCTTGGCAAGGCGACCACTCGGGTCCTTGTGGTGAGGAATGACGATCTTGTAGCACGACACGCGCTGGGTGCACAGGTTCGCCAGGCGCACGTATCGCTGCTGGCCCTTGTTGAAGAACTTCCGGACCTTGACGCACTGCGGTGAGTGGTCGGCCGCCGCCGCCGGCGACGAGGCGACAAGGGTGAGCGAGGCGCTGCACGCCACCGCTGCCAGCGATATGGCCATGATCTTCCGCACGTGATCTCCCCCGTGGAAACTCAGGTTCAAATGCAATCCCCCGCGAAGCACACGACTGGCTTCGCACGTTCATTCCCCATTGTCCACACGCGCCCCGGGAAAACAGCCTCGGGGGTCTCACAGGGACACGAGCGCGACACAAGAGCGCCCCTTTAGGAACCAGCCCCAGCCCTCCCCGACCCCGCCGCCTGCCCGAAGGTGCCACGACAGCTCGGGCCGAAGGCACTGCGCCGGCTTGGGCCTAAGGTGCCGCGCCAGCTCTGACGGAAGAAGCCTTGCCACCTCGAGCCGAAGGTGCCGCGCCAGCTCCGACGGAAGGTGCCTTGCCATCTCGGGCTGAAGGCAGGGTCAGCCCCGGCGAGCTCGACAACCATCCCGTCCTCGACCCCGGCCGACTACAGCTCGTCGATCCGTCGATACTCCAGGTCATGTCAAGTCAGTTCGGCCCGCCGAGTCGGCTCGGCCATGTCACCCTGCTCGGCCTGCCACGCCAACTACTCCCCACGCCGGGCTCCCCGCGCAGTTGCCCCCGGCCTTCCCAACCACAGCCTGGGGCCGACCGCAGCTGCCGTCCCCGGGGGCCTCTCCCCCCCCGGGGGCTCCCCCCGGGGGGGGAGAGGCC
>NZ_JAZBJP010000054.1:0-33090 GCF_036352915.1 Streptomyces bugieae
CCGTTTCCCCTACGGCACCGGGCCCCCTCGTTGTTTGCCTTGAGGCATTGTCGAGGCCCTGTCGAGCGGCGTCGAGGCCGCGTCGAGCCGCGTCGAGGCCGTGTTGCGGTCTGCTTGGGGGCCGCCTGGGGCCTCGGGAGTGCCCCGGGAGTGCCCCGGGAGTGCCCCGGGAGTGTCCCGGGAATGCCTCGGGAGTGCCCCCGGGAACGCCCTGGGAGTGCCCCGGGAATGCCCCGCCTCCGGAATACCCCACCCCCGCCCGTACGTTGTGGCCCCGAAGGGGGGCCTCGCGTCCCCTACGGGATCTGTTCGGCGGCCCCTTAGGTGGTCCGCTCGGTGCCCCGCTGAGTGCACCGTGGGGCGCCCCGTCTCTTACGTGCCCCGTCTCTTACGTGCCCCGGCTCTTACGTGTGCCCCGTCTCTCATGTGCCCGGTCGCTCAACGGCCCCGCACCGGGCGGGTGGCGAGCCAGGTGCAGAGGGCGGCGAGGGGGAGTTCGGCGGCCACGGCCATGGCTATGGCGGTGGCCAGTTCCGCGCCGGGGGCGGCGGTGGCGAGGTCGATGCAGGCGTCGGCGAACAGGAGGACGGCCGCGGCGCCGGCCGGGGCGCGGTGGCGGGGGTCGGCACGCAGGACGCGGAGGCCGGCGGTGAGCAGTGCGGCGGCCTCCAGGGCGTCGAGGGCGACCCAGGCGGTGGCCTCGGCGGGCGGCAGGGTGCCGGCGAGGTAGCCGAGCCACGGCAGCAGCGCGAGCCCGGCACCCGCGAGGACGCGGCCCTGCCAGCGGCGGGCGCGGCTCAGTCGCAGCCCCCCGCGGACGGCACCGTTCGCCGAGCAGCGTCCGTTGTCGACAGGGGGGTTGAAGGCGATCAGGGCCATGGCGGAGGTCTCTTTCAAGGTCACGAACCCGGCCTTCGGGCTCGTGATCAAGACTCCGGTTTTCGCCGTTCACAGTCAGTAATGCGGCTGTCCGACTTGGGGTGGCACCAGCTACACCCTCCGTACGGCAATCGGCTTCATGGCAGGTCGCGGCACCCGCCACATAACGTTGGATCATGAAGATTCCGCCCCGGACCCAGCGCGCGCTCACCCGGCTGTCCCGCGATACGTACTTCCTCGCCCTGGGGGCGCCGCTGCACCTCCTCATCGGGTTCCTGCTGTTCATGGCCTTCGGCCTCGTATGGGAGATCGTCGAGGGGAACGACAGCAGCGTGCCGGTGGTCCTGGGTCTCACGCTGGTGCTCACCGCGTCGTCCGTGCCCGCGCTGACCGCCGCCCAGCGCTGGCGCTTCCGGCAGTTCCTGGGGATCGACATCCCCGCACCGGGGTGGTGGTGGCGACGATGGCAGCGGCGGTTCGGCTACCACTGCATGGTCGGGGCACTGCTCGGTGGGCTCGAAGTACTGGTGCTCGGCCTGCTGTTGGCGGGTCTGGCCGCCGGCACGGTGTGCCTGTGGATATGGGCGGTTCCCCTGGAGTGGCGGGTCGGCCATCCCGGGTACTACACCCAGGCCGGCTACGTCACCGTCGCCGGGCTTGCCGCACTCGCCGCCGTCCCCTCCCTCGCCGCGGCCCTGGTGCGCCTGGAGACGCACCTCGCGCCCGGTCTGCTGGGGCCCGACCCGAGCGAGGACCTGGAGCGGCGGGTGATCGACCTCACCGAGAGCCGGGCCGGTGCGGTCGACGCCGCGGATGCCGAACGGCGCCGCATCGAACGGGACCTGCACGACGGCGCCCAGCAGCGCCTGGTGTCGCTGGCCCTGAACCTGGGCCTGGCCAAGGCGACGCTGACCGACCTGCCGCCCGAGGTCCGCGAGGTGATCGACACCGCGCACCGGGAGGCGAAGGAGGCCATCGAGGAACTCAGCAGTCTGGTGCGCGGCCTGCACCCGGCGGTCCTGGACGAGCTGGGGCTGGATGCCGCGCTCTCCGGGCTCGCCGCCCGGGCGACGCTGCCCGTACGGCTGCGGGTGGATCTGGCGCAGCGCACCGTGCCGGCCATCGAGGCGGTGGCGTACTTCGTGGTCTCCGAGGCGCTGACGAACGTGGCCAAGCACGCCCCGGAGGCGACCCGGGTGGATGTGACGGTCACCAGGCTGGGCGAGATACTGCGGGTGGTGATCGCCGACGACGGTGCGGGCGGGGCCGATCCGTCCAAGGGGAGTGGTCTCACCGGACTCGCCCAGCGCGTGCGGTCCGTGGACGGAACATTCCGGATGAGCAGCCCCGTGGGGGGCCCGACCATGATGAGCGTGGAGCTGCCGTGCCCGAGGTGAGGCGTGACGTGGGGGATGACATGGGGCGTGGGGTGGCGGCCGGGATAGCCGGTGCGCAGGGTGCCGGGCCGGGTGCGGTACGGCGGGCCGTGATCGCGGAGGACTCCGTTCTGCTGCGGATCGGGCTGGTCAAGGTCGTGGAGATGGCCGGGTTCGAGGTGGCCGCCGAGGCGGGGGACGCCGAGGGGCTGCTGGCGGCGGTCGCCGAACACCGGCCGGACCTCGCGGTGGTGGACGTGCGGATGCCGCCCGGCTTCACGGACGAGGGGGTGCGCGCCGCCCTGTCGATCCGCCAGCAGTGGCCCGGTACCGCGGTGTTGATGCTGTCGCAGTACGTCGAGGAGCGGTACGCGGCCGATCTGCTGGCCTCGAACACCAGCGGTGTCGGCTATCTGCTCAAGCAACGGGTGGCGGACGTCGAGGAGTTCCTTGAGGCGCTGCGGCGGGTGGCCGACGGTGGTACCGCGCTGGATCCGCAGGTCGTCGCGCAGCTGCTGGTGCGGCGGTCGAGCGATCCGCTGGAGCGGCTGACCGCCCGTGAGCGGGAGGTCCTGGCGTTGATGGCCGAGGGCCGCTCGAACGCGGGGATCGCCGCCGGGCTCGTGGTGAGCGAGAGCGCGGTCGCCAAGCACATCAACAACATCCTCGCCAAGCTGGATCTCCCGAAGGCCGACGCCGACCACCGCCGGGTCCTGGCGGTGCTGCGGTTCCTGGGGGTCGGCTCCTAGGGGGGCCAACCGGTCGTGCGGGTTCGAACCATGGTCCGCCGACCGCCGGGGTATTCGATCCGGGCCGGGCTTTTCCGCGTGAAATCCCGCCCGGATCGCATTTCCTGTCCCGTCACGTGCATCCATTGCCTCTTTTCCCGCGTCTCACAGGCGAGCGGCCTTGTCCTATGGGCCGCACCGCAGGGGTATTTGGAGTATTCAATTTGAAAACCGGCATTAAGGGCATTCGTCGCGTCTCCGCGGCAGTCGTCACCGCGGGTGCCGTTCTGACGGCCGGGGCGTTCGCCGCTCCGGCGCAGGCCGCCACACTCCCGACGCCCACGATCACCGCCGCCGGCGGTTTCGTGATGAACAACAGCACGGGCAAGTCCCTGTTCACCAAGGCTGCGGACACCCGGCGTTCCACCGGCTCCACCACCAAGATCATGACGGCTCGGGTGGTGCTCGCGCAGTCGAACCTCGACCTGGATTCCAAGGTCACGGTCCAGAAGGCGTACAGCGACTACATCGTCGACAACAACTGGGCCTCCTCGGCCCACTTGATCGTCGGCGACAAGGTCACGGTCCGTCAGCTGCTCTACGGGCTGATGCTGCCGTCCGGCTGCGACGCCGCCTACGCGCTCGCCGACAAGTTCGGCAGCGGCTCCACCCGGGACGCGCGGGTCAAGTCGTTCATCGGCAAGATGAACGCCACCGCCAAGAGCCTCGGCCTGACGAACACGCACTTCGACTCGTTCGACGGCATCGGCCACGGCGCGAACTACTCGACGCCGCGCGACCTCACCAAGCTCGCCAGCAGCGCGATGAAGTACTCCACGTTCCGTACGGTCGTGAAGACGAAGTCGACGAAGCAGAAGGTCACGACCAAGAGCGGTGGCTACCGCTACATGGAGTGGACCAACACCAACCCGCTGCTGGGCACTTACGCCGGCACCATCGGGGTCAAGACCGGCTCGGGCCCGGAGGCCAAGTTCTGCCTGGCCTTCGCCGCAACCCGTAACGGCAAGACCGTCATCGGTACCGTCCTCGCCTCCTCGTCGGTTTCCAACCGCACGGCGGACGCGAAGAAGCTGTTGGACTACGCGTTCAAGAAGTAGCCCGTACGGCTCGGGTCGTCACGGCTCGGGTCAAGGGGGCCTGTCGGCGGCCGTTCGGCCGCGGGCAGGCCCTCTGCCGTTTCCGCTGGTCTACGGCGCGTCCGTCGCCTCGGTAGCGTCGGTCGTGTCCGTCGCATCCGTCGGGTCCGTCGGGCCGGACGGGGCGGGGCGCAGGCCGCGGAGGACCAGGTCGCGGACCGCCTCGAAGTCGGCGGTGATCTCCGGACGGGACCACTCGGCGGCGTAACACGGGTCGTGGAAGCGGCCGGTGGCGTCGAAGACGGCGCGGGCCGTGACGGCGGGGGAGGGGGTCTGGAAGGTGCCCTCGCCGACGCCGTCCTCGATGATCCGGGTCAGCTGGGACTCCAGGTCCGTGACGTGCCGGTCGACCACACCACCGCTCTCGCCGATCAGCGCCATGTACGTCGCGAACAGCTCGGGATCGTCGCCCGCCTTGTGCCGCTTGGCCTCGAAGAGCGCGGTCAGCCAGCGGTCCAGCCGCTCGGCCGCCGGGCCCTCCTCCGTCACGATGCCGGACAGCTGCCGGCTCGTCCGGTCCAGCCAGCGCGCCGTGACCGCTTCCCGCAGCGCCGTCTTCGTACGGAAGTGGCGGTAGACGCTGCCGTGGCTGACGCCCAGGGCGCGCGCCACGTCCACGACCGTGGCCTTCGCCGGGCCGTAGCGGCGCAGCACCTCCTCGGTGGCTTCGAGGATGCGCTCGGGGGTCAACGACTCGGGGGGCATGGGGCGGACGGCCTTTCGGGAGGGCGGACGGGCGGGTACGGACCACGGTGTGCGGGTGCCGCCCGGCACCCGTACCGGGTCCGCGGGTGGGGCCGGTGGCGCACCCAGGTGCACCGTGGTCCCCGCGCGGTACCTACGGACGGTACCTGGCCGCCGCCGCGGGCCGCCGCCCCGCCGGTGGTCAGCGCTCGCTGTCGAGGTGGGCCATCTGCTCGGCGGGGTACCGGTCGCCGGCCGCGGCACCGGCCGGGACCGCCCGCTCGATCGCGGCGAGGTCCTCCGCGTCCAGCGTCACGTCCAGGGCCCCGAGCGCCTCGGTGAGCCGGTCCCGGCGGCGCGCACCGACCAGCGGGACGATGTCCTCGCCGCGGGAGAGCACCCAGGCGATGGCTATCTGGGCCACCGAGGCGCCCTTCTGCTCGGCGATCTTGCGCAGCGCGTCGACCAGGTCGAGGTTGCGGTCGAGGTTCTCGCCCTGGAAGCGCGGGCTCATCCCGCGGAAGTCGTTGGCGGCGAGCTTGCGGTCCCGGCCGAAGTGGCCGCTGATCAGGCCGCGGGACAGCACGCCGTAGGCCGTGATGCCGATGCCCAGCTCGCGGGCGGTGGGCAGGATCGCGTCCTCGATGCCGCGGGAGATGAGGGAGTACTCGATCTGGAGGTCGGCGATCGGGGCCACGGCGGCCGCGCGGCGCAGTGATTCCGCACCGACCTCGGAGAGGCCGATGTGCCGGACGTGTCCCGCCTCCACGAGCTCGGCGATGGCGCCGACCGTCTCCTCGACGGGGACGTCCGGGTCGAGCCGGGCGATCCGGTAGATGTCGATGTGGTCGGTGCCGAGGCGCTGGAGGGAGTAGGCGGCGAAGTTCTTCACCGCGTCGGGCCGGCCGTCGTAGCCGGTGAAGGCGCCCTCGATGGTGCGCAGGGCGCCGAACTTCACGCTGATCTGCGCCCGTTCGCGGGCCGCGGTGGGGGCGGTGCGCAGTGCCTCGTTGATCAGCAGTTCGTTGTGGCCCATGCCGTAGAAGTCGCCGGTGTCGAGCAGGGTGATGCCGGCGTCGAGGGCGGCGTGGATCGTGGCGAGGGATTCCGTGCGGTCGCTGTCGCCGTAGAGGGCGGACATGCCCATGCAGCCGAGGCCGAGGGCGGAGGTCTGCGGGCCGGTGGTGCCCAGGGTGCGGGTCTGCACTGCGTGCTCCTGAATGGGGACGAGGGGAGGGGTGCGAGAGGGGGCCGGCACGGGCCGCCGTGGGCGGGGGCGAGTCCGGATCCCTCACGCAAGCAACTATGGCATGACGACTGACAGATTTCAATATCTGTCAGTCGTTGCATCGCCGAAGCGCGTCGCACCCCCACGTTCCCGCAGGTCAGCGCAGTGATCGCGGTAGGCGCAGGGCCAGCGCCGTGGTGCCCGCGACGATCGCCAGCTGCGTCAGCAGGGCCGCCAGCAGCGCATCGCGGATGCCGACGGACGGCAGCAGCGCGAGGAAGAGCGTGCCGAGGGTGGCCACGCCCAGCGCCAGGCCGGACTGCTGGGTGGTGACCATGACGCCGCCGCCCACGCCCGCCTGCGCCACCGGCAGCTCGCTCAGCACGATGCGCATCAGGACCGGCAGCACCAGCCCCTGGCCGAAACCGAGCAGCGCCATGCTCGGCGCGAGGCCGCCCACCGAGATGCCCGGCCAGCCCGCGTGCACGGTCAGCGCCAGCGCGATCAGCCCGGAACCCTGGATCAGCGAGCCGGTGAAGACCACCCGCCGCCCGAACCGCCCCACCAGCCGCGGCCCCGCCAGCGAGGCGACGAAGAAGGTGAGGCAGAGCGGCAGCAGCGACAGACCGGCCGCCAACGGGCCGTAGTGCAGGCCGGTCTGCAGCGCGACGGCCACCACGAACATGAAGCCGCCGAAGCCCACCGAGAACGGCACGATCATGGTGAGGCCGCTGTTCACCGACGGAATGCGGAGGAGGGACGGCGGGACGAGCGGGGTCCGGCCGCCGCGTTCGGCGCGCCGCTCCACCAGGAAGAACGCGACGCCGGCGCCCGGGAAGACCGCCAGCAGGAGCCACGACCACAGGGGCCAGCCGGCCGCCCGCCCCTCGGTCAGCGGCAGCAGCAGCGTGATCAGCGAGACGGCCAGCAGGACGGTGCCCAGGACATCGACCCGGGTCGGGTGCGGCGAGCGGGTCTCGGGGACCGTGCGGGCGGCCAGCAGCCAGGCTGCCGCGGCGATCGGGACGTTCACCAGGAAGACCGCGCGCCAGCCGGAGCCCGCCAGGTCCACCGAGACCAGCAGCCCGCCGACCACCTGGCCGACGGCGCTGGAGACCCCGGCCGTGCCGCCGTAGAGGCTGACCGCCTTGGCGCGTCGCTTCCCGGTGGTCGTGGCCTGGATGGTGGCCAGCACCTGGGGCAGCAGCAGTGCCGCGGACGCCCCCTGGGCGACCCGGGCGGCCACCAGCGTCGCGGCGTCCGGGGCGAGGCCGCACGCAAGTGAGGTCAGGCCGAAGGTGGCCAGGCCCCACAGGAACAGCCGGCGCCGGCCGATCATGTCCCCGAGCCGCCCGCCCAGGACCAGCAGCGTGGCGTACGCGACGCCGTAGCCGGCCACCACCATCTCCAGCATCGCGGGTCCCGCGTGCAGGTCGTGGTCGATGGTCGGCAGGGCGACATTCACGATGAAGAAGTCGATCATCGGGAGGGCCGCGCCCAGCAGCACGGTCAGCAGGCCGAGCGGGGTCAGGGCGGCGGTGGCCGATGCCTGTCGCGGGGCAGCGGCCGGGGTTTCGACAAGGATGGTCTGTGCTCGGGTTTCGCTCACGGATACGACGATCGTCGAGCGCTCAGCCGGGTACCAGAGTGTCCTTATCCTGGTATCACTGCTACCTGGCAACCGCCTGGGCGCTGCGGCACGCTGGAGGCATGACCGTCGACGCGACCCTGACGCAGGCTGCCACACCCCCCGGTGCCACCACGACCCCGCCGTCCGGGGCGGCCCGCCCCACGGGCGCCGCACCCCCGCGCGACGACGCCGCCCGCCGGGCCGAGCTGGCCGCCTTCCTGCGCAGCCGGCGCGAGCGGATCACCCCCGAGCAGGTCGGCCTGCCCCGCGGCGCCCGCCGCCGCACCCCGGGACTGCGCCGCGAGGAGGTCGCGCACCTCGGCGCGGTCGGCGTCACCTGGTACACCTGGCTCGAACAGGGCCGGGACATCCACGTATCGCCGCAGGTCCTCGACGCGGTGGCCCGTGCGCTGCTGCTCGACCGCGCCGAGCGCAGCCATCTCTTCGCGCTCGCCGGCGCCGTCGACCCCGTGCCGGGCAAGGAGTGCACCGGCGTTCCGCGCGCCCTGCGCCAGGTCCTCGACCAGCTCGCGCCGTTCCCCGCGGTCATCCAGAACTCGCGGTTCGACATCCTCGCCTACAACAGCACCTACGGGCAGCTGATGTGCGACCTCGACGCGCTGCCCGAGGAGGACCGCAACTGCATGTGGCTGGCGTTCACCCACCCCCAGTGGCGGGCGAGCGTGGTCGACCTGGACGCCACGATGCGGGTGATGGCCGCCAAGTTCCGCGCCTCGATGGCCGAGCACGTCGCCGAGCCGGCCTGGAAGGCGCTGGTCGCGCGGCTGACGGAGGCCTCGCCGGAGTTCCGCGAGATCTGGGCCCAGCACGAGGTCGTCCGCCCGATCAGTTCCGTCAAGCTCTTCCGCCACCCACGGGTGGGTGTGCTCGAACTGACCGCCACCAGCCTGTGGACGGGCCCCAACCCCGGCCCCAAGCTGATCTCCTACACGCCCGTCGACGAGACCTCCCGCGAGCGGCTGGAGCAGCTGGAACAGCTGGCACTCGTCCCGGCGTGACGCCGTACGAACCGGTGCCGCGGCCTCAGACGCTGCGGCCCGTTGCCGGCGTGACCGCACCGTTCCGTTCGTCGTCCGCGAAGAGTTCCGCCGTGTGCCGCGCGGTGGCCCGCGCCCAGCGGCCCGTGGTGAGCGCGCCGAGCAGCAGGACGGCCGCGCCGCAGCCGGCGATGATCCACCAGGCCGGGCGGCCGGCGGCGAGGAACTCGTCCGCGGTGGCCGCCGCATGCACCCCGCTCGCCAATACGGCGCCGATCACCGCGACGCCGAGCGACTGCCCCACCTGACGGCTGGTGGAGGCCACGGCCGCGGCCACCCCCGCCTGGGCGCGCGGCATCCCCGACACCGCCGTATTGGTGATCGGCGCGTTGACCAGGCCGAACCCGATGCCGAAGAGGACGTAGCCGGGGAACAGCAGCCAGTTCGTGGACGGGGCGTCGAACGCCGCGAACAGCAGCCCGCTCGCGCCCATCGTCGTACCGGCCAGCAGCAGCGGCAGCCGGGGGCCGCGGTTGCCGACCAGCCGCCCCGACAGCGGCGCGAAGAACAGCGTCATCCCGGCCATCGGCAGCATGTAGAGCCCGGCGTCCAGCGCGGACAGCCCGCGGATGTTCTGCAGGTAGAGCGTGTTGATGAACAGGAAGCCACCGAGTGCGGCGAACGCGCAGACCGCCACGACGGTGGCGCCGCTGAACGGCGCGCTGTGGAAGAACCGCAGATCGATCAGCGGCTCCCGCCGGCGCCGTTCGTAACCGATCAGTGCCACCAGCGAGACCAGCGCCACCAGCACGAACGCCAGGATCTCCACCGACGGCCAGCCGGCGTCCGGCGCCTCGATGATCGCGTACGTCAGCGAGCCGAGCAGGGCGATCACCAGCAGCTGGCCGACCGGGTCGACCCGGCGCGGCTTCGGGGCGCGGGACTCCGGCACGTACCGCAGGGTGAGGAAGAGCGCCAGCGCGCCGATCGGGACGTTGATCCAGAAGATCGAGCGCCAGCCGACGCTCTGCACCAGCAGCCCGCCGACCACCGGCCCGGCCGCCATGCTGATGCCGACGACGCCGCCCCACACCCCGATGGCGCGGGCCCGCTCCCGGGGGTCGGTGAAGGTGTTGGTGATGATCGACATCGCGACGGGGTTGAGCATCGAGCCGCCGACCGCCTGCACCATCCGGAAGACGATCAGCCATTCCAGGCCGGGTGCCAGGCTGCACAGCAGCGACCCGAGCGCGAAGACCACCAGCCCGACCAGGAAGATCCGCCGCCGCCCGAGCCGGTCGGCGGTCGAGCCGGCCAGCATCAGCAGCGACGCCAGCACCAGCGTGTAGGCGTCGATCGTCCACTGCATCCCCGAGACCGAGGCGTGCAGCTCGCGCTGCATGGACGGCAGGGCGACGTTGAGGACGGTGTTGTCCAGGCTGACGATCAGCAGGCTCATACAGCAGATCGCCAGCACGAGCAGACGCCGTCGACGGCTGAGATCAGGCATCCTTGAACGCTACAACGATCCCGGTCGTCCGGCCCCGGTGGGGCCACGGGCCCGGTGCGGGACAATGGGAGGCCGCAGCCGGTCGTCCGTGCCGCGCGAAGCCGCGGGGCGTCGGCCCGCCCGCCCCGTACCGCCGCCCCGGACCCCCGGAAACCGAAGAGAACCGCCGGAGAAAGTCGAAGGTATCGCTCCATGTCGCTGCTGCAGATCGGTCCGCACACGGTGCAGCCGCCCGTGGTCCTCGCGCCCATGGCCGGGATCACCAATGCCCCGTTCCGGACGCTCTGCCGGGAGTTCTCCGCGGGCAAGGGCCTCTTCGTCAGCGAGATGATCACGACCCGGGCGCTGGTCGAGCGCAACGAGAAGACCATGCAGCTGATCCACTTCGACGCGACGGAGAAGCCGCGCTCGATCCAGCTGTACGGCGTCGACCCGGACACCGTCGGCAAGGCCGCCCGCATGATCGCGGAAGAGGACCTCGCCGACCACGTCGACCTGAACTTCGGCTGCCCGGTCCCCAAGGTGACCCGCAAGGGCGGCGGCTCGGCCCTGCCGTACAAGCGCCCGCTGCTCCGCTCGATCCTGCGCGAGGCGGTGGCGAACGCGGGCGGGCTGCCGGTGACCATGAAGATGCGCAAGGGCATCGACGACGACCACATCACCTACCTGGACGCCGGCCGGATCGCCGTCGAGGAGGGGGTGACCGCCATCGCCCTGCACGGCCGCACGGCCGCCCAGCACTACGGCGGCACCGCCGACTGGGACGCCATCGCCCGCCTGAAGGACCACGTCGGCGAGATCCCCGTCCTGGGGAACGGCGACATCTGGTCCGCGGACGACGCGGTCCGGATGATGCGCGAGACCGGCTGCGACGGCGTCGTCGTCGGACGGGGCTGCCTGGGCCGGCCGTGGCTCTTCGGCGATCTCGTCGCCGCCTTCGAGGGCCGCCCCGAGGACTACGCCCGGCCGACGATGAAGCAGGTCGCCGACGTCATGCTGCGGCACGCCACGCTGCTCGGCGAGTGGCTGAACGACGAGGCGCGCGGCGTCATCGACTTCCGCAAGCACGTCGCCTGGTACACCAAGGGCTTCGCGATCGGCTCGGAGATGCGCAGGAACCTCGCGGTCTCCTCCTCCCTCAACGAACTCTCCGACCTGCTGGGCGAGTTGGACCTCGACCAGCCCTGGCCCGCCGGTGCCGACGGTCCCCGCGGCCGTACCTCCGGCCGCAACCGCGTGGTCCTCCCCGACGGCTGGCTGGACGACCCGAACGACTGCGCGGGCGTCAGCGCGGACGCCGAGCTGGACACGTCCGGCGGCTGACCCCCGCTCCTCGGCCCGCCGCCCCTACGGCCGGTACACGCACGCCGCCAGCGGTGCGTGCCGCTTCCAGTCCAGCGACTCGTACAGGGCCTGGCCCTCGTCGGTGGCGCCCAGGATGCCGAGGCGGGCGCCCTCGGCCACGGCGCGGTCGGCGAGGGTGCGCATGACCACACTGCCGAGCCCGCGGCGGCGGTGGGCCGGATCGGTCTCGACCCGGTCGACGACGGCGGCGTCCCCGAGGACGGCCATCTGACCCTTCGCGGCGAGCGTGCCGGCCGCGTCGTGCACCCGTACGTACGTGACGCCGGCGCGGTGCTCCACGGAGGTGGCGTAGCCGTCGGGCGTCACCGGATGCGTGGTCCGCAGATCCGTGGCCATCAGGTGGCCGGCGTCCTCCCGGTCGGCCTGCCAGCCCGTCGGGAGCCAGCGCTCGACCTCCGCGTCCTCCAGGCACACCTTGAGCCAGGTGTCGGGCACCGTCACCGACGCGGTGGCCGCGCGCACCGCGGCCTCGGTGGCCTCGGGCAGGACGTGCCGCCCGACCTGGCCGGGCGTGCCGACCTCGATGTACAGGCCCCAGGGCGTGGCGAGCGGCTCCGGCGTGCCGCGCGATATCGCCCAGCCGGCTCCCCAGTTGCTGACGAGTTCCGAAAGCATCAAGTCCTCCCCGAGTGGCGGTAGTTGGTGGTGGCAGGTAAGGGATGCTGCCCGGGTGTGCACATTACGCGACGGGGGGCGTCGGGGCACCTCTTTATGCGGGCGGACCGGACTCGGGCGCGGCGCACCGAAATGCCGACCGTGGCCGCGTACCGTTTGAGGCCGAATGCCGGATTTACGGCATGCTGGAGGTGAAGGAGCCGCCGTGTCGAGGACGCAGTCGTGCTGAGTGGGGACCGTTCGCTCGGTGAGGTGGAGCGGGCGGTCCGGGCCCGGGTCGGGGACCTGCCCGTGCGCCCCGAGCAGATGGCCGCGGTGGCGGGCATCTACCGGGCCGCGGCCGCGGTGCGCCAGCACTTCGAGAACTCCGTACTGCGCGGCGCCGATCTGACCTGGACCGGCTTCGTCGTGCTCTGGGTGGTGTGGATCGGCGGCGAACGCGAGACCCGCAAGGTCGCCGAGGAGGCCGGCATCTCCAAGGGCACGCTCACCGGCGTCGCCCGCACCCTGCAGAACCGCGGCCTGCTGGAGCGCCGGGCGCACCCCACCGACCGGCGGCTCGCGCTGCTCTCCCTCACGCCTGAGGGGGAGCGGCTGATGGCCCGGCTCTTCCCGGAGTTCCACGACGAAGAGGTCTTCGTGACCGGGGGGTTGAACGACGACGAGGCGCTGGACCTGGCGGAGCTGCTGCGCCGGATCGTGGCGCAGGTGGAGCGCCGCGGCGCGGAACGGCGGCTGGAACTGCTCGACGGCCGTGACCCGCCGCCCCGCCGCAGCGGCCGCCGGCCGAAGGGTGCCGGTGCGCTCTGAGGCCGCGCCCGCGGGGTCGTATACGACCCCGCCCGTCCGGGCGGCGTTCCGGCCCGGCCGGGAACTATGGCCTGATAGCGACGTCCTGCCCCGGCATGCCCTCCCGGCACTCGACTTTCGCGCGCCGAGTGGCCGAATCGCGTAGCGAACGACTCACCGCGTGCGCGCGGGCGACCTCGCGACGGGGTGCTTTTCTTGATCGACCAGCCATCGAGGGGGTCCAAATGATGGGACCCCAGCACACATGAGCGCGTGATTCTCGCCACCCCTGATAGGGGTTGCGCTCAGATGAGCGGATGGGGCCGGGCTCCACCTCTCGGAAAGGTGGCACCGGGTGCCACCCTTCTTGTGTTCGAATCATGCACTCATTCGTCGCGATGCGTATCACAGATGCGCCTCTACGATCACGCTTCGTAGTGATGCGTTCGAGTGTTGAATGGACGCCCGAGCGGGTGATCACTTTCGATCTGCTGGCTGACAGCCGGTTACGCACGTATGTCGACCAAGTGGACGTACCCATACGCCTTCGATCTGGGTATGTTCCTCGCCGTCAGGGCAGCCCGTCGGCGAGGAGTCAGTGCCGTGCCGGAAACACAAGATCCCCACGTAACCCAGCCTTCGTCCGCGAAGTTCGTCTACGACTTCACCGAGGGCAACAGAGACCTCAAGGACCTCCTCGGTGGCAAGGGTGCGAACCTCGCCGAGATGACCAACCTGGGACTTCCCGTCCCTCCGGGGTTCACGATCACCACCGAGGCCTGCAAGGTCTACCTGGAGAGCGGCACCGAGCCGGCGGCACTCCGTGCCGAGGTCTCCCAGCATCTCGACGCCCTTGAGCAGAAGATGGGGAAGAAGCTCGGCCAGGCCGACGACCCGCTGCTCGTATCGGTGCGTTCCGGGGCGAAGTTCTCCATGCCCGGCATGATGGACACCGTCCTCAACATCGGCCTCTCCGATGCGTCGGTTTCCGGCCTCGCCGCGCAGGCCGGCGACGAGCGGTTCGCGTGGGACTCCTACCGCCGCCTGATCCAGATGTTCGGCAAGACCGTGCTGGGCGTCGACGGCGAGCTCTTCGAAGAGGCGCTGGAGGAGGCCAAGCGGGCCAAGGGCGTCCGCGTCGACGTCGAACTGGACGCCGCGGACCTGCAGAACCTGGTCGCGCACTTCAAGGACGTCGTCGCCAAGGAGACCGGCCGGGACTTCCCGCAGGACCCGCGCGAGCAGATGGACCTCGCCATAAGGGCCGTCTTCGACTCGTGGAACACCGACCGCGCCAAGCTCTACCGCCGCCAGGAGCGCATCCCCGGCGACCTCGGCACGGCCGTCAACGTCTGCTCCATGGTCTTCGGCAACCTCGGCCCGGACTCCGGCACCGGCGTCGCCTTCACCCGCGACCCCGCCTCCGGCCAGCAGGGCGTATACGGCGACTACCTGCAGAACGCGCAGGGCGAGGACGTCGTCGCCGGCATCCGCAACACCGTGCCGCTCGCCGACCTCGAGAACATCGACAAGGCGTCGTACGACCAGCTGATGCAGATCATGGAGACGCTCGAAACGCACTACAAGGACCTGTGCGACATCGAGTTCACCATCGAGCGCGGCAAGCTGTGGATGCTGCAGACCCGGGTCGGCAAGCGCACCGCCGGTGCCGCCTTCCGGATCGCCACCCAGCTCGTCGACCAGGGCCTGATCGACGAGGCCGAGGCGCTCCAGCGGGTCAACGGCGCGCAGCTGGCGCAGCTGATGTTCCCCCGCTTCGACCTCGGCGCGAAGTCCGAGATGATCGGCCGCGGCATCGCCGCCTCCCCGGGCGCGGCGGTCGGCAAGGCCGTCTTCGACTCGTACACCGCCGTCAAGTGGTCGCGTTCCGGCGAGAAGGTCATCCTGATCCGCCGGGAGACCAACCCCGACGACCTCAACGGCATGATCGCCGCCGAGGGCATCCTCACCTCCCGCGGCGGCAAGACCTCGCACGCCGCCGTCGTCGCCCGCGGCATGGGCAAGACCTGTGTCTGCGGCGCCGAGGAGCTGGAGGTCGACACCAAGTCCCGCCGGATGACGACCCAGGACGGGACCGTCATCGAGGAGGGCGACGTCGTCTCCATCGACGGCTCCACCGGCAAGGTCTACGCCGGCGAGGTGCCGGTCGTGCCGTCCCCCGTCGTGGAGTACTTCGAGGGCCGGATGCACGCCGGCGCCGACGACGCCGACGAGCTGGTCAAGGCCGTCCACCGGATCATGGCGTACGCGGACCGGGTCCGCCGGCTGCGGGTCCGCGCCAACGCCGACAACGCCGAGGACGCCGCCCGCGCCCGCCGGTTCGGCGCCCAGGGCATCGGCCTGTGCCGCACCGAGCACATGTTCCTCGGTGAGCGCCGCGAGATGGTCGAGCGCCTGATCCTGGCCGACACCGACGCCGACAAGGCCGCGCTCGAAGAGCTGCTGCCGCTCCAGAAGGCCGACTTCATCGAGCTCTTCGAGTCGATGGACGGACTGCCGGTGACGGTACGGCTGCTGGACCCGCCGCTGCACGAGTTCCTGCCCGACATCACCGACCTCTCGGTGCGGGTCGCGCTGGCCGAGGCCCGCCACGAGAAGCATGAGAACGACCTGCGGCTGCTCCAGGCGGTGCACAAGCTGCACGAGCAGAACCCGATGCTGGGTCTGCGCGGTGTGCGCCTCGGCCTGGTCATCCCCGGTCTGTTCGCGATGCAGGTGCGGGCGATCGCCGAGGCGGCCGCCGAGCGCAAGAACGCCAAGGGCGACCCGCGCGCGGAGATCATGATCCCGCTCGTCGGCACCGTCCAGGAGCTGGAGATCGTCCGCGAGGAGGCCGAGCAGGTCATCGCCGAGGTCGAGAAGACCCACGGGGTCGAGCTCAAGCTCACCCTCGGCACGATGATCGAGCTGCCCCGCGCCGCCCTCACGGCCGGCCAGATCGCGGAGTCGGCGGACTTCTTCTCCTTCGGCACCAACGACCTGACGCAGACCGTCTGGGGCTTCTCCCGGGACGACGTCGAGGCCAGCTTCTTCACCGCGTACCTGGAGAAGGGCATCTTCGGCGTCAGCCCGTTCGAGACCATCGACAAGGACGGCGTGGGCTCGCTGGTCCGCAACGCCGCCGCGGCCGGCCGGGCCACCCGCCCGGACCTCAAGCTCGGCGTCTGCGGTGAGCACGGCGGCGACCCGGAGTCCGTCCACTTCTTCCACGAGGTGGGCCTGGACTACGTCTCCTGCTCCCCGTTCCGCATCCCGGTCGCACGACTGGAGGCGGGCCGGGCGGCGGCCGAGTCCAAGGGCAGCGACAGCCGCTGACCCAGGAGGGCACCGCGGGCGCCGGGCGCGTCCGCGGTGCTTTCGAAACCACCGGAACCGGCGGCGGGGCCACCTCAAAAACCCTCACCAGCCCGGCCGTCGGCTCCGGAACCCCAACGAGGGCGGCACCTGTGCGGAGGTGCCGCCCTCGCTTTCTCCGGACTCCCCCCTCGGGAGCTGCCGCCACCCCGGTCGGCGCGGGAAGGCGGCCTTCGACGGGGCTGCCGAGCGGGCGGTTCCTTGCCCATCACCCCCCACGGGATCGAGCAATCCGGGCCGTTCGTGCCGCCGTCGAATTGAGTACAAGCATTCCTCCCGGCCCCCGGACGGCGCGAGGACTTTCAAGTCTGGCCAAAAGGGCATGGTGACCGCGCGTGTTGGCGTGCATACTCAGGCGTGCCGGGGGCCGACGGAAGAAACCAAGGGTGGGGGTTCGGTGTTACGCGTCCATTTCAGTGGACTCGATCTGGCCCGTGTGCGCATTGCGGCACGCCCGGACGCGCTGTGGGAGACCGTGTTGAGCTTTCACCGGCTGCGTGACCGGCGGGACGATTCGGCGTTCGGCAAATGGCGATCGGAAACACGGGGAAAGTTGAATGGCGAAGCGCGTCTGCTGGCGCCGCTGGTGCCCACGCGCGGCTATTTCCCGGATTTCCTGACGCCCGCCGAAGGGCTCCTCGGGCTGGCCGACGCGCTCGCCGCACTGCGCGAGACACCGGCCGACCGGCTGCACACCGAGCTGTCCCGGCTCTCCACCGCCGCCCGTCCGCTCCCGTCGTGGATCCGGGCGATGGCCGACGGCGAGACCCGCGCGCTCGGCCGCCTCGCCACCATCCTGCAGGGCTACTACGAGGTGGCCGTCGCCCCGCACTGGGCGCGCATCCAGGGCCGCATCGAGGCCGACCGGGCCGCCCGCGGCCGGGCGCTGCTCGACGGCGGCGCGGACCGGCTGCTCGCCTCGCTGCCGCCGATGATGCGCTGGCGCCCGCCGGTCCTGGAGGCCGACTATCCGGTGGACCGCGATCTCCATCTCAACGGCCGCGGCCTGCTCCTGCTGCCCTCGTACTTCTGCCGCCGCACCCCGGTGACGTTCCACAACCCGGACCTGACGCCCGTCCTGGTCTACCCGGTGGAGCACCCGGCGCCGCGGCTCACCCCGCACGTACCGTCCGAGCGATGTCTCGGCCGACTCGTCGGCAAGACCCGCTCGGCGATACTGCAGGGCGTCGGCGTCGGCTGCACCACCAGCGAACTCGCCCGCCGGGCCGACGTCTCGCTGGCCTCCGCCAGCCAGCACGCCACCGTCCTGCGCGACGCCGGCCTGCTCACCACACTCCGGCAGGGCAACGCGGTACTGCACACCCTCACCCCGCTGGGCGCGGCCCTGCTGCGCGGCGCCCGGCCCGCGGAGGACGCGGCGTACGAGCGGCTGGCGTGACGCCGGGGCCGCGTACGGGTGGCGGCGGGTGCGGGCCGGGGCTCGGGACGCGCGGTCGGCGTGCGGAGCGGGCCGCGTACGCCGGACGGGGACCGGCACCCTCCTGCGCCGTGCGGGCGCGGACTACGCCATCAGTACGGGCGGTCCCCCGCGATGGCGACCCGTTCGGCGACCCGGCGCTGTGTGCCGTAGTCGTTCACGGCGTAGTGCTGGGTGGCGCGGTTGTCCCAGAAGGCGACGTCGCCCGCCTGCCAGCGCCACCGCACCTGGAACTCCGGCACGTGCGCCTGCTGGAACAGCAGCCGCAGCATCCGATCGCTCTCCGCCTGCGTCCAGCCCGCGATCCGGGTCGTGAAGGAGGCGTTGACGAACAGCGTCCGCCGCCCGGTCTCCGGGTGGCGGCGCACCACCGGATGCTCGACGGGCGGGAACTCCTCCTGGAATGGCGCCAGCTGAGCCGCGGGTGAGAAGCGGGCGAAGCCCGGGAGATAGTCGTGCACCGCCCGTGCCCCGTCGATGCGGGCCCTGATTTCCGACGGCAAATTGTCGTACGCCGCCGCCATATCGGCCCACAGGGTGTCTCCCCCGGAGGCCGGTACCTCTCGAAGCTGCAACACCGCGCCCAGCGCCGGGCGTTCCCGGAACGTGACGTCCGCGTGCCATACGTTCTCGAACGTAGGAACCGCGCCGGCCGTCTTGTCGAACCGCACCACCTCCTTCGTATCTCCCTGCGCCAGGAGCGGATTGGACTCCAACTCCCCCCAATTCGCGGCGAATTCGCGTTGTGACTCGGAAGTCAGGTGTTGCCCGCGGAAGAACAGCACCTTCCACTCCAGCAGCGCCCGGTTCAGCTCCGCCCGCAGCTCCGCGGTCAGCGGCCGGGACAGGTCCAGCCCACGGATCTCGGCCCCGAGGACCGCCCCCTGCGGTACGACCTCGAAGCGCTCGTAGGGGCGGTCCGTCCATCCGTCGGGCGTACGACGCACCATCCGCGGACCTTCGTAGAGGCCGTCGGCGGGGATGCGGTGGGGGCGGAGGGGAGGGAGGGGGGACAGCGGGGAGGGGGCGAGGGGCGTCATGGGGCCTCCTTGGGGAAGGGGAGACGGCACAGCCGGAGGAAGGGGAGGGTGCCGGTCGCGGGCGGGGTGGTGGGCGTGAGCCCGAACGGGGAAGTGTGCAGGCCGTACGGAAGCGGCTCAGGCCATAGGGAAGCGACTCAGGCCGTACGGAAAAGCGGCTCAAGCCGTTCAGGCCGTACGGAAACAACACGCCGGGGGAGACCCCACCCGACCGCGGCGGCGCAGGAAGCTCAGGCCGCGGGGCGCACACTCACCGTGGGGGCCGCGGTCGCGCGGCGCCGCCTCACGTGGCTTCGGGTGCGTGCTCATGCCACGCACCGTACCCCGTACGCCGGCGACCCATGCCGCCCTCAGTCATCGATCCCGCTGCGCTCCACCCCCGCGACGATGTACCGCTGGAGCAGCAGGAAGACGACCACCAGCGGGACGATCGACACCGCCGCCGCCACGAACAGCTCGTGCAGATTGAGGTTCTGCGCGGTGGTGAACGTGGACAGCGCGACCTGCACCGTCCACGCCTCCTGGTCCTGCCCGATCACCAGCGGCCACAGGAACGCGTTCCAGGCGCCGATGAAGACGATCGTGCCGACCGCGGCGAACACCGGCCGGGCGTTGGGGACGACGATGCGCCAGTACGTCCGCCAGTAGCCGAGCCCGTCGACCCGCGCCGCATCCTCCAGCTCCCGGGGGAAGCCCAGGAAGTACTGGCGGAAGACGAAGCAGGCGAAGGCGCTGAACAGCGTCGGGATGATCAGCCCGCGCAGGGTCGAGATCCATCCCAGCGTCGACACCAGCACGAAGCTCGGCACGAACGTCACGGCCGCCGGCACCATCAGCGTCCCGAGGATCGCGTAGAAGACGGCATTGGCGTACCGGTACGGAATCCGCGCCAGCCCGTAGCCCGCGAGCGAGGCCAGGACGACCGTACCGACCGTCGTCGACACCGCGATCAGCGTGGAGTTCAGCAGGGCCCGCCCCAGCGGCAGGTTCGGGTCGCGGAAGACCTCGGTCAGGTTCGACCACTGGAGGTCGCGCGGGAAGAACGTCCAGTAGGGCGAGGTGATGTCCTGCTCGCTCGCCAGCCCGTTCCGCACCAGGAGGTAGAACGGGACCAGGAACAGCAGCGCCAGCGCGACCAGCAGCACCACGCGCAGGGCCCGCCCGGCCTTGGTCAGGGCATCCCCCGTCAGTGGGTCTCGCTTCCGGGTCCGCATCCCGCTCAGTCCTCCCTCGTGCGGCCGAGGCCGAACCAGCGGGCCTGCAGCACCGTCGCCACCGCGATGATCAGCGCCAGGATCACCGCGCCGGCACTGCCCAGCCCGAGGTTCTGGTCCTGGCCCAGCGCCGTGTAATAGAGATAGACCAGCGGTGGCCGGGCGTACGGCGGATAACCACGGGCATCGCTCAGCAGGTTGTAGAACTCGTCGAACGCCTGGAACGCATTGATCACCAACAGCAGCACCACGGCCACGGACGTGGCCCGCAATTGCGGAAAGGTGATGTGCCGGAACGTCTGCCAGCCGGGCCGCGCCCCGTCCACCGCCGCCGCCTCGTACAACTGCGGGGAGATCCGCTGCAGTCCGGCCAGGAAGAGAATCATGTAGAACCCGGCCTGCAGCCACAGCCGTACGGTCACGATGACCAGCCAATACCAGGGCGGATCCGTCGTCGACAGCCAGGCGATGTCCCCGCTGCCGCCACCGAGCCACCCCAGCACCGTATTCGCCAGCCCGAACCGCACCCCGTTGAAGATCGACAGCTTCCAGATCACCGCCGCGACGACGTACGAGCACGCCGTCGGCAGGAAGAACACCGACCGGAAGAACGCCTGGGCGATCCGCAGCCGGTTGACCATCAGTGCCAGCCCCAGCGACAGCGCATAGGTCGCCGGCACGATGAACGCGGTGAAGACGAGGAACGTCCCCAGGCTGCTCAGGAACGCACCGTCCCCCAGCATCGCGCCGTAATTGCCCAGCCCGACGAAATCCGAACCGCTGGGACTCACCGTGTTGTGCGCATCGAAGAAGCTGAGATAGACGCTCCACGCCAACGGCACGTACGTGAACAGCCCGAGCCCGACGACGAACGGCCCGACGAACACCCAGAACCATAGATTCCGCCGCTGCGGGCCGAGGATGCGGCCTGCGCCCACCGTCCGGCCCCTCACGTCCTCTTGACCCGCTGGAGCTCGGCGTTGACCTTCCGCACCACGCCCTTCAGCTCGGTCTCCGGGTTGGCGCCGTCCTTGATGATCCGGCTCAGCGCGTCCTGATAGGCCGTACGGTCCGCCGTCGTCCACAACAGCGGTTCCGCATGGCCGTGCTCCGTCGCGAACCGCACCGCGTCCGCGGCCGCCCCCTCCTGCAACTGCTTGGCCTTCTTCGCGAGCGAGATCCGCGCCGGGATGTGGAACCCGTACGACAACGCGAAATCCTGCTGGAAATCCGTCCGCTCCACCCACAGCCACTTGGCGAAGGCCTTCGCCTCGGCCTTCCTCTTGCTGCGCGCGCTGACCGCGGACCCATAAGCGCCCACCGGAACGGCGGGCTTCCCGCCGGAGCCTTCCTTCGGAAAGGGCAACACCCCGAAGTCGTCCCCCAACGCCTTCTTGATCTGCGGCAGCGCCCACAATCCCGACCACTGCATGGCGGTCAGCCCCTGAAGGAACGCGGCCGGGTCCGACCAGTCCGTAGGAGCCCCCAGCAGGAGCGACTTATCGGCGTACAACTGCCGGATCTTTCCCAGCACCCGCGCCGCGGCCGGATCATCGAACCCGACCTTCCCGTCCTCATCGATCAGACTCAACCCGGCGGCGAAGAGCGGTGTGCCACTCAGCACTCCCACCCCACCGTCATTGCCCAGAAAGAGCCCCTTGGACTTCTTCGTCGTGAGCTTCCGGGCCGCGTCCACCAACTCATCGACCGACGACGGGGGTTCGACCCCCGCGTCCTTCAGCGCGCTCTTCCGGTAATAGAGCATCTGCATGTCGATGACCTGCGGAACGCCCCAGATCTTCCCCTGCCAGATCTTCGGTGCCAGCACCGCCTGGTTGAAGTCGTCCTTGACCGGCTCGACCTCGGCCGTCAGGTCGACGACCTGCCCGCCCTGGATCTGGTCCAGCAGCGGCCCGTTGACCTCGAACACATCCGGCCCCGAGTCGGTGAGCAGCGCGGCCGCCGTCTGCCGGTCATAGTCACCCGGCCGCCACTGCACACTGACGTGAGCCTTCTTGTACGCCGCCGCATACCGCTTCACGGCCTGCGCGGTCCCCGGCTCCCCGTACTGGTGGTACCACTGGCTGATGCCGGAACCGGAACCGCCGCCCCCGCGGCCCGTGTTGGCACCGCACGCACTGACCAGTCCCGCCAGCGCGGCTCCACCCCCGGCCGCCAGCAGTCTCCGCCGCTCGATCCCCGTCATGACTCGCTACCCCCTGCCGTCGTCACCGCCGTCGCCCTGCCACCGGTGATCGTTGATCACCGCACCGTGCGACCGTCCACTCTGCCGCACGCCCGTGACACGCGCATTGCTTCTCGTTGCTTCTCCACGAACCGGTCAGGTGGCGGGGCCTACGGCCCTGAACGCCAGGCGATCGCCTCCGCACGCCACCGCCCCGCACGAAACCGTTCGCCTACGCCCGCCACCCCCTGCCACCCTTCCCTCATGAACGCCGTCACAGCCCTCCGCCCCGAACCTGCTCCCGAACCCGCCGCGCTCCGCCCGGAAGTACTCCTCATCGGCGGACGGGCCGGCGTCGGCAAGACCACCGTCGGCTGGGAAGTGTCCGTCCTCCCCCATTCCGAGGCCATGTTCGTCCGCGCCCTCGGTGCGGACACCCGCCTCACCCGCGTCCTGCTCACCGCCACCGACGCCACCACGGACGAACGCCTCACCGCGCGCGAACTGGGCTCCGAACTGGACCACGAACGCCGCAGCAGCGCCCGCAAGGCCCGCCTGCTCGACGAGCGAGCCCACCCCGACACCGTCCGGGTCGCCACCGACGACCGAGCCGTCCCGGAGATCGCGCGCGAGGTCCTGGCGGCCACCGGCTGGGCCTGAACCACCACCCGCCCCGGGCCCGCCCCCCGAGCCGCCCCGCCCGTGCCCGAGCGTCGCCACCTTCCCCGTACGAGCCGCCGCCCTACCCCGTATGAGCAGCCGTCCCCGTATGGGCAGTTGTCCCCGTATGAGCAGCCGTTCCCGTATGGGCAGTTGTCCCCGTATGAGCAGTCGTCAGCGCTGCCACGACCGCTTCCACCGCCGCCTCCCAGGCATACGGATAGCCCTCCACATACATCTCCTGCGGAAGCCCCGGCCCCACCGCAACATCCGGTAGCGAAACCCTGAGCGTTTTCCCCTCCCGCGCGAGGTGGTGGGTCACCCAGGAGTCCCCACTCGCATCCGGATCGCTGTTGACGTCCTCGTCCCGCAGCGCAAGCCCCCGCCTCGCGAGCTCGGCCACCAGCCGGTCCCGGTTCGCCCAGATCGTGCGTCGCGCCGCATCAAACGCCGAGAGCTCCGCCACGAGCTCATCCCAGGCATACGACACCCCGTTGTGCACCACCGGCCAACTCCCGTCCTCGGCCGCGGCTTTCACCACTTCAAGAGGCACCCCAGGCATCACTACATCCCCCTCATACCCCGGCGGGCACTCGAAGGAGAACTGGAGACAGCCAGGCCACTCGTCATCCGCCTCCCCGTCCTCGAGCCCCGCCCAGGGCTCCTCACACCCGCGCTCCACGAGCTCGCCCACCAGCGCCGCCATATTCGCCCGCGCCCAGGCCGCGACCTGATCCTCATCGGCGAGGATGCCCTCGACGTCGTAGCCCTCGCGCTGGACACCGTCACTGTCAGTCGTCATACGTCAATTCTGACGCCGCCCACTGACAATCGCCTGGGCCGGGGCCGTCGCCGAAAGGGAGCCCGTCACTCACCGTCCAACTCGCGGATCAAGGGTCAAGGGTCAAGGGTTGGGGTGGTGGCGCTTGCGGTAGAGGGCGATCGCTGATTTCGGGGGGAAGTTGGGGACGAACGTCAGTGCACCGTCGGCCTTGGAGATCACGACGTGGCTGCCGCCGAAGGAGCGTGGCTCGGTGGGCGGGAACGTGGCGTAGACGAGGTAGCCGATGTCGAATTCCTCGACGTGGAGGGCGGCCGGGGTGCCGTCGTGGCAGCGGGGCTTGAAGCGTGAGCCGGCGATTTCCAGCGCTTCCTCGGGGGTTGCAGGAATCCGGGGTGCTGACTCCGGCGGCGGATCGGTCTCCGGCATGGGGTCTTTCTCCTCGTTGGGTCGAGCTCAGGGGGTATTGGAGCGTGCTGACGCGTCGGCGCGGGTCAGGGGTTGTGGAAGGCGTATGCCCAGGCGGGGGCTTCGGCTCCTGTCGGGTCGATGTGCCGGTGGGCGGTGAGGACGTGGTGGGGCACGAGGTATGCCTCGTCGTCGCCGTCGATCAGTCCCTTGGTGAGGTGACCGGTGATCCACAGCGCGACCATGGTGAGGAAGTTCTCCAGGCTCTGTGCCGCGGGCAGGGCCGCCAGGTGTTCCTCGTCCGGTTCGGAGGGGATGCGCAGTACGTGGCCGGTGGGACCGTCGATGACGAGTTTGCCGCCCATCCAGTAACCGATCTGGAAGAACGGGCCGGATTCCGCTGCGGGGGCGATGTCCGAGGGCCAGGGGATCTCGTCGAAGACGGCCATCCGGTGATCGCCGAACGGATAGATACCCATGCCGTTTTCATCGCTCATCTCGGGCAGCCCGAATTCGATGAGCGTGCGGCGCGTCGATTCGTCCGTCAGTCCGTCGGGCAGCGTGTGCTCCGGGAAGGAGTGGATGTGGTGCGCGCCGTAGATCTCGGCCAGGTCCGCGGGGCTGGGCGGAGGGGCGTCGACGGGAGTGACCGCAGAGGTGAGGTCGTAGCTTCCCGTGAAGGGCTCCTGGTTGGCGTAATTCGGCAGGGAGAAGGAGCCTCGCTCGGGTTCGGGCCGCGTGGGTTCGATGGCGAAGAGACCGCCAGAACCTCCGAGGATCACCTGATTCCCGATGAAGAGGGCAGGGCTGCCCAGAAGGAGGTCATGAACGCTTCCCTCTTCGGACATCGCCTCCTCAAGGTCTTCGACGGATTCCGGTCCGGGAAGATCATTGCCTGATGTGGATCGCCAGGACAGATCGCCATGATGCTCTTCCGGGATCTCATCGTTCCAGGGACCGGCGAGGTGTTCACCAGTATCCGCGTCCCAGATGTCCGCGCGCGCCGACTCGGTGTAGAGGCTGGCGACGGCGGGGCGGCCCTGCCACCGGACTTCGGTCAGTCCGTCGATACGACCTGGTTCGAGATAGCGCCAGTGGCAGCCGCCTGGCGGGCGCCAATGCGCCCACTTCGCCTTCCACGGCAGACGCACACCGGATGCGGAAACCGCGGCGGCGAAGGCGTGATCGCCACGGGCAGTGGCCATCAGATGCAGCCAGGCAGCCCATTCCTGCTGGTGCGCGGGGACCACACCGTAGGACCAGAGGTAGAGCGCGGCACCGGCGGCAGAATTCCCGGGAATGTCGCCGACGAATGCGCACCGAGCGGCGTCCATCAGCATGGTCTGCGGAATGTTGGCCAGCGTGCCGCCGTCCCGCAGGAGTTCCGCGAAAGGCCCCTGCTGTTCCTCGCCAGATGATCCAGCAGCGGCGACCTCGGCCTGTGCGGCGTGCATGGCGAGCCCCATGGCGGCATACCGCCCCTCCGGACCGGACTTCGCCCACCCCTCGGCGTGACGGAATTCGGGGGACTTCTGCAGCAGCCATGCGGTCATGTGCCGGTCGATCCGGCCGACTTCTTCGTCCGGCGTTTCCCGGCGCAACGCCTCCGCGAGGCCGTCGTCGGCGAACGCCACCCCGTGCTCTCCGGACACCAGGTGGTCGGAGAATTCCTCCAACAGGCCGCGGAGAACCGACTCGGTGGCCGGCTCCGGGCCCAGCGCCGTCGTGAGTTCCGCCCACACGGGCATCGGCACGACGCGCGGTCGCGCCAATGCCAGCGCCCGGAGGGGCGTCGGCCGGTCCGCCTCGTCGCCGTGTCCGTGCTCGGGTCCCTGCAGGTGGAAGACCGTCTTGGGCCTGCGCGGCAGCCGGTCCGGGGTGTGGTGGAGGACCACCACCAACTGGAATCTGCTCAGACTCCTGGCGGCCTGGGACAGCAACTGGTCCGGTTCGGACGACCCGCGGGTAATGCCCGCCTGGTGAGCATTCGCGATGAGGACGAGTCGACCTGCGTTCTGCCGCCGGAGCGCCGTACGCCACCGAGACCGCTTGCCCGGAGAGAGGTCGACACCGAGCAGCCGCAGCACCTCGGAGAAGACCTCCTCGGTGGTACGGCCGGCGGCGTCCACCAGGACGCTGCCTTCGGTCTGCCGGTGGATGTCCTCCAGGACGGCCACAGCGGCAGCTCCGGAGGTGGCGACGAAATGGGCCCACTTGTCCCCGGGGCGCCAGTCGCGCCACCACGCAGTGAGACGAGTAGCTGTCGCTTGTGCCGAGGTGTCGTCAAGTGCCCGGTCGCGCTCCGTCAAAGTGTCCCTTCTGCTGGTGGTTTCGTGTAAATCTCATCACGTGGGTCTTCGTTGCGGAGGCGTGCGATCGGCTGATCTGACGACGAAGCCCCCGCTACGCGTTCGACTTGCGCTGCTTCCTGTAGAGGGCGGTAGCTGAGTTCGGGGGAGTTGGGGAGGACGTCAATACGATCCGAGATCGTCCAGATCGCCTTCGAATACCTCGTCCCAGTGATCGCCGGTCTCCGTGGCCGGGTCGATTTCTTCGGCCCATTCCCGGAGGCTCCACCGAGCGTCCAACGCTTCAGCGACAGTGGGAAGCCAACTGGTTCGGTACTCGCAGTACAGCCGCAGGAGTGTGAAGAACTGCGGCAGGCTGCTGGCCAAGAGGACTGAGGAATATCCGCTCTCCGTGTCCTGGAGGACCGCCCCACTCAGCCCGTCCAGGACCACGGCTCCCCCCATCCAGGATCCGATCCGGTAGAAGGGGCCTTCCGCCTCCGGCTCCGGGGCGTCTTCGGGCCATTCGAATTCCTGGAGTCCCTCCTCATCCAAGGCGGGAGTGGAGAAAAACGGGATCTGTCCAGTGAGGTAAGGCATGCCGATGACGCTCAGGAACTCCCGGGCCGAGCTGCTTTGGAGCCCGCCAGGCAGTTCGGCCTCGGGAAGAGTCCGACAACTCTCGCTGCCGAACATCTTCTCCAGCCACGGCCGCGAAGGGGCACCATCGACGAGCGCCTCCTCGGGGCACCGCCATGTGGCGGACTTCGTCAATGATCCCAACAGCGGACCACCACACCACCGACCGGTCGCAGGATCAGTCGTGGTCGCTACATCCAAGGCGTACAGGCCACCCTGGCCACCGACCACCCAGCGCCCTGGGCCGGCAGGCTTGATGGCCCGGTAAGTGCCAGGGGTTCGTGGCGGTGGCAGCGCAGCATCTTCCTGGAACTCTGGCAACTCGGGCGGTTCTTGGTTGTAAGGAATTCGCACGACAGCCGCGGCGTCAACTTCAGAGCCGTCGTCAAGGGCGAAAGAGCGCTCCACGTACTGCTCGTTCAGTGGCCCGCCCATGTCGTCGTACGCAACCACTCTGCGCATCACGGCCACCGGCGCCCCGCTCCGGCGCTGAACGCGTACCTGGTCGACGCGTCCTACTTCCTTCTCGACTGGGCCGAATACGCCGTACGGCCTTTGACGCGACCAGAGAGTGCGCCAGGGCATCGCGGCGTTCGTCCGTACCAGCCCTTCCGCGACGTCGTGTTGCCTGCGGTTGATTGCAGCCCAATGCAGCCATGAGATCCATTCGCCATGTGAGACCGGATCGACTCGTTGTGTCTCCAGGTAATGAATATCCGTGGCGAGGGTCCCCTGCGGCACCCCGTTCGGCCAGGCTGCTGCAATACCTTGCAGCAGCCCATAGCGCTCGACACCGGCAAGCATCTCCCCGTCGCCCAACAACTCCTCAATAACGCCACCCAGGGCCGCATGTAGCGGAACGGCGTGAGCGGCGTATCGAGCGAGCACGGAGGGGCGATCATGTGAGGTGAGAAGGTGGAAAAGGCGCTGGTGATCCGAGGCGGAGAGGCTGGCCGCAGCGCGGACGGTCCAGCGTGTGGCCTGAGAGGTAAAGACGACGCGTTCGGCGTTGCCTTCGTCGCCTTCGGTATCCGCTTCCACAGAGAGGTGCTCAGGGTATTGAGCGACGAGCGAGTGCAAGTCTCCTTCGCTGGTAGGGAAGCCTAGCGCGTTGCACAGCGCTACCCAGGCAGAGAGGCCAACCTTTGGTGTTTCGGTTGCAGCAAGGATTTGCACAGCACGCTCCCGTCCGACCGGAGGGGCATCCTGTTGGATAGCGCTGTCATCCGTCCTGGCGCCGCCCTCGACCAGCACCTCGGGTACGTGCCGGCGAGGGGGAATGCGCAAACGCTCGCTATCACCCTCCACCACGATCCGTAGGCACCGACGGTCGTCCTCCCCCAAGCGTTCCGCGACCCTACGCAGAACACGCTCGGGCTCCGTCGACGTGGTCGTGGGCCCCGCCCACTGGGCGTTCGCCAGCAGCACGACGGCATCGCGGCTGATGAGCCCCTGTACATCCCAGAGGCTCGGTCGCCGTTTGTGCGCATCCTCCGGTGCCACCCCAAGACCGATGAGTACGCGAACTGCCACTTCCTCGGCGGTCAGATGGAGGCAGTCGACGAACACCGCGTCCGACACCCGTCGGCGGAGTGCCTCCAGCACTGCTCCCACATTCGAGCCGGTGGCGCCGCGCAATACGACCACGCCACCTTGCCGCCGCGGCTCGTCGAGCCAAACGTCCAGCTCTGCGAGGGTAGTGGGAGGGGATTCCACGTTCTGCTCTCCGATCGACATCAGGGTGCTATTTGGGGTGCCACCACCCCGGCGTCCTTGGCACGTGCTGCCGCCATCCAAATGCGCAGCAGCTCACCACGGTACTGGTTCATGTCGCGGTCGAACTCTGCCTTCACCTTGGCGCGGTCCGGCTCGCCGGCTGCCCGTGCGGCCGCCTCCTCGGCCTTGGCTTGCTTGAGCTCTTCCCGCGCGTCCTTGAGCCGGGCGCGGTCCTCCTTCAGGCTTTCGCTTCCCTCCTTCTTGGCCTTCTCGACGGCTTCCTTGGCTTCGTTGACCTTTTGCTCAGCCGCTGCCATTTTTGCCCGCGGGCCAACTTCTCCATCCGTCGGTCCCTTGCGATAGCCAATCCCATAATCGACGATCATCGGATTCTTTGCCTGGCCTTCTGGGACCTCCAGCCCGCGCTTCACTCGTGCCTTGTTGTTGCGGGCGCGACCGTCGCCATCGTCTCGACCCATTTCATGCGTCAGGTAGTCGGAGCAGTTCGCCCCGCCAGTTCCGGTCTTGTCGCCGCAAGGCTCGAATTCGGTATACATTCGCACGGCCCGGAAGCGGTCGCCGTGTTGCTTCTCGACCTGCCTCGCCCATTCGCCAAGATGAGGTTCCGAGTGATCGTGGTGGTGCTCTGAACTGCCAGGAATGGATGAGTCGATGACGTAGTGAATGTCCACCACATTGCCATCCTTGTCGCGCTCTTCCATCATGAGCACCGCATAATTCTTTCCGGACATGTCCGGCTGGAGTACGCCTTGGCCGTGATTTGCCCGCAGTCCGAGGAATTCGTTGTCGAACTTTTCCACGGCGCTGTCGGGTGCGTCCTTCCCCCCTGCCTCTTGGCGTACGGCATAAGCGCGTGCCTCGGCGGACGGTCCCTGACCACCCACCACATGACTTTCGTGCAGAGCGTGCCCAGGTTTCGCCGAGGTGCCTTGAGGGGCGGTTGACTTCTTCCTGCCCGGATCCATGGAGACGGGGCTTTCGCCCACGGCATGCGCTCCGTGGTACGCCGAACTCAGACGGCCGATGCCGCCAATGATCGCGAGCTGAGTGCCTTCATCGAGCTTGTCGAAGCCGTTGAGCAGCTTGCGCAATCTGTTGAAAGTGATCTTTCCGTTGTTCTGGGCTTCCTCTGCCACGCGATGAAGGGAGCCATCCTGAGCCCAGCCTCGCAGCGGAGTGAGCGCCCCTTCGAGGCCGACTTGGCGTACATCGTGAGACTCGCGCAGCCTGCTCTGGGAATCTTCGCCGAGTTGTCCGTAATGGCGTTGATGAGCCTCCTGCGTCTCGCCGAATTGCGCCGTTCCGCGGGTACGTTCCTGGTCGAACTTTGAGTCGTCCTGGTCGAGCTTGGGCTTTTTGGCGTCGTGGCCCTCGTCCCCGTCGATGTCCATGTCGTCGGGATGCGGGTGCTTGTCGCCGGCGGCGCCGGGTTCGGCGGCGGGGCGGCGGGGGGTGTCGGTGCGGGGATCGGTGGTGTGGCGGTCCGTGGTGGGGGTGGGTGTGGGGGTGGTGGGGCGGCGGTCGGCGCCGAGGGGGATGGCGTGGACGCCGTTGCTGCCGTCGTGGAGGGGCCGGTCGCTGGTGCGGCCGGTCTGGGCGTCGACGTAGGTGATCTTGCCGTTGTGGTTGACGACGTTCCAGGCGTGGGCGCGGCCGTTGTTGTCCTGGGTGACGATGACGGCCTGGGAGCCGTGGCCGTTGTCGCGCAGGTCGTTCTCGAGGCGGTGGAAGGCGTCGGGGCCGTTTCCGTAGTCGTGGAAGGGGGCGCCGAGGGTGTTTTCGATGCGGTCGCGGCCGTTGGCTTCGCCGCGGTCGGAGGGGGTGCCGTCGGGGTGGGTGTCGGGGGTGCGGTGGGCGGCGGCGGTGGGGTTGCCGGCGTAGGTGTCGGCGGTGGCGAGGGCGGCGTCGACGCAGTTGTTGTTGCGGCCGGGGGCGTCGGGGCCGGGGTGGTTGATGGTGTCGACCCAGTGGCCGTCGTTGGGGTCGGGGTGGGGTTGGGGTCGGCCGTCGTCGTCCTTGGGGATGGCGTTCTCGACGTGCTGCTGGTGCTCGTCGGTGGGGCCGTCCAGCCCGCCGGGGCGCTCGCGGTTACGGGTGTCGGAGGCGGAAGGCGGAACGTCGTGGGAGCGGTCGTGGTCGCCCTGGTCGCTGGGATCACCCTGCCCGGTGTGGTGAAGCGTCTCCGAGTGGTCGCCCTGGTCAGTCTTGTGGGAATCGTGGGACTGATCGGCAGGAGCGTGGGCGCGGTCCTGGGTGTTCTGCTCCGTGTTGGGGGAGTGGTCGGCAGCCTCAGGGCGCTCTGAGCCCTCGGGACGCTGGGCGTCGTTGGGGCGGCCGGAATCGGGCGTGGGCGAAGCGCCGGCAGCCGTGTCGGGCGTGCCTGCCGGGTGCTGAGGATTCTGGAAGTTCTGCGGGTGCTGCTGTGCGTACGGGTTGGGCTGGGGCTGCTGGGTGTACGGGCCCGGCTGCTGCTGGGCGTACGGGTTCTGCTGGTGGGGCTGCTGGTGCGGCTGGGTGTACGGGTTGGGCTGCTGCTGGTACGGCCCAGGCTGTTGCTGCTGGTACGGACCGGGCTGCTGCTGGGCGTGCGGCTGCTGCTGCGGCTGCTGGGCGTAGGGACCCGGCTGCTGCTGGTGCTGCTGGTGGGGTTGCTGGTATGGCCCCGGCTGCTGTTGGTGCTGTTGCGGCTGCGCGTACGGGTTCGGCTGCTGCTGGTGCGGCTGTGCGTACGGGTTGGGCTGCTGGTGCGGCTGTGCGTACGGGTTGGGCTGTTGCTGGTGGGGCTGCTGCGCGTAGGGGTTTGGCTGCTGCTGGTGCGGCTGCTGTTGTGCGTACGGGTGCTGTTGGTACGGCCCGGGCTGCTGCTGGGGCTGGGCGTACGGGTTCGGCTGTTGAGTGTGGGGGCCCGGCTGTTGCTGGTGGGGCTGGTTGTAGGGGCCGGGTTGCTGGTGCTGCGGCTGTTGCTGGTGCGGCTGCTGTTGCGCGTACGGGTTCGGCTGCTGCTGCTGGGGCTGCTGCTGTGCGTACGGGTTGGGCTGCTGGGGCTGGGGCTGGGGGTGCTGCGGCTGCGGCGCTTGCTGTGCCTGCTGCTGGGGGTTCGGCTGCGGCTGCTGCTGGGGCTGCGGCGCTTGCTGTGCCTGCTGCTGAGGGTTCGGGTGTTGCTGCGGCTGCGGCTGCGGCTGCTGCGCTTGCTGTGCCTGCTGCTGGGGCTGCTGCTGTTGGGTTTGCGGCTGCGGCTGCGGCTGCTGGGTCTGCGGCTGCTGGGTCTGCGGCTGAGGCTGCGGCGCTTGCTGTGCCTGCTGCTGGGGCTGCTGTTGGTTCTGCGGTTGGGGCTGCTGTTGTGCCTGGGGGGTTTGGTTTTGGTGGGTGGCGGGGTCGAAGGGCTGGCGGTTGGCGTCGAGGACGAGGTGCCAGACGCCCTCGGCGCTGGTGTTGATGGGCTGGTGGCTGACCTTGCCGGTCTGGCTGTCGACCCAGACGACCTTGCCGTCGTGGTTGACGGCGTTGAAGACGTGGGCGCCGCCGCCGGAACCGTCGGGGTTCTTGGGCCAGGTCACGAGGACGGCGGCGGCCGCGCCGGGGCCGGCCTGGCGGAGCTCGTCGGCTATGCGGTCGTAGCCGTCCTTGGAGTTCGGGCCCGAGTTGCGGAACTTCGCGCCCGTGTACTCCTCGATGTTGCGGGTGCCCTCGCGCTCGCCTGAAGCGCGGTCGATGCCCCCCTTGCCGTCCGGGTCGTACGTGCGGACTCCGGACACCTGCGGGTTGCCGTACCAGGACTCCATGAAGGAGCGGGTGCAGTCGGCGCAGTTGTTGGAGCGGCCGAGAACGCTGGGGCCGCCGTCGTTCTGGAGCTGGGCCCAGGGCTGGAACGGGTCGTTGAACGCGCGCGGGGATCCGTCCGGGTTCCGCGGGAAGCTCGTCTCCAGGGCCTGCTGGTCGTGCGGGAACGGCGAGTACAGGCCGCTGGGCTGGTGGTTGAGGCCGATCCGGACGTCGGTGTGGCTGCGGAGGTTCGCCGGCTGGGGGACCGGCGACTGGTGTTGTTGCTGTGTGGGCGGTTGCTGGTGGGGGGTGGGCTGCGCCTGGTTCTGGTGGTGGGGGGACTGCTGCTGGTGGGGAGCCGGGACCGGCTGTTGGTGCGGGACCGGCTGCTGCTGTTGCTGCTGGGGGGGGGGTTGCTGCGGCTGCTGGGCCTGCGGCTGGTGCTGGTTCTGGGGCTGAGGCTGGTTTTGCGGGGTTTGCTGCTGGGGCTGCTGCTGTGCGTACGGGTTGGGCTGCTGGGGCTGGGGCTGGGGGTGCTGCGGCTGCGGCGCTTGCTGTGCCTGCTGGTGGGGGTTCGGCTGCGGCTGCTGCTGGGGCTGCGGCG
>NZ_JAZBJP010000055.1:0-31689 GCF_036352915.1 Streptomyces bugieae
TCTCGTCCCAGTCCGAGTGGTTCAGCAGCCGCTGGACGCCGTCCGGGCGGAGCTGGCCGACCTGCTCGGCCAGCGTCCAGCCGTTCTTCCTCTCCAAAGGGGCCAGTAGACCCCGCAGATAGTCCAAGGCCCGGTCTCGTGGCTCTGACCTGCCGAAACGATGCCCGAAGCGGGCATGCAAATCCGCTATCCCCTCGGACCATGACTCGATCTCCTCAACCGTCAGCGACTTCTCACACAGTCACACCAACGAGCCCCAGCCCACACGGTCACACCACCTGCGGTTGCAGTACTAGGGCGGAGGCGAACACATCCCGTAGGGGACACGAACGCCCCCTGCGGGGCCACAACGGGGTGGGGGTGGCGGGTATTCCCGGCGAGGGGCGGGCGGGGCGGCGTGCTTCGGCGGGCCCGGGGGCAGCATGCTCCGGCAGGCCCGGGGAGCGGCGTGCTTCGGCGGGCGGGGCGGGGCAGCATGCTCCGACGGGCCCGGGAGGCGGCGTGCTCCGGCGGGCCCGGGGGCAGCATGCTCCGGCAGGCCCGGGGAGCGGCGTGCTTCGGCGGGGCGGGGCATCGTGCTTCGGCGGGCCCGAGGGGCGGTGCTTCGGCGGGTGGGTGGGTGAGGTCAGTGCTCGGTGAGGCCGGTCGCCAGTGTGCCGAGCAGGTTCACGACGCCGGTCGGGCCGTTGACGACCAGGTCGGCGCGGTCGGCGAGTTCGGTGACCTCGTTGCTGCCGCTGCAGACCAGGAGGCCGGTCAGGCCCTCGGAGCGGAGCTTTTCGACGGCGGCGAACGCGGCCAGGTCACCGAGGTCGTCGCCGGCGTAGAGGACCGTCGAGGCGCCGGTTTCGCGGATCCAGTCGGCGAGCGCGACGCCCTTGTCCATCCCGGGCGGCCGGAGTTCGAGGACCAGGCGGCCCGGTTCGACGATGAGGCCGTGGCGTTCGGCCAGCGCGGTGAGCGGTGCGCGCAGCCGCTCGAAGGCGCCCTGCGGGTCGTCGGCGCGGCGGGTGTGGATGGCGATGGCCCGGCCGCCCTTGCGCTCGATGGCGGTCTCGACCCAGGTGCCGTGCCAGACGCCGGAGGCGTCCAGGACGCCGGGGAGTTCGGCCTGTATGGCGGCGACGCCGGGGTGCGGCGGCGGGGCGTGCACGGTGCCGGTGGACGCCTCCCAGCGTTCGGCACCGTAGTGGCCGAGGACGGTGAGGTGTTCCAGTCCGGGGACGGCGGCGAAGCCGCCGAGGCGGACCGCGACGGTGGCCGGCCGGCCGGTGATCACCGCGGCGGCGCGCAGGTGCGGAACGAGGCGGCCGAGGGCGGCGACCGCGCCGTCGTGGGCGCGGGCCTTTTCCGGGTCGGGGACGATGTCGGCGAGGGTGCCGTCGAAGTCGAGGGCGACGACGGCGCGTTCCGGGTGGGCCAGCAGCGCGGCGAGGCCGTCGCGGCCGGCGGGGGTGACGGGAGTCGGCACGTTCGGGGGGCTGCCCATGGCGCCGACCCTACCGGCGGTGGGCGGGTGCACGGCCGGTGCACGGGCGCATCCGGCCGACGGGTCGCGGCACCGTCCGTGCCGCGAGCGGCGGGCCCGGTCAGCGGCGGGCGCGGCGCGCTTCGCGTATCCGGCGCAGGCGGTTGATGGTGACCGGGTCGTGGGCGAGCGCGCGGGGGTCGTCCAGCAGGGCGTTGAGGAGCTGGTAGTAGCGGGTCGGGGAGAGGCCGAGCCGTTCGCGGATGGCCCGTTCCTTGGGGCCGGGGCCGGGCCAGGAGCGGCGCTCGACGGCGAGCACCGCCTCGTCCCGGGCGGACAGCCCGGAGCCGCCCGCGCCGCCGGTGGCCTGCGGGTCGTCCGTACTGCCGGGGCCGCTCGTCATCACGTTCCCACGATAAGCGCACGGTCGGACGGGCGGGGGCCGGGCGGGTGGCCCGGTCCCCCGCGCGCGGCGTCATTCGCCGCTGTTGTCCTCGGTGTCCGCGGTGTTCTGGATGTCGGTGAGCACGCCGGCCGGGTTGCCGTTGGGGCCGACCGCGGCGCCCATCCTGGCCTTGACGGTCTTGGAGACCAGTGGCCAGGAGGTCTTGTCCGCCGGGTAGAACTCGGCGCCGGCCAGCTGCTTGAGGAAGCTGTGCAGCTTGGCGTAGTGGTCGTCGGCCATCATCGTCTGGGAGGCGGAGGTGGTGACGGGCAGCAGGCCGTAGTCGCCGGAGAACTTCTCGACGTTCTTGTCGCTGTAGACGAAGTCGAGGAACTTGCCGGCCTCGGCGCGGTGGCCGTTCTGCTTGAACGCCATCATCCAGTCGGCGACGCCCATGGTGGCCTTGGCCGGGCCCTTGACGCCGGGCAGGTCGACGGTGCCGTAGTCGATGCCCTTGGCCTCGGCCTGCTTCATGAGGGTGGGGTGGCCGTTGAGCATGCCGACGTCGCCGTCGGCGAAGCCGGCGAAGGCGTCCTCGCGGTTGAGCTTGGCCGGGTCGCTGCCGGTCAGGCCCTTGCCGACGAGGTCGTCCTTCAGCCAGTTGAAGGTCTTGATGTTCTCGGGCGAGTTGATCTGGTACTTGCCGATGGTGTCGGTGTAGCTGCCGCCGCCGCTGAGCATCCACATCAGCGTCTCGGCCTGGGTCTCCTCGGGGCCGAGCGGCAGTGCGTAGGGCATCTTGACGCCGTGCGCCTTCAGCAGGGCGGCGTCGTGGGCGATGTCGTCCCAGGTCTTCGGCGGGCTGGTGATGCCGGCCTGGGCGAACAGCTTCTTGTTGTAGAAGAGCCGCCGGGTGCTGGCGCCGAAGGGCATGCCGTACTGGACGCGGTGGTATTCGCCGGCCTCCGCGAGGGAGGGGGTGAAGTCGGCCTGGACCGGTATGGAGAGCAGCTGGTCGGCGCTGTAGAGCTTGCCCTTGGCCGCGTAGTCGGCGTAGGCGCCTATCTGGGCGAGGTCGGGGGCCTTGCCCTCCTTGACCAGGTCCTCGACGTGCTTGTCGACCTTGGTCCAGCTGTCGACCTCGACGTCGACCTTGATGCCGGGGTTCTTCTTCTCGAAGGCGCGGGCGAGCTGGTCCCAGTAGTGCTGGGAGCTGTTGGCCTCGCTGTCACCGTAGTCCGCGGCGATCAGCTTGAGGGTGACGTCGCCGTCGCCCGATCCGCCGCCGCAGCCGGTGAGTGTCAGTGTCATGGTGGTGGCCGTCGCTGCCGCCGCCAGGCTCAAGTACCGCCGCTGCACCCGCTGTTACCGCCCTTTTCCTGTCCCGAAATTCCGTGCCTGCCGGGTTCCTCAACACCGTCTCGGGGATCGCCCTCGCCCGGCGTGAACAGCGGGTTTCCCCCCGCGTCCGATACAAGGTCTACACCACAGGCGATCGCGCTTCGGTATCGGGCTCCCACACTTCCTTCACTTGGACCGGACCGGTGAGTGGACTAGACCTTTCGGGGCGCAGCGCGCGAAACTGTTCCCGTGAGACATGTCATCGCCCTGGATGTGGGCGGCACCGGGATGAAGGCCGCCCTCGTAGGGGTGGATCCCGAACCGTCCGGGAAGACACCACCCGCCCTGCTCTACGAGGCACGGCGGCCCACCGGCCGCGAGCGCGGCCCCGACGCGGTGGTCGAGACGATCCTCGGCTTCGCCGCCGAGCTCCGCGACATCGGCGCCGCCCGCTTCGGCACCCCCGCCGAGGCCGCCGGCGTCGCGGTCCCCGGCATCGTCGACGAGACCTCCGGCACCGCCGTCTACGCCGCGAACCTCGGCTGGCGGGACGTCCCGCTGCGGGCGCTGCTCTCCGAGCGGCTCGGCGGGGTCCCGGTCTCGCTCGGCCACGACGTGCGCACCGGCGGCCTGGCCGAGGGCCGGATCGGCGCCGGCCGGGACGCCGGCCGCTTCCTGTTCGTGCCGCTGGGCACCGGCATCGCCGGCGCCATCGGCATCGGGGGCCGCATCGAGGCCGGGGCGCACGGCAGCGCCGGCGAGATCGGCCACATCGTCGTACGGCCCGGGGGGCGGGCCTGCGGCTGCGGGCAGCGGGGCTGCCTGGAGACGCTGGCCTCGGCCGCCGCGGTGGGCCGGGACTGGGCGGCGGCCTGCGGCGACCCGGAGGCCAGCGCGGCGGACGCGGCCAAGGCCGTGGCGTCCGGCGACGCGCGGGCCCGCGCGGTGTGGCGGGACGCGGTGGACGCGCTGGCCGACGGCCTGGTCACCGGCCTGACCCTGCTCGACCCGGAGCTGCTGATCATCGGCGGCGGACTGGCCGAGGCGGGCGACACGCTGTTCACGCCTCTGCGGGAAGCGGTCCGGCGGCGCGTTACGTTCCAGCGGCTCCCCTCGATCGTTCCGGCGGCCCTCGGGGACGCCGCCGGGTGCCTGGGCGCGGGACTCCTCGCCTGGGATCTTCTCTCCACGGAGGTAACCGCCTGATGGCACAGCAACTGTCCGTGCAGCCGGCCGCGGGTCCCCGGCGCACCGTCCTGGCCGGCGCCCGGATCGCCCGCCCGTCCGGGGTCGTCGAGCGCGGCCGGATCATCGTCGAGGGCGGCCGGATCGCCGCGGTCCACAGCCGCGACGCCGACCTGGCCGAGGACCGCGGCGCCGACGCCGTGGACCTGACCGGCCACCTCGTCGTGCCCGGCTTCGTCGACATGCATGTGCACGGCGGGGGCGGCGGCTCGTTCTCGTCCGCCGACCCCGGCGAGTGCATGACGGTCGTGGAGACCCACCGCCGGCACGGCACCACCTCGATGGTCGCCTCCACCGTCACCGGCGAACTGCCCGAACTCGCCCGGCAGGCCGGGGTGCTGGCCGAACTGGTCCAGCAGGGCGAGCTGACCGGCATCCACTTCGAGGGCCCGTTCATCTCCCCGCACCGCTGCGGCGCCCACCAGCCGGGGCTGCTGCGCGACCCGGACCCGTCCGACGTCCGCAAGCTCCTCGACGCGGCCCACGGCACCGCCGCGATGATGACCCTCGCCCCCGAACTGCCCGGCGGTCTGGCGTCCGTACGGCTGCTCTCCGACGCCGGGGTGATCGCCGCCGTCGGCCACACCGACTCGTCCTACGACGCGGCCCGGCAGGCCATCGACGCGGGCGCCACCGTCGCCACCCACCTCTTCAACGCGATGCCCCCGCTCGGCCACCGGGCGCCGGGGCCGGTCGCCGCGCTCCTGGAGGACGAGCGGATCACCGTCGAGCTCATCAACGACGGCACCCATCTGCACCCCGCGATGCTCCAGCTGGCCGTCCGTGAGGCGGGCAACGGCCGGGTCGCGTTCATCACGGACGCGATGGGCGCGGCCGGCATGGACGACGGGATGTATCCGCTCGGGCCCATGCAGGTCGAGGTCAGGGACGGGGTGGCCCGGATCAGCGACGGCCCCACGGCCGGCTCCATCGCGGGCTCCACGCTCACCCTGGACCGGGCCTTCCAACGGGCCGTCCTCGTCGACGGCCTGACGGTGCATCAGGCCGTCCAGGCACTGTCCGCCACCCCGGCCCGCCTGCTGGGCATCGACGACCGCACCGGGTCCCTGGCGGCCGGCAAGGACGCCGACCTGGTGGTGCTGGACGCGGCGTTCGCCCTGGTCGGGGTCATGCGCCGGGGCGAGTGGGTGGTGCGCCCGCAGAGCGCGTGAGGTGAGCTGAGGGTCTGGGCCAACCGCCACCGACGATGGCATGATCGCTCGCGCACTTGTCCGCATGCCACCGCCGTGCGCGGTTGCCCGACCCCGGCCGCCCGGCCATGACTGCCCGGAGGGGCGACCATGATCCTCACGGTCACGCTGAACGCCGCCCTGGACATCACCTACCGTGTGCCACGGCTCCGCCCGCACCGTACGCACCGGATCACCGAGGTGTCCGAACGCCCCGGCGGCAAGGGCGTGAACGTCGCCCGGGTGCTGGCCGCGCTCGGCCACCGCACGGTCGCCACCGGCTTCGCGGGCGGCGGCACCGGCGACGCGCTGCGCGCCCTGCTCGCCGAGACGGCGGTCACCGACGCCCTGGTCCCGGTCGGCGGCGCCACCCGCCGCACGGTCGCCGTCGTCGACGGGACCACCGGGGACACCACCCAGCTCAACGAGCCGGGCCCGACCGTCTCCCCCGCCGAATGGGACACCTTCCTCGGCACCTACCGCGAACTGCTGGGCGAGGCCCGGGCGGTGGCACTGTGCGGCAGCCTGCCGCCGGGCGTCCCGGTCGACGTCTACGCCCGCCTCACCCGCGCCGCGCGCACCGCCGGCGTCCCCGTCCTCCTCGACACCAGCGGCGAACCGCTGCGCCGCGGCCTGGCCGCCCGCCCCGACCTCGCCAAGCCCAACGCCGACGAGTTGGCCGCCCTGACCGGCAGCACCGAGCCGCTGCGCGCCGCCCGCGACACCCGCCGCCGCGGCGCGCACGCGGTGGCCGCCTCACTGGGCCCGGACGGGATGCTGGCGGTCACCGCGGACGGCTCCTGGCAGGCCGCCCCGCCCCGGCGGTTCGCCGGCAACCCGACCGGCGCCGGCGACTCCGCGGTCGCCGGGCTGCTCTCCGGCCTGGTGGAGGACCTGCCCTGGCCCGCCCGCCTCGCCCGCGCGGTCGCCCTGTCCGCGGCGACGGTCCGCGCCCCGGCGGCCGGCGAGTTCGACCGGGCGACGTACGAGGAGCTGCGGGAGCGCGTGGTGGTGACGGACCATTCGCCGGCGGCCTGAACCGGCCCCGGCGGGTATCAGGGGCGGGCCAGCCAGACCTGGTCGAGGTTCACGTCGCACTGGTTACCGCTCTCGCAGGACAGCTTGACGGTGTTGGTGCCCTTGTTGAGCTGGACGTACGACCAGGTCTTGGTCCAGCCCTTGTCCCAGGCGCCCTCCGGGGCGTGGGCGAAGTTCTCCATGTTGACCGGGCGGGGGATCGCCGTGCCGTTCACGTTCAGCGTGAGGTTGGCGTCCTTGCCGGGCACGCCGTAGCCGACCCAGAGCTTGTACTTGCCGGCGGTGTCCACGTCGACCGACCAGGTGGCGGAGGCGCCGGGGGTGTTCATCCCGCCGATGTAGGTCCCGCCGGCCGAGCGGGCCCCGGGCACGTCCTTCGCCGTGGTCGCGCCGCCGTCCAGACGCAGGCTGCCGGCGTCCTCCTTGGGCAGTTCGCCGGGCTTGGGCTTGCTGTTGGGCGGTTCGCTCGGCTTGACGGTGTCACCGGCCGTGGGGCCGGGCTTGCCGGCGTTGGCGTCCTTGGTGTCCCCGCCGTTGTTGGTGAGCATCGCGACGCCGATGCCTATGCAGACCACCGCGACCACCGCGACCGCGCCGATCAGCAGCCCGTTGCGACGGCGCGGCTCCGGCTCGGCGCCGCGGCCGGGCGCCGGGACGGGCCGGGTGCGGTCGCCGCCGGGCAGGGTCTCCGGCGCGGCGTAGGTGGCGTTCGGCTGCCCGTAGGTGACCGGCTGCTGGGCCTGCTGGCCGTACTGGCGCTGGCCGACCGCCCGCACCTGGTTGTACGACGTGCGCGGCACCCCCGGCTGCCGGGCCGCCCCGCCGGCGCCCGCCGAGCCCGGTGCCCCGCCCTCGCCGCCTTCCGCGCGGTAGAGGTAGGCGAAGGGGTCGTCGTTCTCCGGCGTGTCCGCGCCGTTGTTGCCGGCCGTCATTCCGTGTCACTCCCAAGCGATGTGTGCGCGTCATGAACGCGTCGGTCGGTACGCGTGCGCAGACGTCTTCTGCGCGAATCTCTGGTCCGGGCCCCCGGCGGCGCCGCGCCGCATCGGCGCAGCCTACCCCCTCGCGTCCGGGCCACACCGAGCCCGGCGGGCCACAGGATCGCTACGGATCGGTGAACTGCTGGTGCGGGGGCCGGCGGGCCGCGGATGTGAGATGCGCCGCGCGGTGCGCGACGCCCCACCGCCCGGCTCCCGCCCGGTCCGTCGCACGGCGCCCGCGCGGCCCGCCGCCCGGTGTCAGCCCGCCGCCCGCCGGTTCGCCTTCGACCGGGAGCGCTTCTCGACGTACATCCGCTGGTCCGCCGACTCCAGGACCTCCTCGGCGGTCATCCCGCAGCTCGCCCAGCCGATGCCGAAGCTGGCGCCCACCCGGACCGCCCGGCCCTCCACCCGGATCGGCGGGATGATCGCGTTCCGCAGCCGCACCGCGAGGTCCTGGGCGTCGGCCGTGCCGAGACCGTCGGCGAGCACCACGAACTCGTCGCCGCCGAGCCGGGCGACGGTGTCGCCGTCCCGTACGCCGCTGGTCAGCCGGCGGGCGACCTCGATGAGCACGGCGTCGCCGGTGTTGTGCCCGAAGCGGTCGTTGATCGACTTGAAGCCGTCGAGGTCGCAGAAGAGGACCGCGAGCCCCTTGGAGCCGTCGTCGGCCGGCCCGTCCGCGGGGGCGACGAGGTGGACGTGGTGGTCGAACGGGACCGGGGCCTTGCCCTCGAAGCCGTCGACGCCGTCGAAGGGCTCGTTGCCGTCCGGCCGGAAGCCGTGCGGGTCCCGCGGGTCCGCGCCGCCCGAGGAGGCGTAGGCGTCCGCCAGCGAGCCGGCCGGCCGGGAGCACAGCCGGGCGCCGAGCCGGGCCCGCAGTTCGGCGCTGTTGGGCAGGCCGGTGAGCGAGTCGTGGCTGGCCCGGTGCGCGAGCTGGAGCTCGTGCCGCTTGCGCTCCTCGATGTCCTCGACGTGGGTGAGCAGGTAGCGGGGGCCGTCGGCGGTGTCGGCGACGACGGAGTTGCGCAGCGAGACCCACACGTACGTGCCGTCGCGGCGGGCCAGCCGCAGCTCGGCGCGGCCGCCCTCGGCGGAGGTGCGCAGCAGGGTGCCGATGTCCTCGGGGTGGACCAGGTCGGAGAAGGAGTAGCGGCGCAGCCCGGAGGCCGTGCGGCCGAGCAGCCGGCACAGCGCGTCGTTGGTCCGTAGCAGCCGCCCGTGCTGGTCCCCACCCATTTCGGCCACGGCCATCCCGCTCGGCGCGTACTCGAAGGCCTGTCGGAAGCTTTCCTCGCTGGCGCGCAGGGCCTGCTGCTCGCGCTCCAGCCGGACCAGGGCGCGCTGCATGTTGGCCCGCAGCCGGGCGTTGCTGATCGCGATCGCGGACTGGAAGGCGTACATCTGCAGCGCTTCCTGGCCCCAGGGGCCGGGGCGCCGGCCATTGCGCGGCCGGTCGACGGAGATCACGCCGAGCAGCTCGCCGCCGCCGTTGCCGGCGGTGTACATGGGCGCGAAGAGGCGGTCCATCGGGTGCCACTCGTCGGGGAACCGCGGCGCCGGCCCGGCCGTGTGCCACTGCGGTACGTCGTCGTCATCCAGCACCCAGCCCTCGGTGTACGGGATGAAGCAGAGGTCGCCCCACCGCTCGCCCATGGACAGCCGGCGGTCCCAGGAGGAGCGCGAGCCGACCCGGCCGGCCATCAGGGCCTCGGCGCCCGCGCTGCCGGCGACCGCGGCCACCACGAGATCTCCGTCGGGCCGCACGAGGTTGACCGCGGACAGCTCGTAACCGAGGCCGTTCACGGCGCCGTCGGCGACGGTCTGCAAGGTGTCCGCAAGGCTGCGTGCGGTGTTCAGTTCGGCGACCACTTGGTGCAGCTGCCGCAGGGTCGCAAGACGGACGTATGGCTCCGACTCGGTCTCCATCGCTCGCTCCCCTGAGACCTCGACAGCAGACTCCACGATTCTTGTCGTCCGATTCCACGCTCACTGAATCACAGTGAGCTCTTCACTCGGTACACAGGGTCAACAATTAGAGGCCGCTGTGACTCAAGTCACAGACGGTGAGCGAGCGTTGACCGTGCCGTACCACCCCGCCGCAGCAGACCCGCCTTCACTCTTTCTACACTTTCTGAACGCAAATTCCGAGGGGTCGACCCGCTGTATACGACCTCCGTCGCTGGACCTAGGACGCGGGTGGTCCCGGGGCCCGATGCGCGCCCGGACGGCGGGAAGTTAGCGTTCATGGCGTGTTCACGGAAACCCCTGTCGATGCGGCGGCCCCCGGGCCCGCCGCCACCGCTGCTCCCACCGTCGCGCCGGCCTCCGTGCCGGGTGGCGCGCCGATCCCGCATGCTGTGGGGGTGAGTGACGACGAGTTCCGCGCCGCCCTGTCCCGGCTCGCCGCCGGCGTCGTACTGATCACCGCCCACGACCCGGACGCCGGGCCGCGCGGCGAGGACGCCGGCATGACCGCCACGGCCTTCCTTTCCGTGTCGCTCGACCCGCCGCTCGTGATGGTGAGCGTTCGCAACGGCTCCCGGATGGACGACCTGCTGGCGGAGCAGCCGCTGTGGGCGGTCTCCGTCCTCTCGGGGCATCAACGGCAGATTGCCGGACGATTCGCGATGAAGGGCCGTATCAGCGACCGGCTTCTCTTCGAGGACATCGCACACGTACGGGGCGAAGCCTCCGGCGCCCCGCTCGTCGGCGGCGCGCTGGCGACCCTGGAGTGCCGCACCGAACAGCGCGTCGCGGCCGGCGACCACACCCTCGTCATCGGGCGGGTCCTGGCCACCGGGGTCCCGAACGAGGACGACGGGCCGCTGACGTACTTCCGGGGGCGCTACCGGCAGTTGGGGTGAGCGGCCGGGGACCGGCAGCCGGGCCGCCGGTCAGGTCCAGTCGCGGCCCGAGCGGCCGCGCTTGGTCTCACCGCGCTGCTTCTTCTCGCGCAGCCGGCGCTCGTTGATGCCCCGTGGGATCCGCGACTTCCGGCGCGGCTTGGGCGGCGGTGCGCTGGCCTCGGCGAGCAGCGCGGCCATCCGGACGGCCGCGGTCTCGCGGTTGCGCCACTGGGAGCGGTGGTCGGAGGCGCGTACGGACAGCACGCCGTCGACCAGCCGGCCGGCCAGCCGCTCCAGCGCACGCTCCTTCCACACCGGCGGCAGCGCCTGCGTGCCGCCGAGGTCGAAGCGCAGCTCGACCTGGCTGTCGCTGGTGTTGACGTGCTGGCCGCCCGGACCCGAGGACCGTGAGAAGCGCCAGACGAGCTCGGCCTCGGGAAGGACGACCGAACCGCGGATGACATGGGGCCCGGACATGGCCCTATGATCCCGCGGATCCGGCCGCACCGTCACCCGCTTTTCACCCGCCTTGACCTGGCCGCACATCAGATTCCGCCGCCGAGCGGCCGAGCGGCGCGGCGCGCGGCACGGACACCAGGCACGGCGCGCGGGGGGCACCGGCACGCCACTCGGACACCGGTATGCCCCGTGGAGACCGGCATCAGGATCGGGCAAAGAAAGTAAAGGGAGCTGGAACCTCACGGTCCCCCGACGGCGTTCTGGTGGGTGACGGTAGCTTCGTGGCAGCACGGAGCCCGACGACTCGACGCGTTGACTAGGAAAGGGACATCCCCATGGCTGTAAGCCTGTCCAAGGGCGGCAACGTCTCGCTCACCAAGGAGGCACCGGGCCTGACCGCCGTCACGGTGGGCCTCGGCTGGGACGTCCGCACCACCACCGGCACGGACTTCGACCTCGACGCCAGCGCGATCGCGGTGAACACCACCGGCAAGGTCTACTCCGACCAGCACTTCGTCTTCTTCAACAACAAGAGCACGCCGGACCAGTCGATCGTCCACACCGGTGACAACGTCACCGGCCAGGGCGAGGGCGACGACGAGCAGATCAACGTCAACCTGGCGGCGCTGCCGGCCGACATCGACAAGATCGTCTTCCCGGTGTCCATCTACGACGCCGACAACCGCAGCCAGAACTTCGGCCAGGTGCGCAACGCCTTCATCCGCATCGTCAACCAGGCCGGTGGCGCGGAGATCGCGCGCTACGACCTGAGCGAGGACGCGGCCACCGAGACCGCCATGGTCTTCGGCGAGCTGTACCGCAACGGCGCGGAGTGGAAGTTCCGTGCCGTGGGCCAGGGTTACGCGTCGGGCCTGGTCGGCATCGCGAAGGACTTCGGCGTCAACGTCTGAGTCGCCGGCGCCCCGGTGCGCAGAACCGTCCGCGGCCGGTAGACCGCGGGCTCGCTTCAGGGCCGGTCCCCTTCGGGGGGCCGGCCCTGCGCGCGTTTCAGGCGGCCGCGTCGCTTCCGCTCCCGGCCCCGTCCGCCGGTCCGGGCGGCATGGCCAGCACCGCCACCTCGTCCAGCGACAGTCCGAGCGTGCCGGCCAGCGCCGCGACCGTGAAGAACGCCGGGGTGGGCGCCCGGCCGGTCTCGATCTTCCGCAGCGTCTCGGCGGACAGCCCCGCCGCCGCCGCTACCTCGACCATGCTCCGCCCGCCACGCGCCGTCCGCAGCAGCGCGCCGAGCCGTTCACCGCGTTCCCGCTCCCAAGGAGTCAGTGGAGTCCGCACCATGCTCGTGATACTAATACCGGTAAACAATTACCGGTAAAGAAATACCGGTGCCACGTTCCTTGCCCTGCGGAGGTCATCCATGGTGGAAATCAAGACGGACACCGCGGTGGACGCGATGCGGGTGACCGGCCGGGTCGTCGCCGACGCGCTGGCCGCGGCCCGCGCGGCCGCCGCGCCGGGCGTGCGGCTGCTGGACCTCGACGAGGTCGCCCGCGCGGTGCTGCGCGAGGCCGGCGCCACCTCGCCGTTCCTCGGTTACCGCCCGTCGTTCGCACCCACCCCGTTCCCGGCCGTCATCTGCGCGTCCGTCAACGACGCGATCGTGCACGGCATCCCGGACGGCTACCGGCTGCGCGACGGCGACCTGGTGAGCCTCGACTGCGGCGCGGTGGTGGACGGCTGGGCCGGCGACGCCGCCATCAGCTTCACGGTCGGCACCCCGCGCCCCGAGGACGAGCGGCTCATGGAGACCACCCGGCGGGCGCTGGCGGCCGGTATCGCGGCCGCCGTACCGGGCGCCCGGATCGGCGACGTCTCCCATGCGATCGGCAGCATCGGACGCGCCGCCGGCCACGGCATCCCCCGCGACTTCGGCGGCCACGGCATCGGCCGGCAGATGCACGAGGACCCGCCGGTCCCCAACGACGGCCGGCCGGGCCGCGGCTTCGTGCTGCGCCCCGGCCTGGTGATCGCCATCGAGCCGATGTTCCTCGCCGGCGGCACGGACGCCTATCTCACGGACGACGACGGCTGGACCCTGCGCACCGCGGACGGCAGCCGGGCCGCCCACTTCGAGCACACCGTCGCGGTGACGGAGGACGGGCCACGGGTGCTGACGCTGCCGTAGCCGACGCAGCACCCGATCCGTTCGGCCGGCCGGCCGGCCGGCCGTCGAGGGTGTGCACGGTTCGGCCGGCCGGCGAGGCCTGCGCGGTTCGGCTAGCCGTCGAGGGCGTGCACGCCGGCCTGCGCGAACTGCTCGTCGAGGGCCCCGCTCGGCGCCCCCGCCACGCCGATCCCGGCGATCGGCGCGTCCTCGTCCCGGACCGGCGCACCGCCCGCCAGGAAGAGGGTGCCGGGAATGTCCTTGAGCGTGGGCGCCTCGTCGAGGCGCTTGACCAGGTCGGAGGTGGGGGCGTTCCAGGACACCGCCGTGAACGCCTTCCGCGCCGCCGACTCGTACGCCTGCGGCCCGGCGCCGTCGCCCCGCAGCGCGACCAGTGTGCTGCCGTTGCGGTCCACGACGGCCACCGAGATCCGCTGCCCGGCCTTCTCGGCCGCCTTCAGCGCGGCCTGGGCGGCCTTGGTGGCGGCGTCGAGGGTGAGGTGGGTGGTGGTGCGCGTGAGGCCCTTGCCGACGTTCGCGGACGAGGACGCGGCGGCGGGCGTGGACGAGGGCGCGGCGGTCGCGGAGGCGCCGCCGAGGACACCCGCGCCCACCAGGGCGGTCGCGACGGCGCCGGCCGCGGCGACGGCACCGACCGCGGAGACCTTGCGGGAGGCCTTGGAGGAGTCCCGGTGGGAGCCCTTGGGGGAGACCTCGTCGGAGACCTTGTGGGAGCGGAACGGAGTTCTCGGATTCATGCCCTCATCGTCGGAGGGGGACCGGCCCTCCAGGATCGGCGGTCCGGCCGGGATCGCCGTGCATGATGGGGGATACCGGTGTCGGCCGATCGGTTGATGCGGGCGCCGCTCCGCCCGGGTTACGACTACCAGGTCGGCGCCCGGCCAGGGCCCGTCCGACGGACGTCGGCCTACGAGGAGACCACGGTGCACATCACTCAGCAGCCGCCGGACAGGGGCGCGGACAGGGGCCCCGGCAAGGGCGAGGGCGCGAGCAGGGACGCGGGCCGGGACCCCGACGCCCGCTGGTTCGAGCCGGTGCTGCACCTGACGTTCTTCCTGCTGCTCGCCGCCTCGCTCACCCGCTTCCTGCTCCACCACCCGGGCGAACCCCGCACCCCGTGGATCATCGCCCTCAGCATCACCCTGGCCCTGCTCCACGTCCTCGGCCCGACCCCCGGTCGCCCTGCGCTCCGTATGCCCCGTACGCCCCGTACGCGGGACGCCGGGCAGGCCGACACCCGCCGGCTGCTCTGGCTGGCCGCGGTCGTGGCGGTCTGGGTCGTCGTGGTCGTGCTCGCACCGAGCTTCGCCTGGTGCGCCGTGCCGCTCTTCTACACCGGCCTGCGAACGCTGCCGGCCGGCGCCGCGTCGGTGCTGGTCGGCCTGCTCACCGCGTTCGTCGTCGCCGCCCAACTCCGGCTGTCCACCGGCTTCGACCCGATCCTGGTGCTGGCCCCGCCGGCCGTCGCCGCGCTCGCCACCGCCGTCTTCGTCCACATGGAGCGGCAGGCGGCCCGCCAGCGCGCGCTGATCGACGATCTGCTGCGCACCCGCCGCGAACTGGCCGCGACCGAGCGGCGCGAGGGCACGCTCGCCGAGCGGCAGCGGCTCTCGATGGAGATCCACGACACGCTCGCCCAGGGGCTGTCCAGCCAGCAGATGCTGCTACAGGCCACCGACCGGACCTGGGACAGCGACCCGGCCACCGCCCGCGGCCATCTCCGTACGGCCACCGAGATCACCGCCCGCAACCTCGCCGAGGCCCGCCGCTTCGTCCACGACCTCGCCCCGGCCGACCTGGCCGGCGGCACCCCCCTCCCGGAGGCCCTCCGCCGACTGGCCACCCGCACGACCGGTCCCACGACCGTCCCTGCGGCCGGCCCCGTGGCTGCCCCCGCGACCGGCCCCACGACCGGTCCCACGGCTGGTCCCACGGCCGGTCCCCCTGCGGACGAGCCGGGCGGCGGCGGGCCCGGCGGGCGGCTGAGTGTGCGCTTCCACCAGGACGGCACCCCCGTACCGCTCCCGGACCGGGTGCAGTCCGCGCTGCTGCGCATCGCCCAGGGCGCCCTCGCGAACGTCCGCGAGCACGCCGCCGCGCGCACCGTCACCCTCACCCTCAGCTACCTGGGCGACCAGGTCGTCCTCGACATCGCCGACGACGGCCGGGGCTTCACCACCGCCGCCGCACAAGGACGCGGCCACGGCCTGCCCGCCATGCACGCCCGGATGCGGCAGCTCGGCGGGACGCTCACCATTGAATCCGCACCGGGCGAGGGCACCGTCCTGTCCGCCGCCGTCCCCCTGGAGCGCACGCCATGACCTCCTCCGCGACCTCCTCCGCAGGCGAAGCGCCGCACACCCCCGTACGCGTCCTGCTCTGCGACGACCACGCGGTGGTCCGCGCCGGACTGCTCGCCCTGCTCAGCAGCGCCCACGGCATCGAGGTCATCGCCGAGGCCGGCGACGGTGAGGAGGCCGTGGCACTGGCCGCCGCGCTCCGCCCCGACGTCGTCCTGATGGACCTCCAACTCGGCTCGGGCATCGACGGCATCGAAGCCACCCGCCGCATCACCGCCCGAGCCCGGGAAGCCGCAGGAGCCGGTGTCACTCCGGCCGGCTCGACCGGCCCGATCCCCCACGTCCTCGTCCTGACCACCTACGACACCGACGCCGACATCACCCGCGCCATCGACGCCGGTGCCACCGGTTATCTCCTCAAGGCCGAGCGGCCGGAGGAACTGTTCGCCGCCATCCGGGCCGCGGCCGCGGGGCGCAGCACGCTCTCCGGGCCGGTCGCCCACCGGGTACTGGCCCAGATGCGCAGCCCGCGCCCCACCCTCACCGACCGCGAGCTCGACATCCTCGGCCAGCTCGCCCGCGGGCTGAGCAACCGGGAGATCGCCCGCGCCCTGTTCATCAGCGAGGCCACGGTCAAGACCCACCTCGGCCGCATCTACGACAAACTCTCCGTGGACACCCGGGCCGGCGCCGTCTCCGTGGCCAAGGAACAGCGCCTGCTGCCCTGACTGCTCCCCCCACCCCCGCCTCCGCCCCCGCGAGGCGAGGCAGCGGCCCCCGCCCCCGCGTGAGGCGAGCCAGTAGCCCGCGCTCCCAGGTCACATCCCCGGGTCACATCGCCAGGTGGCATCCGCGCGCACATGGCCCGACGCCGGGTGCCGATCATGCCCTCCGGGCCGCGAGCGGCCCCGGTCAGAGCCGGTGCGCACATCCGTCCACCGACCGGCGTGACACCATCAAGGCGTGATCGACCTCGGCTACTCCCTCTCCCGCCGCTTTCCGGACCCACCGCAGACGGACTACCGGACCGCGGGGGTGCACGCGCTCCGCCACGACCTGTTCTGCGGCGACGTGTACCTGGCGGACACCACGGCGGACCGCGAACTGTCCACCGCCTGGGGCTGGGTGCCGGTCCTCGACTTCGCCTGGGCGCTGTGCGACATCGTCGAGCAGCTCGACACCGACCCCCGCGGCAGCCGCTCGGCCCGTCCCGTCCACGCCGAGCTCGACTTCACGGAATCCGCCGACCTGATGCGCTTCGAGCGGCGCTTCGGCTGGGTGGACGTCGAGGCCGACTGGATGCCGGCCGACGAGCCCCCGCTCACCTTCAACCACGCCGCGCTCCGCCGCGAGGCCCGCGACTTCCTGCACGACCTGATCGCCGACCTCACGGACATGCACGACGGCCTCGGCGACAACCCCGCCATCTGGGACCTGCAGTCCCGCTTCCCCCGCGTCTGACCACCGCCAACAGCCCGGCGGGGGCCGGAACCCCGGCCGCCCCTCCACTCCCCTACTCGACCCTCACCCCTGCCTGCGCCGCGAACGCCGGTGCCAGATCCATCAGTTGGGTCGTGCTGATCACCGCCCCGGACAGCCGGTCGATCCCCCGCGCGATGTCCACCGCCGCCGCGCCGCGCAGATCGACGTCCTTCATCCGCGCCTCGGAGAAATCGATCCGCGCCAGGGTGCAGTCGTCGAACGTGACCCGCTCCAGCTCGGCCCCCGCGAAGTCCGCCTCGATGAGCACGCACCCCTCGAAGGCGACGTCCCGCAGCTTCGCGCTGCGCAGATTCGGGAAGTCGATCTTCCCGCCGCGCACCACGACCCGCTCCAGGACCGCGCCGTGCAGCTGCGTCCCGCCGAGCCTGGCGTCCGAGACCTCGACATCGCGCAGGGACGCCCCGGACAGATCCGTCCCGACCCCGCGCACCCCGCTCAGCACGCTGTCGATGATCCGCGCCCGGCCGAGCACCGTCCCGTCGAGCCCGCAGCGGCGCAGCGCACAGTCCATGAACCGCGCGCCCCGCGCCGACTGCCGCGCCCAATCGGCGTCCGCGAACTCCAGCCCGTCGTAATCCCCGTCCTCCTCCAACTCCCCGCCGTCGTACGCCACCAGCTCCGGCAGCCGCACCTCCGGCCGCCGCACCGCCCGCACCGTCTCCTTACCGCGCCCGGCCACGCGATCACCCCTTTCACCCTCGACCCGCATACGCGTCGCACGCACGCACCGCACCTGCGCAACACAACCCGTCGTGCTCCGGCCGGAAATCCGTCCGCCGGAATCCGTCCGCCGGAAACCGTCGTAACCCATCGTGAACCACCCCACTGACAACGCCCCCCGACCAGCGCAGAAGCACCCCTCAACGGCTCACCCGAACCCCTCACCCCTCACCGTTGACCTCAACCCAACTTGAGGTCGCAGACTGACGGCGCCCCGGGATCCCACCAGACGTCGGCCCGGGATCCCACCAGACTTCGACAAGGAGAGAACCCCCACCATGCGCGCCATACGCCTGCACGCCTTCGGCCCCGCCGAGAACCTCCTGCACGAGACCGTCGACGACCCCGCCCCCGGCCCCGGCGAGGTACGGATCTCCGTCGCCGCGGCCGGTGTGCACCTCCTGGACACCACACTGCGCGCCGGCCACTCGGGCGGGCCGTTGCCCCTGCCCGACCTCCCGACCGTGCCCGGCCGCGAGGTCGCCGGCACGGTCGACGCCCTCGGCGAGGGCACCGACCCGTACTGGCTCGGCCGGCGGGTCGTCACCCACCTGGGCGCGGCACCCGGCGGCTACGCCGAACTCGCCGTCGTCGCCGCTGACCGCCTGCACGACATCCCGGACGGGCTGGACGCCGCCCAGGCGGTCGCCATGATCGGCACCGGCCGCACCACCATGGGCATCCTGCTCTTCGCCGACCTCACCCCCGACGACATCGCCCTCGTCCCCGCGGCCGCCGGCGGCATCGGCTCACTGCTCGTCCAGCACCTCAAGAACACCGGCGCCACTGCCATCGGACTGGCCGGCGGCCCCGCCAAGGTGGCCCGCGTCCGTGACCTGGGCGCCGACCTCGCCGTCGACTACACCGACGACACCTGGCCGGCCCGTGTCCGCGCCTTCCTCGATGACCGGGGCGTGCCCGGCGCCACCCTCGTCTTCGACTCGGTCGGCGGCGCCCCCGGACGCGCGGCCGTCGACCTGCTCGCCGAAGGGGGCCGCCATCTGCTCTTCGGCTGGTCCTCCGGAGCCCCGACGGAGTTCGCCGACGGCGAGTTGGCGGCCCGCGGGATCACCTCCCGGCAGGTGCTGGGCCCGCCGATGCTGGCCCGGGCCGGGGGCGACAACCCGATCCGCACCCTGGAGACCGCCGCCCTCGCGGAGGCCGCAGCCGGCCGACTCGTCCCGTCCGTCCAGCGCTTCCCCCTTGCGGACGCCGCGGCCGCCCACCGCGCCCTGGAGACCCGCACCACGATGGGCAAGGTGATCCTGGTGCCGTGAGCGAGGTGACCCTGGCGCCGTGAGTACGGGCAGGCCGAGGCCGAGGGAGGAGCCGAGCCGGGGCACCACTACGGCCCTCACTCGCCCACGGCCCCCGCCCACAAGCCCCCGCTCGCCCGGAGGCCGCCCCGCCCCCGCCCGCTACCGCACCACCGCCATCTCCCTGGCCGTCTCGTTCAGCCGCCGGCCGCCCGACTCCGTGCACGTCACGATGTCCTCGATCCGCACCCCGAACCGTCCCGGCAGGTAGATCCCCGGCTCGATCGAGAAGCACATCCCCGGTACGAGCGGCAGATGCTCGCCCTCCACCAGGTACGGCGGCTCATGCGTGGTGACCCCGATGCCGTGCCCGGTCCGGTGGATGAAGTACTCGCCGTACCCCGCCGCCTTGATCACCCTCCTGGCCACCCGGTCGACCTCCTGGCAGGCGATGCCCGGCCGCACCGCCTCGAAGGCCGCCTGCTGCGCCTCCCGCACGATGTCGTGCACCTTGCGCTCCTCGGCCCCCGGTTCCCCGACGTGCACCGTGCGCGACGTGTCCGACCCGTAGCCGTCCTTGAGGCCACCGAAGTCGAGCACCACCATGTCGCCGTCCTCGATGACCCGCTCCCCCGCCTCGTGGTGCGGGTTCGCGCCGTTGGGGCCCGACCCGACGACCGTGAAGTCCACCTGGCTGTGCCCGTGTTCGATCAGCAGCCGGGCGAGATCCGCGGCCACCTCCGACTCCCGCCGGCCCTCGAAGCGGACCCCCAGGATCTTCTCGTACGTGGCGTCCGCGGCCGCCCCGGCCGCCGCCAGCCGCGCCACCTCGTGGGCGTCCTTGACGGCGCGCAGCATCGGCAGCACCTCCGTCAGCGCCGCGTACGCAGCCCCCGGCACCGACCGCTGGAGGCCCAGCAGATGCAGCGCCCAGGTCGCGTCGGACACCCCGTAACGCCCCTCCGGACGCATCCACGTGGCGAGCTCCGCATACGGGTCCGCGCCATCGCTCCACCCGGACACCTCCAGCACGCCCGCCCCGGCGGCCTGCTCCGCGTCCGGCTGCTCCAATACGGGCACCAGCAGCCGCGCGCGCCGGCCCGGCTCGATCAGCAGGGCCGTCAGCCGCTCGGTGACGGCGGGCGGCCGATAGCCGCACAGCCACACCAGATCCGGCCCGGGCGTCACCAGCAGCCCGGCCAGCCCGGCAACGGCCGCCGCCCGCCCCGCCCGCTCCAACCGCCGCTCGTAGTCCTCTTGCATCATCGAAGTCACCATGCCGGCGAACTTACGCCGCCCACCCCGCCACCCCACCCGAAACCCGCCGTCGACGAGTACCTTCTCGACCCCGCCACGCCTGCACGCCCCCTGCCCCGGTACGCCCCCGCCCCGGCACGCCCCCTGACCCGGCGCGGTCAGGGCGACAGGAGCCGGGCGATGCGGGCCGTGTGGGGACTCCGGGTCCCGTGCCCCTGTCAGTGCCTGCGCTTGCCGTGCCGGTTGGCCTTCTTGGGGCCTGGTGTGACGTCGGGCGCCCTCTCCGGCTTCCGCTCGGCAGGCTCCGGGGGTGCGGAAGCAGTCCCGTACGACGTCGAGGGGGGCGGCGTGGCGGGGCTCGTGCTCGTGGACGGGTTGGTCTGCGACCCCTGCGCCGAGCCGGTGCCGGGCGAGAACCACACCATGCCCGCCACCAACGCCAGGGTGAAGAGGCCGGCACCGCCCAGCACAGCCACCAGCCGGGAACGGCGGAGAAACGGCAGGCGTGAGCGGCGGCTCGCGGCCCGGTGCACGCTCGTTCGCCACTCGGTGTCCGCCACCGGGGCGAAGGCACCGTCCAAGTGGCCGGTGCGGGCGGGGACGGAGCTTGCAGGGGAGCCGGTGGCGTGCGGCCGGTCCGGACGGCCGGGATGCCGGTGCTCACTCGGCAGCGGCTCCCGCGCCCCGCGCCAGGCTCCGCGCCCGAACCAGTCCGCCACCTCGTCAGCCGTGGGTCGGCCCTCGGGCTCCTTGGCCAGCAGACCGAGCAGATAGCTCTCGAAGGCGGGCGGTAGAGCGGCGCCGAGTTGCCGGGGTGGGACCGGGGCGGCATCGAGGTGCTGATGAAGCACCGCGAGCGCACTGTCCGCCTGGAACGGCGGCCGACCGGTGAGGAGTTGGTAGAGCACGCAGCCCAGGGAGTACACGTCGGATGCCGGGCCGGCGGTGCGGCCCAGGGCCCGCTCGGGCGCGAGGTAAAGGCTGGTGCCGACGATCTGCCCGGTGGCGGTGAGCGCGGCACCGGGGTCGTCGAGGAAGCGGGCGATGCCGAAGTCGCCGATCTTCAGGGTGCCGTCAGCGCCCAGCAGGAGGTTGGCCGGCTTGATGTCCCGGTGCACGATGCCCTGCCGGTGCGCGGCGGCCAGCCCCACGGCGGCCTGTGCGGCGATACGGGCCACGTCCGCGGCGGGGCGCGGTCCGGAGACGAGGAGCAGGTCGGCGAGGCTGCCCCCGTCGACGAGCTCCATCACCAGGAACAGACGGTCTTCGTACTCGCCGAAGTCGAGAACGCCGACCACATGCGGGTGGCTGAGGCGGCCGGCGGTCTGCGCCTCCAGCCGGAAGCGGGAGGGCGCGGTGGGGTCGGAGCCGTGGGAGAGCAGGAGTTTCACGGCAACCGGTCTGCCGAGGGTCTCGTCGAAGGCCCGCCAGACCTCCCCCATCGCGCCCCGCCCGATGGTGTCCCGCAGCCGGTATCGGCCCGCTATCAGCACTTGTTCTTCATCCTCATGCCCAAAGACGTCTTGATCACCGCAAGCCATGGCTCACCGTGGGGCGCGGATCAAGGTGCGGGGTGCCGCAGCGCCCCAGCGTATCGGCCCTGCGACCTCGCCCTTTCCGGGCGGCGCAGCGCCCGGCCGCCCACCAGAGGACGAGGATGCGTGCATGGTTCCCGGCCGAGTCGTGACGGCTTTGGGATGCGCCGTCCACAAGAGCGCTGGATTCGTGGCCATCTCCCGCCACCAGTGACATTCCAGGGCCACAACGCGCAGGAAGGAGTGACCCGATGATGAGGGTCGAGGCGCCCGCCCTCGTGGCGAGGTAAACGCGGGCGCCGAGCGCAGGAGCGGACTGGTTCCCCCCGTGCCGGCCCGCTCCTGCGCGCATACGGCAGTTCTCGCATGCGTGCACGACTATCTGCCCGGCATGCGACGCGGTGACGCGCGACTGTCAGATCTCCATCCGGAGCGTCATCTCTGCATCCGGAGCATCATCGCGCTCCGGCATTCTTCGGTGCAGCGCGCCCGCGGAAAGCGGACGAGGATGAGGATGAGGTCGTCGGAAGAAGCGGGTGCTTTCACGCAGAGCGCCGATGACGTTCGTCGCGAGACCCGGGTGTCGGTGCCGGCTCCGCGCTCGGCGTCACTCGGCACCCCGGTGTTCTGAAATCCGGGTTCTCATGGCCCGATAACCAACGCCGTGGACTCGAGGCGCCAAAAGCGAGCACTCTCGGATGGTTATCTCAGGCCGGGCTTTTCGCCCAATCGATGAGCCGAGCCCACCAGCCGCTCCGCGACCGATCCGGTGGACTTCCCGAGCCCCCGGGAGCGTGTGTGCGTCGCGCCACCCCGTCCTGTCGGGCTGGTGCCGATTCCGATCGAGTCGGCGCCTCCACTGCGCGCGCACGCTTGCGTTCCCCAGGCTCACACGTGCACCGCTGAGCAGCTGGTACACCCATGAGCACTTGGTCCACATGCCTCCCGCACCCCTCATAGGTCAACTTCCGGCACGACGGACAGACAGCACGTTGGCACATGATCGCCTCCATGAGTTCTTCGTTCGATATCCACGATATTCACGCCATCACCACAAGAGACTCCAGAATTTACAACCCCTTCAGAAACATCTGCCTCACACCCGCGCGGACGGCGCCCGCGAAGTCGCATCACGACCCGAGAAGCCTCGCCCACGGTCGCAATTCATCCGGACATGAGAGGCAGACGCCGCATATCCGTCGCGGAGAGTATCTCACCAAGTAGTGCCAAGTGACCTGTTTGAAAAAGATCCCTGAGTTGCTCGGGACGCCGAAACAATGGTTGCATCGCGCCCGGTCGAGAACGGGAGGCACCGCGCCTTATTTTCATTGCCCATCACCGCATTGCTTTTGAGGCCGTCGACCGGGCACAGCAAGGGCAGGAATCGAGAACGGCAACCACTCTCCCCGAACGGGTGGTGCGCCGGTCAGAAGGGAGCAACGTGAGTTGCTCGCATGCCACAGGATGCCCCCTTTTCCCCCTACTCAGGGCGAGCTTGCAAGGTTGGCGCGAGTACTACTGCGACAGCGCAGATCGATGGCTCGGCTGTGCGCGCTACCAGATGTCACTCACCGGCGAGCGCGTGCCGATCAGCCTGCTACCCAACGGAGTCCGCGCGCGACACCTCGAAGCCCCGGCCGAGGCGGGCCGATCCGGCGCCGCCGGCACGGCGGTGACCCCCCGACAGTCCCCGCCGCCACGACCCGCTCCGGCGTCGCCGGAGACCGCGTCCCGGCCCCGGCCGGCACCGGCCCGGCCACGTGAGCGGTCACGGCCAGGGCCTGCAACCGCACCACCGGAAGCCATGGACCGGTTCGGGGCACCACCTCCGCCAGCAGCTGTCCGGCATGACCAGCCGTCACCGCCCCCACAGGCTCTCCGACCTTCGGACAGCCCCGCTCGACACACCCGGCAGGCGCGCGGCTCGAAGCGCGGCTGGTGGGCTCGATTCGCCGATTGGATGAGAGGACCCGCATGAGCACCTACTGGCCCTGGTGGGCGGGCGCTGTCGGGCTCGCTCTGGTCACCGTCAACCACACCCTCATCACCGATCGGTCCCTCGGGGTGTCGGCCGCGTGGGATCGCGTGCTGCACTGGCGTCGCGAACGCCAACTGGAGCGGATGGACGAGGAGTTCGCCGACGACCAAGCTCTGGCCGAGGCCCTTGCCGCAGCCACGGCGGAGCACTTCGGCACGGACACCGGCGCGCCTACCGCGCCGCAGGTTCCGCACGAGACGTCGCAGCCGCTCGAAGCCGACGCCGAATCGGCGGCGAGCGAGCGCCCGGCGGCCACCAGCCTGCGCCCGGCCCCGCTGGTCACTCAGGCCGCCCTGCTGATGTCGATCTTCCTCGGTGGGTTCATCGCCGCGGTCACCTCCGGGCGGTTCCACCTCCGCTACGACATGGGCCCGGGTTTCCGGCACCTGGTCACCGCCGATTCGACCACCATGATCGCCACGCTGTTCGTGGGAGGTGTGCTGGTCGGCTTCGGCACCCGGCTGGCCGGTGGGTGCAGCTCCGGCCACGGACTCAGCGGCTGCGGCCGGCTGCGCCCGGTCAGCATCGTCGCGACCGCCGTGTTCTTCGGCACCGCCGTCGCGGTGTCGTTCCTCCTGTGGAAGGTGATCTGATGCGCACCCGAGGCGCGATCCTGCTGGCCAGCATCATCACCGGACTGGCCCTCGGCTACACCGTCACCAACATCGGTTTCGGCGACTACGCCGAGCTGAACCGCATGTTCACCTTCCAGGACCTGCGCATGTTGCTCTCCTTCGCGGGTGCCGTGGTGATCCTGGTGTGCGCGTTCGCTCTGCTGCGGGTCCGCCGCACCCCAGGGCGCATCCACGCCGGCGTGATCCCCGGCGCGGTGTTGTTCGGTACCGGCTGGGCGATCTCAGGCGGGTGCCCGGCGATCCCGATCATCCAGGTCGCCAGCGGATACCTGCCTGCCCTGATCACCATCGTCGGCGTCATCGTCGGCATCCGGTTGTGCCGTTGGGCCAACGCCCGGTACTTCCACCTCGACCGCGGATCCTGCGGGCTGTGACCCGGCACCCCCGCCGCGTCGTCCGCTGCGGGAGATCCTCGGGCGCAGCCGGATCAGCATGACCACGCACGCCTACGCACATGTGGCGCAGGACACACAGCGCGAGGCGATCAGCCGCACGGACAGGCCGCCGGAGCGACGGATCGCTCGCGAATGATCGCCGACGCCGTTGATGTCGCCCATGGATGTCGATGGACGTCAGAAGCCCCGGGCCGCCAACTGGCCCGGGGCTTCTTCCCTGTTCACGTCCAGAGCCCCTGTCGGATTCGAACCGACGACCTTCGCTTTACAAGTGGGGTCGAATCCTTGATCGAGGGCGTTCACATCTGCCGGGTGGTGCTGTTCTTGCCGTTCAGCGCCACCCGGTCTGATGCTGGGTCCGGCTTTCAGCGCCGCGTGTTCGGCCGTCCGCTCACGCATCGCTCACGCAGGAAGAGGGTCGGCACAGCGGGATTGTGAACCCAAGACCTCTTCGGCTCTGTCTCGGCGCGCCACGCCCACGTCACCCCGTCATGCGCCGACGCCTCATACATTGCCTTTCCGGCGATTGCCAGATCGGCGTCAGTGTGAACCTGGTGTCCGACCGCGCCTCCTCAGCCGTCGACTGACGCCTGTTCCTGCCCGAGAGCTGGGACGACGCCAAGAACACCGACGATGCGCGGCCGGCCGAGGCGATCCGCCGGGCCAAGGCCGCCATCCCGGCACCGAGCGGCACCGGGAAAAGTGGCGCCTGGCCCTGGACATGCTCGATGAGGTCCGCCGGGACTGGGGCTGCCCGATCTGCCGGTCGTCGCCGACGCCGCTACGGAGACGCCACGGGCTTTCGGGAGGGCCTGACCGAGCGCGGCCTGCCTACGCGTTCGCGGTCAAGGCCACCATCATCGCCCACCCGGGCGACGCCATACCGAGCGCCCGCCGCATTCCAGGCAGGGCCGCCCTCTCACGAGCGCCTACCCGAAGCCGCACACCACCACCCTGCGTGCGCTGGCCCCTGGCCGCCGGAAAGGTGGCGCCCCACACCGTCTCCTGGCGCCAGGGCCGCAGAGCCACCAAGCACCATCCCGACGCCGATCTCACATTGGCCTGTCGAGTGCGCGTGGTGGTTTCGTGGGAACCGGTAGGTATGTCCTTTCGTCTAGCACGTGGGTGAACCCAGGCAAAGCCCTCTGTGGGTGCAGGTGCGCAATCGCGCGACGATCACAGAGGACACTGGCTAGACGTTGAGTGAAGTCCGGACCTTGAAGCGTGTTGGCGCTTGAAGCGCTACAGGTGTACGGCGCGGAAATTCTGAGGAGCCATCGGTGGCGGGCGAGTCCCCCGACATGTCGGAGCAGCGGAGCGGCCTGCGGCAGGCTTCGGGCGCGGGTACCGGTGCCGGTCGGCCTGCAGCCAGGGCCGGTACGGGTGTTGCCGGCGGCAGGGACAGTGGTTCCGGCGCCGTCGCCGCTGACGGCGGTCGGGGCGAGGGGCGACCAGCCGGTGCCGCGGCCGGAGACGGTGCGACCGGCGCTGCCGGTTCGGGAACCGGGGGTTCCGGGGCGGCCCGACAGAGCGCGGACGGCGACCGTCCGGATCCAAGGCTGGCTGTGCGTGACGGCGCGGCCGGTGCCGCCGGCAAGGCCGGCGGGGCGCCTGCGTCCGCGTCGGCGAAGGCCGGTGACGGCGAGGGCACCCAGGCATCGATGGAAGCCGACCGAGCCGATAACCACGAGGGCACCCAGGCATCGACGGAGGCCGACGGGGCTGATAACGGCAAGGCTGGTCAGTCGGCCGGGCCCGCGAAGCCCGGCGCCACCGGTAGCGGCAAGGCCGAACAGGACACTGCTGCCTCCGGCGCCTCGAAGGCCGGCGCCGCCGATGGCGCCAGTGCGGCCGAGGCGGGTGCGGCGTCCGGCGCGGCAGGCGACGGCAAGGCCGATCAGGCTCCCGGGAAGCCCGGCGCCACCGGTGGTGGCAAGGCTGACCAGGCGACCGCGGTGTTCGGTGCTGTGAAGTCCGGCATCGCCGAAGGCGGTAAGGCCGAGCAGGCCACCGACAAGCCCGGCGCCGCCAGCAGCGGTAAGGCCCCCGAGGGCGAGGCCAAGTCCGGGCCCGAGGCTGCCTCCTGGGGGGCCGGTGCAGACGGTGACGACAAGCCCAAGGAGGACTCCCGGCTCAAGACCGCCGTCGCCGAGGCCGAGGGCGACAGCGACGGCGAAGACAAGGCGGGCTCGGTCGATCAGGCCACCCAGCTGCTTGCGGCCCCCAAGCCGGCGGCGGCCGGCTCCGCCGACCAGCCCACCGGGCTGCTCAAGGCTCCCGCCAACCCGGACTCCGAGTCCGAGCGCACCAGCCAGTTCATCCCGCTGAAGAAGGACGACGCCCCGGCGCCGAAGCCGCTCAAGGCCCCCAAGCCGGAGGCCAAGCCCAAGGCGAGACCGTCGGCTCCTCCGAAGCCGGCGTCAGCTCCTCCCGCCGGCTCTCCGGCGGAGCCTCAGGCTCCGCTTGACCTGCTCGCCCATCTGACGAACACTCCGCCCCCACCGGAGACTTTGGTGCGCACGGTGGTGCGCCGGGTGAAGATCTGGACGCCGCTGGTGGTGCTCCTCGGGATCATCTTCGTGGTCGTGCAGACGATGCGCCCGCTGCCTGACCCGAAACTGGCGATCGCCGGCAAACCGTCCTCCGTCTTCGAGGGCGACACGCCGTCGCTGTCCTGGCCCCCTGAGGGCCAGGCGATCGTGGACGTCGACGGCCTCGGCCGGGTCGGCTCCTACGGTGAGATGAAGCCGCTGCCCATCGGCAGTGTGGCCAAGGTGATGACGACGTACATCATCCTGCGTGACCACCCGCTGAAGAAGGGTGAGGACAAGCCCCTGATCGACGTCGACCAGAAGGCCGAGGACGACTTCATCAACGGTGTCAGGCAGAAGGAGTCGGTCGTCGAGGTCCACAAGGGTCAGAAGATCTCCGAGAAGGAGGCCCTCCAGGCCGTCATGCTGCCGTCCGCGAACAACGTCGCGCGGCTGCTGGCCCGCTGGGATGCGAGCACTGAGGCGGCGTTCATCAAGAAGATGAACGACACCGCCAAGGAGCTCGGCATGACGAACACCACCTACACCGACGCGAGCGGCCTCCTGGAGAGCACCGTCAGTACGGCCGAGGACCAGGTGAAGCTGGGCAAGAAGGCGATGCGGGACCCGGTCTTCCGGGAGATCTCCAAGGCGACCGAGTACCACTCCACGACCGCCTCCGGGAAGGGCAGCGGCCTCGCCTACCAGAAGACGCAACGCAACTTCAACAAGCTTGTCCCCATGTACGGCGTCGTCGGTATCAAGACCGGTTCCACGACCAAGGCCGGCGGCAACCTGCTCTTCGCCGCGGAGAAGAAGGTCGGCAGCTCCACGCAGCTGATCATCGGCGCGGTCTTCGGGCAGCACAAGGCCCCGATCATCGACACCACCACCGCCTACAGCAAGCAGCTCATCCTGGCCGTGGGCAAGGTGCTGACCACCAGCACCGTCGTGAAGAAGGGCGCGGTCGTCGGCCACGTCGACGACGGCCTGGGCGGAACGACCCCGCTCGTGGCGACCCACGATCTGACGGCGGTCGGCTGGCCCGGCCTCAAGGTCGACCTGAAGCTCACCGCCGGGGGCAAGGCCCTCCCGCACACGGCGAAGGCCGGTACGCAGGTCGGGGAGCTGACCGCGGGTGGCGGCATGGGTGAGGTGAAGGTGCCCGTGGTGCTGCAGAAGAACCTCGCCGAGCCGTCGTTCGGCGCGAAGCTGACACGAGTCTCCTGACGGGTGGACATGGGCCGGGCCCCGGTACGCGCTGGCGCGTTCCGGGGCCCGGTTGTGTTGCGGGGGCTCAGCTGCAGTGGCCCTGTGTGGGTTCTCAGCAGTCTCCGGCGAACTTCACCGAGGCATTGTTGTTGTACGTGTTCTTCAGGGGACCCGAACCGGGGAGGTGGCTAAAGCCGTGGAGCCGACCGCCCCCACCCCCGGCCTCGTCTTTCGCCCCTTGTGGGCGCGGGCGGCGACGGCGCGCGGCCCGGTGACGAAGGCGAGGAGGGCGGCGCGGCGGCGACGGCCGGCGCCGCCGCGCGTGCGTGGCACCTCTGATCTGTGATCTGACTGCTTGCAGTTTCAGGAGGCCGGGAACGTCAACGCCCCTACGTCAACGTGCGGTGCACTCCTGAAGTGCCCCTACCGTGGGGCCGGGGAGCGAGCGCAGCGAACCTTGATGAAGTAGGGAAAGTTCTATCGCGCCGGCGTCAGTTGCTTGATGAAGTAGGGAAAGTTCTATCGCGCCGGCGTCAGTTGCTTGCCGTCGTGGCTTCGTACGTGAGGGCCCGCTCCGTCCAGGGCGTCCAGGAAGCGGAGCGCGTAGACCTCGGACATGGACTCTGCCACCTCGTCCGGCGTGAGCCAGGTGACTGCCGTCGCCTCGCTGGAGGTTCGTTCCTCGCCGCCGACCGGCTTGCAGCGGAAGACCAGGGCGACGATGCCGCGCGTTGTGTTCTTGTAGACCCCGGTGAGCTCGTCGACCTCGACGTGGATGCCCGTCGCCTCTACCTCGTGCCCCTGCTCGGTACGAAGCGGCTGGAGACCCTCGGCCCGCGTCACGTCCGGGTGTTCCTCGCCGAGGTCGCCCGCAAGTCCTCCCCCGCCACGGCCAAGGAAGCTCACCGCGTGCTCCGTACGGCCCTGACAGCAGCCACCCGGGAGGAGTTGGTCACGCGGAACGTTGCCTCGCTCGTAGAGGCCCCCAAGGTCGTCAGCCGCGAGACAACGCCCTGGACGCTGGACGAGACGCTGACGTTCCTCGAAAAGGCCCGTCGCGATCCGCTCTACGCCGCCTTCGTCCTCGCCATCGCCATGGGCCTGCGCCGCGGTGAGGTCCTCGGGCTGCGCTGGTCGGACGTGGATCTCGACGGCCGGGTGATCCGCATCAGCAACCAGGTGCAGCGCATCGGCGGCGAGCTGTACCAGGACACCACCAAGACCGGGAAGATCCGCCCCGTACCACTCCCCCTGATCTGCCTGGCCGCGCTCCGCTGGCACCGGCTCCGTCAGACCCACGAGGCAGAGAAGCGGGGCACCGCGCTGAGCTCAGCCGGCCTCGTCTTCACCACCCGCTCCGGTCGCCCCGTCGAGCCGCGGAATCTGAACCGCTCCTTCTCCCGGCTCACGGCCTCGGCGGGCCTCCGCCCGATCCGTCTGCACGACGCCCGGCACGGCTGCGCCACCCTGCTCACCGCGGCCGGCGTGGCTCCGCGCGTGCTGATGGAGATCCTCGGGCACAGCCAGATCAGCATGGCCATGGACGTCTACACGCATGTGGCGCAGGACACACAGCGGGAAGCGATCAGCCACATGGACCGGCTGCTGAAGCGGCGGATCGCTCGTGAGTGATCGCTGACGGCGTTGATGTCATCCGTAGATGTCAGAAGCCCCAGGCCACCAACCGGCCAGGGGCTTCTTGCCTGTTCAAGCTCAGAGCCCCCTGTCGGATTCGAACCGACGACCTTCGCTTTACAAGAGCGGTGCTCTGACCAGCTGAGCTAAGGAGGCGTGCCGGAAGAAGTGTACCCAGGCGGGCCGGGTGCGGGGCTCCTCAATTTGATGGGGCCGGACTACTGACACCGGGGGCCGCCGCGGGTAGCGTCACGGGGAAGTCCGCATCAGTGGACTACACCACTCCTTTTACTCGGATCGTCCGGCACGTTCCTGCCGGTGAAGGGACTCTCACCATGGCTACGGTCACCTACGACCAGGCAACCCGGATCTACCCGGGTTCCGACAAGCCCGCCGTCGACAAGTTGGACATCGCCATTGAGGACGGCGAATTCCTCGTCCTGGTCGGCCCCTCCGGATGCGGCAAGTCCACCTCCCTGCGGATGCTCGCGGGGCTGGAGGACGTCGACGGAGGCGCCATCCGCATCGGGGACCGCGACGTCACCCACCTTCCGCCCAAGGACCGGGACATCGCCATGGTGTTCCAGAACTACGCGCTCTACCCGCACATGACCGTCGCCGACAACATGGGCTTCGCGCTCAAGATCGCCGGCGTGCCGAAGGCCGAGATCCGGCAGAAGGTCGAGGACGCGGCGAAGATCCTGGACCTCACGGAGTACCTGGGGCGCAAGCCCAAGGCGCTGTCCGGTGGTCAGCGGCAGCGGGTCGCGATGGGCCGGGCGATCGTGCGCGAGCCGCAGGTCTTCCTGATGGACGAGCCGCTGTCCAACCTGGACGCGAAGCTGCGCGTGCAGACCCGTACGCAGATCGCCGGGCTGCAGCGCCGGCTCGGGATCACGACGGTCTACGTCACCCACGACCAGGTCGAGGCCATGACCATGGGCGACCGGGTCGCGGTCCTCAAGGACGGGCTGCTCCAGCAGGTCGACTCGCCGCGGAACATGTACGACCGGCCGGCCAACCTCTTCGTGGCCGGGTTCATCGGCTCGCCGGCGATGAACCTCGTCGAGGTGCCGATCACCGACGGCGGGGTGAAGTTCGGCAACAGCGTCGTACCGGTGAGCCGGGAGGCGCTGACCGCGGCCGCCGACAAGGGTGACCGCACGGTGACCGTGGGCGTCCGCCCCGAGCACTTCGACATCGTCGAGCAGAACGGCGCCGCCGCGAAGTCGCTCTCCAAGGAGAGCGCGGACGCCCCGGCCGGTCTCGCCGTCACCGTCAACGTCGTCGAGGAGCTGGGCGCCGACGGCTACGTGTACGGCACCGCGGAGGTCGGCGGTGAGGTGAAGGACCTGGTCGTCCGCGTCAACGGCCGCCAGGTGCCGGAGAAGGGCGCCCGGCTGCACGTCGTGCCGCGGCCGGGCGAGACGCATGTGTTCTCGACGTCGTCCGGGGAGCGCCTGTCCGACTGAGCGGGGCTGAGCCGGACTGAGCAGCCACCCGGAGCGGGTGTGCGTGTGAGTGGTGGCGGTGACGGGTAGGACCCCGCCCCCCCCCCCCGGCCGTGCCCGCCC
>NZ_JAZBJP010000056.1:0-31681 GCF_036352915.1 Streptomyces bugieae
GGGGGTGCAGGTAATGCCCACGAGCCCGCAGGCAACAGACCAGGCCCGCCCCCAACCAGCTAAGAAACTCCCACTCACGGGAGGGGCTGGACCGGAGGACGAAGTCTGGAGGGCCGGCACCGCACCCAAAACACAAACGCCCGCCGCCAGGCGCAACGGCGAACAAGCCCCGCGGCGGGACAGACGGCTACGTGCGGGGCGCCGCAAAGCGCGCAACGGCGAGCAACAACCGCGGCGGGACAGACGGCTACGTGGGGATCAGCCGAGGGGCACCCGATACGTACCCCCGACCCCCCACCCCTGGTGCATCGCGTCGGCGAAGGACGACGCGAGGAGGTGTTCGCCCCGCTCGGAGGGGTGCGTGCCGTCGTAGGTGGCCAGGTCGATGTGCCAGCCCGGTGGTTCGGAGGCCAGCAGCAACGGTGAGGCGGGGGTGGACAGGTCGGCGACGGCCTTCGCCAGGAGCTCGTTGAAGTGTGCGCACTCCGCGCCGAACGCCGGGTCCGCCGCCGCCCGCACGTTGGGGATGACCGGCATCAGCACCGCCCGTAGGTGCGGCGCCGCGGCCCGGGCGCCGGCCACGAACTCGCGGACGTTCTCCGCGGTCTGGGTGGCGTTCGTGTAGAAGCCGAGGTCTATCAGGCCGAGCGAGACCAGCAGGGTGTCGGCGCGGTGGTGGCGGACCGTCTCGCCGATCACCGGCGCCATGTGCAGCCAGCCCTCGCCCCATCCGGCGAGGTGCCCGCGGGCGGACTCGGGGAAGTCCGGGTCGCGGTAGGCGTGCGAGGTGGCGGCGTCCTCGGCCGGGTCGTGGAGCGTCCGGCGCGGCCCGACGATCCGGTACGGGCCGCCGAAGGAGGCGTTCAGGTGCTGCCACATCCGGTATCGCCAGGTGTAATCGCCGGCGCTCCCGATCGTCATCGAGTCGCCGACGAACATGATCCTCATCCGGCCATGATGTCCGAGAACCCCTACTACCGGGTACGTGACGCTGGCCACGCCCGGTGCGCCCGGCCTGCCGCCGGCCTCCCGGGGCCCGCGCCCGGCCCCGCGGATGGCAGTCTGTGCCCATGCGTTCGCTTCTGTGCGCGGCCGGTGCCGCGGGGGCCTTGTGGGTGGGGGCGGTGGCGGTGGTGCCGGCCGCCGCCGATGAGCCGGACGGCTTCACGATCGGCGATCCGCGGATCACCGAGTCCAGCGGCCTGGCCGCCAGCCGCGCGCACCCGGGCATCTACTGGACCCACAACGACAGCGACGACGGCCCCTACGTCTACGCCGTGGACGGCAGAACGGGCCGCACCGTCGCCCGGATCACCCTGCGGGGCATCGGGGCGCCGCGTGACGTGGAGGCGATCTCGCTCGGCCCGGACGGCGACCTCTACCTCGGTGACATCGGCGACAACCTCGGCGGCAGCTGGGACCACGTCTGGATCTACCGCTTCCCCGAGCCGAAGCGGCTGCGGGACGCCACGGTGACCGCGACCCAGTACACCGTGAAGTACGCGGACGGGCCACGGGACGCCGAGGCGCTGATGGTGCATCCCCGGACCGGCCGGGTCTACATCGCCAGCAAGAAGCAGGACGGCGGCGGCGCGCTCTACGAGGGGCCGCGGCAGCTCACCTCCTCCGGGGTCAACACGTTCCGGAAGGTCGCGCCGGCCGACCTGTGGGTGACGGACGGGGCGTTCTCGCCCGACGGCACCCGGCTGGTGCTGCGCGGTTACTTCGGTGCGCGGATCTTCCGCTGGGAGAACGGCCGTCCCAAGGACCTCGGCAGCGTGGGCGTGCCGATGCAGCAGCAGGGCGAGTCGGTCACCTTCACCCCCGACGGGCGGACGCTGATGTACGGCTCGGAGGGCCGGGACAGCGATGTCACGCCGGTGGGCCTGAGCGGCGGCCAGCTGCCGGACTCGGCCCGGGCGGGTGACGGGGAGGACGACGGGAACGCATCCAACTCCCCCTCGGGCAAGGGGAGTTCGGATGGCAAGGACCTCAACCCCAGCTACGCCAAGGGTGCGCTGGTGCTCGCGGTGGCGACGGCTCTGGTCGTGGTGGTGCGCAGGTTGCTGCGGCGGCGCTCGTAGCAGGGGCGCGCCCGGCAGCGGCGTCCTAGGCGGGGCCGTCCGGTGCCGGCCGCAGTTCGTAGTGCAGGGTCCGCTCCCGCTTCAGCCGGTGCAGCAGGGGCACCAACAGGCCGTGGATGAGCGGGTACTTCCGGGTCAGGGAGCGTTCGGCCCGGCGGTATGCGCGGGTCCGCGGGTCCAGCAGGCGTACCCGGGCGTTGACGGTGGGGCCGGTGGGGCGGCCGCGCCAGGTGCACGCGCAGATCTCCACGTCGGGGAAGTTCCGCATCCGCTTGGCCTTGCCGGCGCTGCCGTAGGTGCGGAAGTAGGCGTGGTCCCCGTCGACGGCGAGGTTGACCGGGGTGCCGACGCCGGTGCCGTCCCGCTTGTACGTGGTCAGCAGGACCGCCCCTTGCCGTTCGAAGGGGGCGAGGCCGGGGCTCGGGGGAGTCGTCATGCCCCCATACAGGCATATCCAGGCGGTTTCGTCACTCCGCGATGCCTCCGTACGGGTGGTGCTCCGGCGGCCCGTTCGGGTGGTCGTGCGGTCCGGCGCCGGACGGGCGCCGGGCATACGACCGGCCCCGGCGGTCGCCCGCCGGGGCCGGTGGTGACGTGCGGTGCGAATCCGCCGTTACAGCCGGCCGATGACGTAGTCGATGCAGGCCGTCAGGGCCTCGACGTCCGACGGCTCGATCGCCGGGAACATCGCGATGCGCAGCTGGTTGCGGCCGAGCTTGCGGTAGGGCTCGGTGTCGACGATGCCGTTGGCGCGCAGGACCTTGGCGACGGCGGCGGCGTCGACCTCGTCGGTGAAGTCGATCGTGCCGATGACCTGCGAGCGCTTGGCCGGGTCGGTGACGAACGGGGTGGCGTACTTGGCGTCCTCGGCCCAGCCGTAGAGGGTGCGCGAGGAGGTGGCGGTGCGGCGTACCGCCCAGTCCAGGCCGCCCTGGCCGTTGATCCACTCCAGCTGCTCGTTGAGCAGGAAGAGGGTGGACAGCGCCGGGGTGTTGTACGTCTGGTTCTTGCGGGAGTTGTCGATCGCCGTGGGGAGCGAGAAGAACTCCGGGACGTGGCGGCCGGAGGCGTGGATCCGCTCGGCGCGCTCGATGGCGGCCGGGGAGAACACGCCGATCCACAGGCCGCCGTCGGAGGCGAAGGACTTCTGCGGGGCGAAGTAGTAGACGTCGGTCTCGGCGATGTCGACCGGGAGGCCGCCGGCGCCGGAGGTGGCGTCGACCAGGACGAGGGCGCCCTCGTCGGCGCCCGCCACCCGCTTGATGGGGGCGGCGACACCGGTCGAGGTCTCGTTGTGGGTGAAGCCGTAGACGTCCACGCCCTGCTCGGCCGACGGCTCCGGGTGGCTGCCCGGGTCGGCGGAGATGACGGTGGGCTCGTCCAGCCACGGCGCCAGCTTGGCGGCCTTGGCGAACTTGGAGGAGAACTCACCGAAGGAGAGGTGCTGGGACTTGCGCTCGATCAGGCCGTGCGTCGCGACGTCCCAGAACGCGGTCGAGCCGCCGTTGCCGAGGACGACCTCGTAGCCCTCGGGGAGCTGGAAGAGGTCGCGCACGCCGTCGCGCACCTTGCCGACCAGGTTCTTGACCGGCGCCTGGCGGTGGGACGTGCCGAGGAGGGAACTGCCGGTGGCGGCCAGGGCGGCCAGCGCCTCCGTCCGCACCTTGGAGGGGCCCGCGCCGAAGCGTCCGTCGGCGGGCTTGATGTCAGCGGGAATCTGGATATCAGCCACGGACGAAGCCTAATCCGTCACCGTGCGCGGTCCGGCGGCACGTCCAGACGGTGAGATGGCGGCGCGTCGTCCGTGGACAGGGCGCGGTGCGGCGGGGGCCGGGCGGGGCGGTGCGGACGGGCGGGGCCCCAGGGACGGCAGGGGGCCACGCGGACGGCAGTGGCTGCGCGGACGGCAGTGGGCCACGGCGACGGCACTGCACTACGGGGGCGGCGGGTCGGTGGCGTACAGCGCGGTGATGCCGGCGGCGGCCTCGGCCAGCACCCGGCGGGCCTCGGGCGGGGCGAGCACCTCCAGCGCGTCGCCGAACTGCAGCAGCTGCCGCACGGCGCGCAGCACGGGGAAGGCCAGCTCGATGACGGCCCACTGCTCGTCGTGGTCCACGGCATCCCGGACACCGGCACCGTCCGCCTCCCCGCGCCCGCGCCCGCGCCCGCGCCCGTGCCCGCGCCCGTCCGGGTCACCCGTACGGGGCGGTCCGGTCAGGGCGCCGCCCAGGATCCGTACGGCGAGGTCCAGCCGGTCGCGGCGGATCCGGGCGGTCACCCGGACGTCGGTGGGCCGGTCCTCCACCTGGCGGCGCAGCTGCTGCCAGACCTCGGCCAGCTCCACGCCCGGCCGGCGCCGCACCGGGGCGTCGGTGACGACCGCGGACGCGACCCGGTCGGCCCGGAACAGCTGCGGCCGACCGCGCCGGTCCGCGACGAGGTACCAGGTGCCGGCCTTCGCCACCAGCCCGTAGGGGTCGACGGTGTACGTGCGCAGGCGGGTCTCGCCGCTGTGGCGGTAGCGGATCCGCAGCCGCAGGTCGGTGAAGACGGCGGTCTGCAGCGCGTCCAGGTCGGCCGCCGGGCGGGGGCCGCCGAGCCAGCGGTCCGGGTCGACGAGGATGCGGCGGCCGGTCAGTTCCGCGGCCGGCCGGTGCGGGGCGGGCAGCGCCGCCATCACCTTGCGCAGCGCCGAACCGAGCGCGTCGTCCAGCCCGAGGGCGGTGTGGGCGCCCTGCGCGGCGAGGACGAACAGGGCGCGGGCCTCGTCGCTGGTCATCCCCGTGACGTCGGTGCGGAAGCCGGGCAGCAGGGCGATGCCGCCGTGCCGGCCGCGCTCGGCGTAGACCGGCACGCCGGCCGCGGACAGTGCCTCGACGTCGCGGTAGACGGTGCGGGGGGAGACCTCCAGCCGCTCGGCGAGTTCCCTGGCCGGGACCCGGCCGCGGGTCTGGAGCAGCAGCAGGATCGACAGCAGACGGTCCGACTTCACACCCCGATTTATATATGACGGCGGGTGTCAACTTATCCCGCGAGAGTACGGGGCATGGAGATCAACGACCTCGCCCCGCAGCCCGCCGCACCCGCCCCGACCGCCCGCGACACCGCCGCCCTCGCCCGGGCCGTCCGCGGCCCCGTCCTGCTCCCCGGCGACGACGGGTACGACGCCGAGCGCACCGGCTTCCAGCTGGCGCACCCGCACCGGCCGGCCGTGATCGTCGGGGCGGCGGGCGCCGACGACGTGGTCGCCGCGGTGCGGTTCGCCGGCGCGCACGGCCTGCCGGTCGCCGTCCAGGCCACCGGGCACGGCCTCGCCGCCGGCACCGACGGCGGCCTGCTGATCACCACGAAGCGGATGGCCGGGGTCACGGTCGATCCGGTGGCCCGCACCGCGCGGGTGGCGGCCGGCGCGGTCTGGGGCCAGGTCGTCGAGGCGGCCGCCCCGCACGGACTCGCGCCGCTCAACGGCTCGTCCCCGGGCGTCGGCGTCGTCTCGTACACCCTCGGGGGCGGGGTGGGCGTCCTGGCCCGCACCTACGGCTACGCCGCCGACCACGTCCGCGCCGTCGACCTGGTCACCGCCGACGGCCGGCTGCGCCACCTCACCGCCGAGCGGGACCCCGAGCTGTTCGGGGCGCTGCTCGGCGGTGGCCACGGCCTCGGCGTGGTCACCGCGATGGAGTTCGCGCTGATGCCGGTGGCCCGGCTCTACGGCGGCCAGCTGGTGTTCGGCGCCGAGCACGTCGACGACGTACTGTCCGCGTACCTGCGCTGGACCGGGACCGTGCCCGACGAAATGACCTCGTCCGTCGCCCTGATCGCCTACCCCGATCTGCCGCAGCTGCCCGAGCAGCTGCGCGGCCGGTACCTGGCGCACCTCCGCATCGCGTACACGGGCAGCGCGGAGCGGGGCGAGCAACTGGTGGCGCCGCTGCGGGCGGTGGGCCCGCGGGTCGGTGACGACCTGCGCGAGATGCCGTACGCCGAGTCGCACACCATCCACCGCGACCCCAGCGATCCGCACGCCTACGACGGCGACAACGCGCTGCTCGGCGACCTGGACGCGGCGGCGCTGCGCCGGGTGGCACGGCTCACCGGGCCGGCCGCGCCGACCATGTGCGTGGTGCAGCTCAATCACCTCGGCGGTGCCCTGGCCGCCCCGGCCGGTTCCGGCACCGTCGGCCACCGCGCCGCCCGTTACGCGCTGCGCCTCCTCTCGCCGCTCCAGGGCGACGACCTCGGGACCGTACGGGCCCTGCACGCCGAGGCGCTGGCCGCCGTCGAGCCCTGGCGGCTGGGCCGGAGCGTGAACTTCCTCTTCGGCCGCCACGGGGAGCGGCCGGACGCCGCGGAGGTCGCCCGCAGCGTGCACGACGCCGATGCGCGGCGCCGGCTCGCCGCCCTCATGTCCCGTCTCGATCCGCAGCGCCTCTTCCGCTTCCACCCGGCCGCGGCCGCCACACCGGACGGCCCGCCGGCCGTCGCATGACCCTGCCCCAGTGGGCAGGCTGGAGACATGGCTGAGCGCACGCAGACGGAGCAGCGGAACCTGGCGCGGGAACTGTCGGCCGCGGTGCGGGGGGAGGTCTCGTTCACCGCGGCGGACCGGGCGCTGATGACGATGGACGCGTCCAACTACCGGCGGGTGCCACAGGCGGTGGTCGCCCCCAGGGACGCCGATGATGTCGCCGCGGCACTACGGGTGTGCCGGGAGCACGGCGTGCCCGTGGTGCCGCGCGGCGGCGGGACCAGCATCGCGGGGCAGGCCACCGGCGTCGGTGTGGTCCTGGACTTCACCCGCCACATGCGGCGGATCGTTTCGCTGGACCCGGCGGCGCGTACCGCCGTCGTCCAGCCCGGCGTGGTCCTGGACGACCTGCGGGCGGCGGCCGGCGCCCACGGGCTGACCTTCGGCCCCGACCCGTCCACGCACAGCCGCTGCACGCTCGGCGGCATGATCGGCAACAACGCCTGCGGCTCGCACTCGGTCGCCTGGGGCACCACCGCCGACAACGTCCGCGAACTGGCCCTGCTCACCTACGGCGGCGAGGGCGTACGGGCCGGCCGCGGCACCGACGCGACCGGCGCCCCCACCGGTCTCCCGCCGCGCCTGCGGGACGGCGTGAAGGCCCTCGTCGACCGCGAACTGGCCCTGCTGCGCACCGGCTACCCCGACCTCCCCCGCCGCATCTCCGGCTACGCCCTCGACGCGCTGCTGCCGGAGCGGGGCACCGACCTGGCCCGTGCCCTCACCGGCAGCGAGGGCACCCTCGGCGTGCTGACCGAGGCGACCGTGCGGCTGGTGGAGACCCCCGCGGCCCGGGCGCTCGCCGTCCTCGGCTACCCGGACGAGAGCGCCGCCGCCGAGGCCGCCCACACCCTCCTCGTCCGGCGTCCGTTGACCGTCGAGGGCATGGCCGCCGATCTGGTGGGCGACGCGGCCGGCCTGCCCCGGGGCGGCGCCTGGCTGTTCGTGGAGACGGGCGGTGCGAGCCCGGCGGAGGCGGCGGCCCGGGCCGAGGAGCTGTGCCGGGCGGCGGCCGCGGACGGCAGCACCGACCACACGGTCGTCACCGACCCGGCCGGCCAGCGGACGCTGTGGCGGATCCGCGAGGACGCCTCCGGCACCGCGACCCGTATGCCGGACGGCTCGGAGGCGTGGCCCGGCTGGGAGGACTGCGCCGTCCCGCCCGACCGGCTCGGCCCCTACCTGCAAGACTTCCGCGCCCTGCTGGCGCAGCACGGCCTGCGCGGCACCCCCTACGGCCACTTCGGCGACGGCTGCATCCACATCCGCATCGACTTCGACCTGCTCACCCCGCCCGGCATCCGCCGCTTCCGCGCCTTCTCCCACGACCTGGCCGGACTCGTCGTCGCGCACGGCGGATCGCTCTCCGGCGAACACGGCGACGGGCAGGCCCGCGCCGAGCTCCTGCCGAAGATGTACGGGCCCGAACTGGTCGGTCTCTTCGGCGACTTCAAGACGCTCTGGGACCCGGCCGCCGGCCTCAACCCCGGCATGCTCGTGCGCCCCGCCCGGCTCGACGACAACCTCCGCTTCGCCCCGCTCCCCAGGAAGCCGGTCCCGGTCGCCTTCGGCTACCCGCACGACGGCGGCGACTTCACCGCGGCCGTCCGCCGCTGCGTGGGCGTCGCCAAATGCCGCAACGCCGCGAGCGCCCCCGGCTCCCCGGACGTCATGTGCCCGTCCTTCCGCGCCACCGGCGAGGAGCAGCACTCCACCCGCGGCCGGGCCCGCCTGCTGCACGAGATGCTCGCCGGCGAGGTGCTCACCGACGGCTGGCGGTCCACCGAGGTGCGCGACGCCCTCGACCTGTGCCTGTCCTGCAAGGGCTGCCGCAGCGACTGCCCGGTCGGCGTCGACATGGCCACGTACAAGGCGGAGTTCCTGCACCACCACTACGAGGGCCGGCTGCGCCCCGCCGCCCACTACGCCCTCGGCCGCCTCCCCCAATGGCTGCGCCTCGCGGCCCCCGTGGCGCCCGTCCTCAACGCCCTGTCCCGCGCTCCCCTCGCCGCCACCCTGGCGGGCCGCCTCGCGGGTCTCACCCCGGAGCGGCCGCTGCCGACGCTGGCCACACAGACCTTCACCCGGTGGTGGTGGCAGAGGCGGCGAGGGGAAGGAACGGCAGGATCGGCAGGAAGCGCCCCCGGTCGCACGGTCGTCCTCTGGCCCGACACCTTCACCAACCACCTCGCGCCCCAGGTCGGGCGCGCCGCCGTCCAGGTCCTCGAAGCCGCCGGGCTGCGCCCGTTGCTCCCCCCGACGGCGCCCCCGCGCCCCGGCTTCCGCCTCCGCCGGCACCGCCCCCTGTGCTGCGGCCTGACCTACGTCTCCACCGGCCAGCTCGACCGGGCCCGCCAGGTCATGCGCCGCACCGTCGACGCCCTGTCCCCCGTCCTGCGCCCCGGCCGCCCGCTCGTCGTCCTCGAACCGAGCTGCGCCGCGGCCCTCCGCACCGACCTCCCCGAACTCCTCCCCGACGACCCCCGCGCCGCCCACCTCGCGTCCGCCGTCCGCACCTTCGCCGAGACCCTGGAGCAGTACGCCCCCACCTGGCAGCCGCCACGCCTCGACCGCCCGGTCGCCGGCCAGACCCACTGCCACCAGCACGCGGTCCTCGGCGACGCCGCGGACCGCCGCCTCCGCGACCGCGCCGGGCTCACCGGCCCCCTCTCCGGCGGCTGCTGCGGCCTGGCCGGCAACTTCGGCTACGAACGCGGCCACTACGAGGTGTCGGTCGCCTGCGCCGAGGACCAACTCCTCCCGGCCGTACGCCGGGCCACCCCCGACACGGAGATCCTCGCGGACGGCTTCTCCTGCCGCACCCAGCTCCAGCAGCTCGGCGACCGACCGGGACGGCACCTGGCGGAGGTACTGGCGGAGGGGCTGGGGGACGAGGCCGGCTGAGGGTCCCGGCCGGCGCCTTCGGCACCGGCCGGACGCCCCTCAAGCGATCGGCTGGCCGATCCCGAGGAGGTTGCCCTCACTGTCGTGGAACCAGGCGCCGCGTTCGGCGTGGGCGTGCTTGGTGGGGTAGTTGCCGGGGATGTCGGCGATGCCGTTCTCCGTGCGGAAGCCGGGGACGTCGACCTCGACGAACACCACGCCGCGCCGCCGGAGCAGCGCGACGGTGGTGTCGATGTCGTCGACGACCCAGGCCATCTGGGTGAAGGTGCCGGGGGAGGCGCCGGTGGACCGGAAGACGACGAACTCGGTGTCTCCGCAGCGGTAGAGGAGGCCGCCGGGGCGTTCGTCGACGGGGTCGAGGCCGAGTTTTTCGGAGTAGAAGCGGCGGGCCCGGGCCAGGTCCTGGGCGGGGAGCCTGGTGGCCACCTGGGCCCGGGAAAGAATGTCCGCGTTGTGTTGATTCACTCCTCCACTGTGCACGTTGGCCCGTACCGTCAGTCGAACCAGCGCGCGCGTTCCAGTTCGTCCCCCCGGTCGGGGTCCTCCAGGAGAGCGGCGACCTCGAAGCGGCGGGGCCACTGGCCGGTGGCCCAGGCGAGGCCGGCGGCCACGCCCTCCAGGGTGGCGGCGTGGAGGGTGCCGTCGGGGGTCCAGCGCCAGTCGAGTTCGGTGGTGGCAGCGGGGCCGGCGGCGGTGTCCGGGGCGGCGGTGACGAGGAGTTCCTCGTGCTCGTCGTAGGTGGGCGGGGTGGTGGGGCCGAGGAGGGTGCGGACCGCCGGGGGGACCTCGTGGCGGACGCCCTCGGAGCGGACCTCGGCGGTGACCGCCTCGCACAGCCGGCGCACCTGCAGGAGTTCGGCCAGGTCGGCGGCGCGGGCCGGGCTGACCGGGAGCAGCGCCAGGCCGGTCGCGAGCGGCATCAGGTCGGGGGCGTCGGCGACGACCGCGTCCGCGGCGTCCACCACCCGGACCTCGGTGTCCACCACGGCGCGCAAGGAGTCGGGGAGGGTGACCTGGTCGGGGTCGAGGGTCGCCAGCAGGCCGTGGAGGGCGTGGAGTTGGGCGGCGCCGACGGGGTGGTCCGGGTCGGCGAGCCGGCCGAGGAGTTCCGCGGCGCCGCCGGGTTCGTCGAGGAGGGCGGCGACGGAGGTGCGGACGCCGAGGGCGCGCAGCACCTGGGCGTCGACGTCACCGGCGTCCGCGGATTCGTAGAGGCCGGCCAGCAGCGGGTCGCCGCCGGCCGAGCGCAGCCCGGCGGGGCGGCGGCCGTCCAGGACCGGGTGGCCGCGCAGCCACCAGGCCGTGTAGGGGCGGACGGATTCGGTGGTGCCGTCGGGGAGGAGGACGCGGACCGGGGCGGTCAGCGCGTCGCGCAGCGGCGGCCGGGAGAGCATGGCCAGGACCTCGGGCCAGGCGTCGTCGTCGACCAGGTCGAGGTCGCGGACGGCGACCAGTTCGGTGACGACCGGGGGGACCGGGGTCTCGGGAAGGGTGTCGAGGACGTCCTCGCACCAGACGTCGACGGCGTCGAGCAGGCCGACGTCGTCGGGCTCGGCGAAGTCCGTGTCGCGCGGCTCCATCTCGTCCGGGTCGAGGACGACGTCGGTGGCGCGGACGAGGGCGAAGCCGGCCATGACGCCGACCGCGGTCAGCGGCTGCTCGCCCCAGCGGGCCGCCAGGTCGGCGTCGCAGGCGGGCAGTTCGCCCTCGCGGATGACCCGTTCGAAGTCGCTGCCGGGGTAGACGAGTTCGCCGGCCGGGGCCAGTTCGCCGTCCTCGTCGGGGAGGGCGAGGGCGCCCAGCCAGGGCTCGTCGCCCGGGGCGAGGTTGGCGTCGCGGACCAGGCCGAGGACGGTCTCGGCCAGTTCCTCGGAGCCGAGCGGGCCGCCCGGGCCGGCGCCGCCGAGGTCGTCGTCGGGGAAGAGGTCGTAGGCGTCCTCGTCGGCGTCGAGGGAGTTCGCCACGGCGGCGCGCACCTGGGGCGTGGTCAGCACGGCGCGGGGCGCGGCGGGGGTGGCGCCGAGCTTCTCCAGGAGCGGGTGGACGGCCTCGGGGTGGGCGACCTTCAGGCCGAGCCGGGCGAGGGTGCGGTGCCGGGCGGCGGACCCGCCGTCCTCGTCGGGGCCGCCGCCGGGCAGCGGCAGCAGGACCTGGCGGGGGCCGATGGTGGTGCGTACCGCGCCGTGCGCGCCGGCCGGGCCGGGCGTCGCGGTGCCGGCCAGCGGCACCGGCAGGCCGGTGAGGCGGTCGGGGTCGGTGCCGGCCAGCGCGTCGTAGAGCCGCCACCACCAGCCCGGCGGGCGTTCGACGCCGGCGAGCCGGTCGACCATCTCCCCGAGCGGGACCCGGGTCACGCCCAACGAGCGGAGCTCCGGGCGGCGTTCGAGGCCCGCGGGGAGCAGGCTGGGGAAGAGTTCGGCGAGCACGGCGACGGTCGTGGCGCCGGCGCCCTCCAGCAGTTCGGCCTCGGTGGGCCGCAGGACGTAGCGCGGGGTGTCCGCGGTGCCCTCGGCGTCCCACTCGTCGCGCGGTGCGCCCGCGGGTTCGGGCTCGGGCTGCTCGCCGGCGCCGGTCGCGGTGGCAGCCGGTGCGGCGGCGCTCGGCAGGAAGCGGACCCGCGGCAGCAGATCGAGCACCTGGTGGCGCAGTTCGCCGTCCAGGCCGCCCTTGCCCAGCGGGCCGGGCACCAGGTCGAGGGTGCCGGCGGTCACCGGCTGCCAGCCCGCCAGCAGTTCCGCGTACGCCGCGGCGGCCCGTCCGACCAGGAAGTCCGCGAACGGGCCGGGCGCGACGTGGCGGCGGGTCGGCTCCAGCGGGAAGGAGGCGATGAGCAGGGCGGGCAGGCCCAGCGGCTCGTCGGTGGGCGTCGGGGCGTGCACGACCGGCGCGGTCCGCGGGCGCGCCGGGGCGCCGTCGGCGTCCACCGGCACCGCCCAGGTCACCGACCAGAACGGGCGCAGCCGCTCCTCGACGGGCCGGTCGGCGAGCAGTGCGGGGTCCAGCCGGCCGCTGTCGGACGCCACCCGCCAGCGGGTGGTGCCGCGCTCGCTGTCCTCGACGACGAGGTACGGCCCCTGCCGGGTCTGCCGCAACTCCCGTACCCCTTCGGGGGTTTCGACGATGACCTCGGCCAGGCCGGGGAGAGTGAGCAGCAGCGCGTCGTCGATGCCGGCGAGCAGCCGCTCGGCGAGGTCCTGGGCGGCGCCGTCGCGCAGCGGCAGGACGACGGCGGTGTCGTAGCCCTCGGGTGCGGTGCCCTCGGCGGGCAGCGGGAGCCGGAGCAGCGGTACGTGGCCCTCGCGGCGGCGCAGCTCACCGCCGAGGCCGGGGCTGTGCGCGGCCACGTCCTCGGTCAGCGCGCGGGCCTCGGCCAGCGACCAGCGGACGCCGCCGGTGCGGCCCACGAGTGCCGGTTCGTCGCTGACGGAGAGCACGGCGGCGAAGCCGACGCCGAAGCGGCCGACCGCGCCGGCCGCCACGCTGGCCTCGCGCTTGGCGGAGGCGCGCAGCGTCGAGAGCGATTCGACGCCGGTGGCGTCGATCGGGGCGCCGGTGTTGGAGGCGACGAGGACGGCGGGGGCGTCGCCGTCGGCCGGGTGCAGGGTGAGCCGGAGCCGGCCGGGGACGCCGGCCCGGGCGGCCGCGTCGGCGGCGTTCTGCGCCAGCTCCACGGCGAGGCGGTCGCGGTAGCCGCCGAGCGCGAGGTCCTCCTCCGCGTTGGCGTCCTCCCGGAACCGGGCAGGTGAGGCGGCCCAGGCGTCCAGCACACCGCGCCGCAGCCGAGCCGTCCCGAACGGGTCGCCGGCTGCGCCTCGCACCCACGACGTAGCTGCCACGTCTTCGTCTCCTCTGTGTCCGTCGATTGCCCTGACGGTATCGCCCCACGTTGCCGGCCGCGGCGCCGCGGCCGCCTGCGGCGGGGAGGGGTGGGTTCGGGCCCGTCCGGTGGTGCGCCCCGCCCGGTGGGAGAGGGCAAAGGGGCCGGGTCGGCCGCGGCCGCGCCCCGAGGGGCGGCCGACCCGGCCCCTGACGACCCTCAGCTGTGGCCCAGCTCCTCCGCCGGGCCCGCTTCCTCCACGGACCCGCCGTCGCGCTCCGGCCGCAGCGCCAGCGGTTCGACGACGGTTTCGTCGACCACCGGCGGCGCGGGGCGCGGCGGCTTCGGCATGACGGCGGCCTCGGAGTGGGCGCCGCAGCCGTACGAGAGGGAGACCACGCGGCCGTCCGCGGGGGCGAACTCGTTGGCGCAGACACCGAACGCCTGGCGCAGCGAGCCCGTGAGCGGGGTGAGGAAGCCGCAGGTCATACAGGTCGCGGGGGCCGCCTGCGCCATCGGGGTCTTGGCGCCGAAAGCCTCTTCCCAGCGGTCGGCGGCGGCGTGCAGGCCGTAGCGGGACAGGACCCGGGCGCGGGCCATGCCGAGTTCCCCGGCGACGTCGGCGATGCCGCCGCGGGCGGGGGCGGGCTGGACCGCGGGCGAGCCGGGGAGGACGTCGGCCTCTTCGGAGTCGGCGACGTCGGCGGCCATGCCCTCGGCGACCGGGGAGTTCGGCGGCGGTGCGTCCTCGCCGGTGAAGCCGGGCTCCAGGCGGAGGTCGTCGGCCTCGGTGGGGAGCAGGTCGCCGGGGCCCATGTCGCCGGGGCGGAGGCGTTCGCTCCAGGGCACCCACTCGGGGGCGAGCAGGGCGTCGGGGCCGGGCAGCAGGACCGTCTCGTCGAGGGTGACGACCTTGGCGCGGGAGGCGCGGGCGACCGTCACGCCCCAGCGCCAGCCGCGGTATCCGGGTTCGTTGCAGGCGAAGAGATGGGTGACGACGCGATCGCCGTCGGCCACGGCCTCGATGTGCTCGCCGACCATGCCGGGGAGTGCGGTCTCCTCCGCCGCCGCCCGGGCGAGGTCGACCGCCTCGGCGCACAGGCGGTCAGGGATACGGCTTCGCATCGCAGCACTCACAAGAATCGATTCTCTCTTCCACGCCGTCTCACGAGTGCGCCAGCCGGAGCTGTCCTTGTCCGTCCGGAGGCCGGGGCGGGCGGAGCGGACCTGGGGACCGCGTCGACGTCCGCGCCCGATCGGTTCGGTCGAGCGCACCTCTTGCAACCCATTCTGCGGGATCGCGGATCGCAATGAGACACGCGGCCAAAACCGACCGCCGGTGGCGCGCTAGACACGCTACCCCTTCAAGGGTGTACGACTCCTCGGAGGGAGCGGCAATTGGCAGCGGGTGGCGGCGGCGAGCCGGTGCGCCCCGCGCGGCAACAGGGAGGAACCGCCCTCTCCTGGGCGAGTTGGGGCACTATGGCCAGGTGGCTGCCGCGAGGGCGTCGAAGGTACGGAAGCCGCGCGCACCGACGCGCGGCGGGATCGGCGGCAGCCCGGGCCGACGGGCCGGGCGGGCGGTCGGGCGGGCGCTGCACCGGCCGTTCACCGGCGCGGCCCGGGGCGTACGGCGGGCCACGCATGCGCACGGCGCGGGCGAGTCGGGGCTGGGCAAACTGATCGAGCTGCACGCGGTGAACTCCGCGGGCGACATGATGATCACCGTCGCGCTGGCCTCGACGGTGTTCTTCTCGGTGCCGACCCATGAGGCGCGCGGTCGGGTGGCGCTGTATCTGGCGGTGACCATGGCGCCGTTCGCGGTGCTGGCACCGGTGATCGGGCCGCTGCTGGACCGGGTGCCGCACGGCCGGCGGGCGGCGATGGCCGGGTCGATGCTGGCCCGGGCGCTGCTGGCGGTGACGATGTCGGGGGCGGTGGCGACCGGCGGTCTGGAGCTGTATCCGGCGGCGCTGGGCGTGCTGGTGTCGTCGAAGGCGTACGGCGTGGTGCGCAGTGCGGTGGTGCCGCGGCTGCTGCCGCCGCGGATCTCGCTGGTGAAGGCCAACTCGCGGGTGACGCTGGCGGGGCTGCTGGCGACCGGGCTGGCCGCGCCGGCGGGTGCGGGGCTGCATCTGCTCGGGCCGCCGTGCCCGCTGTACGGGGCGTTCGTGGTGTTCGCCGTGGGCACGGTGCTGTCGTTCTCGCTGCCGCACAAGGTCGACTCGGCGAAGGGTGAGCGGCGGGCCCGGCTGGCGTCCCGGAACGGGCCCGTGGCGGGGACGGCGGGGCGGGCGCCGAAGCCGGGGCTGCGGACGGTCGGGCCGTCCGTGCTGCACGGTCTGCAGGCGAACGCCGCGCTGCGGGCGCTCTCCGGTTTCCTGACGTTCTTCCTGGCCTTCCTGCTGCGCGAGCATCCGCTGGGCGCGCTGGGCGCGGCGGCGTCGCTGGGGCTGGTGGCGGTGGCGGCCGGGGTCGGCAACGCGCTGGGCACGGCGGTCGGGGCGTGGCTGAGGGCGCGCGGGCCGGAGCCGATCGTCGCGGCGGTGCTGGGGCTCGCGCTGTGCGCGACGGTGCTGGCGGCGGTGTTCTACCCGGTGCTGGCGGTGGTCGTGGTCCCCGCGGCGGCGGCGACCGCGGGGCTGTGCCAGGCGCTGGGGAAGCTGTCGCTGGACGCGATGATCCAGCGCGATGTGCCGGAGGAGGTGCGGACCTCGGCGTTCGCCCGGTCCGAGACGGCGCTGCAGTTGGCGTGGGTGGTGGGCGGGGCGCTCGGGATCGCGCTGCCGCTGGTCGGGGTGGTGGGCATGGCGGTGGCCGCGGGCCTGGTGACGGCGGGTGCGGCGGTGTCCGTGCGGGGGCTGCTGCAGGCGGCGCGGCGGGGCGGTACGCCGACGCCGCGGGTGGCCTGAGCGCGGGCGGGACGGATCGCGGGGGCGTGTTCCCGATCGGGCGGGTGTGATCGGCGGGTCCCCCCGGGGGCGTGCCGCGCGGCACGCCGTACCCGGGGGTGGCGTGGGCCGGAGCGCCAGATAGCCTGCCCGTATGACCGCTGCGTTGATCTCCTGGGGCAAGGGCCGCCGCGCCGCTGCCGCCATCGGTGCCGTGTCCCTGGGTCTGGTGACCCTCTCCGCCTGCGAGAAGCCGACCGCGCTCGCGACCGTGACCGTCGGTTCGTCGACGGTGACGGCCGAGGCCACCCCCGGCTGCGACGGCAACGGCAAGGAACTGTCCCGGAAGGCCGTGGCCGCCTGCATCACCAAGAAGGGCGGCAAGACGATCACCGTGCACCCGGGTGAGAAGGTGCGCGTGGGCGTGGACCCGGAGGTCGCCAAGTCCGGCTGGATCGTCATCGGCGCCGGCCCCGTGATGCGCGAGCCGAGCAAGCAGACGTACCGCAGCTTCGACGCGGACACGCTGTTCATGCAGCAGAACCCGCAGACCGGTCAGACGACGTACACCAAGGACGTCACCCTGCAGGTCGCCGAGCTCCACGACGGCGACGGCCCCACGACGATGTGGCACTTCACGCTCAAGCAGAAGGACTGAGCCCGCTGAGCGCGCCGAGCGACGCCGGCCGGCCGCCGCGGGTGCTGGCCGTCACCGCGGTGGCCGCCGAGCGCGACGCGGTGTGCGCCGCGGCGGAGTGCGGCGCGCCGGCCGTGCTGCCGGGCGGCTACGAGCTGTGCCGGGCGGACGGCGGGCCGGTGGCGCTCGACGTGCTGGCCGCGGGGGTCGGACCGGCCGCCGCGGCCGCCGGGACGGCCACCGCGCTGACCGCCGCGGCGCTCGCCGGGCAGCCGTACGACCTGGTGGTCTCGGCCGGTATCGGCGGCGGCTGGGCGCCCCGTGCGCCGCTGGGGGCGGTGGTGGTCGCGGAGGCGATCGTCGCGGCCGATCTGGGCGCCGAGACCCCGGACGGTTTCGTTCCGGTCACCGATCTGGGCTTCGGGGCGGTGCTGCACCGCCCCGACCCGGCGCTGGTGAAGGCCGTCGCGGCGGCGGCCGGCGCGGTCACCGGCACCGTCGTCACGGTCTCCACGGTCACCGGCAGCGCCGCCCGCGCCGCCGAGCTGGCACGGCGTCACCCGGGGGTGCTGGCCGAGGCGATGGAGGGCTTCGGGGTCGCGGAGGCGGCCGCCGCGCACGGGGTGCCCGTGCTGGAGGTCCGGGCCGTCTCCAACGCCGTCGGCCCGCGCGACCGGGCCGCCTGGCGCATCGGGGCCGCGCTGACCGCGCTGACCGGCGCCTTCCGTACGCTTCCCGGAGCCCTGGTGGCCACCGCCGGGCCGGCTCCGGATCCTCCCCCACGCTCGACTTCGCTCATGCGGGGGGACCCCCACGTCCCTGAGGAGGGCCCGTGACCCGGCCGCTGAACATCGCGTACTCGCCGTGCCCGAACGACACCTTCGTCTTCGACGCGCTGGCGCACGGCAGGGTCCCGGACGCGCCGGAGCTCGCGGTCACCTTCGCCGACATCGACCTCACCAACGGCATGGCCGAGCGCGGTGAGTTCGACGTGCTGAAGGTGTCGTACGCGGTGCTGCCCTGGGTGCTCGACGACTACGCGCTGCTGCCCTGCGGCGGGGCGCTGGGGCGCGGCTGCGGGCCGCTGGTGCTGACCCGCGCGCAGGGCTCGGGCGCGGACCTGGCGGGGAAGACGGTGGCGGTGCCCAGTGAGCGGTCGACGGCGTACCTGCTGTTCCGGCTGTGGGCGGCGGCCGAGGTGCCGGGCGGGGTCGGGGAGATCGTGGTGCTGCCGTTCCACGAGATCATGCCGGCCGTGCGGGACGGCAAGGTCGACGCCGGTCTGGTCATCCACGAGGCCCGTTTCACGTACCAGGACTACGGGCTGGTGTGCCTGGCGGACATGGGTGAGCACTGGGAGCAGACGACCGGGCTGCCGATCCCGCTCGGCGCGATCATCGCCAAGCGGTCGCTGGGCGAGCGGGCGTTGCGGGAGCTCGCGGCGGCGATCCGGACGTCGGTGCTGATGGCCTGGGACGACCCGGAGGCGTCCCGTCCGTATGTCCTGGAGCACGCCCAGGAGATGGACCCGAAGGTGGCCGACCAGCACATCGGGCTCTACGTCAACGAGTTCACCGCCGACCTCGGTGAGGACGGCTATGCCGCGGTGCGCGGGCTGCTCACCCGCGCCGCGGCCGAGGGGCTGGTGCCGCCCCTCGGCCGCGATGCGCTGCGTTTCGTATGAGGTGTGCCGGGCGGTCCCCCAGGTCAGACGTCCAGCTGGTCGGCGACCGCCCGCAGCATGCCGGCGATCTTGGCGCCGTGCACCTTGTCGGGGTAGCGGCCGCGCTCCAGCTGCTGGGTGACGTTCTCCAGGAGCGTGGTGAGGTCCTGGACGATCGAGGCGAGTTCGTCCGGCTTGCGGCGCTGGGCGGCGGCCACCGAGGGTGCGGGGTCGAGGAGTGTCACCGTCAGCGCCTGGTCGCCACGCTGGCCTGCGACGACGCCGAATTCGACGCGCTGGCCGGGCTTGAGTGCGGCTACACCGTCGGGCAGCACCGACGAGTGCACGAAGACGTCACCGCCGTCGTCGCGGGAGAGAAAGCCGAAGCCCTTCTCGCTGTTGAACCACTTGACCTTGCCGGTAGGCACGTCTGTCCTCGTCCTCGTACTCGTTGGAAAAAACTTGGGCTGGTCCGCCGCGGAAGCGCGGAAGAAAAACGGTCTGGATAGCAATGCAGCGGGCCGCAGGACCCGCCACACCCAAGGCTAATGGTCCCCCGGTCGGTGACAAGACGCCGCCGGGTGGATCCTCTGTGCTTCCGGTGCGGACTTACCCTGGTCAGGTGTCTGACGAAACGCCCCGCGCAGGGGATCTGCTGGTCCGAATCGGCGCGATCATGTTCCTAGTTGGCGCGCTGGCCACTCTCGCCACGGTGACGCCGCTGTTCCTCGGGACCACGCCGCTGCCGTGGGGTTTCTACTGGCTGTGCATGCTGATGGGCGCCGGCTTCCTGGTGGCCGCGAGCGGAGTGGTCCGTTCCGCGGTGGTGCAGCGGCGTCAGGCGGTGGCGGCCGCCGAGGGCTCCGTGCCGTCCGCGCCCTCCGCGACGTAACGCGCCAGCCAGGACGGGAACTCCGTCAGGTCGCCGAGCAGCACATCGGCGCCGGCCGCCCGCAGCTCCGCCGCGTCGCACGGCCCGGTGGCCACGGCCACCGACAGCGCCTCGGCGGTGTGCGCGCCGCGCACGTCTCCGGTGTGGTCGCCGACGTAGACCCGGGCGTCGTGGTCGCGCAGCGCCTCGGCCTTGGCCTCCGCCCACAGCGAGCCGATCACCGCGTCCGGTTCGAGGCCCAGGTGGGCCAGGTGCAGCTTGGCGTTCGGCTCGTACTTGGCGGTCACCACGATCGCCCGGCCGCCGGCCGCCCGCACCGCGGCGATGGCCTCGTGGGCGCCGGGCAACGCGGGGGTGGAGGCGATCGCGTACTCCGGGTACAGCGCGCGGTACAGGGCACTGATCTCGGCCACCCGCTCCGCGGGGAACCAGCGGCGGATCTCCTCCTCCAGCGGCGGACCGAGCCGGGTCACCGCCGCCTCGGCGTCGACATGGGTGCCGGTCCGGGCGGACAGCTCCTCGTACGCGGCCTTGATGCCGGGCCGGGAGTCGATCAGCGTCATGTCGAGGTCGAATCCGACCGTCAGGGGGTACGCAGCCATGCCTGCCATTGTGCCCGGGGGTCCGCGGGGACCGGATGGTGGCTACGCTCAGCCCTGCCTTACCTAACCCGACAGCTCCGGAACGGACCGACCGGCCGCCCTCCCTCCACGGAGAGTGACGCACATGACGCCCCGGACACCCAGCCGCCGGCTCGGTCCGACGGCGCTGGCGCTGCTCGCGCTGCTGCTGGCGGTGGTCCTCTCGCTGGCCGTCGGCAGCCGCCCGTTCGCGCCGTCGGAGGTGCTGGACGCCCTGGTGCACGGCGGCTCCGGCGACGCCGCCCAGGTCGTGCGCTACCTGCGGCTGCCGCGCACCGAGATCGGGTTGATGGTCGGCGCCGCGCTGGCGATGGCCGGCACGGTCATGCAGGGCCTGACCCGCAATCCGATCGCCGACCCCGGCGTGCTCGGCATCAGCCAGGGCGCCTCGGCCGCGGTGGTCCTCGCCCTCGCCTTCGCCGGCGTCCACACCCTGACCGGCTACGTCTGGTTCGCGTTCGCCGGCGCCGGGATCGCCTCGGTCGTGGTGTACGCGATCGCCGCCCGCGGCCGCGGCGGCGCCACCCCGGTCAAGCTGGCGCTGTCCGGTGCCGCGGTGAACGCCCTGCTGGTCTCGGTGACCATGGCGGTGCTCACCACCCGGGCCGCGGCGTGGGACGAGTTCCGGTTCTGGCAGGTCGGCTCGCTCACCGGCCGGGACACCGAAGTGGCCGCCCGGATCTGGCCGTTCCTGCTGGCCGGCGCGGTCCTCGTGCTCGCCGTCGCCCGCGGTCTGGACGCCCTGGCGCTCGGCGAGGACGTCGCCCGCGGCCTGGGCCGGAACGTCGCCGCGGTACGGATCGTCGGCGGGCTGGGCGCGACCGTGCTGACCGGCGCGGGGGTCGCGGCGGCCGGCCCGATCGCCTTCGTCGGCCTCGCCGTGCCGCACCTCGCCCGGGCGCTGGTGGGCGGCGACCACCGCCGGCTGCTGCCGATGGCCGCCCTGCTCGGCCCGGTCGTCGTGCTGGTCGCGGACACCGTCGGCCGGGTCGTCTTCCCGCCGTCGGAGGTCCCGGCGGGCGTGCTGACCGCGCTGATCGGGGTGCCGTTCCTGGTCACCCTGGTCCGCCGCCGGGCGGTGGTGGCCGCATGACGCCGCCGGTGACCACCGCGCCCCGCGGCGCCTTACGCCCCGCCGGATACGCCCTGGTCCGGGCCGGCCGCGGCTCCTTCCTGCTGCACCGCCGGGCCGCCCTGACCGCCACCTGCCTGGCCGCGCTGCTGGCCGCCGCCTGTCTGGCCGCGCTGTGCGTCGGCGAGAGCTTCGTGTCGCCCCCGCAGGTCCTCGACGTCCTCCTCGGCCGGCCGTCGGCGCAGGAACTCGTCGTCGGCACGCTGCGGCTGCCGCGGCTGGCCGTCGGCCTCATGGTGGGCGCGGCCTTCGGCGTGGCCGGCGCGCTGATCCAGACGGTGGCCCGCAATCCGCTGGCCAGCCCCGACATCATCGGCGTCACCCAGGGGGCGGGGGCCCTGACGGTCGGCGCGATGACCCTCGGCGTCGGCTCGTACGGCGTGCTGCCGTATCTGTCCGTCGCCGGCGGGGTGCTGGCCGCCGCGCTGGTCTACGTCGTCGCCTGGCGCGGCGGGCTGCACGCCACCCGCTTCGTCCTGATCGGCATCGGCTGCGCGATCGCGCTCCGCTCGGTCACCCAGCTCTTCCTGACCAAGGGCGACTACCTGGTCGCCCAGCAGGCGCAGGTGTGGATGACCGGCTCGCTCAACGGGCGCGGCTGGGCACAGGCGGCGCCGCTGGGCGGGGCGCTGCTGGTGCTGCTGCCGGCGGTGCTGTGGGCGGCACGCGCGCAGCGGACGGTGTCGCTGGACGACGACACCGCGACCGCGCTGGGCGTCCGGCTCGGCCGTACCCGGCTCGGGCTGGTCGCGACCGGGGTGGCGCTGGCATCGATGGCGACCGGCGCCGCGGGCCCGGTGGACTTCGTCGCGCTGCTGGCCCCGCAGATCGCCCGCCGCCTGACCCGGACCGCCCAGACACCGCTGCTGTGTTCGGCGCTGCTGGGCTCCTTCATCGTCGTCCTGGGCGATCTCCTCGCCCGCAGGATCTTCGCGCCGACGGAACTGCCGGTCGGGGTGGTGACCGCCGCCGTCGGCGCCCCGTATCTGATCTGGCTGATCGTCAGGGGCCACCGGGCCCGTGGCCGCGCCGCAGGAGGGAACGCGTGACCGAGAGCGCCGAGGCCGGGGAGACCGCGGGGAGCGGGACCGGCCGTGCGGGGGGAGCCGTGGAGAACGGGACCGCGGGTGCCGCGGAGAGCGTGGGGAGCGCGGCGGGGCGCGGCGCCGGTGGTGCTCCGGCCGCCCGGCTGGCCGCCCGGGAACTGACCCTCGCCTACGAGGACCGCACGGTCGTCGACGGCCTGGACCTGGACGTGCCGCACGGCGCGGTCACCGTCGTCGTCGGCCCCAACGCCTGCGGCAAGTCGACCCTGCTGCGGGCCCTGGGCCGGCTGCTGCGGCCGCGCGGCGGTGCGGTGCTGCTGGACGGCACGGACCTCGCCCGCATCCCCACCAAACGGATCGCCCGGTCGCTCGGGCTGCTGCCGCAGTCCCCCGTCGCGCCCGAGGCGATCACCGTCGCCGACCTGGTCGCCCGCGGCCGCCAGCCGCACCAGCGCTGGTGGCAGCAGTGGTCGGCGGACGACGAGCGGGCGGTCGGCGAGGCGATGGCGCGCACGGACGTGGCGGAGCTGGCCGACCGCCCGGTGGACGAGCTCTCCGGCGGCCAGCGCCAGCGGGTCTGGATCGCGATGGCCCTCGCCCAGGAGACCGATCTGCTCCTGCTGGACGAGCCGACGACCTACCTGGACATCGCCCACCAGGTCGAGGTGCTCGACCTGGTACGGCAGTTGAACCAGGAGCGCGGCCGCACCGTCGTCGCCGTGCTGCACGACCTCAACCAGGCCGCCCGCTACGCCGACCACCTGGTGGCGATGAAGGCCGGCCGGATCGTCGCCCAGGGACGGCCGGCCGAGATCGTCACCGCGGAGCTGGTCGACGAGGTGTTCGGGCTGGCGGCGGTCGTGGTGCCGGACCCGGTGACGGGCTCGCCGCTGGTCGTCCCGGGGCGTCCGGGACAGCCGCGGCGGGCGGTCCGCCGGGCCTGACCGGGCCGGCCCCCGAACCACGAGCGATGCCCTCCACCACCGACCGAGACGAGGTATCCGCCATGTCGACCCACCGCAGCCCGGCCCGCCGCACCACCCCCGCCGTCGCCGCCGCCGGCGCGCTCGCCGTCCTGCTGGCCCTCTCCGGCTGCACCTCCGGCGGCGGTTCGTCCGCGGCCGGCCCGGACGGGTCGTTCAAGGCCGCGCACTGCCCCGCGCAGCCCGCAGTGACCTGGGCGAAGCCGGCGACCGGCGGCGGTACGCACACCGTACGGACGGCGATGGGCGAGGTGACCGTGCCGAACGCCCCGAAGCGCGTGGTCGTCCTCGACACCGCCGAGCTGGACTCCGCGATCACCCTGGGCGTCAAGCCGGTCGGCGCCACCCGCTCGGACGTCGCCTCCGGCTTCCTGGACTACCTGCCCGAGGACGCGGTGGCCGGCATCAAGGACGTCGGCAAGATCGGCGCCCCCCACCTCGAAGCGGTCGCCGCCCTCAAGCCCGACCTGATCCTGACCAGCAAGGTCCGCGACGGCGGCCGCTACGCCCAGCTGACGAAGATCGCGCCGACGGTGATGACCGAGACCACCGGCTACCCGTGGAAGCAGAACTTCGCCACGCACGCCGACGCGCTCGGCCGGATCCCCGAGGCGCAGCGCGCGGTCGCCGGGTACCGGGCGCACGCCCGACGGGTCACCGAGGCGCTCGGCGGCCCCGCCAGGGCCCGCGGCCTGCGGACCAATGTCGTCCGTTTCGTCGCGGGCGCGGACACCCGGATCTACGGCTGCCGGAGCTACATCGGCACCGTCCTCGCCGACCTCGGCACCGGCCCCACCGCCGCGGTCGACGGGGCGAAGGACGGCCTGATGACCGAGGTGAGCCCGGAGCAGATCACCGAGGCGGACGCCAACGCGGTGTTCTACGCCTCCTACGGCAGCCCGGAGAGGTCCGAGGAGGACCGGATCACCGGCGGCGGCCTCTGGAAGCACCTGCGCGCGGTCGCCGACGGCAGGTCCTTCCGCGTCGACGACCAGCTGTGGATCCAGGGCATCGGCTACACGGCGGCCGACAAGATCCTGGACGAGGTGCGGCAGCGGCTCGCGAAGAAGTGACGGGCGGGGCGGGGCGGGCCCGGCGGGTGGGTCCCCGAGGGGCCTGGCCGGCGGGCCGCCGCCCGGGGGCATCGCCTTAGCAAGAGCGGCGCCTCTCTACCGGGCCGCCCGCCGCATCCGCCACAGCAGGAACAGCGCCGAGGCGACCGCCGCGACCCGCACCACACCCGGCAGCGCAGCCATCAGCTCCTGGCCCAGCCGGCCCTGCGCGATCGGCTCGCCCCACCGCCCGTCGAACCGGCCCCACAGCCACACCAGCAGACCGCCGACGACGGTCCCGGGCACCCCGAGCGCCGCGAACTTGGCCTCGGCCGGGCTGAGCCGCCGCGACACGTAGGCGAGTGCCCAGCCGCCTCCCAGCGCGAGCCACGACCCCAGCACCGCCCCGGCCACCAGGAGGACCACCGCCAGCGCCGGCACCGGACTGAGCCAGGCCCGCAGCGGCACCGGCCGGACGGCCTCCACCGCCTCCCCGTCGTCGCCCGCGCCCTCGTCCGTGCCGCCGTCCGCACCGCCTTGCGCACGGCCCCGGGCGGTCTCCCCGTCCGCGTCGTCGTCCGCCTCCGTGCCGTCCTTCCGCAGCGACGGCGGCCGCCCGGCGGGGTCGCCCTTCGGGTGCTGCCACATCTCCGGGATCTCGATGCCGCCCACGAAACCGGGCACGGTGTCCCCCGGCCCGTACGGCCCGGGCTCCACCCGCCACCAGTCGGGCGCGTCCTGCGCGTCACCCAGCTCGTCCGCGCCGGCGAGGTGCGGCGGCAGCCCGACGGACGGCGCGGACTCCGGCTCACCGGCGCGCGGGCCCGGCACCTTGCCGGACGCCGGTCCCTTGCCGAGCCCCGCCCCCTTGGTGAAGAGGCCCCACCTGCCGGACCCCGGCCGGTCGCCGTTCCGGGGCGCGCCACCGCCGGTCGCCCTCCCGTCACCGTTCGCCGCGCCGGCCCCCTCCGCCGCCCGCTCCTTCGCCGCCCGCTCCTTCGGCGCCGCCTTGGCGAGCAGCCCGTCGCGCCAGGCCGTCAGGGCGCCGAGCCGGTCGCGGGCGGCGGGCCGGGCGGGCGGGGCCGGGTCCGGCTGCGGGGTCCCGGCCGCCGCCGGGGTGCCGCCGGCCGCCTCGACCAGCGCCTCCGGCGTCCCCAGCCGGGCCAGCAGCCGCTTGGTGCCCACCACCGAGTCGGCCCTCTGCGCCTCGATCTGCGTCCGGAGCCCCGACACCAGCCGCATCCGCGCGGCCGGGGGCAGGCCCCGCTGCTGGGCCAGGTCACCGACCCGGCTCAGATAGTCAAAGACGAGCTGCTCACTCTCGATCCCCACGAAATCCCCTGCGGCGTCCGCTGGTTGCTGCCCCGACGGTACCGCGCCGGCCGCCGCCCGGCCCGGAGCGGCGGCGGGGCGCCGGCGGATCCGCCGCGAGCCGCCCGGCGCCGGATCCTCCGGTACCCGCCGCCGCTCCCTGCCCCTCCCCCGTTCCCCCCGCTAACGTTGTACGAATGACCACCGATACCCCCCGGACCCTCGCCGAGGAGCTGCGGACCCGTAGTGACGGCGGGCTCGTCGGGCTGCTGCGGGCACGGCCCGATCTGCTCAGCCCGGTGCCGGGCGACGTCACCCAGCTGGCGACCCGGGCCGGGACCCGGGCATCGGTGGTGCGTGCGGTGGAGCGGCTCGACCGGTTCGCGCTGCAGACCGCCGAGGCGCTGGCGGTGGCACCCGACCCGTGCCCGTACGACACGCTGGGCGCGCTGATGGGCGGGGACGCCGGGGACGAGGCGGTGGCCGCCGCGCTGCCGGGGGCCGTCGCCGAGCTGCGCGGGCAGGCCCTGGTGTGGGGGCCGGACGACCGGCTGCGGCTGGTGCGCACGGCCCGGGAGCTGCTGGCGCCCGGCGCCACGCGGCCCTCACCGACCGGACTGGGCCCGACCGTCGCCGAGGCCGCCGCCGGGATGTCGCCCGGCCGGCTGCAGGAGATCCTGGCCGCGGCCGGGCTGCCCACCACCCACGACCCGGTCTCCGCGGTCGCCGCGCTGACCGGGCTGTTCCGCGACCGGGAGCGGATGGCGGCGCTGCTGGACACCGCGCCGGCCGAGTCCGTCGCCGTCCTCGACAAGCTGCTGTGGGGCCCGCCGTACGGCGCGGTCACCGACCGCCCGGCTCCCCATCTGCAGTGGCTGCTCGACCGCGGTCTGCTGCTCCCGGCGGGCGCCCGCAACGTCGTCCTGTCGCGGGAGGCGGCGCTCCATCTGCGCGGCGGGCGCGCGCACCACGCCCCGGAGCCGCTGCCGCCGGCGCTCACGCCCACGACGGAACGTGATCCACAGCTTGTGGACAACGCCGCGGCGAGCCAGGCGTTCACCGCCCTGGCGACCGTCGAGGAGCTGCTCAAGGAGTGGGACCTGGGCGGCCCGGCCGTGCTGCGCGCCGGCGGGATGAGCGTGCGCGATCTCAAGCGCACCGCCACCGCCCTGGACACCACCGAACGGCTCGCCGCCTTCTGGCTCGAACTCGCCTACGCGGCCGGGCTGATCGCCTCCGACGGCGAGGCCGACGAGCGGTACGCCGCCACCCCGGCCGCCGAGGAGTGGCGGCAGCTGCCCGATCACGAGCGGTGGGCGGTGCTGGCGGCCGGCTGGCTGGCCGCGACCCGCACCTCGGGCGTGGTCGGCACCGCCGACGCGAAGGGCCGCGCACTCGCCGCCCTCGGACCGCACCTGGACCGCTCCCCGGCCCCCGAGGTCCGCCGCCGCGCCCTCACCCTGCTCGCCACGCTGCCGCCCGGTACGTCCGTACCGGCGTCGACGGTGCTGTCCCGGCTGCGCTGGGAACGTCCGCTGCGCGGAGCCGGTCCGACGGCGGGCGGCGCCGCGGCATCGACCGCGGGCGGCGCCGCGGGACCGGCGGCGGGCAGCACTGCGGCATCGGCGGCGGCCGGGGCCGCCGAGCCCGGGTCCGCCGGCACCGACGACCTCCGCTCGCGCCTGGCCCAATGGGCCCTGGAGGAGGCCGAGTTGCTGGGCGTCACCGGGCGCGGCGCGCTCGCCGCCCACGGCCGGGTCCTGATCGGCGCGGAGCAGGCGGCAGGCGGGGACGGGGTGCCGTCCGGGGACGAGGCGACATCCGGGGACGGCGGTACATCCGGGAACGGGGTGGCATCCGGGGCCGAGGCCGCTGCCGCGGCGACCCGCGCCGCCGCCCTGCTCGCCCCCCTCCTCCCCGAACCCCTCGACCACGTCCTCCTCCAGGCGGACCTGACCGCGGTCGCCCCCGGCCCCCTGCAGCGCCCGCTCGCCGAGGCGCTGGACGTCCTCGCGGACATCGAGTCCAAGGGCGGCGCCACGGTCTACCGCTTCACCCCGGCCTCGGTCCGCCGCGCCCTCGACGCCGGCCGGTCCGCCGCCGAACTGAAGGACTTCCTCAGTAACCACTCCCGTACGCCGGTCCCCCAGCCGCTCGCCTACCTCGTCGACGACGTGGCCCGTAAGCACGGCCGGCTGCGGATCGGCGCGGCCGCCGCCTACGTCCGCTGCGACGACGACGCGCTGCTCTCCGAGATCCTCGCCGACCGGCGCGCCGCCGGGCTCCGCCTGCGCCGGCTCGCCCCGACCGTGCTCGCCGCCCAGACCGCACCCGAGCAACTCCTCGACGGACTGCGGGCGATGGGCTACGCCCCGGCCGCCGAGTCCGCCGCCGGCGACGTGCTGATCGCCCGCGCCGACTCGTACCGCACCCCGCCGCGCACCGCCCCGGCCCCCGTCCCGGACGGCCCGCCGTCGCCCGACCGCACCCTCCTGGAGGCGGCGGTGCGCGCCATCCGCGCCGGCGACCTCGCCGCCACGGCGGAACGCAAGCCGGTGCACGCCCCCGCCCCGGCCCCCGGCACGTTCCCGCGCACCACCTCCGCCGAGACCCTCGCCACCATGCAGGCCGCGGTGCTGACCAGCTCGGCCCTGTGGATCGGCTACGTCAACGCGGACGGCGCGGCCAGCCAGCGGGTGATCGCCCCGGTACGGGTGGAGGGCGGCTTCGTGACGGCGTACGACCACACCGCCGACGAGGTGCGCACCTATCCGCTGCACCGGATCACCGGGGTCGCGGAACTGGCGGACGACGTGGTGTGAGCCGCGGTACGACGAGGCCGGGCGCCACCTCGTGGCACCGCCTTGTGGCGCCGCCCGGCCGGAGCGCCGCCGCGCCGCCGCGTCACCGTGCCGCCCCGGGCCGCTCCGGCCCTCCCTCGCTTCCCCGCCGATGGGGCACACTGGAGATTTGGCCGTACCGGACGCTCCCGTCCCGGGCCGCACACCGAACGGAAAGGGCGAGGCGCGTGAACGGACCCCTCATCGTCCAGAGCGACAAGACGCTGCTGCTGGAGGTGGACCACGAGCTGGCGGACGCCTGCCGGCGGGCCATCGCGCCCTTCGCCGAGCTGGAGCGGGCGCCGGAGCACATCCACACGTACCGGGTGACGCCGCTGGGGCTCTGGAACGCGCGGGCCGCCGGGCACGACGCCGAGCAGGTCGTGGACGCGCTGGTGCAGTACTCCCGGTATCCGGTGCCGCACGCGCTGCTCGTCGACGTCGCCGAGACGATGGCCCGCTACGGCCGGCTCACGCTGATCAAGCACCCCACGCACGGGCTGGTGCTGACCACCACCGACCGCCCGGTGCTGGAGGAGATCCTCCGCTCCAAGAAGGTGCAGCCGCTGGTCGGCGCCCGGCTGGACCCGGACAGCGTGGTCGTCCACCCCTCCGAGCGCGGCCAGATCAAGCAGACGCTGCTCAAGCTGGGCTGGCCCGCCGAGGACCTCGCCGGTTACGTCGACGGTGAGGCGCACCCGATCGAGCTGCGCGAGGACGGCTGGGCGCTGCGGCCGTACCAGCAGCAGGCCGTCGAGGGCTTCTGGCACGGCGGCTCGGGCGTCGTCGTCCTGCCGTGCGGCGCGGGCAAGACGCTGGTCGGGGCGGGCGCCATGGCACAGGCCAAGGCCACCACGCTCATCCTCGTGACCAATACGGTCTCGGCGCGGCAGTGGAAGCACGAACTGGTCCGGCGCACCTCGCTGACCGAGGACGAGATCGGCGAGTACAGCGGGACGCGGAAGGAGATCCGGCCGGTCACCATCGCCACGTACCAGGTGCTGACGACCAAGCGGAAGGGCGTCTACCCGCACCTGGAGCTGTTCGACTCCCGGGACTGGGGCCTGATCGTCTACGACGAGGTGCACCTGCTGCCCGCGCCGGTCTTCAAGTTCACCGCCGACCTGCAGGCGCGGCGCCGGCTGGGACTGACCGCGACGCTGGTGCGCGAGGACGGCCGGGAGTCGGACGTCTTCTCCCTGATCGGCCCGAAGCGGTTCGACGCCCCCTGGAAGGAGATCGAGGCGCAGGGCTACATCGCCCCGGCCGACTGCGTCGAGGTACGGGTCAACCTCACCGAGACGGAACGGCTGGCGTACGCCACCGCCGAGACCGAGGAGAAGTACCGCTTCTGCGCCACCACGGCCAGCAAGCAGTACGTGACCGAGGCCCTGGTCCGCCGCCACCAGGGCGACCAGACCCTGGTCATCGGGCAGTACATCGACCAGCTGGACGAACTGGGCGAGCACCTGAACGCCCCGGTGATCAAGGGCGAGACCACCAACGCGCAGCGGGAGAAGCTCTTCGACGCGTTCCGGCAGGGCGAGATCTCCGTACTGGTCGTCTCGAAGGTCGCGAACTTCTCCATCGACCTGCCCGAGGCGACCGTCGCGATCCAGGTGTCGGGCACCTTCGGCTCCCGCCAGGAGGAGGCCCAGCGGCTCGGCCGGGTGCTCCGCCCGAAGGCCGACGGCCACGAGGCGCGCTTCTACTCCGTCGTCGCCCGCGACACCATCGACCAGGACTTCGCCGCCCACCGCCAGCGCTTCCTGGCCGAGCAGGGCTACGCGTACCGGATCGTCGACGCGGACGAACTGCTGGCGGCGGACGAGGACGCGTAGGCCGCAGTGGCGGGGGGCGGGGACGGGTAGGCAGCGCCCGGCGGCGGACCCGTCAGGCATTCCCGGGGACGGCCGCCCGGCCCGGGCTCACGCGGTGCGGGTCCGGGCGGTCAGGTCCTGGTCGGTGCGCGGGGACGGGATGCGGCGGGGCGCGGACACCCCGGGCTTCCCCGGCTCTCCCGGCGCGCTCGCCGTACGCCGGGTCCACCAGATCAGGGCGGCCGGCAGCGCCAGCCCGAGCAGGGGGTACGGCGCGGCGAACGGCTGCTGCCACCAGGAGAAGTGCAGATCCAGGTCGCCGGGGTGCGGCACGATCCACATCGTGCGGGCCGTGAAGGCGAGGGTGACGGCGGCCAGCAGGGCGCGCCGCCAGGGGTGGCGCCGGACGCGGGCGGCGAGGCCGATCAGCAGCGGTACGCACCAGACCCAGTGGTGCGACCAGCTGATCGGCGAGACCAGCAGCGCCGTCACGGCCGTACACAGCACGCCCCAGATGTCGAGGCCGCGGCGCAGATAGACCCGGCGTGCGGCGTAGAGCCCGGCGGCCGCGGTCAGCAGCGCCGGCACCGCCCACAGCAGCCCCGGTGCGGGGTTGTGCAGAACGCGGCTGATCAGGCCCTGGAGGGACTGGTTGTCGACGATCCAGACCTTGCCTACCCGGTCGGTCTCGAACATCCGCCGGGTCCAGAACTCGACGCTGGCGTCCGGCAGCACCAGCCAGCCCAGCAGCACCGAGACCAGGAACCCGGCGAGGGCGGTGAAGGCGGCCTTCACCCGGCCGGTGATGAGGAGGTAGACGGCGAAGATCGCGGGGGTGAGCTTGATGCCCGCCGCGATGCCGGTGGCGAACCCCTTGCCGCGGGCGCCGTCCGGGCGGGCGAGGTCCCAGAGGACGAGGCAGGTCAGGGCGAGGTTGACCTGGCCGAAGACGAACGTCTGGAAGACCGGTTCGAGCCAGAGGCCGAGCGCGGTGGCGGCCAGGACGGCCGGCAGGGTGTGCGCGGCCCGGCGCACGCCGGCGGCCTGGCAGGAGAGGTGGATCAGCAGGGCGAGCAGCCCGGCGTTGACGAGCACGCAGACGATCTTGAGGGTGCCGAGGGAGAGCCAGGTCGTCGGGATGAAGAGGAGAGCGGCGAAGGGCGGGTAGGTGGCCGGGAGGTCCCACTTGGTGACCGTGAAGCCGTAGAGATCACCGCCACTCGCGGCGGCCTCCCCCTCGGCCCGGTAGACCGCTATGTCGGACATCGGCAGCGGCTGCACCTCGTAGAGCACCCACAGCCCGGCGAACGAGACGAGCAGGTCGTGGACGCGCTGGTGCAGTACTCCCGGTATCCGGTGCCGCACGCGCTGCTCGTCGACGTCGCCGAGACGATGGCCCGCTACGGCCGGCTCACGCTGATCAAGCACCCCACGCACGGG
>NZ_JAZBJP010000057.1:0-29798 GCF_036352915.1 Streptomyces bugieae
CCCCACCCCCACCCAACGAGAGGCAACCCAACGAGAGGCAATCAACCTCGCCACCCGCTCGCACTACCTACCAACTACCTACCTACTCACTCACTCTCACTCACTCGCTCGGTCACGGGCGGGCGTGCCGTCACCACCCGCAGCCCTCGGTCTGCGAACTCCCGGCGAGTGGCTTCCTTGGCGCTCGCATCCGTGATGAAGGTGTCAAAGACGTCCGTGTCACCGACCCGGGCGAAGCACCGTTCGCCGATCTTCGATGAGTCCGCGACGATCACCGCACGCCGGGCGCGCTCCGCCATGAGGCGGTTGACCCGGGCCTCGGCCTCGTCGTGAACGGTGGCCCCCATCACCGGGTCCATGCCGTTCGCCCCGATGAACGCGATATCGATCGAGATCTGCTGGAGCACCAACTCGCTGAAGGGCCCGACCAGTTCGAACGACCGCGAGTGCGCCACCCCGCCAGTGAGCACAATCTTGATCTGCGGCCGCACGGCCAGCTCATTGGCGATGTTCAGCGAATTGGTGACGATCGTCAGATGCGGCTGCGGGCCCGCCTCCGCGAAGTCCGGACGTGTGGCGAGCACCCGGGCGATCGCCGTGGTCGTGGTGCCACCACTCAGCCCGACCACATCACCACGCTCGACCAGCTTCGCCGCAGCCTGTGCCACCGCTTCCTTCTCCGCCGACCGGTGCGCATGCTTGTAGCGGATCGGCAGGTCGTACGCCACGGAGCTGAGCACTGCCCCACCCCGGGTGCGGGTCAGCAACTGCTGCTCGGCGAGAGCATCCATGTCGCGCCGCATCGTGGCGGCCGAGACCTCCAGTGCGGTCGCTGCCTCCTCGACATCCACCCGACCCCGCTCACCGAGCAGCTCGAGCAGTGCGTTCATCCGTTCATGGCGCTTCATAGCGCGAGCCTAATTCGTTTCAATCGACCACGATGACGCCCGGTCGGCCCCCTCGTTCGCCGCATCTCTTGCTCTTCTCCTCCCTCTCTTCTCCGTCCGCCTCCTCTCTTTCTCTCTATCTCTCTATGTGGCACCGTCTCCTTGCCTCCTTGCCTCCTTGCCTCCTTGCCTCCTTGCCTCCTTGCCTCCTTACCTCCTTGCATGTCTGGCCCCGCTGAGCCGCGGGCCGGTGCTCAGCCGCGCGCCGGCGCCTGGGCCGCGTACTGCCCCGGCACCGTCGCCGGAGTGGCCAGCACGCCCAGCAGTCGTGCGGCCTCTTCGGCCACGGCCTCCCGGGCCGGCTTGACGTACTTCCGGGAGTCGACCAGTGACGGGTTCGCGTCCAGCGTCCCGCGTATCGACTGGGTGAAGACGGAGACCAGATGGGTGGAGATATTGATCTTCGTCATTCCGGCGGCGATGGCCCGGCGCAACTCGTCGTCCGGCACGCCGGAGGACCCGTGCAGGACCAGCGGCACCGGCAACGTGGCACGGAGCGCCGCGATGAGCTCCTTGTCCAGGACGGCCGTGCGCTCGTGCATCGCATGGGACGAGCCCACGGCCACGGCGAGGGCATCCACGCCGGTCGCGCTGACGAATGCCAATGCCTCGTCCGGATCCGTGCGCACGCCCGGCGCGTGTACGCCGTCCTTGCCGCCCACCTCGCCGAGCTCCGCCTCGACATAGGCCCCACGGTCGTGGCACCAGGAGGTGAGTTCGGCGGTGGTGGCGACGTTCTCCTCGTAGGGAAGGGCGGAAGCATCCACCATGACCGAACCGACCCCTGCGGTGATGCCCTCGCGGACCAGTTCGGCATCGGTGATGTGGTCGAGATGGACCGCGATCCGGGCGCTGGAGCCCTCGGCAAGGGCCAGCGTGGCGCGGGTGATGGGGAGCAGGCTGCCGTGGTAGCGGATGCAGTTCTCGCTGATCTGCAGGATCAGCGGAATGCCGGTGCGTTCGGCGGCCGTGACGAGTGCCTCGGCGGTTTCCAAATGGATGACGTTGAAGGCCGCTGCACCGACGTGCGCCTCACGTGCGGCGTCGATCAGTGACGAGGTGGGGACCAGGGGCATGGGATGTGAACTCCCTTGCAGAGCAGGTGAGATGGGGAGGGAAGGGAGGGTGGCGCGGAGGAGCGGCGGGCTATGAGGCGGCCGGGGCCCCGAGCATCACCGAACGGGTCAGGCTGCGCGGGTTGTCCGGGTCCAGGCCACGGGCCCGGGCACGCTCCAGCGCCACGCGCTGGACCAGGACCAGATCCGCCAGCGGATCGCGCGTATGGCGCACGAAACGCGCACCCGTCCGCACCACATCGGCCTCCAGCCCCTCCGGGGCCTCGCCGAACAGCCAGGTCACCCGACCGGGCGCGGCTATCGAGATGGGGCCGTGGCGGTACTCCATGGCGGGGTAGGACTCCGTCCAGCTCTGCGAGGCCTCCCGCATCTTGAGGGCCGCCTCGTTGGCCAGCCCGAACGTCCAGCCCGTGCCGAGGAAGGTGAACTGCTCGGCGTCCACCCATTCCTTCTCGACCATTGCGGCCAGGGCCTCTTCCGCGTCGGTCACGGCCCGGGAGACGTCCTCGCCCAGATGTGCGCGCAGCAGCGTCAGCGCCGTGGTCGCGAAGCGGGTCTGCACCACCGACTTCTCGTCGGCGAACGGAAGCTCGACCGTTTCGTCGGACAGAGCCACGGCCGGCGTCTCGGGGTCGCCGAGGATCGTCACCGTTGGAATACGTCCCTGGACCGCGTCGAGTACCCGCAGTACTTCGGTCGTGGTGCCCGAGCGGGTGATCGCCACCACCGCGTCATAGCCGCGGTCGCCGCCGAGGAAGGCCTCGGAAGCGGCGAATGGGTCCGTCACGCCCAAGCCGGCGCTCTCGCGCAACGCCGCGTACGACTGCGCCATGAACCATGAGGTGCCGCAGCCGATGACGGCCACTCGTTGCCCGGCCTTCGGCAGCGGGCCGGCGGCCGCTCCGATTCGTGCGGCCTGCCGCCAGGTCTCCGGCTGGCTGTGCAGCTCCTGCTCCATGTACGAGGTCTCGCTCATGGCCCACCCTCCCGTGATGTGTGAAGCGGTCTTGCTCCGTTGCGGCCGGTTCCCTCCGGCCTCGGCTGGATACTCTGCGATCGGATTGCTCGAAACTGCAACTTTCTCGCCTGCTGCAATCGACTGTACGCAACATCGCTCCAGCGATCCATCCCTCGAATGGGTGGCTGCGCCAGAGGATGAGGGGGGTGCGAGGGGGATGGCTGTGCCGCGCTGTGAGGTTCTGAGGCGAAACGTGGGTGTTGACAGTTGCGCGAAGAGCGTCAAATACTCGCATGATCAATCACTGACGCAATCGCTGACGCACGCGCTGACGCACTCACTCACGCAGCAAGGCCGCCCCGCCGCACAAAGGACTCCCCATGTCCACTGCCACGATCTCCGCGACGCCTCCGCCGCCGTCCGCCGGGACTTCCGGTCGCACCGGCAGGCTGTTCGCGCTCACCGGCGCCATCGTTGGCGTCATCTACGGCTACGACACCGGCAGCATCTCCGGTGCCCTGGTGTTCCTGAGCAAGGACTTCCACCTCACCGAAACCGAAAAAGGGCTGGTCAACAGCATCTTGGTGTTCGGCTCCATCGTGGGAGCACTGATCGGCGGCAAGCTCGCCGACGCGTTGGGGCGAAAGGCGGCGATGCTGATCGTCGCCGGCTCGTACGCGGTGTTCGTCGCGCTCTCCGCCGCCGCGCCCAACGTCGTCGTGCTGGACGTCGTCCGTTTCCTGCTCGGCGTCGCCATCGGGATCTCGATCGTCGCCGCGCCGCTCTACATCGCCGAATCCACCCCGGCCCGTATCCGGGGCGCCTCCGTCGCCGCCTATCAAGTGGCCACGGTCGCCGGCATCGTCCTCACGTACTTCGTCAACTGGGGCCTGTCCGGTGGCGGGCACTGGCGCTGGATGCTCGGTCTCTCCGCGATCCCTGCCGCGCTCGTCCTGATTCCGCTGTTCCGGTTGCCGGACACCCCGCGGTGGTACGTCCTCAAAGGGCGCACGGAACGGGCCGTCGAAGTGATGGCCATGACCGACCCGGACGTCGATCCTCACGCGGAGGTCGCGGCCGTCGGTGCCGCGCTCGCCGAGGAGAGCGGCGGATCGGCGCGTTCCCTGTTGCGCAAGCCCTATGCCCGCGCGGCGCTCTTCGTCATCGGGCTGGGGTTCTTCTGTCAGATCACCGGCATCAACGCCGTGACGTACTACAGCCCGCAGATCTTCGAGGAGATGGGCTTCACCGGCAACGGGCAGAACTTCCTGCTGCCGTCCTTCGTCCAGCTCGCCTCACTGGCCGCCACCGTGCTCGCCATCCTCATCATCGACCGGCTCGGCCGCCGGGTGGTGCTGCTCTGCGGCATCGGCACCATGGTCGTGATGCTGGGCGTGCTGACCGCGGTCTTCGGCTCGGGAGAGCTGCACGGCACGATGACGTGGGTCGGTTTCGGGGCGATCCTGCTGTTCACCGCGGCCTTCAACTTCGGTTTCGGGTCGCTGATCTGGGTTTACGCGAGTGAGGCGTTCCCGGCGCAGCTGCGGTCGACCGGGGCTTCGGTGATGCTCACCGCGGATCTGGTCGCCAATCTGCTGATCGCCCAGTTCTTCCCGTCGCTGATGGCCTGGGCAGGAGCGGCGCGGACCTTCGCGGCGCTCGGCGTGCTCGCCGTCGCCGCGCTGGCCTTCGCGACCGTCACCGCACCGGAGACCAAGGGGCGCCAGCTGGAGGAGATCCAGGGGTACTGGCGGAACGGCGGCCGCTGGCCCGTGGCCGGCGTGCCCGAACCGGTGGGCGCCGCCCCGCTCGGCAAGTCGGCGGTGCCGCCTACCACGTCTTCCTAGCCTTCTCGCCAGGCCGGCGGGCACCCGGTAGCGGGCGGGGCCGGGCGCCCGCTACCGGGTGCCCGCCACGCCATTACCCCCGTTACCCCCAGTCACCGCCTCAGGTCGGCAGCTGCTCCCGGTACGCCTCCAGGGCCGGGGCGGTCGTCGTCGCCACGAATTCCGTGATGCGGTACTCGCACACACCGGCGAGGGTGAACGGGTCCTGGGCCACGATGCCCTCCACGGCCGCCCGGTCCACGCCGGCGGCGAGGATCACGCCGCCGTCACGCGGGACCTTGCGCCCGGCGGCGATGAAGTGCCCGGCCGCGTACTGCTGCTGCAGCCAGGCCACATGCTCCTCGAGGACGGCGTCGACGCGTTCGAGGGGTGCGGTATAGGTCAGTTCCAGTACGAACATGGTTGCAATATATGCACTGCCGGATTCCTCGCTCTCAGGTGGTGGGCAGGTCCGGGCGCCGTCGCCCGTGGCGGGTCGCGGTCTCGTAGGCATGGCCGGCCTGCAATACGGCGAGGTCGGCCCTCGGCGCACCGATGAACTGCAGGCCCACGGGAAGGCCACCGGGCGTGAAGCCCGCCGGAACCGACAGGGCGGGCAGCCCGAGGAGCGAGATCAGGTAGGCCGAGCGCATCCAGTCCAGATACGTCTCCGTGGGGCGGCCGGCGACCTCCGTCGGGTACTCCAGTTCCGCGTCGAACGGCGTGACCTGACTGACCGGGGCGAGCAGCAGGTCGTAGCGGGAGAAGAAGTCCACCGCGCCGAGGTGGAGCCGGCTGCGGACCGTCGTGGCGGTGATGAGATCGGCCGGGGTGAGCCGGCGGCCCTGCTCGATGTTCCGGGCAAGGCTGGGCCTGAGGGCCTCCCGGTCGGCGTCGAGCAGCACGCCCAGCGTCAGGTCGAAGCTGTGCGCCCGCAGCGTACGGAACGCCTCGTCGGCCCCGGCCAGGTCCGGGCACGCCGTCTCCACATGGCAGCCGAGCGCCTCCAGGACGCTCAACTGCGGCTCCAGCACGGCGAGGACGTCCGGGTCGGCCGGTGCGTGTCCGCCGAGGTCCGGGGACCAGGCGACGCGCAGACCGCGCAGCTCGCGGTCGAGCGGCACCCGGAACGCCGCGCCGGGGGTCTCCAGGCTGAAGGGGCAGCGCGGATCCGGACCGGCCATCGCGGACAGCAGCAACGCGGTGTCGGAGACGGTCCGCCCCATGGGGCCCGGGACCGCAAGGGTGTCCCAGATATTGCCGCCGGGGTGGGGAGGCACCCGCCCCGGGGTGGGCCGCAGCCCGACCACGTTGCAGAAGGACGCCGGATTGCGCAGCGAGCCACCCATGTCGCTGCCATCGGCGAGGGGTTGCAGCCCCGCCGCCAGGGCCGCAGCGGCACCGCCGCTGCTCCCGCCCGCCGACCGGCTCGTGTCGTACGGATTGCGGGTGGTGCCGAAGACCGGGTTGAAGGTGTGTGAACCGGCGGCGAACTCGGGGACGTTGGTCTTGCCGAGGCGGATGACGCCGGCCCGCTGGAGGCGGTCGACCACCAGGTCGTCCTCGGCGGGCACATAGTCGGCGAAGAGCGGCGAGCCGAACGTGGTGCGCATACCGCGGGTGAGGTGGGTGTCCTTGAAGGCGATCGGCAGTCCGTGCAGAGGCGGCACCTCGGCGCCCCGGGCCAGACGCTCGTCAGCTCGGGCGGCGGCGACCAGGGCGCCCTCGGGATCGAGCGTGACGACGGCGTTGACGGCGGGATTGACCTGTTCGATCCGGTCCAGATGAGCCTGCACGACCTCCCGGGCGGAAAGCTCGCGGCGGCGTAACCGGGCGGCGAGATCGGTGGCGTCGAGCTCGTGGAGTGCGTCGGACATGGCGGGCCTCTGCTGGTGTCTGGGACGTGTGTCGAGGGCGGAGGGGAGGGCGGCGGCGTGCGGTGCCGCGACCACTCTCCTCACCGTACCGAGGGGTACTGACAGTCCGTCCGGTCGCCGTTCCGCCCGGCGAACGGGCCGGTCAGCCGTTCGGTAGCGTGGCGGTCATCATGGACACTCCCGGAACGATCTCCTGCGACGAGGAACTGCGGCGCTGGCCGGCGGACGAGGACCGGGCCCGCGCGGTTCAGGACCGGCTGCGGCCCTACGTACTGCTCGACGAACCCGGCCCGGAACCAGGGTTCGAGGGCACGGTCGTGGGCGTGGACGTCGCCTACGACGACGCCCGCGATGTCGTCGCCGCGGCCGCCGTGGCGCTGGACGCCCGTACCCGCGCCGTCGTCGACGAGGCCACCGCCGTCGGCCAGGTCTCCTTCCCGTACGTGCCGGGGTTGCTGGCCTTCCGGGAGATCCCCACCGTGCTCGCCGCACTGGACCGCCTGGCCCGCACTCCCGACCTGGTGATCTGTGACGGCTACGGGGTGGCGCACCCACGCCGCTTCGGGCTCGCCAGCCACCTGGGGGTGCTCACCGGCCTGCCCACCATCGGTGTCGCCAAGAACCCCTTCACCTTCCGGTACGCCCCTCCGGGCCCGGAGCGGGGCGCCACCTCTCCGCTCCTGGATGGCGACGAGGAGGTGGGACGAGCGCTGCGGACCCAGACGGGCGTCAAACCGGTCTTCGTCTCCGTGGGACACCGGGTCAGCCTCGACCGGGCCTGCGCCCACACGCTGCACCTGGCGCCGGACTACCGGATTCCGGAGACCACCCGGGCCGCCGACGCGCTGTGCCGCCGCGCCCTGGCCGGCATCTGACACCGGAACTCCTGCTGGCGGGGCGGCGGTCCGGCTATCCCTCCCGGACGACCCGGAAGGTGATACCCGCCTTCTGGAGCCGCGTCGTCAGCGCGTCCCCCATGGCCACCGCGGGCGTCACCTGGCCGGCGGTCCGCGGCAGATCGTCGAAGGCCAGGCTGAGCGCCGACTCGGCGAGCATCTTCGCCGTCTCGTCGTAACCGGGGTCGCCGCCCGCGACCTCGGTGATCAGGCGCTTGCCGCCACCGGAGGCGACGAACCGCACCGTGAACCAGCTCCGGGCGCGCCGCTCCGGGCTCGGCCCCTGGCCCGGCTCCAGACGGCCCGACAGCCACCGCCGGGCGGGCGGCACCTGCGCGGCCGCACACAGCGCCCCGGCGCCCAGGGCCCCGCCCACGGCGATCGGCAGCCGCCGGACGCCGGCGTAGTGGCGGTAGCGGAAGTCCGGGCCGTAGCGGTCCAGGGCGGCGGCCGAGCGGGCGATGATCTGCGGGTCGAGGGTCGGCAGCGGCACGCCCCACGTGCCGGTTTCCGCGCTCCTGAGCGGCGGACCGAAGGGGGCCCGGATCCGGCGCCCGGCCGGCCGGGGTTCGGCCCGCTGCCGCTCGCGGGCCGCCCGTGCCATGGCGACCGGCCGCGAGGCGACGGTCAGCGCGGAGGCCAGCGTGCCGCCGGAGAACGTCGCGTTGGTGCGGACGAAACCGTCGATGCGCAGTGGGACGCCCTCGGGGAGCAGGCCCACGGTGTAGTGGACGCCGAGGTCGTGGGGGACGGAGTCGAAACCGGCGGCGTGGACCAGGCGCGCGCCCGAGGTGCGGGCCGTCGCGTCGTGCCGCAAGAACATGCGGTCGATGAATTCCGGCTCGCCGGTGAGGTCGACGTAGTCGGTACCGGCCGCGGCGCACGCGGCGACCAGCGGCTCGCCGTGCAGCAGATACGGGCCCACCGTGGTTGCCAGCACCCGGGTGTCGGCGGCGAGGGCGTGCACGGCGTCCCGGTCGTCGCTCTCGGCCCGCAGCAACGGCAGATCACCGCAGGCCGGGTTGATCTCCGCCAGGCGGTCCCGCAGACGCTCCAGCTTGGAGAGATTGCGGCCGGCCAGCGCCCAGCGGCAGTCCTGGGGCGCGTGCTCGGCCAGATAGGCCGCGGTGAGAGCGCCGGCGAAGCCGGTCGCCCCGTAGAGGACGAGGTCGTGGGCCCGTCCCTCGGTGTTCTGCCGTTGCATGCTGCGCGTCCTCTCGACCGCCCTGGTGAGCTGGTGTTCGGACCCTAGGCAGTCGCCGTCGTCCCGTCAACGCGGCCCTGACGCCTCCCCGTTGGGGCCGGGGCGGCCGGAAGTGCCGTGCGGCGGTGGGGTGCGGCGCGCACCCTTGACAGGGTGGGGTGGCCGGGCCACGCTCACCGTGAGCGCGGCGACGTAGGACGTCCCATGTCTCCGCTCCCCGTCGTTGCCGACTCCAGGAGGAGGCCGGTTTGCCGTGACGACGCGCCCCTTGGACGATCACCATGACGACCGCCGACCCGGACCAGCCCCTCAGGGAACACGGCGCTGGTACCAGGAGGTCACGCCACGGCAGTGGAAGGCGATGTTCGCCGCCTGGATCGGCTATCTCCTCGACGGCTTCGACTTCGTCCTGATCACCCTGGTGCTGACCGAGATCGCCGACGAGTTCCACCTGAGCACCGCCACCGCCGCCTCGCTGATCTCCGGTGCGTTCATCACCCGGTGGCTGGGCGGCGCGCTCCTCGGTGCGCTGGGCGACCGCTACGGCCGCAGGGCCGCCATGGTCGCCAGCATCCTGCTCTACTCGCTCGGCACCTTCGCCTGCGGCTTCGCCTGGGACTACAGCAGCCTGTTCGTCGCCCGTCTGGTGATCGGCCTGGGCATGGCGGGGGAGTACAGCGCCAGTGCGACCTACGTGCTGGAAACCTGGCCCACCCGGTGGCGCAACCGGGCGTCCGGGTTCCTCATCTCCGGGTACGCGGGCGGCACCGTCGTCGCGGCCGAGCTCTACAAGTGGGTGGTGCCCCACTGGGGCTGGCGCTGGATGTTCTGGATCGGAGTACTGCCCGTCCTCGTCGCCCTCTGGGTGCGCAGATCGCTGCCGGAGGCCGGGGACTGGCACCGGGAGATCGGCGCGTCCGCTACGCGCCCCGAAGAGGAACGTCCGCATCCGTTCCGGCCGTTGTTCACCGGGCGCCGCCGCTGGCTCAACGCCGTCCTCGCCGCGACCGCCTCGGCCGCCCTGTACTGCGTTTTCACACCCGCAGGAACCGGGTACGTTCCCTGGCTGTCGGGTGTCGCGGCGCTGTGCCTGGTCGCCTTCGCCGTGCAGCTCGGCGGCCGCCGCGGATGGCTGCTGTACGTGTCCCTGATGGCGACCGTGTTCTGCGCCTTCCTCTACAGCTGGCCCGTCCAGGCCCTGCTGCCCACCTACCTCAAGACCGACCTCGGCTACGCGCCCGGACAGGTCACCGACGTGATGTTCTACGCGGGCTTCGGCACCATGGCGGGATGCTGGCTCGCGGGCTACACCGGCGACCGGCTCGGGACCCGGCGCGCCTACGCCTGCACCCTGCTGGCCTCGCTCGCCTTCGTCTTCCCGGTCTTCGCGGTCCGCGACAACCTGCCCCTCCTCGGTGTGCTGGTCTTCGGTCTGCTCGCGCTCAGCCAGGGCATCTCCGGCATCCTGCCGAAATACCTCGCCGGTCACTTCCCCACCGCGAACCGCGCCGCCTCCCTGGGCTTCGTCTACAACGTCGGCGCCCTGGGCGGCGCGGTGGCGCCCGTCCTCGGAGCCCATCTGGCCGAAGGCATGCCCCTGGGACGCGCACTCGCCGTGCTCACCTTCGGGCTGACACTGCTCGTCATCCTCCTGGTGGGCGGCAATGTGCCGCAGCGCCTGGGAAGACTGCTCGACCGTCAGGCGCCCGACGACCACCTCGTACCGCAGCCCGATGCGGGGGCAGGCGTCCCCAGGGGCGCCTCACCGCGTCCGGCCGCCGAAGAGACGCCGGGCTGAACCGGCCTCGCCCCGTACCGGCCCGCCGCGGCCTGTTCACTCCGTACGGTCGTCCTGCCGCCCCAGCGTCACCCCGCGCACCCCCTCCAGCTCGGACAGCTCCTCCACCAGGGGATGGGCCGCGGCGGCGCCCTCCAGACGGAGCAGCACCTCGGCCGCGAACCGCCGCTCGTCCACGCCGGTCTCCACCTGGACGTCCGTCACCCGGAACCCCCGGCCGGTGCATATCTCCAACATCCGCCCCAGCAATCCGCGTTGCGTGCGATAGGCGACGCGCAGATCGACCCGGGTGAGGGAGGGCTCCTTCGCGATCCGGTCGGAGATTCTCGTGAAGCCGCGGACGATGAGGAAGTGCACCGCGGTCGCACCGATCGCCAGCAGCGGCAGCCCACCCCCGCACGCCATGCCGATGGCGCAGGTCAGCCAGATGGTGGCGGCCGTCGTCAGCCCGCGGACGGCGTCCTTCCGGACGAAGATCAGGCCGCCGCCGATGAAGCCGATGCCCGAGACGACCTGGGCGGCGACGCGGGACGGATCGAACGCCACACCGTCGGCTCCCAGCAGCGCCCCGAAGCCGTGGATCGACACCTCCATGAACAGCGCGCTGCCCACACCGACCAGCGTGTGGGTGCGCAGTCCGGCGCTTTTCTGCCGGGCCTCCCGTTCGAGGCCGATCAGCGAGGACAGCAGCAGCGCCAGGGCCAGTTCGGTGAACTGGCGCAGTCCCTGACCGGCATGGAAGCCGAACAGCGCGGCGGCGAGTTGCGGATCAGACATGGCGGCAATTGTCCCTCTGTCGGCCGGGCGACCGGCGCTGCGCGGGCCGTTGTCAGTGCCCGCGGTTAGCGTGGGATGCGTCGGTCGGCCCGTGCGCGAGACGCGCGGTGCCGGGGCGGTGCCGCAGCGGTGCCGTACGGGGGAACGGACGTGGAGGAGCTCATGACGAAGGCGGCGGGTCCGGAGGCGGTCCGGAAGCGGGTGCGGGCGTTCGCGCTCGGACTGCCCGGGGCGGTGGAGGAATTTCCCTGGGGCGAAAGCGTCATCAAGGTGAACAAGAAGGTCTTCGTCTTCCTCGGAGTCGATGACGGCAGCCATCCGCCGGGCGTCACGGTCAAGCTGAAGGATCCCGAGGCGCATGCCCATGCCCTGACCTCGCCCGGCGCCGAGCCGGCGGGCTACGGCCTGGGCAAGGCCGGCTGGGTGCGGATCCCGCTCGACGAGCAGGGGGCGCCGACGGCCGAGTTGCTCTGTGACTGGGCGGAGGAGTCGTACCGCGTCATAGCCCCCAAGAAGCTCATCGCCGAGCTCGACGGGGGATAGCGGCGCAGCGGCAGCAGGCGCGCGAAAGGCCCGTGGCGGCGAGGGCAGTTGAGCCTCGTCGGCACGGGCCTTTCCGCGTGGTCGCCACGTGGCAAGGGGGTCTTGTGGAAAGTGGAACACGTTCTTAACATCACGAGTGTTACATCAGAAGTGTCACAGTGCGGAAGGGCATGGGGCGCGATGACGGAGTCAGACAACGGCCCGCTCCACGGCGTACGGGTCGTCGAGCTCGCGGGCATCGGCCCCGGGCCGTTCGCAGCCATGCTCCTGGCCGACCTCGGCGCCGACGTCGTCCGCGTCGACCGCCCCGGGGGCGCCGGGCTGGCCATCGACCCCGCCTACGACATCACCAACCGCAACAAACGCTCCGTGCTCGTGGACCTGAAGACCCCCCACGGCGTCGCCCAGGTCCTCGACCTGGCCGAACGCGCCGACGTACTGCTGGAGGGCTACCGCCCGGGCGTCGCCGAGCGACTCGGCGTCGGCCCCGAGGAATGCCTGGCACGCAACCCCCGGCTCGTCTACGGCCGGATGACCGGCTGGGGCCAGCAGGGCCCGCTCGCCGACACCGCCGGCCACGACATCGGCTACATCGCCATCACCGGCGCCCTGGGAATGATCGGCCCGCCCGACGGCCCGCCCGCCCTCCCCGCCAACCTCCTCGGCGACTACGCCGGCGGCTCCCTCTACCTCGTCATCGGCGTCCTCGCCGCACTCCAGCACGCCCGCACCGAAAACGGCCGGGGCCAGGTCGTCGACGCCGCGATCGTCGACGGCACCGCCCATCTGACCGCGATGATCCACGGCATGCTGGCGGCCGGCGGCTGGCAGGACCGGCGCGGCGCCAACCTGCTGGACGGCGGGACACCGTTCTACGGCACCTACCGGACCGCCGACGGCGGATACATGGCCGTCGGCGCCCTGGAAAAGCGCTTCTACGGCGAATTCATCCGGCTGCTGGGCATCGAGGACGAAGCCCCGGCACGAGACGACCTCGCCGCCTGGAACGAGCTGCGCACCGCCATCGCGGCCCGCTTCAAGACCCGCACCAGGGACGAATGGACCACCGTCTTCCAGGACTCCGACGCCTGCGTCGCGCCGGTCCTCTCCCTGCGCGAGGCACCACACCACCCCCATCTCGCCGCCCGCGGCACCTTCGTCGACCACGGCGGCATCACCCAACCCGCGCCCGCACCCCGCTTCTCGCACACCCCGGGCACGGTCCGCACACCACCCGCCCGGCCCGGCGCGGACACCGAGGACATCGCTCACGACTGGCAGACCCCCAGCCTCCTCACCCCACCCCCCGAAGGCCCCGCCCACACCCCGGGCCGCACCGAACAGAAGGACGCGGCCCACTGATGGAACCCACCACCACACTCCGCCACGCGGCCGACCCACCCCCGACCACCGAAGGCACCGTCGCCCCGGAACCGGCCGCCCCGGCCACCACCCGGGCCGCCCGGCCCATCGAGACCGTCAAGAACTGGCTCTGAGGAGGGCCCACCGAGATGACCGCCCCACTGCCGCGCCAGATCTTCACCGAGGACCACGAGGCCTTCCGGGAAACCGTCCGCACCTTCCTTGCCAAAGAGGTGACGCCCCACTACGAACAGTGGGAGAAGGACGGCATCGTCAGCCGGGACGCCTGGCGCGCCGCCGGCCGACAGGGCCTGCTGGGCATGGCCGTGCCCGAGGAATACGGCGGCGGAGGCAACCCCGACTTCCGCTACAGCGCCGTCCTCGCCGAGGAGTTCACCCGCGCCGGCACCCCCGGACTCGCCCTGGGCCTGCACAACGACATCATCGGCCCCTACCTGACCTCCCTCGCCACCGACGAACAGAAGCAACGCTGGCTGCCCGGCTTCTGCCGCGGCGAGATCATCACCGCCATCGCCATGACCGAACCGGGCGCGGGCTCCGACCTCCAGGGCATCCGCACCACCGCCGAGGACAAGGGCGACCACTGGCTGCTGAACGGCTCCAAGACGTTCATCTCCAACGGCATCCTCGCCGACCTCGTCATCGTCGTCGCCAAGACCACACCCGAAGGCGGCGCACACGGCCTGTCGCTGCTCGTCGTCGAACGCGGAACGCCAGGCTTCGAACGCGGCCGCAACCTCGACAAGATCGGCCAGAAATCCCAGGACACCGCCGAACTGTTCTTCCACGACGTACGCGTCCCCAAGGACAACCTCCTCGGCGAGCTCAACGGCGCCTTCGTCCACCTCATGACCAACCTCGCACAGGAACGCATGGGCATAGCCGTCGCCGGCATCGCCGCCGCCGAACACCTCCTGGAGATCACCACCCAATACGTCAAGGAACGCGAGGCATTCGGACGACCGCTGGCCAAGCTCCAGCACATCCGCTTCGAGATCGCCGAGATGGCCACCGAATGCGCCGTCACCCGCACCTTCCTCGACCGCTGCATCGCCGACCACTCCGACGGCACCCTCGACGCCGTACACGCCTCCATGGCCAAGTGGTGGGCCACCGAACTCCAGAAACGCGTCGCCGACCGCTGCCTCCAACTCCACGGCGGCTACGGCTACATGACCGAATACCGCGTCGCCAAGGCCTTCACCGACGGCCGCATCCAGACCATCTACGGCGGGACGACCGAGATCATGAAGGAGATCATCGGCCGCTCCCTGCTCGGCTAACCCTCCCCGGAAAGGCTTACCAGTGAGTTCCGAAGCGTACGTATACGACGCGATCCGCACCCCGCGCGGCCGCGGCAAGGCCAACGGCGCGCTGCACGGCACCAAGCCCATCGACCTGGTCGTCGGCCTGCTCCACGAAGTACGCCGCCGCTTCCCCGGCCTCGACCCGGCCGCGATCGACGACATCGTCCTCGGCGTCGTCGGCCCCGTCGGCGACCAGGGCTCCGACATCGCCCGGATCGCCGCGATCGCCGCCGGCCTGCCCGACACCGTCGCCGGCGTCCAGGAGAACCGCTTCTGTGCCTCCGGCCTCGAAGCCGTCAACATGGCCGCCGCCAAAGTCCGTTCCGGCTGGGAAGACCTCGTCCTCGCGGGCGGCGTCGAATCCATGTCGCGGGTCCCGATGGCGTCCGACGGCGGCGCCTGGTTCGCCGACCCGATGACCAACTTCGACACCGGCTTCGTCCCCCAGGGCATCGGCGCCGACCTCATCGCCACCATCGAGGGCTACAGCCGGCGCGACGTCGACGAGTTCGCCGCCCTCTCCCAGGAACGGGCCGCCGCAGCATGGAAGGACGGCCGCTTCGACCGGTCCGTAGTCCCCGTGCGCGACCGCAACGGCCTCGTCGTCCTCGACCACGACGAGCACATGCGCCCCGGCACCACCGCCGACTCCCTCGCCTCCCTCAAGCCGTCCTTCGCCACCATCGGGGACGCCGGCGGCTTCGACGCGGTCGCCCTGCAGAAGTACCACTGGGTCGAGAAGATCGACCACGTCCACCACGCCGGCAACTCCTCCGGCATCGTGGACGGCGCCGCCCTCGTCGCCATCGGCAACAAGGAGGTCGGCGAGCGCTACGGCCTCACCCCCCGGGCCCGGATCCTCTCCGCCGCGGTCTCCGGCTCCGAACCGACGATCATGCTCACCGGCCCCGCCCCCGCCAGCCGCAAGGCGCTCACCAAGGCCGGCCTGACCATCGACGACATCGACCTGGTCGAGATCAACGAGGCCTTCGCCGCCGTCGTGCTCCGCTTCGTCAAGGACATGGGCCTGAGCCTCGACAAGGTCAACGTCAACGGCGGCGCCATCGCCCTGGGCCACCCCCTCGGCGCCACCGGCGCGATGATCCTCGGCACCCTCGTCGACGAACTCGAGCGGCAGGACAAGCGCTACGGCCTGGCCACCCTCTGCGTCGGCGGCGGCATGGGCATCGCCACCGTCATCGAGCGCCTCTGACCCCCTCGTCCCACCCACCACGGAGTACGCACCATGAGTGAACCCGCAGCTTTGTCGACCATCCGCTGGGAAAAGGACGAGACCGGCGTCGTCACCCTGGTCCTGGACGACCCCGACCAGTCCGCCAACACCATGAACAACGCCTTCAAGACCTCCCTCACCGCGGCCGTCGACCGCCTGGAGGCCGAGAAGGACAGCATCCGCGGCATCATCATCACCTCCGCCAAGAAGACCTTCTTCGCCGGCGGCGACCTCCGCGACCTGATCGCCGTCACCCCCGCCCAGGCCCAGCAGGCCTTCGAGGCAGGCAACGGCATCAAGCGCGACCTGCGCCGCCTCGAGACACTCGGCAAGCCCGTCGTCGCCGCCGTCAACGGCGCGGCGCTGGGCGGCGGTTACGAAATCGCGCTGGCCTGCCACCACCGCATCGCCCTCGACACCCCCGCCACCAAGATCGGCCTGCCCGAGGTCACCCTCGGCCTGCTGCCCGCCGCCGGCGGCGTCACCCGCACCGTACGACTGCTCGGCATCGCCGACGCCCTGCTCAAGGTGCTGCTCCAGGGCACCCAGTACAACGCCACCCGCGCCAGGGACGCCGGACTGATCCACGACGTCGCGGCCACCCCCGACGAACTCCTCACCAAGGCCCGCGCCTTCATCGACGAGCACCCCGAGTCCCAGCAGCCCTGGGACGCCAAGGGCTACCGCATTCCCGGCGGCACCCCCGCCCAGCCGAAGTTCGCGGCCAACCTCCCGGCGTTCCCCGCCAACCTCAAGAAGCAGCTCAACGGCGCTCCGTACCCGGCCCCGCGCAACATCCTCGCCGCGGCCGTCGAGGGCTCCCAGGTCGACTTCGAGACCGCGCAGACCATCGAGGCGCGGTACTTCGTCGAACTGGTCACCGGCCAGGTCTCCAAGAACATGATCCAGGCCTTCTTCTTCGACCTCCAGGCCGTCAACTCCGGTGCCAACCGCCCCAAGGGCATCGCACCCCGCACGGTCGAGAAGGTCGCCGTGCTCGGCGCCGGCATGATGGGCGCCGGAATCGCCTACGCCTGCGCCAAGGCGGGCATCCAGGTCGTCCTCAAGGACGTCACCCCGGAGGCCGCGCAGAAGGGCAAGGCGTACTCGGAGGGGCTGCTCGACAAGGCGCTCTCCCGGGGCCGCACGACCGAGCAGAAGCGTGACGAACTGCTCGCCCGGATCACACCCACCGCCGATCCCGCCGACCTCGCCGGCTGCGACGCCGTCATCGAGGCGGTCTTCGAGGACGTCGCCCTCAAGCACAAGGTGTTCAAGGAGATCCAGCACATCGTCGCGCCCGACGCGCTGCTGTGCTCCAACACCTCCACCCTCCCCATCACGCTCCTCGCCGAAGGCGTCGAACGGGACCAGGACTTCATCGGGCTGCACTTCTTCTCACCGGTCGACAAGATGCCGCTGGTCGAGATCATCAAGGGCGAACGGACCGGCGACGAGGCGCTGGCCCGCGCCTTCGACCTGGTCCGCCAGATCAAGAAGACGCCGATCGTGGTCAACGACTCGCGCGGCTTCTTCACCTCCCGCGTCATCGGCCAGTTCATCAACGAGGGCGTGGCGATGATCGGCGAGGGCCTGGAGCCGGCCTCCGTCGAACAGGCCGCCGCCCAGGCCGGCTACCCCGCCAAGGTGCTGTCCCTGATGGACGAGCTGACCCTGACGCTGCCGCGCAAGATCCGCGAGGAGAGCCGGCGGGCCGTCGAGGAGGCCGGCGGCACCTGGCAGCCACACCCGGCGGACGAGGTCATCGACCGGATGGTCGACGAGTTCGGCCGCCCCGGCCGTAGCGGGGGCGCCGGCTTCTACGAGTACGGCGACGACGGCCGGCGCGCCGGCCTCTGGCCGGGCCTTCGCGAGCACTTCGCCCGCGAAGGCGCCACCATCCCCTTCATCGACATGCAGGAACGCATGCTCTTCTCCGAAGCCCTGGACACCGTCCGCTGCTTCGAGGAAGGCGTGCTCACCTCGGTCGCCGACGCCAACATCGGCTCCATCTTCGGCATCGGTTTCCCGGGCTGGACCGGCGGCGTGATCCAGTACATCAATGGCTACCAGGGCGGCCCGGGCCGCGAGGACCTCGTCGGCCTCCCCGGCTTCGTGACCCGCGCCCGGGAGCTCCAAACGGCCTACGGCGACCGCTTCGCGCCCCCCGCATCGCTGGTCGAAAAGGCCGAAAAGGGCGAGAAGTTCAGCGACTGACGCACCGAGGGGCGGGCACGACCGATGCCCGCCCCTCTCCTTCCGCCTACTCCGCCCCCTTGATTACAGTAAGTAGCGAACACCGGAACAGATAACTCTCCGTAATCGTTGCCGTAATACGAAGGGTCGGCGCACAAGGCACCGGAGGGGCGACGTCGGAGGAGCGATGGCTCAAAGGGCGACGTCGGGGGAGCGCTGGTTCAAGGGACGACGTCGGAGGAGCGATGGTTCAGCGGTGTAGGGGCTAGGGGGTGTAGGGGGTGCAGGGAGGGCCGGCCCGCGTGACCGGCCACTGGCTCCCGTGGGCCCGTTCCTCGCCGCGGGGTCGGTCGCTCCCGCGGCCCGGTCCACTTCTGGGCTCACTCCTCCGGCTCCTCCGGGACTCCCTCCCGCCGCCCCGGGGCGCCCTCCGCACCGAACCACTCCCGCAGTTCCTGCTTCATCGATCGCTGGAAGGCGGTGACCAGTGCCTGCACCACCATCGGCTGCATATGGGCCGAGAGCGACTTCATCCGCGCCATCTCCTCCGCGTCCGGCCCGCCCTCCCGGTGCGGCCCCCATACCTCGTCCTTGAACAGCCGGCTCAGCTCGCGGGCCGCCGAGCGGGTGTGCTCGATGACGACGGTGCGCGCCGCGAGGATGGTCTCCAGCGCGATCGGTACGTCCAGCAAGCGGGTGCCGAGATGCAGCAGCCCGGGGTCGACGCGGAAGACCTGCGGGTCCTCGGTCCGTACGAGCACGCTCATGGCCGCCAACCGGTCCAGGTCCTCCTCGGTCAGCTCCCGGCCGACCCGCCGCTCCAACTGGTCACGGGTGGCGTCCTCGGCCTTGTCCGGGACCCAACTCGCCACCAGCGCACGGTGGATGGCGAGATCCTGGGCGCTCAGGTCGGGCGGCAGCTGCTGCAGGTAGCGCTCGATGGCCGACAGGGTGAGGCCCTGGTGCTGGAGTTCCTCGATGAGGGCGAGCCGCGAGAGGTGGTCCGGGCCGTAGCGGCCGACCCGGCGGGGGCCGAGCTCCGGTGGTGGCAGCAGGCCGCGGGTGCTGTAGAAGCGGATCGTGCGGACGGTGACGCCGGCGCGGGCGGCCAGTTCGTCGACCGTCAGATCGGTGGCGGACTCCATGTTCAACAGTATTGCTGTCTCACCACTCTTGTGAAACCTTGGGGAATCTTCTGACGCCGGGAGCGGGAGGAAGGTTCGCTGGAAGTCTGAAGGCTGGCGGAATCTGCGGGACCGAGCGACGGGACCGAGCGAGGAGCCTGCGTTGACCACGATCCTGCGCATGCCCGGTGAACCGGGCCACCTGACCCTCCCCGCACTGCTGTTGCGCAACGCCGAGGACCACGGCGAGCGGCCGGCGCTGTCCTGGCGCGACACCGGGACTGCCCGCGACGCCGTGACTGGCCGCGACAGCGGGGGTGCCCGCGACACCGTCACTGACCGCGACCCCGTGACTGACTGCGCCCCCGTGACTGGCCGCGACACAGAGGGTGCCTGCGGCGCCGTGAGTGGCTCCGGTCGTGACACCTCTGGTGGCGTCGTCGGTTGGCGCACCCTGAGTTGGGCCGAGGTTCGCCATCGGGTCGCGGAGCTGGCCGTCGGTTATCGCTTGCTCGGCGTACGGCGCGGGGAGATCGTCCTCCTCATGATGGGCAACCGCCCCGAGCACTGGCTCAGCGACCTGGCGCTGGTGCACCTGGGCGCGGTGCCGGTGACGGTGTACGGCACCGCGGCCCCCGAACAGATCGCCCATATCGCTCGGCACAGCAGGGCCCGCTTCGCCGTACTCGAGGGGCCGTCGGAAGTGGCGCGCTGCGAGCCGCTGCTGGACGACGAAGCCGCCCGGCTGGAGAAACTGGTGGTCGTCGAGGCGCCGGATCCCGCTGGGACGGGCCCGCAAACCGGGACGGGCCCGCAACCCGGGCCGGAGTCCCAAGCCAAGGTCGCCCCGCCAAGCTCTGCAGACCCCCGCCACCTGCCCTACGCAGCTCTGGCGGCCAGGGGAGCCGATGGGTACGCATGCGACCCGGAGGTGTTCGAGGAGGTCTGGCGGGAGGGGGAGGCGGGGGAGGCGCTGACCGTTGTCTTCACCTCCGGGACCACGGGGAATCCGAAGGGGGTGGTGGTCAGTCACCGCAATGTGCTGCTCAACGCGGTGGCGCTGGATGCCGTGGTGGAGCTGCCGGAGCATGCCGCGCACCTTTGCTACCTCCCCTTCGCGCACATCGCGGAGCGGATGCTGGGGCTGTATCTGCCGGTGTTCCGGGCCGGGCACGTCTGTCTGTGCGCGGATCCGGCGGCCGTCGCGGACGCCGTGCGTGAGCTGCACCCGGTGGAGTTCTTCGGTGTTCCGCGGGTCTGGGAGAAGCTGGCCGCCTCGGTGCGCGCGGCGCTGGGGCGGCTCCCCGAGGAGCGCAGGGCGGCGGTCGAGGCGGCGGGGGAGACCGCCCGGGCCCATGTCGCGTGCCGGGAGCGCGGGGAGCGGCCGTCCGGCGAGCTGGCGGCGGCCTACGCCCGGGCCGAGGCGGAGGTGCTGGATCCGCTGCTGGCGGCTGCCGGCTTCGACCGGCTGGTGTGGGCGGCGAGTGCCTCCGCGCCGATGCCCCCGGACGTGGTGCGGTTCTGGGCCGGTCTCGGGGTCGTGATCATGGACGCCTGGGGGCTCACCGAGACGACCGGCGTGGCCACGGCGAACGGGCCGGCGGCGTTCCGGCTGGGCTCGGTCGGCCGCCCGATCGACGGCGTGGAGCTGCGCACCGCCGAGGACGGGGAGATCGAGGTCCGGGGGCGCACGGTGTGCGCGGGGTACCTGCGGGCCGACGGGACCGTGGAGCCCGCGGCCGGCCCCGACGGCTGGTTCGCGACCGGTGACGTCGGGCGGATCGACGAGGACGGCTTCCTCTGGCTGACCGACCGCAAGAAGGAACTGATCGTGACCTCCACGGGCAAGAACGTCTCGCCCGCGCTGGTCGAGAACGCCCTCAAGGAGCATCCGCTCATCGGGCAGGCGCTGGTGTACGGCGACAGTCGGCCATATGTGGTCGCGCTGCTGGTCCTTGATCCGGAGCTGGCGCCCGCCTGGGCGGCGCGGCGCGGCATCGAAGGCACGCTGCCGGAGCTGGCCGGGCATCCGAAGGTGCGGGCGGAGGTCGAGCGGGCCGTCCTGTGGGCGAACGCGCGTCTGAACCGAACGGAACAGGTGAAGAAGTTTGCGTTGCTGGGCGAGGAGTGGGGTCCCGAAACGGGCGAACTGACCCCGTCTTTGAAAATGCGCCGCCGGATAATTCAGGCCAAATACGGACAAATCTTGGATGGCCTATACACGCTGTGATCTTGCCCACAGACGGAGGGGCGCTCTTCGGGGAAGGTGTGCCGTCGGCCGTCCGCGCGATCCGCGGGACCTGGCCATCGCTCAAGCGCCTGCCCGAAAGCGAGATGCACCAGCAGTGAGCACAGAAACCGTCACCGAGACAGCCCACAGGTCACCTGACGGGGGGAGCGGCTCGCAGCAGGACGCGGGCGACGCGGGGTACAGCAAGGGCCTCAAGGGCCGGCACATCAACATGATCGCCATCGGCGGCGCGATCGGCACCGGCCTGTTCCTGGGCGCCGGCGGCCGTCTGCACTCCGCCGGTCCCGCGCTGGCCGTCGCGTACGCGGTCTGCGGTCTCTTCGCCTTCTTCGTGGTGCGCGCGCTCGGCGAGCTGGTGCTGCACCGCCCGTCCTCCGGGTCGTTCGTCTCCTACGCCCGTGAGTTCCTTGGCGAGAAGGGCGCCTACGTCGCCGGCTGGATGTACGTCGTGAACTGGTCGACGACCGGTATCGCCGACATCACCGCGATCGCGCTCTACACGCACTACTGGAGCCTGTTCACCGACATCCCGCAGTGGGTGATGGCGCTGATCGCGCTGGCGGTCGTGCTGACGGTGAACCTGATCTCCGTGAAGATCTTCGGTGAGCTGGAGTTCTGGTTCGCGATCATCAAGGTCGCCGCGCTGGTCGTCTTCATGTTCATCGGCATCTTCCTGCTGGCCACCCACCACCCGGTCGGCGGCCACTCGCCGGGCCTCAGCCTGATCACCGACCACGGCGGCATCTTCCCGACCGGTCTGCTGCCCGTGGTGATCGTGCTCCAGGGCGTGGTCTTCGCCTACTCCGCGGTCGAGCTGGTCGGCGTCACCGCCGGTGAGACCGGTGAGCCGCAGAAGGTCGTGCCGAAGGCCGTCAACTCCATCATGTGGCGGGTGGGCGTCTTCTACGTCGGCTCGGTGATCCTGCTGGCGATGCTGCTGCCGTGGAACAAGTACACCGCCGGACAGAGCCCGTTCGTCACGGTGCTCTCCAACGTCGGTGTCCCGGCGGCCGGCGACGTGATGAACCTCGTCGTGCTGACCGCGGCCATGTCCAGCCTGAACTCCGGTCTGTACTCGACCGGCCGGATCCTGCGCTCCATGTCGATGGCGGGCTCCGCGCCCAAGTTCGCCGGCCGGATGAACCGCAACCAGGTTCCGTACGGCGGCATCATGCTCACCTCCGCGGTGTGCGTGCTCGGTGTCGGGCTGAACTACTGGCTCCCGGGTGAGGCGTTCGAGATCGTGCTGAACATCGCGGCGCTGGGCATCATCAGCACCTGGTGCACGATCATGATCTGCCACATGGTCTTCGTGCGCCGCTCGAAGGAGGGGCTGGTCGAGCGCCCGCGGTTCCGGCTGCCCGGCACCCCGGTCACGGACATCGCCACCATCGTCTTCCTGCTCGGCGTCATCGTGCTGATGTGGTTCGACGACGGTGTCGGCCGCAAGACCGTGCTGCTGATCCCGGTCATCGCCGCCGCGCTGGTCGCCGGCTGGTTCGGGGTCCGCGGCCGGGTGGCCCGGATCGCCGAGGAACGCGAGCTGAACGCGGCGGAGTAGTCGCGCACCAGCGGCGCCTGAGTACGACAGGGCGGTCGCGGCGGGCCGGAAGGTCCCCGCGGCCGCCCTCGCGCATGCCCGGGCGGCCGGGCCCGTGCCCCGCCCGGCCGTCGTGCGGTCGCGGTGGATTGTCAGTGGTCGGCTCTACTGTGAACACATGACCGAGAACACGGGGATTTCCTACGTCAAGGGGGACGCCACCGCACCACAGGGCAAGGGCGTCAAGATCATCACTCATGTCTGCAACGACCTGGGCGGCTGGGGCAAGGGCTTCGTCCTCGCGCTCTCCCGCCGCTGGCCGGAGCCCGAAGCGGCCTACCGCAGATGGCACCGCGAGCGCGCGGGCAACGACTTCGGGCTGGGCGCCGCCCAGTTCGTCCAGGTCGGCGAGCGGCTGTGGGTGGCCAACGTCGTCGGCCAGCGGGGCATCCGCACGGGCAGCAAGGGCGTCCCGGTGCGGTACGAGGCCATCGACGTCGGGCTCGGCCGGGTCGCGGACCAGGCCGCGGAGCTCGGTGCGTCGGTCCACATGCCGCGGATCGGCTGCGGGCTGGCGGGCGGGAAGTGGTCCCGGGTGGAGCCGCTGATAGCCGAGCGGCTCACCCGGCGCGGCATACCGGTGACGGTCTACGACCACTGACTCCTCGCCCGCCGGCCGCGGGAGGGCCCGGGCTCAGCCGCCGATCAGCGGATAGTGATCGCTGAGGTTGGTGTAGGTGTAGTCCTTGCCCCAGCTGGAGACGGTCCAGGGCGCCGACTCCTCCTTGATCACTTCGTTCCGCCAGTCGGCGGGCCGGGCATGGCCGTTGCGGTGCAGCACGTAGTCCAGGTCCTCGCGGGGGTCGTCGGGGTAGCGGTACTTCGCGATCGAGTTCTCCTGGGTGTCGAAGGAGTACGGGTGCCCGGTGCGGCTGTCGGCCGGGGCCAGATCGCCGTTGCTGAGCAGGGCGTTGTACTCCGCGCTGTGGGAGTCGACGTTGAGGTCGCCGGCGACCATGACCTCCTCGTCCGCCGGGATGTTCTTGGCGTCCAGGAAGGCGTCGATCTCCTTGAGCTGCTTGGCGCGGTCCGCGGCCGCCTCGCCCGCCTTGCAGCCCGAGTCGGTGGACTGGGTGTGGGTGCCGACGACGTGCACCTTGGTGCCGTTGACGTCCAGCACCGCATAGACGAAGCCCTTGTTGGAGAAGGAGTCCGAACCGCAGGCGTCCCGGTAGATGTACTGCTCCTTGCGCAGGATCGGCCACTTGCTCAGCAGGGTCACCCCGCCGTCCTCCGGGGTGACGGCCGAGTAGGCGCCGCCGGTGGCGTCCCAGCCGTTCTTGCTCCGGCCCACCACCGGAGTCTGGTGCGGATACTGCCCGGCGGCCCGGGACTTCAGCGCATCGGAGGAGGAGTTGTCGAACGCTTCCTGGAGCACGACGACGTCATTGCCCTGGAAGAAGTCCGCGGCCGCGATCGCCTGCGCGCGGTGGTCCTGGCCCCAGTTGGGATAGAGGTTCTTGCTCATCAGGAAGGTGTTGTAGCTCAGCACCTTCAGATGGGGAGCGGTGGCGGCCGAGGCGGTGGGGGACGCGGCGGTCACGGTCGCGGCGGCGAGGACCGCGGCGAGTGCGGCGGTCCGAAGGCCCGCTGCGGACGGCGTGCGCGGCGCTGGGTTCGACACTGAATCTCCCTATGGGGGTGGGGATTTGGTCCGGCGGCGCCATCCAACCAGCTGACATTACTTCTAGGTAACCGTCCGGGAGGTATGAGATGTACAGACAGGGCCGGGTACACCCGGCAGGGGCAGAGGTTCCGCTGCCGCCATGTCACCGGCAGGCGCCGTATCATGAGAAATGCCATGAATACGGAGAAAAACCAGCCAAAGCCCCCGCCGGCCGGCGGCGTCCTCTGGTCGTTGGCCGGGGACATCCGCATGCTGCTCACCCTGCCGCCGGCCCTGACCATGCAGGTCGCACATCCCGCGGTGGGCGCCGGCGTGGACGACCACTCCGTCTTCCGGACCGACCCGTGGGGCCGTGGCGAGCGGTCGCTGGTCTCGCTGCAGCTGTGGGTCTACGGTGGCGACGGCGCGGCCGAGGAGGGTCGCCGGCTGCGCCGGCTGCACCGCATCATCGAGGGTACCGACGCGCACGGCCGGCCGTACCACGCGCTCACTCCCGCGAACTACGCCTGGGTGCACGCCACCGGGTACCCCGTCTTCCGGCACGCCCAGCGTTACCTCGGCCGCCCCTTCACCCCGGCGCAGGAGCGGCAGCTGTACGCGGAATGGCTCCAGGTCGGCCGGGTGCTGGGCATCCAGGACCGCGATATGCCGCAGACCATCGAGGAGTTCTGGCCGTACTACCGCCGGGTCCTTGGCACCGAGCTCGAAGCGACCACGGTGGTACGGGAGTTGACCGACCCCGACCCGCCGCTTCCGGTGCCCGACCGCGGGCCGCGCTGGCTGCGGCTGCTGTTCCGGCTGGTGTGGCCCTGGCTGCGCCCGCGGTTCGCGCGCTTCCGACGGTTCGTCACGATCGGTCTGATGCCGCCGGACGCCCGGCGCGCCATCGGCCTGGAGTGGACCGAGGCGCAGGAGCGCCGGCTGCGCCGCTTCGGACGCGTGGTGCGCGTGGTGGTACCGGCCCTTCCGGAGCGGTTGCGCTTCATGCCGATCGCCCGCCGCGCCCGGCGGGCGGCGCGGCAGGCGGCGGGCCGGTAGCGGCGTCCGGTGGACGACGGGCGGCGGCGGAGCCGGGGGACGACGGCCCCGGCTCCGCCCCGTTCAGCGCCCGGCGGCCGCCGGGCGGCCGGGCGTCAGTGCCCGTGCGCGTCGTGCGTGGCCGCGATCTGCTTCCAGGACTTCGGCTGCGCCACCGGCCCGCGGGGCGCACCCAGGGACCGCTTGGCCGCGCCCGCCGCGGGCTTGGACGGCTGGAACAGCCAGGTGTCGAAGAAGCCGGCCAGCTTCTTGCCGGACTTCTTCTCGGCGAACGTCACGAAGTCGGCCACCGAGGCGTTGCCGTACTTGTGCTCGGTCGGCCAGGACTTGAGCAGGTCGAAGAAGACCTTGTCGCCGACCTTGGTGCGGAGCGCCTGCAGGGCCAGTGCGCCACGGTCGTAGACGGCGGCGTCGAACTGGTTCTCCGCGCCCGGGTTGCCCGGCTTGACCTTCCAGAACGGGTCGTCGGCCGGGTGCTGGGCGTAGACGTAGTCCGCCAGCTCCTGCGCCGTTCCCTCGCCCTCCTTCTCCGACCACAGCCACTGGCTGTAGGCGGCGAAGCCCTCGTTGATCCAGATGTCCTTCCAGTCCTTGAGGGAGACGCTGTCGCCGTACCACTGGTGCGCCAGCTCGTGCACCACGACCGAGACGTTGGTGCCCCTGTCGAAGGCCTTCTTGCCGTAGAACGGCCGGGTCTGGGTCTCCAGGGCGTACCGGGCCGGCACGTTGGGGACGTAGCCGCCGACCGCGTTGAACGGATACGGGCCGAAGACGCTTTCCAGCCACTCGGTGATCTCGGTGGTGCGCTCGATGCTCGCCCGCGCCGACCCCTCGTTCGCGCCGAGGTCCTTGCTGACGGCGTTGATCACCGGCAGGCCGTTGGCGGTCGTGTCGGTGGTGATGTCGAACTTGCCGACCGCCAGCGTCGTCAGATACGTCGCCTGCGGCTTGTCCGAGCGCCAGTTGTAGCGGGTCCAGCCGAGCTTGGAGGTCTGCGAGGCCAGCACGCCGTTGCTGAGCGCCTGGGTGCCGTCCGGGACCGCGACCGAGACGTCGTAGGTCGCCTTGTCGGTGGGGTGGTCGTTGCTCGGGAACCACCACACGGCGGAGTCCGGCTCCTGGGCGATCACCGCGCCGTCGGGCGTACGGGCCCAGGCGGTGAAGTCGTCGATCTTCAGCTCGGAGGGCTTGCCCGCATAGCGCACGACGACGCTGATCTGCCGGCCCTTCTCCAGCGGCGTGGCCGGGGTGACCTCCAGCTCGTGCTTGCCGGACGTGGCGAAGGTGGCCTTCTTGCCGTTGACCCTCATCTCGCTGACCTTGAGGCCGAAGTCCAGGTTGAAGCGGGAGAGGTCCTGGGTGGTCGTGGCGAGCAGCGTCGCCGTGCCCTCCAGCAGGTCCGTCTTCGGCTGGTACTTGAGTCGCAGGTCGTAGTGGGAAACGTCGTATCCGCCGTTTCCGCTCTCGGGGTAGTAGGTGTCGCCCACGCCCGGAGCGCCCGGAGTGAAGTCAGCCGCGGAGGCCGGGATCGCCAGCAGCAGACTGAGCGCGGCCGCGCCCGGGACGAGGAGTCTGTGACGCACGAGTCCTCCAACTCGTAGGGGGATGGCTCTGGTTCAGACCCTAGACAGCAACCCGGGCGGCGTCATGGACATGGCCGGATCTGACACATGACCGACATGAACCACCAACTGCCCCGTCCGGCGCCGTACGCCCCGTCCGGCGCCGTACGCCCCGTCCGGCGCCGTACGCCCCGTCCGGCGCCGTACGCCCCGCCGGACCCGGCGCCCCGGCCGGTCCCGCACGCACCCGGAGGCGCCGGCCGCCACCGACCGCACAGCCGTCGTCACCCGCACCCTTACGCGCGGGAGTTGAGCCGCGCTACGGTCCGCCCGTGACGAATCCTGCGCGGTTTCCCCGCATCCCCTTCACAGCGCTCGTGCTGGCGGCCGTCGCCGCCCTGCTGTCCGCACTGATCGGGCCGGCCGCCGCGCAGGCGGCGCCCGGCGAGAGCAGACCCGTGTACTCCTACGACCACGCGATACGCGAGTCGGTCTGGGTCGACACCCGCCTCGACGGCGATGCGGACGGACGGACCGACCGCGTCGCCGTCGACATCGTGCGGCCGTCCGAACCTGCCCGGCAGGGCCGCCGAATACCGGTGATCATGGACGCCAGTCCCTACTACTCCTGCTGCGGACGCGGCAACGAGAGCCAGAAGAAGACCTACGACGCCCACGGCCGGCCGGTCCAGTTCCCGCTCTTCTACGACAACTACTTCGTGCCGCGCGGCTACGCGACCGTCCTCGTCGACCTGGCCGGCACCAACCGCTCGGACGGCTGCGTCGACGTCGGCGGCCGCTCCGACATCCAGTCGGCCAAGGCCGTCGTCGACTGGCTGGGCGGCCGGGGCCGCGCCTACACCGCCCGCACCGGAGGCAGACCCGTCACCGCCGACTGGTCCAACGGCAGCACCGGCATGATCGGCAAGAGCTGGGACGCCACCATCGCCAACGGTGTCGCGGCCACCGGGGTCAAGGGGCTGAAAACCATCGTCCCGATCGCCGGCATCTCCTCCTGGTACGACTACTACTTCGCCAAGGGCGCCCCGCTCTACGACTCCGGCCCGGACGCGCTCGCCCACGCGGTCGACAGCCCGGACGCGCAGAAACGATGCGCCGCCGTCCAGAAGAAGCTCGTCGACGGGGCCCCGCGCAGCGGTGACTGGACCGCGCTGTGGACCGAACGGGACTACGTCCGCAACGCCGGCAAGGTCCGGGCCAGCGTCTTCCTGGTGCACGGCATGCAGGACCTCAACGTCCGCACCCGGCACGCCGGCCAGTGGTGGGACGCGCTCGCCCGGCACGGCGTCGCGCGCAAGATCTGGCTCTCGCAGACCGGCCACGTCGATCCCTTCGACTACCGGCGGAGCGACTGGGTCAAGACCCTGCACCACTGGTTCGACCACTATTTGCTGGGCTACGACAACGGCATCGACCGCGCCCCGATGGCCGATATCGAGCGTTCCCCCGGCGTCTGGTCCACCGACCCGCAGTGGCCCGCGCCCGGCACCACGGCCACCACACTGCGCCCGCGCGCCGGCCAGCAACCCGGCGTCGGTGTCCTCGGCACCCAGAAGGCGCCCCAGGGCACCAGCGAGACCTTCACCGACGACCCCCGGCTCAGTGAGGCCGACTGGGCGTCCGACATCGACCGGCCGACGCCCGCCAAGGCCGGGTTCAGCACCGGGCCGCTGCGCGCGCCCCTGCGGCTGTCCGGCTCGGGTTCGGTGACCGTCACCGTCACTCCGAGCACCTCCACCGCCCACCTCTCCGCCGTCCTGGTGGACCTCGGGCCGGACACCATCCGCAACTACGGCGCCGACGGCGAGGGCATCACCACCCTTGACCGGCGCACCTGTTGGGGCGCCGGCACCAAGGGGGACACCGGCTGCTTCCAGGAGACCGCCGCCGACACCGAGAAGGTCGCGCACACCGTCTTCAGCCGCGGCTGGGCCGACCTCGGCAACTACGCCGACCCCCACAAGGGCCGCCCGCTCACCCCGGGAAAGCCGTACACCCTCACCCTCGACCTGGCCGCCACCGACCACATCGTGCCCGCCGGGCACCGCCTCGCACTGATCGTGGCCGGGACCGACGCCGGGCTGATCGACCCGCCGCCGTCCCGGCCCACCCTCGCCCTCGACCTGTCCCGCACGTCCGCACGCCTGCCGCTGACCGGCGGCCCCGCGGCCTTCGCACGGGCCACCGCGCACGCGTCCGCCCCCGGCCACCCGACGGCTCCGCTGGACGGGATCGCCCCGCCGCGCTCGCTCAGCCGGATGCCCGGCGCGCAGTGACCGCGCAGGGGTGTCTCCCCGGTCACGCCGATCGCCGTGGTGACGCCGGCCTTCCCGGCCACGTCGGCTTCCCCGGTCGCGTCGGCCTTCCCGGCCATGTCGGCCTTCCCGGCCCCGCCGGACCAGGGAGACACCCCTCACCAGGGAGACACCCCTCTACGAGGAGACACCCCTAGGGGCCGCCCCACCGCGGGCGGCCCCGCAACGGCCCACCCGGCCCGGCTTCCACCCCGGCCGGCACCACGCCGCACCGCTTCGTCCTCTTCGCCTCCGGCTT
>NZ_JAZBJP010000058.1:0-28551 GCF_036352915.1 Streptomyces bugieae
CTTTGATCAACCCCCACAAGGGCGGGGGCGCCCCACCGGCGCGAGGGGGCGGCCCGGAGGGCCGAACCCGCACCCCCCCACCACCAGGCGCCCCCGGCCCAAACCCCCACGCCCGCCGAAGGCGGAAGAACCCCAGCCCCCACGGCGGGCCAGCCGAAAACGTACGTAGAATTTCGTCGATGCACGACGAATTGCGCGCCGCACTGGCCGGCCTGCTCGACGGTCTGCCGCCCAAGCAGGCCGCGCAGGCCGTCGACCGGCTGATCGCCAACTACCGGGGACGCACCCCCACCGACGCCCCGGTCCTGCGCGACCGCGCGGACGTGGCCGCCTATGCGGCCTACCGGATGCCGGCCACCTTCGAGGCGGTGCGCGCCGCGCTGACCGCCTTCGCCGTCCGCGTCCCGGACTGGTCCCCGGCCACCCACCTCGACATCGGCGGCGGCACCGGTGCCGCGACCTGGGCCACCGCCGCCCTCTGGCAGGGGCACCACAGCACCGTCCTGGACTGGGCCCAGCCGGCCCTGGACCTCGGCGCCGAACTCGCCGCCGGCATCCTTCCGGACACCACCTGGCGCCGCGGCACCATCGGCGAGGGCCTGACCGTCCCCGAGGGCACGGACCTGGTCACCGTCTCCTACGTACTCGGCGAACTCCGCCCCGAGGACCGCCGTGCGGTGGTCGCCGCGGCGGCCACCGCCACCGCCGTCGTCCTGATCGAACCGGGCACCCCCGACGGCTACCTCCGCATCCGCGAGGCCCGCGACCAGCTCATCGAGGCCGGCCTGCGGATCGTCGCCCCCTGCCCGCACGCCGGGACCTGCCCGATCGTGGTGGGCGAGGACTGGTGCCACTTCTCCGCCCGGGTCAGCCGCTCGTCCCTCCACCGCCAGGTCAAGGGCGGCGCGCTCCCGTACGAGGACGAGAAGTTCGCCTACGTCGCCGCGACCGCCCTCCCGGCCGAGCCCGCCTCCGCCCGGATCGTCCGCAAACCACAGCTCCGCAAGGGCCAGGTCCTCCTCGACCTGTGCACCACGGACGAGGGGCTGCGGCGCACCACCGTCACCAAGCGGCACGGCGCGCAGTACCGCGAGGCCCGGGACGCCGCCTGGGGCGACAGCTGGCCCGGCGCCTGAGCACGCCGGGCCCGGGCGGTCTCATCCCTTCCCGGTCGCCCGTTCCTGGAACTTGCGCAACAGCTCCTGCCGTTGGGCCTGCGCCCGGCCGCGGTCCGTGCCGCCCCGGCCGCCGCCGGCGCCGCCGCGCAGTGCTCCGCGCGACAGCTTGCTGCGGGTGCCGCCGACGCCGAGCATGTCCCCGTTGCCCTTGCTCATGGGTTCCTCCTCCGTCGCACCGATAAAGCGAGACGATCCGTCTCGCGTAACGGGTTTCAGCATGCCCGAGACGTATCGTCTCGTCAAGACGATACGTCTCGCCTAGCCCTCGCTACACTCGCCCCATGGCCCACACCTCAGCCTCCCCCGCCGGCTCCGGCGCCAAAGCCCCCGACTCCTCCCGCCGCAGCGAGCGCTCCCGGCAGGCGATCTTCGACGCCGCGCTCGCGCTGGTCGGCGAGGTCGGCTACGACAAGCTCACGATCGAGGGCATCGCCTCCCGGGCCGGGGTCGGCAAGCAGACCATCTACCGCTGGTGGCCCTCCAAGGCCGCCGTCCTCCTGGACGCCTTCACCGCCGGCATCGACGAGGACTACGAGAAGGGCCTCCCGGACACCGGTGACCTCGCCGCCGACCTGAAGACCGTGCTCCGCGCGACCGCCGACGAATTCAACGACCACGCCTTCCAGGCCCCCTACCGCGCCCTCGCCGCGGCCGGCGCGAACGACGAGGAGCTCTCCCGCACCTTCGTCGCCCGGCTGATGGAGCCCGGCACCCAGGTCTACGTCAACCGGCTGCGACGGGCCCAGGAGGCCGGCGAGGTGGCCGCGGACATCGACGTACGGGTGGCTGTCGAGATGCTGCTGAGTCCCTTCTCACAGCGCTGGCTGATGCGCACCGGCGAATTGACCCACGCCTTCGTCGACACCCTCGTCGACCAGGCATTGCGTGGTCTGCGGCCGCGGGACTGACCCGGCCGGCCGAGCGCCCGGCACGCGCGGCGACCTGTCGGTGATGGCCGGAAATGCCGGTATTCGACCTCCTTCCGTTCACCCCGGATCCGCACACCGGTCACCCCGGGCGCAGGATGGTGGCAGCATTGATCCCAGACCACCGCTCGAAGTGAGGGGATAGATGGAACGCAAGAGCAGGTTCTCCCAGTGGCTGCGTCGGCCGAAGAGCGGATCGGACGGCGGCGATACGGACACGGGATCGGTTGCCGCGCGCGGCCGCGAGGACCTGCTGCTGGCCGCGGCCGATGCGGGCTTCCCGATCGCCCCGGCGGCGCACCCCTCCGGCTACGGCTGTTCCTGTGAGCGCATCGGCTGTCCCACCCCCGGACGCCACCCCATCTCCTTCGGCTGGCAGACCGTCGCCACCACCGACCGCGACAAGGTCGCCGCCTGGGTCCGCACCCTCCCGCAGGCCAACTTCATCACCGCCACCGGCATCGCCCACGACGTCCTGGACGTCCCCGTCGAGGCCGGCCGCAGCGCCCTCGGACGACTGGAGGCGGCCGGCATCGAGGTCGGCCCGATCACCCTCAGCGGCGCCGGCTTCGGCGACGGCCGGATGCTGTTCTTCACCGCCACCCGCGGCACCCCGGACGACGAGGACGAGTGGTGGCCCTGTGAGCTGGACTGCCACCCCGAGACCATGGACGAGCATCCCGGCCTGCGCTGGCACTGCCGCGGCAGCTACGTCCTCCTGCCGCCCTCGACCCTCCCCGGCGAACAGCCCGCGGTGACCTGGCTGCGCGGCCCCGAACTCCCGCTGCCCGACCCGCTGACGCTGCTGGAGTCGCTCACCGACGCCTGCGCGGAGTTCAACGAGCGCGCCGACCGTGAGCACTACCACGAGAGCGCGGCCTGGCCGATCGGCCGCTGACCGCCGCGCCCCGCGCACCGTTCTTCACGTCCCCCGCCGTACGGACAAGGGGCCGCCGGAAACCTCCCGGCGGCCCCTTGTCCGTATCGCGTTGTCGGTATCGCGCGGTACGTATCGCCCGCCCGTCTCCCGGCCGGCCTACAGCGGCTTGACCGACGTCTTGGCCTCGCGTCGGTTCAGCACCGTGATCTTGCCCCCGGAGCCCTTCGCCGGCACCGTCACCGCCTGCGCGGAGACCGTGGTGAAGGCCATCCGGCTGGTCTTCTTCACCGGCCCGTCCATCAGGCCCTGCAACTGGGCCGGGACCGTGATCACCGAACCCGCGGAGACCGTCTTCTGCTGGTGGTAGAAGGTCGAGAAGAACACCAGCGCGCCGCCGTCCGTGGTCCGCAGCGCCACCGGCGGGAAGCCGGCCGCGGTGTCCTCCCACAGGATGCGGGCGCCCGGCTGGTTGGTGTCCCGCGCGCGCCGGGCCCGCCAGCCGTCGGTGTTCGGCCCGGACGCGAAGATGCTGCCCTTGCCGGTGTTGAGGTAGTCGGCGTACGTACGGCTCAGCTTGCCCGGATCGACCGCCAGCCCGGACTTGCCGCCGGCCGGCACCGCCTCGGCGAAGCCGTCCTGGTCCGTCTTCAGCTCCGGCGCCTTGTTGCCGGCGAACTCCGCCAGGTAGACCGCCCGCCACTTCTCCTTGATGCCGTTGCGGCTGAACACCAGGAACCAGCGGCTGTACGAACCGTCGGCCGCCTTGCGGTTGCTGGCCGCGTCGGCGATGAAGTACTTCGGCCAGCCCGCCTGCTTGGGGATCGTGAAGTGCGGGTCCTTGAACGCCAGGGCGGGGTAGGCCGGGTCGCCCTGCGGCTTCAGCGCGTGCGCCGCCTTTATCCCCGCCTGGTCGAGGGCGAGCAGTGCGCCGCCCTCGAACGAGGGATTGAGCTCCGGATCGAGCTGCCGCTTGGCCTTGTTGAAGCCGGCGGCGAAGCGCTGCAGCGCCTTGGCGCCGTCAGCCTTCGTCACCGCCGGCAGCATCTCCCGCTCGCCGTGCACCGTCATGCACCCGCTCAGTATCACCAGCGCCGTCGCTGCCGACGTCACTGTTGCGGGCACCCGGAACGGCGACCTGCGTGTCATGGGGCTCGGGCTCCTTCGGGGCGACCGGGGCGGACTGGGTGGCCGCCGGGGTGGCACGATTCGGCGCCACCCTACCGGGGGCGAGGAAGAAGCCGAGCGTGGGGATCAGATACAGAGCCCACACCGTGACCTGGAGGACGGTCGGGTCCGGCTGGAAGTTGAAGATGCCCTTCAGCAGGGTGCCGTACCAGCTGTCGGCCGGGATCTGCGCGCTGATGTCGAACGCCTGCGCGCTCAGCCCGGGCAGCACGGCCGCCTCCTGCAGGTCGTGGAAGCCGTACGCCAGCACGCCCGCCGCGACCACGACCAGCATCCCGCCGGTCCAGGTGAAGAACTTCGCGAGGTTGATCCGCACCGCACCGCGGTAGAACAGCCAGCCCAGCACCACGGCGGTCGCCAGCCCCAGCAGCGCCCCGACCAGCGGCCGTACGCCGTCGTTGGCGGACTGCGCGGCGGTCCAGATGAACAGCGCGGTCTCCAGGCCCTCCCGGCCCACCGACAGGAACGCGGTGACCACCAGGGCCACGGTGCCCATCTGCAGCGCCGCGTCCAGCTTGCCGTGCAGCTCCTTCTTCAGGTGCCGCGCGGTGCGCCGCATCCAGAAGACCATCCACGTCACCAGGCCCACGGCGATGATCGACAGCGAACCGCCGAGCGCCTCCTGCGCCTTGAACGTCAGGGTCTCCGAGCCGAACTGCAGCGCCGCCCCGAACGCGAACGACAGCACCACGGCGAGCGCGATGCCGAGCCAGACCGGGCGCAGCGCCTCCCGCCGGCCGGTCTTGACCAGATAGGCGATGAGGATGCAGACGACGAGGCTGGCCTCCAGCCCCTCGCGCAGTCCGATCAGGTAATTGCCGAACACGCCGGTCCCTTCCCTTCTTTGCTACGGCCGCCCGTTCCGGACGGCGATCTCGCCGGTGGCGGCGGTGTCAGGCGAACAGCTCCCGGCCCCACCAGTCGTCCGCCTTCCGGACGCCCGGCGGCACCGCGAAGACCGCGGAACCCACGTGCTGGATGTACTCGTTGAGCGCGTCGTTCTGCGACAGCTTCTGCTGCAGCGGCACGAAGCCGTGCCGCACGTCGCGCTGGTAGGCGAGGAAGAACAGTCCGGCGTCCAGCCGGCCCAGTCCGTCCGTCCCGTCGGTGAAGGAGTAGCCGCGGCGCAGGATGCGGACCCCGCCGTTGGAGTCGGGGTGCGCGAGCCGGACGTGCGCGGTCGGCAGCATCGACTTCAGGTGCGGGGCGTCCCGCTCGTGCTTCCGGCCGGCCGGTGCGCCTTCGCCCTTGGTGCGGCCGAAGACGTCCTCCTGCTCCTTGAGCGAGGTGCGGTCCCAGGTCTCGATGTGCATCCGTATCCGGCGCGCGACGAGGTACGAACCGCCCGCCATCCAGCCGGCCTTGCCCTTCTCGTCGCCGTCGCCGACCCAGACGTGCTTGTCGAGCGCCGCGGTGTCGGTGCCGGCGAGGTTGTGGGTGCCGTCCTTGAAACCGAACATGTTGCGCGGGGTCTGCGCCTCCGGCGTCGTCGAGGACGTCTTGCCGAAGCCCAGCTGCGACCAGCGGATGGCGACCTTGCCGAAGCCGATCCGGGCGAGGTTGCGGATGGCGTGCACCGCCACCTGCGGGTCGTCCGCGCACGCCTGGACGCACAGGTCGCCGCCGCTGCGGGACTTGTCGAGGTTGTCGCCGGGGAACTGCGGCAGGTCGATCAGCGCCGCGGGCCGCCGGTCCTTGATGCCGAACCGGTCCTTGCCGTCCTTCTCGAACAGCGACGGGCCGATGCCGAAGGTCAGGGTGAGCCGGGACGGCGGCAGACCGAGCGCCTCACCGGTGTCGTCCGGCGGCGCCTCCGCCAGCCCGCCGACCGCGCCGTCACCGACCGCGTCACCGGCCGTCATCCGCGCGGCGGCCTTGGTCCACTCCTTGAGCAGGGCGATCAGCTCGTCGCGGTCGTCGGTGGTGACGTCGAACGCGGCGAAGTGCAGCCGGTCCTGGACGGCGGTGGCGATACCCGCCTGGTGCGCGCCGTGGAAGGCCACCGCGGCGCCCGCGGTGGCGTCCGCGCCGGCCGGCTGGACGTCGTTGCCGGTCCGCAGCGCCGCGGCCGTACCGCCGGCCGCCACCGCGCCGAGCGCCAGCCCCGCACCGCCCCAGCCGAGCAGTGAACGCCGGGACGGCGCCCGCCCGTCGGTGCCCTGCGAGGCCTCGGGGGCCTTCGTCACGTCGTCCGTCTTGTCTGCCATACCGTCCTCGTCCTGCGTCATCCTGATCCCCTGCCCGGCGGCGGACTACTTGGCGGTGGCCACGGCTGCGGCCAGCTTCGACAGCGGCTCGGCCAGCGCGTTGACGCCGTCCGAGAGCTTCTTGCGGTCGCCCTTGCCGACCGTGTCGTACGAGACGAACCCGTCGGCGGCCTTGTCGTCGCGGTGGTCGTCGAGCAGCGCGCGGATCGCCGCGAACTGCTTGTCCAGCTCCTTGGCCAGCGCCGGCTCGTTCTTGGCGACGACCGGCTTGAGCAGCTCGTACGCCTTCTCGGCGCCCTCGACGTTGCCCTGGAAGTCGACCAGGTCGGTGTGGCTGTAGCGCTCTTCCTCACCGGTGACCTTGCCGGTGGCGACCTCGTCGAGCAGTTCCTTGGCGCCGTTGGCCATGCTGGTCGGGGTGATCTCGGCCTTGCCGACCCGCTTCTGCCAGTCCTTGAGGTCGGTGATCAGCTGGTCGGCGAGCTTCTTGTCGTCCCCGGAGATCTTCTTCTCCTCCCACAGGGACTTCTCCAGCTTGTGCCAGCCGGTCCACTTCTGGCCGCCGGTGAGGCCGTCGGCCCGCACGTCGACCTTGGGGTCGATGTCGCCGAACGACTCGGCGACCGGCTCGGTGCGCTCCCAGCCGATCCGGGACAGCGCATAGGCCTTCTTCGCGGCCTCCAGATCGCCGGCCTTGACGGCGTCGGCGAACTTCTGGGCCTTCGGCAGGGTCTCGTCGGCCTGCTCCTGGACGTAACGGCGGTACGCGGCGACCGCGGCGTCCAGCTTGGGGTCGCGCTTGGCGGCCGCGCTCTTCCCGCTGACCGTCACCTTCTGCCGGATGCCGTCGCCCTTCATGCCCGGCTTGCAGGCTATTTCGTACGAACCGGCCTTGATCTCCGCGGTGATCTCGGCGTTGGTGCCGGGGCCGATGTTCTCCCGCTCGGTCACGATCCGGTCGCCCGGGGCGTAGACGTACACCTCGGTGACCTTGGAGCCCTTGTTCTCCACCGAGAACTGCACGTGCCCGGCCGGGAACTCCTTGGTGGACAGCTCGCAGCTGGAGTCGGTCGCGGTCACCTTGACCGCGCCCTTCCCGCCTCCCTTGCCGTCGTTCTTCGCGGCGCAGCCGGCGACGGCGGTGACGGCCGTGGCCGCGGCGAGGGCGGCGACGGCGGAGGAGCGAAGGGCTCGCATACGGGGCTCCAAGCGGGCTAGGACGAAGAAACGGTGCAGTGGAACGGTAATCAATGGCCGGAGCCACCACTAAGGCGGCCCTAACTTATCTGAGGCTTACCTATTTCTGCCCGCCCTGTCCAGTGATCCCGCTCTCATGCGCAACGGCCCCATCACGGATTGGCCCGCCGCACATCACGGAACGGTCATGCGCCGGTCAAGGTAAGGGCCCACCCTCGATCCCGCCCGTGACCGGCACTTTTCGCCCTTCGTCGCCCGCGCGGCGCAGGCCATCGCGCGCACTGGTTAGGTTAACCTTACCTAAGTAGCCGTCTCCTGGGGGTGCTCCATGACGTCGTTCCCGCCGACCGCGACCCGCGCCCGCGTGCTCTGCGCCGGCCTGCGCCGGGCCCTGGTCCGCGCGGTCTCGCCCGGCCCCGCGGTTCAATGTGCCGATGACCGCATACGACGTACTCCGGGTGTTCTGCGGGCCGGACGGCGCCGGGGGCAATGAACTGGCGGTGGTGCGGGACGGGGCGGCGCTCCCCGGCGCCGCCGAACGCGCCGCCCTCGCCGCCCGGCTCGGCTTCAGCGAAACCGTGTTCCTCGACGACCCCGACCGGGGCACCGTCGACATCCACGCCCCGAGCGTCCGGCTCCCGTTCGCCGGGTATCCGCTCGTCGGCCTGGCCTGGCTCCTGCGCGAACAGGGCCGGCCGCCGCGCATCCTCCGCCCGCCGGCCGGTGAGGTCGAGGTGTGCTTCGAGGACGACCTCACCTGGGTCCGAGGCCGCCCGGAATGGGTGCCTCCGCGCCGCACCGAACGCCTCGCCTCGGTCGCCGAGGTCGACGCCCTGCCCGCCCCACCGCCGGGGGAGGGCTGGCTCTACGCCTGGGCCTGGCAGGACGAACCCGCCGGCGTGGTCCGCGCCCGCGGCTTCCCGCGTCGCGGCGACGGCATCGCCGAGGACGAGGCCACCGGAGCCGCCGCCATGCTCCTCACCCACCAACTGGCCCGCCCCTTGACGATCCATCAGGGCGCGGCGTCCCAGCTCTTCACCCGCGCCCACCCGGACGGCACCATCGCCGTCGGCGGCCGGGTGCGGCGCGTGGCCTGACACCAATCCCTCGATTTATCGGTGGATTTCCTCGGCGATCCGCAGGAATTCGTCCCGGGCCATAAGGGGATCGCCCGCCTCAACGGTGACCGCATATCCCTTGTCGGCCCAGGTGGCGGATCGGCTGCCACCGGGACGCTCCTGCAGGTGGGCCGGGCGCCCGTTGAGGGATATCGCGGTTCCGTGCGTCTGCGGAATCCCGCCGGGCTCTTCCGTGATGCTGACGTATCCCGCCTGCCCTCCCTTGTCGCGGTTCCGCTGGTACGTCGTCGTCCAACTGGGCGTCCGGGCCCGGGTGTAGGGCGGGTCGGAACGGTTTCCCGGGGCAATGACATTGTCTGCCGGGGCGTAGCCGGGTGGCAGGTACCGAGGGCGTTCGAGGTGCGAGGCGTCAAAGGGAATGACGACGGACCCGGTGACCGCATCGGTCATTTTCCTGTTGCCGACCGGTTCCGAGAGGGTGGTGGTGACCAGTCCGTCGTGCCGGTCGTCGCACACGGTGTCCCGGGAAAGGAAGGAATGCCGTTTCCTCGTGAGCGTCAGCTTGACGGTGTGCGCGGTTTCCTCCGCCGCCAGTTGAGGCTTGTCCTCGCAGTCCGTCCAGTCGACGGGCGTGGTGAGCGTGCGGCCGTCCCCACTCATGAGGACATCGCCGGGCACGGTCGTCTCATGGAGGCGAGAGTTGCCCCATACGACCCAGCCGACGGCGGCCGCGACGAGGCAGGCCGCCACGGACAGGAGCCATACCGTGCGGCGGCGTCGCGCATCAATTCGGGGCACGGCCACTCACTTCATGGAGAGGGTCACGAGAGTCCATCCGGTGTCGTGCAGGGTTTGGTAGACCGGTACGTAATACACGCCTTGGAGGCACCAGGGGGTTCTGATATGGCCGTCGAGGACGGTGTCCTTGTTCAGCGACGCGGGACAGGTGACCGTTCTGTCGAGAGCGGTGATCATGCCGCGTGCTTCATCCGCCGTGTAGTTGTTCACGCCGGCGAAGACGGGTCCGCCGCTGTCGCCGTTGACCGCCGCGACTCCGCCGGGGGTCAGGCCGGTGGCGTAGGCGAGGTCGGTGAGGGGCCGGTAGGACCCGTCCCCGCCCACGATTCCCACGTCGGTCTTGGCGACCCGGACATTGCAGTGGATGCCCGAGTTCGCGCCGTCGGCGCACACGTAGTCCCCGACGTTGTTGTGCCCCCACCCGACGACCGGCTTGGCGTACCCGTCCCGCCGGGTCGCCGGTCCGTCATACAGATACGGTCCGGCCTGTCCGGACGGCAGTCGGATTCCCTGCGCGTCGTCCGGGATCGAGACCTCGGCGGCGTCGTTGCCGCCCACGACGTCTCCGCCTTCCCAGGTGCGCCAGATGCCGTTGCCGCCTCGGGAACAGTGCCGGGCCGCCATGAGCAGGTGGTCCCCGTCCCTGTTCCGGACGCTGAACGACCCCGAGCAGATGCCGCCCCCCGGATTGCGCAGCGCCGATGCTCCGAACCACGGGGAGGAGTCGTGCTGGCGGTTTCCTGTCGTGGCGGACAGGTCCTCGCTGAGCGGCTGGTACGTGGCGACGGTCTTGATTCCCGTCATACGGTCCGTGAGCCTCTTGACGGCAGCGGACCTCTCCCGGCGGTCCCCCCGGGACAGCGGGTCGGTGGCATCACGCCGGCCGCGCCCCCGGTCCTCGTCGTAGCCGACCTCCAGGCTGCTGCCGTCAGGGCTGGGCCCGATGCTGGTGACGCGGACCGGTGCGCTCCGCGAGTCGACGCGCAGCGCGACGGGCTTGCCGTTCCGGAGCATTTTGTTCCGGGCCTGGTGGAGCTCTTGTTTGGAGTAGCGGGCCGGAGCGACCTCTGCCGTGACGCCGCTCGGCAGGTGGGCGAGGATGTGTCGGACACGCTGTGACGGGGCGCCCTTCCAGAAGTCGGCCAGCCGGCCGGCGGCGCGGCTCACGCGCTGAGCGGGAACTCCTCGCCCAGTGCGTGGAAGACCGCGCTGTTCAGGCGGAAGGCGCGGCGGCATTCCTCGATCACGCGCTGCTTTTCGACCTCGTCCACCGGCAGGGCGTCCAGCAGGGCGCGGTAACTGCGCTTGAAGGCGGCGGGGTTGGCGATGTCCTCGAAGACGTAGAAGCGGACGCCGTCGCCCTTGCGCGCGAAGCCCCAGGTCTTCTCGGCGGTGCCGCGGATGATCTGGCCGCCGGAGAGGTCGCCGAGGTAGCGGGTGTAGTGGTGCGCCACATAGCCGGCCGGCCAGTTGTGGGCGCATTCCGTGACGCGGGCGGCGTAGGCGGCGGTGGCCGGCAGCGGTTGCAGGCCCTCGTGCCAGGACGGGCCGCCGAGGTGGGCGAGATCGCGTTCCAGCTCGGGGGTGCGGGCGAGTTCGGGGCGGAGGAACGGGCCCGCCACCGGGTCGCCGGCGAGCGCCTCGGTCGCGTCCTCCAGGGCGCGGTAGACGAACCACAGCTGCTCGGTGTAGCGCCGGTACGCCGTGACGCCGAGCCTGCCGCCGAGGAGGTCGCTCATGAACGAGGAGTTCTCGGCCTCGGTGTGCTGCGCGTGGGACGCGGTCCGGATCACCGTCGAGAACGGGGTGGACGGTGCGGCCGGGGCGGGCGCGACGGTCGAGGGGTGCGGGGCCGGGCTGGACGGTTCCACGACGGACCTCCGGGGCCGAGGGGCGCGAACGGGCGGGCAGGATTTACCGACTCGCTGTCGGTAAATCAGTGTAGGGGTGTTTCCGACGCGCTGTCGGTAAAAATTCTGCCAGGCCCGTACCCCGGGCGCGAGGCGGCCACCAGGCCGGGGCCGCCCCGCCCGCGGTCCCCGCGGTCAGGGAAGGGTGAGGATCTCCGCGCCGGTGTCCGTGACCACCAGGGTGTGCTCGAACTGCGCGGTCCGCTTGCGGTCCTTGGTGACCACGGTCCAGCCGTCCGCCCACATGTCGTACTCGTACGTGCCCAGCGTCAGCATCGGCTCGATGGTGAACGTCATGCCGGGCTTGATGTCGGTGGTGTGGTGCGGGCTGTCGTAGTGCGGAACGATCAGGCCGGAGTGGAACGACGAGTTGATGCCGTGACCGGTGAAGTCACGGACCACGCCGTAGCCGAAACGCTTGGCGTAGGACTCGATGACCCGGCCGATGATGTTGATCTGCCGGCCCGGCTTGACCGCCTTGATCGCGCGGTTGAGCGCCTCCTGCGTGCGCTCGACCAGCAGCCGCGACTCCTCGTCCACCTCACCGCACAGGTACGTGGCGTTGTTGTCGCCGTGCACGCCGTGGATGTACGCGGTCACGTCCAGGTTCACGATGTCGCCGTCCTTGAGGACGGTGGAGTCCGGGATGCCGTGGCAGATGACCTCGTTGAGCGAGGAGCACAGCGACTTGGGGAAGCCGCGGTAGCCGAGCGTGGACGGGTAGGCGCCGTGGTCGCACATGAACTCATGGGCCACCCGGTCCAGTTCGTCGGTCGTCACGCCGGGCTGGATGTGCTTGGCGGCCTCCGCCATCGCCTGGGCGGCGATCCGGCCGGCGATCCGCATCTTCTCGATCGTTTCGGCGTCCTGCACCTCGGGCCCCGAGTAGGGCGTGGGCGCGTCCTTCCCGACGTACTCGGGGCGCGCGATCGAGGCGGGGACGGGGCGGGTGGGGGAGATCTTCCCCGGGACAAGAAGCGACTGGCCAGACATGCCAGCGAGTGTATCCGCGGCCCGTCGGGCAGGATGGTGGCACGGAGCACCCCATAGGAGGCGGCGATGGCGCTCTTCAAGAGGCGGACGGTCGGAAAGCCGGGCGAGTGGTTCTACTGCCTCAAGCACGGCACGGTCGAGGAGGGCCCACAGTGCCGCGCCGCCGACCGCTTCGGCCCCTACGACACCCGCGAGGAGGCCGCGCACGCCATGGAGACCGCCCGCGAGCGGAACCTGGAGTGGGAGAACGACCCCAAGTGGCACGACATGGGGAAGGGCGGGGACCGCGAGGAGGACTAGGGCCCGTCCTCCAGGCGGTGGCCTGCGGGCGGTGAACCTCCGGGCGAGGGGCCGCTAGGCGGTGAGGGCGCCGCCGGTCTCGGGGGCGGCCGGGGCGGCGGCCCGGCGCTCCCGCATCCGGCGGGCGTGCTCGTCGGTCCGCGCGTCGTACGCCATCAGCTTCGGCAGGCCCAGCACGAGCAGCCCGACCCCGGCGAAGCACAGCAGCCCGCCCAGGGACACCGAGGCCCGTACGCCGGTCAGGGCCGCCATCCCGCCGACCCGGACCTGGCCCAGCTGGGGGCCCGCCGAATACGACAGCAGCTCGATGCCGGCCAGCCGGCCGCGCAGCTCGTCGGGGATGGTCTGGTTCCACAGCGCCGAGCGGAAGATGCCGCTGATCATGTCGCAGGAGCCGGCCAGCGTGAGGCAGAGCAGCACCAGCCAGATGTTGCGCATCTGCCCGGCCGCCGCGACGGCCAGCGCCCAGCCGGCCGCCGCCAGCGCGATCGCCCGCCCCTGCCGGTGGATCCGGGAGGTCCAGCCGCTGGTCAGGCTCACCAGGCAGGAGCCGGCCGGCAGCGCCGCGTACATCAGGCCCAGCGCCCAGGGGGCGTGCAGCTCGTCGGCGAGGAACGGGAAGATCGCCAGCGGGAAGGCGAAGAGCATCGCGGTGAGGTCGATCGCGTAGGTGCCCAGCAGCTCCTTGCGGGACCAGGCGTAGCGCGCGCCCTCGGCGATCGCGCGCAGGGACGGCTTCTCGGCGTCGTGCGCGGCGGGCGACGGGGCCAGCCGTACGGAGAGCAGCAGCGAGCCGACGTAGGTGGCCGCGTCCACGCCGTACGCCCAGGACGGGCCGGCCCAGGCGAGCAGCCCGCCGGCCAGCGCCGGGCCGGCGATCGCGCCGACCTGCCAGCGCAGCGCGTTCAGCGCGGCGGCCGCGGCGAGCTGGTCGTGCCCGACGATCCGCGGCACGATCGCGTCCAGCGCGGGACGCTGCAGACCCGTGAGCGCGCTGGACACCGCCGCGCTCACATAGAGCGGCCAGACCGCCGGATCCGGCAGCAGGCTGTTGACCAGCAGCCCTACCGCGATCAGGCCCAGCGCGGCCTCGGTCCACACGATCAGCCGACGGCGGTCCACGGAGTCGGCGAGCGCACCGCCGTAGAGCCCGAAGACGATCAGCGGGACCAGCTCCACCGCGCCCAGCGCCCCGACCGCGACGGTGGAACCGGTCAGTTGCTTGAGCTGGAGCGGCAGCGCCACGAACGTCAGGAAGCTGCCGAAGACCGTGATCGCGCCGGCGCACCACATCAGCCGGAAGTCGCGTGAGGACCGCCAGGGGGCCAGGTCCGGCAGGAGGGAGGCGAGCCGCCGCCGGGGTGCCGGCGCGGGTGGGAGTGGGGGATCCTCGGTGGTCACGAGGGTCCATCGTGCGGCGCGGGGACCCGGGCCCGCAAAGGGTTTTCGGCGGCGGGGGCCGGCCCAACGGAGGGCGGAGGGACGTCCCCTCGCCGAGCGTCGGCTACCAGCGTGGTGGCGGGGGCGCGGTCAGCTCGTCGGCGAGGCGGGCCAGGCGGTCGCGGAAGCGGCGGCGGCCGCGCGGCGCGGGCAGGCTGTTCTCGCCGGCGGCCGCGCTCACCAGGTGCTGGACCGTATCGAGGTCGAGGCCCTGGGCGGCGACGTCCTCGGGATCGGGGCCGGGGGCGGGACCGGGACCGGGGGTGCCGTCGGGCGGGGGTGGCGACGCGGTCAGGGCGTCGTGCGCGAGCGCGTGCAGATCGCGGTCGCCGCCGTCCAGGGCGAGCACCGTGGCGCCGTTGCGGCGGGCGTCGTGCACCCGCTCCAGCAGTTCGGCGCCCGGCTGCCCCGGCGCGACGACCAGCAGCGTCTCGCCCCGTCCGGCCGCGGCCAGCCGGCCCGGCCCGACGGCCAGATGGGCCGGGGCGCCGGCCGGGACGCGCTGCCGCACCAGGGTCGGCGACAGCTCCGGCAGCCCCGACCAGGCGGCCTCGTCGTCCAGATGGGCGGCCAGGTGCCAGGGCTCGTAATCGGTGCCGCCGACCAGCAGCAGTCCGCCGCCGTGCGGGGCGACGGCGGTGCGCAGCGACCCGGCGAACCGCCGGGTGGACTGGATCCACTCGGTCCCGGCGAGCACCTCACGCAGCAGGGCGACCCGTACGGCATCCATGGCCCGGATCCTGCCGCAGCGCCCCGGCGCCTGGTTGCCGTTTCAACCGGTGTCACCCGTACGGGCCACCGACTCCAGACCGGCGGCCGTCAGCCGACGTCCTACCTCCCGGACCGACTCCTCGCTCAGCGGCAACTGCGGGAAGGCGGTGGCTCCGTGCTCGATGACGCCGAGGAGCCACAGCGCCGCCTTGAAGGCGCCGAGCGCCGAGGAGCTGCGCCCCATCTCCGCCTCCGGCCCGGCGTCGACCATCCCGAACAGCGCGGCCAGCCGCTCCTGTTCGGCCGCCGCGCGCGCCCAGTCGCCGGCCCGCGCCGCCTCGTAGAGGCGTACGTAGCCGGCCGGATCGACGTTGCCCAGCCCCGGGACCACGCCGTCCGCGCCCGCCAACAGGGCGCCGTCCACGGTCAGTTCGGAGCCGGTGAGGATCGTGAAGCCGGGAGCCGGTCCGGTGCGGCGGCCGGTGCGGCCGCCGAGTGCGACGAGCAGTCGGCGCAGTGCGCCCTCGTCGCCGCTGCTGTCCTTCAGCCCGGCCAGCGTGCCGTCCTCGGCCAGCTCGCGCACCACGGTGGGGGTGAGCCTGCTGGGCACGGCCATCGGGATGTCGTAGGCGAACAGCGGGCGGTCCACGGCCGCGCGCAGATGGCGGAAGTGGGCGGCGATCTCCCGGGGGTGGGTGCGGGTGTAGAAGGGCGCGGTGGCGACCAGGGCGTCGGCACCGAGCGCGGCGGCGGCGCGGGCGTGGTCCAGGACGCGCGGGGTGGTGGTGTCGATGACGCCGGCGAGGACCGGGACCCGGCCGTCCGCGGCCTTGATGACGGTCTCCAGGGCGGTGGCCCGCCGGTCGTCGGTGAGGTAGGCGACCTCGCCGGTGGAGCCGAGGGCGAAGAGTCCGTGCACCCCGCCGGCGACGAGGTGGTGCACCAGGCGCGTCAGGGAGGCGGTGTCGACCTCGCCCCGCGGGTCGAGCGGGGTGCAGACCGGGGGGATGACTCCGTGGAGAGGGCCGTGGAGGGGGGTGGGCAGGGCCATGGCGGGCTCCGGGTGGTCGTGAAACACATAGGACATGGGATGTCCTATGTCAGAGCACAATAGACCTGTTCACAGGCGGTCGGAAGGATCCGCGGCCCCGGCGGGGCCGGGTCGGATGGGGGTCCCCCTTGCTCCTCAAGAGCTTGGGGGAGGGTCGGCGGCGCGGCAGCGATGCGTGCGGGAGAGGGAGAACCCATGGCGCGAGGGACGATGTCCGAGGAAGTGCAGGCGCAGATCAAGCAGTTGATCCTGCGGCGCAGACTGGTCCCGGGCGATCCGCTGCCCACCGAGGCCGAACTGGTCGACCTGCTGGACGTCAGCCGCAACTCGGTGCGCGAGGCGCTCAAGGCGCTGCAGGCCATGCGCATCGTCGAGATCCGGCACGGCTTCGGCACCTACGTCGGCCCGCTCACCCTGGAGCCGTTCGTCGAGGGCGTCGCCTTCCGCGCCGCGGTCCGCCACCACCAGGGCGAGCCGAGCCTGTACGAGCTGATGGAGGTCCGCGAGGCGCTGGAGGCCGGCCTGATCGCCGCCGTCGCGCGCCGGCTGCCCGCCGAGGACCTCGCCGTCCTCAAGGGCCTGGTGCAGCGGATGGCGGAGGAGGCGCGCGGCGGCATGGTGCAGAGCGCCACCGACCGGGCCTTCCACCTCGCCCTGTACCGCTCGATGGGCAACCACTTGCTGAGCGAGGTGCTGGACGCCTTCTGGGCGGCGCTGCGCCGGGTGCGCGAGGACCTCTCCGACGACCACCCGGACCCGGAGCTGACCTACCGTCAGCACAAGGAGATCGTCGAGGCGCTGGAGGCCGGCGACGGCGACCGTGCCGTGGAGGCCATGCACCGGCACTTCGACGGCATCCGGCGCCGGCTGGCCGAGTAGCCAAGGGCGTGGGCCCGGCCCGGCCCCGGTGGTGCGGGCGGGTGGCGCCGGACCCCGTCCCGCGTCCGCCCGTTCACCGCGATGTCACGCCCCGTCAGCCGTTCCGTTGCCGACACGGAAAAGCGTCATGTGCGTTGCCTTGACGGTCAGTTGGGCGCTCCCTATGGTCCCCAGGACAGGGGACATCCTACGTCCTTGCCCTCTGGGGGTGACCCATGGCGTACGAGAGCTCGGTGCCGTACCGGGCCGGGACCGAGGGGTACACGAGCTTCCGGATCCCTGCCGTGGCCCGCGCGCGCTCCGGGGCGGTGCAGGCCTTTTCCGCCCGCGCCCTGATGACCCCGCGCGCCGGCCGCGACGCCGGCTTCACCTGGCGGACCGCGCGTCCCACCGGCGGACTCCCGGCCGGCTACTCCGGCTGTGCCTGTGGTCGCGCTGAACTTCGCTTCCGCTTCGCTGCAGCTCAGCTCAGCTCGGCCGCTCGGTCCGTCCGCCTCGACCGCGACACCGTCGGACTGCGCTACGAGACCGGCGACTTCAGCGCGTACTCGACGATCACCTTCCGCCGCATCCCCGTGGAGGAGCCGGCATGACCCGCAACCCCGTGCCCCACCTGCCCCGTATGCCCCGCAGAACGGTCCTCGGCGGGGCGGCCGCGCTCGCCGCCGGCTTCGCGCTCGCCGGCTGCAGCGACGGCGGGGACGGCGACGCCGACGCGCCCCGGGAGCGCAAGAAGGGCCAGAAGATCACGCTGACCTTCTGGTCCTGGGTGCCGGGCATCGACAAACCCGTCGACCTGTGGAACCGCAAGAACCCCGACGTCCAGGTCAAGGTCGAGAAGGTGTCGGCCGTCAACGGCGAGCAGTACGCCAAGATGCACGCCGCCATCAAGGCCGGCAACCCGCCCGACCTCGGCCAGATCGAGTTCCCGATCATCCCCAGCTTCCTGCTCGACAACGGGCTGCTCGACCTCGCCCCGCTCGGCGCCGCCCGCCACAAGGACAAGTTCTTCGGCTGGCAGTGGCAGCAGTCCGTCTTCGGCAAGGGCATCTACGCCATCCCGCAGGCCTCCGGCCCGATGGGCCTGTTCGTCCGCCAGGACCTCTTCGACAAGTGGGGCCTGAAGGCTCCCGGGACGTGGGACGAGTACGAGGCCGCCGCCAAGGTGATCCGCAAGAAGGGCGCCTGGATCGAGACCTTCGCCCCCACCAACGGCAACCGCTTCTCCGGCCTCGCCTGGCAGGCCGGCGCCAAGTGGTACGCGAGCCACGGCGACACCTGGCTCGTGCACATCGACGACGAACCCACCCGCCGGGTCGCCGACTACTGGGAGTCCCTGGTCAAGCAGAAGCTCGTCAAGACCATCCCGGACCGCCAGAACGCCTGGTACAAGGACCTCCAGACCGGCGACATCACCGCCTGGGTGGGCGCCAGTTGGGGCGATGCCCTGCTGGTCGGCAACGCGCCGGGCACCAAGGGGAAATGGCGGGCCGCGCCGCTGCCCCAGTGGAAGGCCGGCGGCCAGGTCTTCGCCAACTGGGGCGGCTCCACCACCGCCGTCTTCGCCAAGGCGAGCTACCCCAAGGACGCCCTGGACTTCGCGGTCTGGCTCAACACCGACCCCGCGTCGATCGCCCTGCTGATCGACGGCGGCTACGGCTTCCCCAGCGCCAAGAAGGGCTACGCCACCGACGCCCTCGACGTCGACAAGCCCTTCTTCGGCGGCCAGTCGTACAGCAAGGTCTTCGCCGACGCCAGTGCGCACGTCGACACCAGCTGGCGGTGGGGACCCGGCGTGGACACCCTCTACCAGCGGCTCGGCGACGCCTTCACCGACGCCCTCGCCGACGGCAGCTCGTTCCGCTCCGCCCTCGCCAAGGTGCAGCGCCAGACGCTGTCCGACCTCCAGGGCAAGGGCCTGAAGGTGGAGAGCGGCGGGTGAGCCGGGACACCCTCAGCCGCACCGCGCCGGACACCGCCCGGCGGCCGGACACGCCCGGCCGCCGGCGCCGGGTCTCCCGCACCGAGGCCCGCAACGCCCGCGCCGCCGCCGGTTTCGTCCTGCCCTTCCTCGCCCTCTTCGGCCTCTGCTTCGTCGCCCCCATCGTGTACGCCGTCCAGCAGAGCCTGCACCGCACCGAACGCACCGGCCCGCTCGGCCTCGGCGGCCGCGAACACGAGGCGTTCGCCGGCCTCACCAACTACGCGCACGCCCTCGCCGACGACCGGTTCCTGGCCGGCTTCGGCCGGGTGCTGCTCTTCGGCGCCGTACAGATCCCGCTGATGATCGCGCTCGCCACCGCCCTCGCACTGCTCCTGGAGAGCGCGAGCGCCCGCGGCGTCCCCTTCTTCCGCAGCGCCTTCTTCCTGCCCTACGGCGTGCCCGGCGTGATCGCCTCGATCCTCTGGGGCTTCCTCTACGTCCCCGGCATCAGCCCACTGGTGAAGATCGCCGACGCGGTCGGCTGGGACGTCGACTTCCTCTCCCGCGGCACCGTCCTGTGGTCCATCGCCAACATCGTCACCTGGCAGTTCACCGGCTACAACATGCTGGTGCTGATCGCCCAGCTGAAGTCCGTACCCGGCGAGCTGTACGAGGCGGCCCGGATCGACGGCGCCTCCGCCTGGCAGGTCGCCCGGCACGTCAAGCTCCCGCTCATCCGCCCCGCGCTCGTCCTCACCACCGTCTTCAGCATCATCGGCACCCTCCAACTGTTCGCCGAGCCGATGGTGCTGCGCCCGCTCGCCTCCTCCATCGACTCCGGCTTCACCCCCAACCTGCACGCCTACAGCGAGGCGTTCGTCGGCAACAACCCGCACGTGGCGGCGGCCGAGGCGGTGCTGCTCGCGCTGGTGGCGTGCGTGCTGTCGTTCGGCTTCCTGCGGCTGGTCGGCGGGCGTGCGAAGGAGCGACGCCGATGACCCGGCCCACCGCCCGAGCCCGCACGACCCTGCCACCGGTCCGCTACCGGATCATCACCGCCTCGCTGCTGACCGTCGCCGCGCTGTACTTCCTGGTGCCCGTCTACTGGCTGGTCGTCTCCACCACCAAGAACAGCGCCGAACTCTTCGGCACCTTCGGCTTCTGGTTCGCCGGCCACCCCGACCCCCTCGGCCACCTCGCCGACGTCCTCACCTACGACCACGGCATCTACGCCCGCTGGTTCGCCAACTCCCTGCTCTACGCCGGGATCGGCGCGGTCTGCGCCACCCTGCTGTCCGCCGCGGCCGGCTACGCGCTGGCCAAATTCCCGTTCCCCGGCCGGGAGGCGGTCTTCAACCTCGTCCTCGCCGGCGTCCTCATCCCCGGCACCGCGCTCGCCCTCCCGCTCTACTTCCTCTTCAGCGCGATGGGCCTGGCCGACACCTACTGGGCGGTGCTGATCCCGAGCGTGGTCAGCCCGTTCGGCGTCTACCTCTGCCGGATCTACGCGGCCGCCGCGGTCCCCGACTCGCTGCTGGAGGCGGCCCGGATCGACGGCGCGGGCGAGGCGCGGATCTTCGCCGGGCTGGGGCTGCGGCTGATGACCCCCGCGCTGGTCACCGTCTTCCTGTTCCAGTTCGTGCACATCTGGAACAACTACTTCCTGCCGCTGGTCATGCTCTCCGACTCCGACCTCTATCCGATCCAACTGGGCCTGACCAGCTGGACCGGCTACGCGGACCGGCAGCCGGTGCTCTACCAGTACACGGTGGGCGGCGCGTTCCTCTCCGTGGTGCCGCTGATGGTGCTGATGACCGTCCTGCAGCGGTACTGGCGCGCGGGGTTGACGGAGGGCAGCGTCAAGGCGTGACGGTGCGGTGCTGCGGTGCTGCGGTGCGGCGTGACGGTGCGATGCGGCGGTGCGGCGGTGCGGCGGTGCGGCGTGGTGGGGGTGACGGTGCCTTGTCGCGGGCAGCCGTCGTGGGGGTGACGGTGGCTTGCCGCGGGCGGCCGAAGTGGCGTGACAGGACGTGACAGGATCGGTGTCATGACTACTCCTGACGATGCGCAGTCCCCGAACGCCGCGACCCGCGCGAAGGCCGCCCTCCAGCGCGACCCCTGGGACCTGCCGGACGTCTCCGGCCTCGTGGTCGGCGTCCTCGGCGGCACCGGCGACCAGGGCCGCGGCCTGGCCTACCGGCTCGGCCGGGCCGGCCAGAAGGTGATCATCGGGTCCCGGGCCGAGGAGCGCGCCCGGACCGCCGCCGAGGAACTCGGCCTCGGCATCGAGGGCGCGGAGAACGCGGAGTGCGCGCGGCGCAGCGACATCGTGATCGTCGCCGTGCCGTGGGAGGGCCACGCCAAGACGCTCCAGGCCCTGCGCGAGCCGCTGGCCGGCAAGCTCGTGATCGACTGCGTCAACCCGCTGGGCTTCGACAAGAAGGGCGCCTACGCGCTGAAGCCGGAGGAAGGCAGCGCGGCCGAGCAGGCCGCCGCGCTGCTGCCGGAGTCCCGGGTCACCGCGGCCTTCCACCACCTGTCCGCGGTGCTGCTCCAGGACCCCGAGGTCGAGCAGATCGACACCGACGTGATGGTGCTGGGGGAGTCCCGCGCCGACACGGACCTGGTCCAGGCGCTGGCCGCGCGCATCCCCGGGATGCGCGGCGTCTTCTCGGGGCGGCTGCGCAATGCGCACCAGGTGGAGTCGCTGGTGGCGAATCTGATCTCGGTGAACCGGCGGTACAAGGCGCATGCGGGGGTCCGTATTACGGACATTTAGCCCCACGTAGCTGACTGCCGCCCACGTAGCTGGCTGTCCCGCCGTGGCGCGCTTTGCGGCGCCTCCCACGTACCTGTGTGCGGCGCCGCGGGTGTTGTTCGCCGTTGCGCCTGCGGCGGGCTGGGTTGTTTGTGGGTGCGGTGACGGGCCTCCGGGGCCGGTTGTGTGGACTGCTGACGCTTTACGTCCACACAACCGGCCCCTCCGGCCCGTCCCCTCCCGTGAGTGGGTGGGAAACGGTGGGTGGGGGTGGGCGTGATCCCAGGTGTAAGGGGCGCCGTGGCCGAGAGCGAGGGGCAGCTGAGGGCGGGGTCGGGGATGGGGGACACTGGGAGGGACCGCCTACTCCCGACAGGAGCTCATCCCATGCCCCGCCTCGCTCTCATGGCCCTTGCCGTGTGTGTTCTTGCCGTTGCCGCTGCCGTCGTGTCCTTCGTGGAGGGCAGCTTCGTGGGGATCGTGTGGGTGTTGCTGGCCGGTATTTCCAGCAACATGGCGTGGTTCTACGTGCGCAAGGCGAAGATCGAGCGGGAGCAGCAGTCCGCCACCTCCGGCTGAGTCACTGCCAGAAGCGGAAGAGCTCCTGGCCGAAGTAGGTGTCGAGGCGGGAGACGCCCAGCGCGCGCAGGAGCGTGTCCACCAGGCCGAAGAAGGCCTGGTTGACCTCGGGGAGCCACAGCAGGGCGAAGACCGCCAGCAGGCCGATGACCGCGTAGGGCTCTATCTTGCGGCGCAGTGCCGGGGACAGCCAGGGCTCGATCACGCCGTAGCCGTCCAGGCCGGGGACCGGCAGGAAGTTCAGGATCGTCGCGGTCACCTGGAGCAGCGCGAGGAAGGCCAGGGCGAAGCGGAAGGTCGACGGGACGCCCGTGAGGCCGAGCAGCCAGAACGGGGCGGTGCAGATCACCGCGAACACGGCGTTGGTCAGGGGGCCGGCCGCCGAGACCAGACTGTCCTGCCAGCGGCTGCGGATGCGGGCGCGCTCGATGTAGACCGCGCCGCCCGGCAGGCCGATGCCGTTCACGATCAGGAAGATCAGCGGCAGGATGATGCTGAGCAGGGCGTGGGTGTATTTGAGCGGGTTCAGGGTGAGATAGCCCCTGGCCTCCACCGAGATGTCGCCGCTGTGCAGCGCGGTGCGGGCGTGTGCGTACTCGTGCAGGCAGAGGGACACCACCCAGCCGGACGTGACGAACGCGAAGACCGCGACGCCGGTGTGCGTGCCGAGCGTTCCCTTCCAGACGGCCCAGCCGGACACCGCGAGGACGGCGACGAGCGCGAGGAAGACCGGGCTGATGCGCCGGTCGGCGCGCCGGATGGCGGTGGTCATGGTGCGGGCTCCCGGGGACGGTCTCGGCAGGGGCAGCCCCGACCGTAACCGTGCGGAGGCGGACCGCGCACGGGTGCCGCCGTGGCCGGTCGTCGTCCGGGACGGAAACTCGGTGCAAAGCGGCCGCGGCCCTGCACGACAATGGGCCGGTGCGCTATGGAATTCTCGGCACCGCCCAGGCCGACCGACCCGACGGCACCCCCGTGTCCCTCGGCGGCGCCCGCCTGCGCGCGCTGCTCACCGCCCTCGCCCTGCGCCCGGGCCGTGCGCTGCCGGCCGAGGCACTGATCGCCGACGTCTGGGGCATGGAGCCGCCGGCCGACGCGCCCGGGGCGCTGCAGGCGCTGGTCGGCAGGCTGCGGCGGGCCCTCGGGCACGCCGCCATCGCCTCGGTCGACGGCGGCTACCGGCTGTCCGCCGAGCCCGACGCCGTCGACCTGCACCGTTTCGAGCGGCTCACCACGGACGGTGGCCGGGCGCTCGCCGACGCCGATCCGGCCCGGGCCGCGGACCTGCTGGACGAGGCGCTGGCGCTGTGGCGCGGCCCGGCACTCGCCGACCTGCCGGACGCCGGTGCCGAGGCGGCCCGCGCCGAGAGCCGCCGGCTGGACGCCCAGCGCACCCGCCTCGCCGCCGACCTCGCCCTCGGCCGGGCCGAGCGGACGCTGCCCACCCTGCTCGCGCTGTGCCGGGAGCACCCCCTCGACGAGCCCCTCCAGGCCCTGCGGCTGCGGGCGTTGCGCGCCGCGGGCCGTACCGCGGAGGCGCTGGCCGCCTACGAGGAGATACGCGCCGGCCTCGCCGACCGCCTCGGCGCCGACCCGGGCCCGGAGCTGCGGGCCCTGCACGCGGAGCTGCTGCGGCTCGGTGCGGACGAGCCGGTGGCGGCCGTGGCGGAGCCCCCGGTGCCGCCGTCCCGGCCCGCCGGGCGCGGGCCCGGCAACCTCCGGGCCCGGCTCACCTCGTTCGTCGGCCGGGACGCCGATCTCGCGGCGATCCGGTCCGACCTGGGCGAACACCGGCTGGTGACGTTGCTGGGGCCGGGCGGGGCGGGCAAGACCCGGTTGTCGCAGGAGGGTGCGGAGAGCGCCGCCGCGGCCCGGCCGGGGGCCTGGCCGCACGGTGTGTGGCTGGCGGAGCTGGCGCCGGTGGACGATCCGCAGACCGTGCCGGAGGCGGTGCTGACCGCGCTGGGCGCCCGCGAGACCGTCGTCCGCGGCACCACCGCCGAGGGCCTGCGGGCCGCCGCCGACCCGACCGCGCTGGACCCGCTCGGCCGGCTCGCCGAGCACTGCGCCGGACGCCGGATGCTGCTGGTCCTGGACAACTGCGAGCATGTGATCGGTGCCGCCGCCGCGCTCGCCGAGCGGCTGCTGGCCGACTGCCCGGGCGTCACGGTCCTGGCCACCAGCCGGGAGCCGCTGGCCGTACCGGGCGAGGTGCTGCGGCCGGTCGAGCCGCTGCCGGACCCGGTCGCGCTGCGGCTGCTGGCCGACCGGGGCGCCGCCGCCCGCCCCGGCTTCCGGATCGACGACGACCCGGCGGCCTGCACCGAGATCTGCCGCCGGCTGGACGGTCTGCCGCTCGCCATCGAACTCGCCGCCGCCCGGCTGCGGCTGCTCACCCCCCGCCAGCTGGCCGACCGGCTCGACGACCGCTTCCGGCTGCTGACCAGCGGCAGCCGGACCCTGCTGCCCCGGCAGCAGACCCTGCGCGCGGTGGTCGACTGGTCCTGGGACCTCACCGACGAGCCCGAACGGGCGGTACTGCGCCGGCTGTCCGTCTTCGCCGGCGGCTGCGACCTGGCCGCCGCTGAGGAGGTGTGCGCGGGCGACGGCGTCGAGGAGTACGAGGTCGCCGGGCTGCTGGGGTCGCTGATCGACAAGTCGCTGGTGGTGGCGGCGCCGGCCCCCGATGGCCAGATGCGCTACCGGCTGCTGGAGACCGTGGGGGAGTACGCCGGGGAGCGGCTGGACGAGGCGGGGGAGCGGGCCGGTGCCGAGCGCCGGCACCTCGTCGCCTACCGCGAACTGGCCCGTACCGCGGACCCGTTGCTGCGCGGCCCCGGCCAGCGCGCGGCGATGGAGCGGCTGGAGCTGGAGCACGACAACCTGCGCACCGCACTGCGCCGGGCCGTCGCGGCCGGGGACGAGCACGAGGCGCTGTGCCTGGTGCTGTCCCTGCAGTGGTTCTGGTCGCTGCGCGACCACCGCAGCGACGCCCGCCACTGGGCCACGGCGGCCGGCGAGCTCGGCCCCAACCCCTTCCTGACGCCCGTCGAACCGGCCCCCGCACTGCACCGGCGGCCGATCGACGCCCCGCCGCCGATGTCCGACGAGCAGCTGGCCGAGGCCCGCCGCGAGGTCCGCCTGGTCGCGCTGTCCAGCAGGGACAGCGACATCGAGGCGATGCGCGACCCGCAGATGCAGCGGGAGCTCGCCGGGATGCTCGCCGCCTACCGCCCCGGACTGCCGCAGACCTGCAAGGTGCCCGGTGTGATGTGGTACTTCGCGGTGCTGCTCACCGGGCGCTTCGACGAACTGGCCGAGCTGATCGACGGCGCGGTGGCGGCCTGCCGCGACCACGGCTACGACTGGGAGCTGGCCTACGTCCTGCAGATGCGCTCCAAGATCTTCAACGACCGGCCCGGCGGGCTGTCCCAGGCGTCCCGCGACGCCGACGAGGCGCTGCGGATATTCCGCACGGTGGGCGACGCCTGGGGCGCGGCCGAGGCGCTGTCCGGGCGCGGCGAGTCCCACGAGAAGCGGGGGGCGTACGAGCTCGCGGCGCGCGACTACCGGGCGGCGATGGTGCACGCCGAGGAGGTGGGCGCGCACGGCCAGACCCTGCTGCTGCGCTGCCGGCTGGGCGCCGTGCTGATCGAGGACGGCCAGTCCGAGACCGGTGAGCGGATGCTCCGCGAGGTGCTGGCCGAGGCCGCGGGGGGCAACTCCGGCCGGGACACCGAGCCGTTCGCCCGGCTGACCCTCGCCATGTGGCTGTCGGTGAGCGGGCGGCCGCAGGAGGCGCGGGCCGAACTCCACATCGTGCAGGAGCTGTTCGTCCCGCGCGCCCCGGACCTCTTCGCCGGCATCCTGGAGTCCGCGCTGGTCTCGCTGGACATCGAAGAGGGCCACACCGAGGGCGTGCTGCCGCGCTTCCGGGCGGCCCTGACCCTGATGCAGGACGAGCTGACCCAGATGGTCGCCCCCGACATGCCGGTGATCCAGCTCCTCACCGGCGCCCGGGTGCTGATGGCCGTACGGGGCGAGGCGGCGGGCCGGGACGCGGCGCGGCTGGTCGGGGCGTACGACGCGCTGCGGGCCACCGGCCACGTGCCGACCCTGGTCATCCGCGACGAACGGGCGCGCACCGAGGAGGCGGCGCGGAAGCTGCTGAGCGACGACGCCTACGCGCGTGCCCACGCCGAAGGCGGTGACCTCTCACTGGAAGAGGCCACCGCCCTCATCTGACGCGAGCCGGGCGGAGGCTGTTGCCCCGCGGGGAGGCCCCCTGCGGGGCGTGCGTCAGGTCTTCTTGCGGAACTTCGCGACCGCGAGCGGCATGACGACCGCCGTGATGGCGACCGTCCAGCCGAGGGTGATCAGCGCCGGGTGCGCCACCGCGCCCCGGCCGTTGAGCAGGGCCCGGGCCGCGTCCGCCAGCGTGGAGAGCGGGTTGACCTTGGTGAAGCCCTCCAGCCAGCCGGGCATCGACGTCGGCGGGGCGAAGATCGACGAGCCGAACTGCAGCGGCATCAGCACGATCATCGCCATGCCCTGCACCGCCTGCGGTGTCTTCACCGAGAGCCCCAGCAGGATGAAGATCCACATCAGCGCCGCGCCGAAGGCCGTGGACAGCACGACCGCGGCCAGGAACTCCAGGGCACTGCCGCGGATTTCGAAGCCGAGCAGGAAGCCCATGCCGAGCAGGATCGCGGTGGCGATCAGCATCCGGCCGATCTCGACCACGATCTTGGCTATCAGGACCGAGGACCGGGCGATGGGCATCGTCCGGAAGCGGTCCATCACGCCCTTGCGGAAGTCCTCGTTGACGCCGGAGCCGACCGCCATGGCGATGTTCATGCCCATCATCGCCATCATGCCGGGCACCAGACGCTGGATGTACTCCTGCTGGTTGCCCTTGCCGGCGATCGCGCCGCCGAAGACGTAGGTGAACAGCAGGATGAAGATGACCGGCATCAGCAGGACGTCGAACATCGACTCCGGATCGTGCTTGATCTGCAGGGCGTTGCGCCGTACCAGGGCACCGATGTGCCGCAGATTGCCGCGCAGCCCGATCCGGCCCTCGTCCGCGCCGGTCTTGACCGACGGCGCAGTCATCGTCACGGCAGTCATGCCGACACCCCCGCGTACTGCTGTTCCGTCAGGTCGTCCGACTCCGGGGCGACGGAGGTCTTCTGGCCCGTGATGGCCAGGAACACCTCGTCCAGGCTGGGCAGATGGGTCGATATCCCGGCGAGCGCGAAGCCGCGGCCGCCGAGCACCCCGACCACCGCGGTCAGCTGCTCGTCGCTGATGATCGGTACGTTGACCACACCCCCGTCGTGGTCAGCGGTCGCGCCCACGATGCCGTCCAGCCCCGCCTGGGCGATCGCGCCGACCATCCGGTCCAGTTCACCGGGGTCGGTCGGCCGGATCTGCAGGGTCCGCCCGCCGACCTTGGCCTTGAGCTCGTCGACCCGGCCCTCGGCGATCACCCGGCCGCGGTCGATGACCGTCAGCTCGTCCGCCAACTGCTCGGCCTCTTCCATGTATTGCGTGGTCAGCAGGACCGTGGCGCCCTCGCGGACCATCCGCTGGACCTCCTCCCACACCTCGTTGCGGGTACGGGGATCCAGGCCGGTGGTCGGCTCGTCCAGATAGAGCACGGCCGGGCGGCCGATCATCGAGGCGGCGAGGTCGAGCCGGCGGCGCATACCGCCGGAGTACTTGGCGGCGGGCCGCTTGGCGGCCTCGGTCAGCGAGAACCGCTCCAGCATCTCGTCCGCGCGGGCGCGGGCGTCCTTGCGGGAGAGGTCGAGCAGCCGCCCGATCATGTAGAGGTTCTCCCAGCCGGAGAGCTTCTCGTCGACCGAGGCGTACTGCCCGGTCAGGCCGATCGTGCGGCGCAGCGCGCGGGGCTGGCGCACCACGTCGTAGCCCGCCACCACGGCACGGCCGGCGTCCGGCACCAGGAGGGTGGACAGGCAGCGCACGAGCGTGGTCTTCCCGGCACCATTGGGGCCGAGCACGCCGAGTACGGTGCCTTCCTTCACGTCCAGGTCCACCCCGTCGACGGCCTTGACGTCGCCGAAGTGCTTGACCAGACCGCGCACCTCCACGGCGTTGCCGCCCTTGGTGGTCATCGTCTGTCGCGTCATGTCCCCAACGGTGCCAGGGCCCACCGACACGGCACCGACATTCCACCGACAGCTGCGCTTGGCTGCCCCCCACGTACCTGGCTTTCCCGCCGCGGGGCTTGCTCGCCGTTGCGCTTTGCGGCGCCTCGCACGTACCCGTCTGTCCCGCCGCGGGGCTTGTTCGCCGTTGCGCCTGGCGGCGGGCGTTTGTGTGTCGGGTGCGGTGCCGGCCCTCCAGACTTCGTCCTCCGGTCCAGCCCCTCCCGTGGGTGGGGAGTTTCCAAGCTGGTTGGGGGCGTGCGTTGTCTGTTGACCGCACGCGTGTGGGCATTACGTGCACCCCCGCCGTCCTTAATTTTCCCTCTCACGGGAGGGGACGGGCCGGAGGGGCCGGTTGTGTGGACGTAAAGCGTCAGCAGTCC
>NZ_JAZBJP010000059.1:0-27762 GCF_036352915.1 Streptomyces bugieae
CGTTGCGCCTGCGGCGGGCTGGGTGGTTTGTGGGTGCGGTGACGGGCCTCCGGGGCCGGTTGTGTGGACTGCTGACGCTTTACGTCCACACAACCGGCCCCTCCGGCCCGTCCCCTCCCGTTGGGGGAGAAGAAAACGCTGGGTGGGGGTGCAGGTAATGCCCACGAGCGTGCGGGCAACGGATGACGCACGCCCCCAACCAGCTGAGAAACTCCCACTCACGGGAGGGGCTGGACCGGAGGACGAAGTCTGGAGGGCCGGCACCGCACCCAAAACACAAACGCCCGCCGCCAGGCGCAACGGCGAACAACACCCGCGGCGGGACGGCCAGGTACGTGCGGGGCGCCGCAAAGCGCGCAACGGCGAGCAAGACCCGCGGCGGGTCAGACGGCCACGTGGGGGGTCAGCCGATGCGGCAACGTGCCGAACCACACGCAAGCCAGGCCGAAGCCGAAGGCCAGGCAGAGGACGCCGCCCAGGGCGTCCAGCCAGAAGTGGTTGGCCGTGGAGACGATGACCAGCAGCGTCGTGCTGGGGTAGAGAAGCCCCAGCGCCTTGGCCCACACCGGCTTCGCCAGCATGGCGATCGTGATGCCGCACCACAGCGACCAGCCGATGTGCATCGACGGCATCGCCGCGTACTGGTTGGACATCGAGGCGAGGTTGCCGGACGCCATCGAGCCCCAGGTGCCGTGGTCGATGAGGGTGTCGATGAAGCCGCCGTCCGGCATCAGCCGGGGCGGCGCCAGCGGATAGAAGTAGTAGCCGACCAGTGCGACGCCGGTGGTGGCGAACAGGGCCAGCCGGGCGGCGGCGTACCGGCCCGGGTGCCAGCGGTACAGCCAGATCAGCACCCCGATCGTCACGATGAAGTGCAGCGTCGCGTAGTAGTAGTTCATCGACACGATCAGCCAGGTCACCGAGTTCACCGCATGGTTGACGGTGTGCTCGACGGCGATGCCGAGGGAGTGCTCGGCCTGCCAGATCCAGTCCGCGTTCCGCAGCGCCTTCGCCTTCTGTTCCGGTACCGCGTTGCGGATCATCGAGTAGATCCAGTAGCTGACCGCGATCAGCAGGATCTCGAACCAGAGCCGGGGTGCGCGGGGGGTACGCAAACGGGCCAGTCGGCCCTCTTCCACGGGCGGGTCCGCTCGGTCCCCCTTGGGTGGCGGGGTGGTCGGCAGGCCGTCCAGAGTCCTCGTCAGCGCATCACCCATAGGCAGACAGTCTGCCAGAAAGGGGCGTGTCGCCGATCATCCTTCGGTCGGGTATTCGACCCGTCGTATGGCACTTGAGACGGACGCGCGGCCCCGGCCGTTCTCAGGGGCGGACCCTGAGACGGTCCCTCGGGGAGGGCCCGGAGACGGTCCGTCAGGTGGCGCGGAGCGGCTTGGGGATCCGGGCCGTCTTCGGGACCGAGGCGGTCGAGCCGCGGACCACCAGCTCGGGGTGGAAGACGAACTCGCTGTGCGGCGCCGGGGTGCCGCCGACCTCCTCCAGCAGTGCCCGCACCGCCGCCTGCCCCATGGCCGTCACCGGCTGCCGGATCGTGGTCAGCGGCGGGTCGGTGAAGGCGATCAGCGGGGAGTCATCGAAGCCGACCACCGAGATGTCGCGCGGCACGTCCAGCCCGCGCTGCCGGGCCGCCCGGATCGCACCGAGCGCCATCATGTCGCTGGCGCAGACGATGGCGGTCGCGCCCCGCTCGATCAGCGCGCTCGCCGCGGCCTGCCCGCCCTCCAGGGTGTAGAGGGAGTGCTGGATGTACGGCGCCGCCTCGGCCGGGCCGATGTCCAGCCGCTCCTGCATGGCCCGGACGAAGCCCTCGATCTTCCGCTGGACGGGCACGAAGCGCTTGGGACCGAGCGCCAGCCCGATCCGCCGGTGGCCCAGCGCGGCGAGGTGGGTGACGGCCAGGTCCACCGCGGCCCGGTCGTCGGGGGAGACGAACGGCGCCTGCACCTGGTCCGAGAAGCCGTTGATCAGGACGAACGGCACGCCCTGGCCGCGCAGCTGCTCGTAGCGCTGCATGTCGGCGGAGGTGTCGGCGTGCAGCCCGGAGACGAAGATGATGCCGGCCACCCCGCGGTCGACCAGCATCTCGGTCAGCTCGTCCTCCGTCGAGCCGCCCGGGGTCTGTGTCGCGAGCACCGGGGTGTAGCCCTGGCGGGTCAGCGCCTGCCCGATGACCTGGGCGAACGCCGGGAAGATCGGGTTCTCCAGCTCGGGGGTGATCAGCCCGACCAGGCCCGCGCTGCGCTGCCGCAGCCGCACCGGGCGTTCGTAGCCCAGCACGTCGAGGGCGGCCAGCACGGACTGGCGGGTGGTGGCGGAGACGCCGGGCTTCCCGTTGAGAACCCGGCTGACGGTGGCCTCGCTGACACCCGCCTGCGCTGCGATGTCTGCCAGCCGGGCGGTCATGGGTGGGACCTTACCGTCCGGCTGTCAGATTGCCCACCAGGTGCAGCTGTCACCGGGCAGTGCGGCCGTCGTGCCGTTGACGGCCACCGGGGCGCTGGACAGCAGCGGATCGCCCGGCAGCGGGACGTCGACCTCGTGACCGAGGGTGTTCACGGTGCACACCATGCCGGGGCGGGCGATCGCGAGCACCCCGTCGGGGGCGGGCTGCCAGCTCATCCGCCCGTCGCCCAGGCCCGGCAGCTCCCGCCGCAGGGCGAGCGCGGTGCGGTAGAGCTCCAGGGTGGAGGACGGGTCGCCGGTCTGGGCGGCGACGGTCAGGGCGTGCCAGTCGGCGGGCTGCGGCAGCCAGCTGCCGCCCGGCCCGAAGCCGTACGGCGGGGCCTCGCCGGACCAGGGGAGCGGGACCCGGCAGCCGTCCCGGAAGCCGTCCTGGCCGCTGGTCCCGGAGGCGCGGCCGCGGAAGAACGCCGGGTCCTGCCGTGCCTCGTCGGGCAGGTCGGTGACCTCGGGCAGGCCCAGTTCCTCGCCCTGGTAGAGGTACGCGGAGCCGGGCAGGGCCAGCATCAGCAGGGTGGCGGCGCGGGCCCGCGGGAGGCCGCCGCCGAGCCGGGTGGTGTGCCGGACCACGTCGTGGTTGGAGAGCACCCAGGTCGTGGGGGCACCGACCGACGTGGTGGCGGCGAGCGAGGCGTCGATGACCCGGCGCAGCGCGTCGGCCCGCCAAGGGGTGTTCAGGAACTGGAAGTTGAACGCCTGGTGCAGTTCGTCGGGGCGGACGTAGAGTGCCAGCCGCTCGGGGGTGGGGGCCCAGGCCTCGGCGACGCCGATCACCTGCTTGCCGTGGTCCGCGCCGTATCCGTCCAGCAGCCGGCGCCAGGTGCGGTGGATGGTGTGCACGCCGTCCTGGTCGAAGAACGGCAGGACCTGGTTGCCGATCAGCTTGGCCTGCTGGCCGTGGCCGATGTCGGGCAGGCCGGGTGCCTTGACCATGCCGTGCGCGACGTCGACCCGGAAGCCGTCCACGCCGAGGTCGAGCCAGAAGCGCAGGATGGCCTCGAATTCGGCGTGCACGTCCGGGTTGTCCCAGTCCAGATCGGGCTGTTCCGGGGCGAAGAGGTGCAGGTACCAGTCGCCGCGGTCGGTGCGGGTCCAGGCCGGGCCGCCGAAGACCGACTCCCAGTCGTTGGGCGGGAGTTCGCCGTGCTCGCCGCGGCCGGCGCGGAAGACGTACCGCTGCCGGGCGAGCCCGGGGTCGCGGAACCAGGGGTGCCGGTCGGAGGTGTGGTTGGGGACGACGTCGACGATCACCCGCAGGCCGAGGTCGTGGGCGGTGCGGATCAGGTCGTCGGCGTCCTGGAGGGTGCCGAAGAGCGGGTCGACGGCGCGGTAGTCGGCGACGTCGTAGCCCCCGTCGGCCTGCGGCGAGGCGTAGAACGGCGTGAGCCAGACGGCGTCCACGCCGAGGTCCTTGAGGTACGGCAGCCGCGCCCGGGCCCCGCGCAGATCGCCGATGCCGTCGCCGTCGCTGTCGGCGAAGGAGCGCACGTAGATCTGGTAGATGACGGCGTCGCGCCACCACCCCGGACCTCGGCCCGGTCCGGGCACCTGGGGGGCGGGGCTGGGGGAAGTGAGCTCCTGGGTCATCTGCCGTCCCTGTCGAGGTGAAGAGTCATGAGAGGCGGGGCCGCGAGGCATGGTGTGCCTTCACGGAGTCAACGCTCGGGCGGTCGCCGGGTGACGGTGCCGCAGGCCCCTCCAGGGTCTCTTTCCGGACATCCCGTTGCAATACCTTCCAGCAGTCTTGCAGCAATTTGCCGCAAGGTCTTTCGGTTTGTTTGCAGCGCTGTTACGTTCCTGACCGCCATCTGAGGCATTTCCCTAAGGAGTTCACATGCGGCGTGGCATACGGGGCGCGATCGCCACCGCGCTGGTAGCGGGCCTGGCACTGGCGGCGACGGCGTGCGGCGGGGGTGACGACGGAGGAAACACGGACAGCAGCGGCGAACTGTCGGGAACCGTTACCTACTGGGACACCTCCAACGACACCGAGAAGGCGACCTACCGCAAGCTTGCCGAGGGCTTCCAGAAGGAACACCCCAAGGTCCACGTCAACTATGTGAACGTCCCCTTCGGCGACGCCAACGCCAAGTTCAAGAACGCGGCCGGCGGCAACTCCGGCGCCCCCGACGTGATGCGCACCGAGGTCGCCTGGACCGCCGACTTCGCCAACCTCGGCTACCTCGCCCCGCTCGACGGCACCCCCGCCCTCGACAAGACCGACGACTACCTCCCGCAGGCCGTCGGCTCCACCAAGTTCAAGGGCAAGACCTACGCCGCACCCCAGGTCATCGACACCCTGGGCCTCTTCTACAACAAGAAGCTCCTCAAGGACGCCGGCGTCGAGGTCCCCAAGTCCTTCGCCGACCTGGCCACCGCCGCCAAGAAGATCAAGGCCAAGACCGGCGCCACCGCCCTCTACCTGCGCGGTGACGACCCCTACTGGTTCCTGCCCTACCTCTACGGCGAGGGCGGCAACATGGTCGACGCCCGCGACAAGATCGTCCAGATCGACGACGGCGCCGGCGTCAAGGCGTTCAAGACCCTCAAGGACCTGGTCGACTCCAAGGCCGCCGTCACCGACGCCACCGACGGCCAGGAGAACCAGCTCAAGGCCCTCAAGGACGGCACCGTCGCGATGGCGATCGACGGCCCCTGGGACATCGAGGCCGTCCGCGCCGGCAAGGCCTTCAAGGACAAGGAGAACCTCGGCGTCGCCCCCGTCCCGGCCGGCAGCGCCGCCCAGGGCTCCCCGCAGGGCGGCTGGAACCTCTCCGTCTACGCCGGCAGCAAGAACCTCCGCGCCGCCTACGCCTTCGTCAAGTACATGAGCTCCGCCGCGGTCCAGCAGCAGACCACCGAGCAGCTCAGCCTGCTGCCCACCCGCAGGTCCGTATACGACGTCCCGGCCGTCAAGAAGAACGAGATGGTGAAGTTCTTCAAGCCCGCCGTCGACGGCGCCGTCCAGCGCCCCTGGATCGCCGAGGGCAACTCCCTCTTCGAGCCGATCAAGGTCCAGATGAACAAGGTCCTCACCGGCTCCGCCACGCCCGAGCAGGCCGCCAAGGCGACCGGCGACGCCTACCGGAAGCTGCTCAAGGACTACAAGTGACCGTTGCTGTACGGGTGCGCCGGGCCTTCGGCACCCACTGGTACGCATGGACGATGGTCGCCCCGGTCGTGCTCGTCATCGGGGTGATCATCGGCTATCCGCTGGCCCGCGGCGTCTTCCTCTCGCTCACCGACGCCAACGAGGCCAACGTCGAGCGGAACATCGGCGTCAACCACATCCCCGCCACCTACAAGTTCACCGGCCTGGACAACTACAAGGCGGTGCTCTCCGACGGCGTCTTCTGGGACCGCCTCGGCTGGACCGTCGTGTGGACCGTCGCCTGCGTCGGCCTCACCTTCCTCCTCGGCCTCACGCTGGCCACCATGCTCAACCGGAAACTGCGCGGCCGCACCTTCTACCGCCTCGCGCTGATCCTGCCCTGGGCCATCCCCGCGTTCATCTCCGTCTTCACCTGGCGGATGCTCTACAACGAGAAGAGCGGCATCCTCAACAAGCTGCTGGCCGGCGGCGGTATCGACGCCGTGCCCTGGCTCAACGACCCCACCTGGGCCAAGCTCTCGGTCGTCGCCGTCAACGTCTGGCTCGGCGTGCCCTTCATGCTCGTCGCGCTGCTCGGCGGCCTGACCTCCATCCCCGCCGAGCTCTACGAGGCCGCGGAGATGGACGGCGCGAACGCCTGGCAGCGGTTCCGCAACATCACCGTTCCCGGACTGCGCGCCGTCAGCAGCACCGTGATCCTGCTCTCCACCATCTGGACCTTCAACATGTTCCCGGTGATCTTCCTGCTGACCCGGGGCGGCCCCGGCGACGCCACCGAGATCCTGGTGACCTACGCCTACCGGCTCTCCTTCGTCGACAGCCCGCGCAACTTCTCCGAGTCCGCGGCCTGGGGCGTCCTGATCCTGCTCATGCTCTCCGTCGTCGCGGTCGTCTACCGCCGGGCGCTGCGCAAGCAGGGAGAGGTGTGGTGACCACCGCAATGACCCGCAAGCGAGACGAGCGCACTCGGCCGGCCTCCGTCGGGGCCCGGAAGCGCAACCAGCGATCCCGCCCGGCCTCGATCGGCCTGCACACGGGCCTGCTCATCGCCGCCGTGGTGGCGGTCTTCCCGCCCCTCTGGCTGCTGGTGACGTCCTTCAAACCCAAGAACGACGCCTTCTCCACCAGCCTCGTCACCCACTTCACCCTCGCCAACTACACCCATGTGCTGGCCGACACCGAGTTCCTGACCTGGTTCAAGAACTCCGTGGTGATCGTCGGGCTGACCACCGTCCTCGGCGTCTTCATCGCCGCCACCACCGGCTACGCCGTCAGCCGCTTCCGCTTCCCCGGCATGCGCCCGCTGATGTGGCTGCTGCTGATCACCCAGATGTTCCCGGTCGCGGTGCTCATCGTGCCGCTCTACAACCTCATGGCGACCCTGGGCCTGCTGAACCAGCCCGCGGGCCTGGTCATCACCTACCTGACCATCGCCGTCCCGTTCTGCGCCTGGATGATGAAGGGCTACTTCGACACCATCCCGGTGGAGATCGACGAATCCGGCCGGGTCGACGGCCTCAACCCGTTCGGCACCTTCTGGCGGCTCGTCCTGCCGCTGGCCCGCCCCGGCCTCGCCGTCACCGGCTTCTACACCTTCGTCACCGCCTGGGCCGAGGTCGCCTACGCCTCCGCCTTCATGACCGGCGAGGAGAACCTCACCCTCGCCGGCGGGCTGCAGACCTTCGTCAACCAGTACACCAACGACTGGGGTTCGATGACCGCCGCGGCCGTGATCATCGCCGTGCCGGCCGCCCTCGTCTTCGCCTTCGCCCAACGCCACCTCGTCGCCGGCCTCACGGCCGGCACCACCAAGGGTTGACCTCTTCCCCGCTCCGAGGAACGGGGATTCCTTCCCTCGCGGGTCGGATTTTCTGCTTCGCTGACCGCTGCCTCTCAGGAGTGTTCCGTTGAGGTCTCACACCGTCTCCACAGACTGTCACCGCCAGCCCGGCGGCCAGAATGTTCTTCGCCGCGTTCACGTCCCGGTCGTGGGTCGCTCCGCAAGCGCACGTCCAGGTACGGACGTTGAGCGGCAGCCTCGCCGCGATGGTGCCGCACGCCGAACACAGTTGGGAGCTGGGAAACCATCGGTCGATGACGATCAGCTCGCGCCCGTACCAGGCGCACTTGTATTCCAGCATGCTGCGCAGCTCGGCCCACGACGCATCGGAGACGGCGCGGGCGAGCTTGCGGTTCTTGACCATGTTGCGGACAGCCAGGTCCTCGATCACGAGCGTTTGGTTTTCGCGCACGAGTCGACTGGTCAGCTTCTGAAGGAAGTCCCGGCGCCGGTCGCCGATGTGGGCATGCACCCTGGCCACCTTGCGTCGGGCTTTCTGCCGGTTTCTGCTTCCCTCGGCCTTGCGGGAAAGCGCCCGCTGCGCCCGGGCCAGGCGGGGGCGGTCACCGCGTTCGTGGCGGGGGTTGGCGACCTTCTCCCCGGTGGACAGGGCCACCAGGCTCGTGATCCCGACGTCGATGCCGACCGCGTCCGCGGCGGCGGGCATCGTGGCCGGTGTGTCCTCGCACAGAAGGGACACGAACCAGCGCCCGGCAGCGTCCCGGGAGACGGTCACCGTCGTCGGCTCCGCCCCTTCGGGCAGGGCGCGGGACCACACGATGTCCAGTGGGTCCGTCATCTTCGCCAAGGTCAGCTCCCCGTTCCGGTAGCGAAACGCGGACCGGGTGTACTCCGCACTGGCGCGGGACCTCTTACGCGACTTGAAGCGGGGGTACCGAGTCCGCTTGCCCCAGAACGACACGAACGCGGCCTGCAGGTGACGGAGCGACTGCTGCAAGGGAACGGAAGAGACCTCGGACAGGTAGGCGAGCTCCTCGGACTTCTTCCACTCCGTCAGCATCGACGAGGTCTGCGCATAGTTCACACGCTCCTGCCGCGACCACGCTTTCGTTCGTGCAGCCAACGCCAGGTTGTAGACCTTCCGCACACAGCCGAATGTGCGCGACAGCTCAGCCGCCTGCACCTCACTCGGATAGAAGCGGTACTTGAACGCCCGCTTCACAGGGGAAGTCGCCATGGCTCACACGCTAATGACGCCACATGTGAGCGGCCAAGCACTGGCCAGAACCCAGGCCCACTCGGGCCCGCCACTATGCGACGCCGGAATGCGGGCGGCCCCTTTCCCAGGCTTGAAGGCCAGTTTTTCCACGCAAGGAGTTATGGATGACCCAGCACCACCCCACCCGTGCCACCGACTGGTGGCGGGACGCGGTGATCTACCAGGTCTACCCGCGCAGTTTCGCCGACGGCAACGGTGACGGTATGGGCGATCTGGCGGGTGTCCGCGGTCGGCTGCCGTACCTGCGGGACCTGGGCGTGGACGCCGTCTGGCTCAGCCCGTTCTACGCCTCGCCGCAGGCCGACGCCGGGTACGACGTCGCCGACTACCGGGCCATCGACCCGATGTTCGGCACCCTGGCCGACGCCGAGGCGGTCATTCGCGACGCCCACGAGCTGGGCTTGCGCATCATCGTCGACATCGTTCCCAACCACTGCTCCGACCAGCACGTGTGGTTCCGCCGCGCGCTGGCCGAGGGCCCCGGTTCCACGGCCCGGGAACGCTTCCACTTCCGCAAGGGCCGCGGCGAGAACGGTGAACTCCCGCCCAACGACTGGGAGTCGCTCTTCGGCGGGCCGGCCTGGACCCGGGTCCCCGACGGCGAGTGGTACCTCCACCTCTTCGCGCCCGAACAGCCCGACTTCAACTGGGACCACCCCGCCGTCCAGGACGAGTTCCGCTCCATCCTGCGCTTCTGGCTGGATCTGGGCGTGGACGGCTTCCGGGTCGATGTCGCCCACGGACTGGTCAAGGCCCCGGGCCTGCCCGACATGGGCCACGCCGAGCAGCTCACCCTCCTCGGCAACCAGGCCCTGCCCTTCTTCGACCAGGACGGGGTGCACGCCGTCTACCGCTCGTGGCGCACCGTCCTCGACGAGTACCCGGGCGAGCGGATCGCGGTCGCCGAGGCGTGGACGCCCACCGCCGAACGCACCGCGCTCTACCTCCGCCCCGACGAGCTCCACCAGGCGTTCAACTTCCACTACCTGAACACCGGTTGGGACGCGGACGCGTTGCGGGAGGCGATCGACTCCTCCCTGGACGCGATGCGGCCGGTCGGCGCGCCCACGACCTGGGTGCTGTCCAACCACGACGTGGTGCGGCACCGCACCCGGCTCGGCGGCGGCCTCGCGCGGGCCCGGGCCGCCGTCCTGCTGATGCTGGCCCTGCCCGGCTCCGCGTACGTCTACCAGGGCGAGGAACTGGGGCTGCCCGAGGTCACCGACCTGCCCGACGAGGTCCGCCAGGACCCGTCCTTCTTCCGCAACAGCGGCCAGGACGGCCTGCGCGACGGCTGCCGGGTGCCGCTGCCGTGGAGCGGCGACGCACCCCCGTACGGCTTCGGGACCGGTGGCAGCTGGCTGCCCCAGCCCGCCGACTGGGCCCCGCTCACCGTCGAGGCGCAGACCGGCGACCCGTCCTCCACCCTGGAGCTCTACCGCACCGCGCTCTCCCTGCGGCGCAGCCACCCCGGTCTCGGCGCCGGGGAGGCCGTCGAGTGGCTCGACGCCCCCGCCGGCGTCCTGGCCTTCCGCCGCCCCGGCGGCCTGGTCTGCACGGCCAACACCACCCCGGAGGCGGTCTCGATCCCCGCCCCCGGCCGGGTCCTGCTCGCGTCGGGTCCGCTGGACGCCGCCGGACCGGACGTCGAACTGCCCGCCGACACCACCGTCTGGTGGGCGGAGTGACCCTGTCCGGTCCACCGCACCACCCGCCCCGGCTCTCCGACGTCGCGGCGCAGGCGCAGGTCAGCGAGGCGACCGTGAGCCGGGTCCTGAACGGCCGGGCGGGCGTGGCGGCGGGCACCCGGCAGCGGGTGCTCGCCGCGCTGGACGTCCTCGGCCACGAGCGGCCGGTCCGCTTACGGCGCCGCAGCGCGGGCCTGGTCGGGCTGGTCATCCCCGAGCTGACCAACCCGATCTTCCCGGCCTTCGCGCAGATCATCGAGCAGGCGCTGGCCGGCCACGGCTACACCCCGGTCCTGTGCACCCAGATGCCGGGCGGGGCCACCGAGGACGAACTCGTCGAGCAGTTGGAGGAGCGCGGTGTCACCGGCATCGTCTTCCTCTCCGGTCTGCACGCCGACACCCGCGCGGATCCGTCGCGTTACGCCCGCCTGACCGCCCGCGGTGTGCCGTACGTCCTGATCAACGGCTACCACCCGGGGATCGACGCGCCGTTCGTCTCGCCCGACGACGGTGCGGCGGCCCGGATGGCGGTGCGCCATCTCGCCGAGCTGGGGCACGAACGGATCGGCCTGGCGGTCGGTCCGGTCCGTTACGTCCCGTCCCGCCGCAAGGCCGAGGGTTTCGTGGCGGCGCTGGGCGAGTCGTTCGGCCTGTCGAGGGGGCAGGCCGAACGGCTCGTCCAGCACACGCTGTTCAGCGTCGAGGGCGGTGACGCGGCGGCCGCATCCCTGCTCGACCAGGGCTGCACCGGCATCGTCTGCGGCAGCGACCTGATGGCGCTGGGGGCCGTCCGCGCGGCGCGCCGGCGGGGTCTGGGCGTGCCCGGCGACCTCTCCGTCGTCGGCTTCGACGACTCCCAGCTGATCGCCTTCACCGACCCGCCGCTGACCACGGTCCGGCAGCCGGTGCACGCGATGGCGACGGCCGCGGTGGGGGCCCTCATCGAGGAGATCCACGACCGGGACCGCGGCGAGCGGGACCCGGTCCGCCGCACCGAGTTCGTCTTCCAGCCGGAACTGGTCGTACGGGGGTCGACGGGGCCGGCGCCGGGGTGACGTCCGGCGGTCAGGCCGTCAGGCCTCCTGGGCGGCGTACGACACGAACGCCGCCCAGGCGAGGGCCGGAACGCTGAGCTGGGGGCCGTCCTTGTCCTTGGAGTCGCGGATGTGGACGGTGGTGGGGCAGGCGGCGATTTCTATGCAGTCGCCGGAGCTGTCGCCGCTGTAGCTGGACTTGTGCCAGGAGAGGGCGATCTCTACGCAGTCGTCGCCGTCGCCACTGCTGTAGCTGCTTTTGAACCAGGCCAGTTCGGGGGTGCTGCTCATAGCGCTCCTCGCATCTGCTCCAGCAGGCCCCGCGAGTCTTTGGGGGTCAGAGCCTGCGAAAGCAGTTTTGCATAACGCATTTGGAGGATGCTGACCTCATTCGGGTCGGAGATGAACAGTCCGGCGCGCTGGCCCTCGCAGTAGCCGAATCGCTCGTTGTCCGGGGTCTCCAGCAGCCGCATCGGTCCGTGCAGGCCAGCGTGCTTCTCCCGCACAAGTGGCATGAGCTGGATGTCTACGTTCCGGATCTCGGAGAGTTCGAGGACGTTGTCGATGAGTTGCCTGGTGATCTCCACCCCACCCGTGCGGCGCAGGAACAGATGCTCTTCGAGGATGAAGCTGAACGCGGTGTTGGGACGCTCCCGCAGCAGCCGCTGCCGCTCGGACCGTGCCGCCCAGCGAGCCTCGATCTGCTCTTCGTCCAGGTACGGAACCTGCTCCGTGAACAACGTCCGCGCATACCCCTCCGTCTGTAACAGCCCCGGCACCAGCCGGCATTCGTACGTGTAGAGACTGATCGCCTGCTTCTCCAGCTCCGCCCACTCGCGGAACCAGCGGGCCAACCCCGGCTGCTTCGAGAGCCGTTTGGCCGCCTTCCGTAGCACGCCGTTCGCGTTCAGCGTCTCTTCCGAGCGGTCGATGAACTTCTTCGACGGGAGGCGCCGGCCCTGTTCGACGGAGCCGATGTAGTGCGCCGAGTACCGGATCGCCGGCGCCAGGGCCTCCTGCGTGAATCCCGCGTTCTCACGGAACCCTTGATAAACGGCGCCGAAGGTCCGCAGACTGCCGGACGGCTCGGGCTTGGCGCTGTCGTAGCTGTCGGTGCTGCTGTCTTCCATTCCGGGTACTCCCGCTCACTGGTACTGACCCCGCAAGTCACCCATAGTGACGAGCTGTTACCCGACCCGTCCACGTACTCCACTCGTACACTTTCCGAAGTACGAGCTCAGTCCCTGGTGTACGAACCCGCTGACCAGCAGCGTTGGCGCCATGTCAGCCCAACCCACCGTCACCGTACGTATGTTCACCCAGCGCTTCAGTGCCACCCGCCGTGGGGCCCGCCTCGCCCGGTACCTCGCCGTCCAGCAGCTCGACGTCTGGGGCTTCCCCTACGGGGGCGAGGTCTCCGGCTCCGTCGCGCTGATCGTCGGGGAACTCGCTGCCAACGCGGTGACCCACGGCCGCGTGCCCGGCCGGGACTTCGAACTGCGCCTGCTGAAACTGCCCGGATCGGCCCGGCCGGGCACCCTCCGCATCGAGGTCGCCGACACCCGTACGGAGTGCCGCCCGCCGGCCCCCGGCGCCCTCGTGCCGCCGGCGCACGATTCCGAGACCGGCTGGGGACTGGTCCTCGTCACCGCGCTCGCCACCTGCTGGACCGTCCTCGACCGGCCCGCGGTCGGCAAGATCGTCCGGGCGGATCTGGACCTGCCGGGCAGGTGAGGAGGCCCGCAGGGGGCGAGCGGGGCAGCTCGGGCGGCCTCAGACGGCGGGGCGCCGGGCGTGGAAGAGGCCCCAGCGCAGCAGGCCCCGGCGGGTGACGTCGGTCCACAGGGGGAGGTTGGCCAGCAGGTCGTCGACGTAGGCCGGGCTGATGCGGTCCCGCAGTTCGGCCGCGCGCCGGTGGACGTCCTCGTCGAGGCGGGCGTAGTGGGTGGCGAGGTCCGCGGTGCGGTCCTCGAAGTCGGCGCCCTTGAGGCCGAGTTCGGACAGCTGCCGCAGGTAGAAGTCCGGTGTCGCCGGGGTCTGCACGCCGAGCCGCGCGAACGCGGGCCGTACCGCCTCGGCTGGCGGCTCCTCGGGCGCCATGATGTCCGAGAAGACCAGGGCGCCGCCCGGTCTCAGCACGCGTACGGCCTCGCTCAGGGCGTCCGCCCGGTCCTCGACATGGCAGAGCACCTCCAGGGACCAGACGACGTCGAATCGCCCGTCCTCGTGGGGCAGGTCGTTGAGGGAGTCGGTGACGACCTCGATCAGGCCGTCCAGGCCGCGCTGGGCGTTGGTCGCGCGGTGGCGCCGGTTGTGTGACTCGCTGAGGTCGAGGGCCACGACCCGGCAGCCGAAGCGTGCGGCGAGCGCGCGAGCCGATCCGCCGTATCCGGAGCCGAGGTCGAGCACGGTGGCGTGCGGGCCGAGCAGGTCGGCGACCTTGTCCGCGGCGTGCTCGACGGTACGGTGCGAGGCCTCCGCGATCGGCTCGTCGCCCTCGGCGTAGATGCCGACGTGGATGTCCTCACCGCCCCAGACGGCGTCGTAGAAGGCGTCGACATCGCCGGTCTCGTAGTAGCGGCGGGTCGCGTCGTCGTGGTCCGGTGCGGCGGTGGGGTCGTTGTCAGGTGTGTCGATCACGGGGGGTGGGTTCCCCGCTCGGGCTCGGGCAACTCGGGCCGTTCGGGGACATGGGTGACTATGCGCCACTTCATGGGGCCGCGCGGGGTGCGGACGGGGAGCCGATGGGGCCGGTCCGGCCGGCCGGGCGCGTAGGGCCCGTTGTGGCGGACCTCCGGCCGGCCGGACCGGCTGTTCCAGCAACGTAACACCCTTGCAATGTCTTGCGTAAGGTCTTGCAACGCTGGATCGTCGCGGATAGAACCATGAGCCATGTCCTCCACCGCACGCCGGCCCGGCCGGCGCCTGGCCGCCGTCCTCGCCCTCGCCCTCGGCGCCACCGGCCTCCTCACCGCGCCGACCGCGCAGCCGGCGCACGCCGCCCCGTCCGCACCACAACCGGCCCTGGCGCAGTGGATCGACCGCGACACCGTGGTCTGGAAGGGCGCCGAACCCTCCGACGCCCAGCTGGAGTTCGACACCGGACGGGCGGGGACGGCCGGAAAGCGCCTCCGGCTCACCCCCGGCCGCCTCACCCCCGCCGAACGGGCCGCCTTCCCGCACCTCACCGGCTATCCGGCCTTCACCGTCGACCCCCGCGACCGCGGCCTCGCCCGTACGGCGCTGCGCGGACGCCTGGTCGCCGCCCAGCGCACCGCGGACGGCCGGCGCACCACAACCGGCGTGCAGATACCCGGAGTTCTCGACGACCTCTACGGCGCGCGGGCCCGGCACGCCGCACTCGGACCGGTCTTCCACCACGGCCGCCCCACCCTCTCCGTATGGGCGCCCACCGCCCGCACCGTCGCCCTGGAACTCGACGGCCGCACGGTCCCGATGCGGCGCGACGACCGCAGCGGGGTCTGGCGCGTCCAAGGGCCGCGCGACTGGGCCGGGAAGCCCTACCGCTACCTCGTCACCGTCTGGGCGCCCACGGTCGGCAGGACCGTCACCAACAAGGTCACCGACCCGTACTCCACCGCCCTGACCGCCGACTCCGCCCGCAGCCTGGTCGTCGACCTCGACGACCCGCGGCTCGCCCCCACGGGCTGGGCCGGCCTGCACAAGCCCGCCGCGGTGCCGCTGCGCCGGGCCCGCATCCAGGAACTGCACCTCCGCGACTTCTCCGTCGAGGACCGCACCTCCCGCCACCCCGGCCAGTACCTCGCTTTCACCGACCGCCGGTCCGACGGCATGCGGCACCTGAAATCCCTTGCAGCGGCCGGAACCTCTTACGTCCACTTGCTGCCGGCCTTTGACGGCGCCACCGTCCCCGAGAAGCGTGCCGACCAGGACCGCCCCCGCTGCGACCTCGCCTCCTACGCGCCCGACTCCGAGAGCCAGCAGGAGTGCGTGACCAGGGCCGCCGCCCGCGACGCGTACAACTGGGGCTACGACCCGCTGCACTACACCGTGCCCGAGGGCTCGTACGCCTCCGACCCCGAAGGCACCGCCCGCACCGTCGAATTCCGCCGCATGGTGCAGGGCCTCAACGGCATCGGCCTGCGCACCGTCATGGACGTCGTCTACAACCACACCGCCGCCTCCGGCCAGGACCCGCACTCGGTCCTCGACCGCATCGTCCCCGGCTACTACCAGCGGCTGCTCGACGACGGCACGGTCGCCACCTCCACCTGCTGTTCGGGCACCGCGCCCGAACACACCATGATGGGCAAGCTCGTCGTCGACTCGGTCGTCACCTGGGCCAAGGAGTACAAGGTCGACGGCTTCCGCTTCGACCTCATGGGGCACCACCCCAAGGCCAACATCCTCGCCGTCCGCAAGGCCCTCGACGCGCTCACCCCGGCCCGGGACGGCGTGGACGGCAAGAAGATCATCCTCTACGGCGAGGGGTGGAACTTCGGCGAGGCCGCGAACGACGCCCGCTTCGTCCAGGCCACCCAGCGGAACATGGCCGGGACCGGCATCGCCACCTTCAACGACCGGGCCCGCGACGCGGTGCGCGGCGGCGGCCCCTTCGACGCCGACCCCCGCGTCCAGGGCTTCGGCTCGGGCCTCTTCACGGACCCCAACACCTCACCGGCGAACGGCGATCCGGCCGCCCAGCGGGCCCGGCTCCTCCACTACCAGGACCTCCTCAAGGTCGGCCTCACCGGCAACCTCGCCGACTACACCTTCACCGACACCGCCGGCCGCCGCGTCAAGGGCTCGCAGGTCGACTACAACGGCGCCCCGGCCGGGTACGCCGCCGCCCCCGGTGACGCCCTCGCGTACGCCGACGCCCACGACAACGAAACCCTTTACGACGCCCTCGCCTACAAGCTTCCGCAAGGAACCAGCCCAACCGACCGCGCCCGCCTGCAAGTTCTTGCACTCGCCACCGCGGCGCTTTCCCAGGGCCCCGCGCTCTCCCAGGCCGGCTCGGACCTCCTCCGCTCCAAGTCCCTGGACCGCAACTCCTTCAACAGCGGCGACTGGTTCAACGCCCTCCACTGGGACTGCGCCGACGGCAACGGCTTCGGCCGCGGACTGCCGCCGGCCGCCGACAACAAGGACAAGTGGCCCTACGCCAAGCCCCTGCTGGCCGACCCGGCCCTCCGCCCCGGCTGCGCGACCATCCGGGGTGCCTCGGCCGCCTACCGCGACCTCCTGCGCATCCACGCCACGGAACCCGCCTTCGGCCTGCGCACCGCCGCCGCGGTCCAGTCGCAGCTCTCCTTCCCCCTCTCCGGGAAGGACGAGACGCCGGGCGTGCTCACCATGCGCCTCGCCGACCTGGCGATCGTCTTCAACGCCACCCCGCACCCGCAGCACCAGACCGTCACCGCCCTGGCCGGCCACCCCTACGCCCTGCACCCCGTCCAGGCCCACGGCGCGGACCGCACCACCGCCACCGCGTCGTACGCCGAGGCCACCGGCACCTTCACGGTCCCGCCCTACACGGTCGCGGTCTTCCACCGCCGCTGAGCCGGAACCGCTGGTCCCCGGCCGGCTAACCACCCAGCCGCTTCTCAAGGAGGGTGACGGCGTACGGACTTCCGCCGCCGCCCTCCTTGAACGGCTGCTCACCGACGACCGTGTACCCGGCACCCTCGTAGTACGTCCGCAGCCGCGGATTGGACGAGAGGCAGTCCAGCCGCGCCCAGGTACGCCCGGCCTCCGCGATCCGCCGCTCCGCATGCGCCAGCATCGCCCGGCCGGTCCCCGCCGGCGCCCGCTCCCGGTCCACCATCAGCCGGTGCACATACCCCGCCTCCGGCGGCTGCGGCCCCCAGGCGGGCTCGTCGGTCCACCACAGCTCGAAGCCGCCCGCTATCCGCCCGCCGACCTCCGCGAGCCAGACCTCGCCCTCCTTCATCCGCAGCCGGAAGTGCTCCTCGCTCTTCCCACCGGGCTTCCACTGCTCGATGCCGTGCCGTTGCATCCACCGCGCGGCCGCGTCGTACAGGCCGACGAGGACCTGCGGATCGCCGTCGTCGGCCGGCCGGAACACGATCTTCTCTGCCATGCGCGGAATTGTGCCGTAGCGACAAATTTCCCGCCCCAGCCGCCCTGAGGCGCCGGCGCTGCGAATAAGAGGGTGATGCCTCGCCGAGGTGTCGCTTCGCACCTGGATGATGCGGTCCTCCCGCCGTGGAGGGCCGTCGGAAAGGAACGAACGTGATCCCCACGCGCACCAGCCGCCTCGCCGCACTCGCCGCCCTGCCGGCCGCACTGGCCCTCGCGGTCGGCGCCGCCTCCCCGGCCGCAGCCGCCGACGGGGCCTACCAGATCAACCTGGCACAGCTGAACAACTCCGGTTCCAAGGGCGTCGCGATGCTCAGCCTCAAGGGCAACCAGCTGACGGTGAAGATCGAGTCCGAGGGGCTCGTACCGGGGCAGCCGCACGCCCAGCACCTCCACGGCTCCACCGACGGGCACGACTTCCACTGCCCGGACCCGAGCGCCGACACCAACGGCGACGGGGTCATCGACAACACCGAAGCCACGGTCCAGTACGGAAACATCAACATCTCGCTGACCACCCGGGGCTCCACCGACGCCAAGAGCGGCCTCGCCGTGGACCGGATGCCGATGGCGGACGCCCAGGGCAAGCTCTCCTACGAGCGCACCCTCACCGTCTCCCAGGACGTGGTCGACCACATCAAGGACCTGCACATCGTGCAGCACGGCATCGACCGCAACGGCAACAACAAGTACGACTTCGACGGCGCGGGCAAGAGCGAACTCGACCCGAAGCTCCCCCAGGAGGCCACCGCCCCGACCAACTGCGGTGAGGTGCAGGGCGCCGCGGTCGGCTCCATCCCGGTCGGCGGGGTGGAGACCGGGACCGGGCCCGTGGACCCGCCCGCCGGCAAGAGCGTGCCGCTCGCGCTGCTGGGCGCCGGCGGGACCGCCGCCGCGGCGGCGGCCGGCACGCTGGTCCTCTTGCGCCGCCGCCGGGCGCAGCTCTCCCCGGTACGCGGCGAGAACGGCGGGGCCGCCGCATGAACACCCCCACCAGGGCCGCCGTGACCACCGGACGCCGAAGCCGCCGGGCCGTCGGCGGTGTGCTCGCCGCGGCGGTGGCCGCCGTGCTCGTCGCCGGGTGCGGAGGACAGGATTCCGTGCCGCCGCGGCCGCTCCCCGCCGAGCCGCCGGGCCAGAGCGGTCACGCCGCCCATGACGAGGCGTCCCCCGGGACGGACGGACCGGGCGCCGCCGCCGCGAGCATGCCGACGTCGGCGCCGGTACGGCTCTCCATCCCGGCGCTGAAGGTGTCGTCCACGCTGGAGACGCTGGGACAGCACCCGGACGGGACGATGGAGACCCCGCGCGATCCGGCCAAGGCGGGCTGGTACCGGCCCGGCCCGACGCCCGGGGCCCGAGGGCCGGCCGTCATCGCCGGCCATGTCACCTGGAACGGCACCCCGTCGGTGTTCCGGAAACTGTCGTCCATGAAGCGCGGGGACAGCATCGAGGTCGCCCGGAAGGACGGCAGCACCGCGAAGTTCACCGTCGACCGCGTCGCCCAGTACCCGAAGAACAAGTTCCCCACCGTGGAGGTCTACCAGAACCTCGACCACGCCGGCCTCCGCCTGATCACCTGCGGCGGGGACTACGACCAGGGCAAGCACTACTACCCGGACAACGTGGTGGTGTTCGCCAGCCTCACCGGCAAGGCCTAGACGTCATCCGGCGGCCGTCCCCCGAGCCCCAGGGGGACGGCCGCACGGCCACCACCCCCACGGGCGCCCGCCTATACCGGCTGCGGCAGCGCCATCAAGCGGCCCACCAGGTCCGCGAACATCCCGTCCGCCGGTTCGTCCGCCAGGATGCGGCGGACGATCCCGGCCATCCGGTCGTCGTACGCCGCGCTCACCGCCGCCAGCGCGGCGAAATCATGGACCAGCTGGCGTTCCAGCTCGGCGCGGGGGACCCGGCGGCCGTCCAGCCAGAGCAGGGCGGTGGTCTCGGCCAGGGAGATCCACGAGCGCACCACCAACTCCAGCCGCGGCGGCGGGTCGGTGAGGGCGAGGTGGGCGAGGATCTGCTCGTACGCGGCCTGGCGGACGCCGTCGATCAGGGCGCTGGTACGGGTCGAGCCGATCGCCGGGCCGCCGCGCATCAGCGCGGAGAAGCCGGGGCCGTGCTCGTCCACGAAGTCGAAGAAGCGCTCCATGACGCGCAGCAGACGGGCGCCGAGCGGCCCTTCGTGCGGTTCCACGAAGCGGGCGGTCAGCTCCTCGGCGGCGCGCCGCAGCGCGGCCTCGTACAGCTGCTGCTTGCCCGGGAAGTAGTGGTAGACCAGCGGCCGCGAGATCCCGGCCGCCTCGGCGATCTCGTCGATCGACACGTCCTCGGGCGCACGGTGGCTGAACAGGCCGAGGGCGACCGCGATCAGCTGATCGCGCCGCTCCTCGACGCCCATCCTGCGCCGCGCCCCGGTCGTCATGCGGACCACCCTAACGACCCGGGGCGCGGCGCGGAATCACAGATCCAGCACCAGTCGTGCGCCGCCCCGGGCCCGCGAGACGCAGATCAGCAGCGAGTCGTCCCGCTCGGCGTCCGTCAGCAGCTCGTCGCGGTGGTCCACCTCGCCGGCCAGCACCCGCTGCTGGCAGGTGCCGCAGAACCCCTGCTCACAGGAGTACGGGAGGTCCGGCAGCGCCTGCTCGCGGAGCGCCCGCAGGACGCTGGTGCCCGCGGGCACCGTGACCGTGCGGCCGGTGCGCCGCAGCTCCACCTCGAACGGCCGCTCCTCACCGGCCGGCGCGGGAGCCGCCGGGGCGAACCGCTCGGTGTGCAGGGTGAGGCCGTCCGGCAGCAGCGCGGCGACCGCGTCCATCAGGGGCTGCGGGCCGCAGCAGTGGACCGCCGCGTGCGGTGGCGCACCGGCGAGCAGCGCGGCCAGGTCCGGCCGGCCGTCCTCGTCCTCGGCGACCACCGTCACCCGGTCCGCCCCGGCCCCCGCCAGCTTCTCGATCTCCGCCAGGAACGGCATCGAGGCCCGGGACCGCCCGCCGTACAGCAGCCGCCACGGCACCCCCTCCCGTTCGGCCTGCCGGACCATCGGCAGGATCGGGGTGATGCCGATGCCGCCCGCGATGAAGACGTGGGCGTGACTGTCGGCGAGCGGGAAGCGGTTGCGGGGGCCGCGGACCTCCACCTCCGTGCCCTCGTGCAGCCGCTCGTGGACCTCGCGCGAGCCGCCCCGGCCGTCCTCGACGAGCCGGACGGCGAGGGTGTACGAACCCCGTGCCGCGGGATCACCGCACAGCGAGTACTGGCGGACCGCCCCCGAGGGCAGGACGAGGTCCACATGCGCGCCCGGTTCCCAGGCGGGCAGATCGGTGCCCTCCAGGCGGAGGCGGAGCACTCCCTCGGCCTCCGTCGTCCGCTCCACGACCGTCAGCCGTCGCGCGTCGGCGCGCCCGCCGGCCCGGCCGCGGCCGGATATCGGCTCGTCCAGGGCCGGCAGCGGCCACAGCGGCGACGCCTGCACGCGGCGGCGCAGCGCCCGCCGGACTACCAGGGCCGCCGCGCCCACCGCGACGACCGTCCCGATGCGCGGCATCTCAGGCACCTCCGGTCGTGCCGGCCTCGGCCGCGGTGGCGGCGGGGGAGCCGGCGAGATAGGCCACGGCCTGGGCGGTGTCGCCGTGCTGGGAGGGGTGGTAACTGCGGCTCAAGTACTGCGGGATGGAGCGGGCCAAGGCGCCCGCGGTCGGCAGTACGCCGTCGCGCCCGCCGCGGAGGAACTCCCGGAACGTGGCCCGGCCGTCCGCCAGTGTGGGGTCGTTCTCCATGAAGAAGCGGATGCCGCGCTGCCACAGGAAGGCCAGGGCGCCGAAGGCCGTGGCCCAGGTGCGGACCCGGCGCCGGTAGCCGCCGTCGAGGTGCACGAACAGGTCGAAGGCGACGGACCGGTGCTCGACCTCCTCGGCGCCGTGCCAGCGCAGCAGGTCGAGCATGGTCGGATCGGCGCCCCTGGCGTCCAGCGCCCCGGCGTTGAGCACCCAGTCGCCCAGGAACGCGGTGTAGTGCTCGATGGCGGCGATCAGGGCGATCCGCTCCAGCAGCCACCACCGGCGGGCCCGGCCCGGTGGCAGCGTGCGGTCCCCGAGCAGCTTCTCGAACAGCCAGTCCACCTGCGCGGTGTACGGGGTCGGGTCCAGCCCCTGGTCCTTGAGGTGCGGCAGCACCTCGTCGTGCGCCTGGGAGTGCATCGCCTCCTGGCCGATGAACCCGATGACGTCCGCGCGGAGTCGGGCATCGCGGACGTACGGCAGCGCCTGTTTGTAGACGTGCACGAACCAGCGCTCGCCGGCCGGCAGCAGCAGGTGCAGCACATCGATCGTATGGGTGCTGGCGGGGTCGCCGGGGATCCAGTGCAACGGGGTGTCCGCCCAGTCGAAGGCGACGTTGCGGGCCTTCAGCGGGGTGTGCTCGGACGCGACCGGCTGGGGCCGCAACGAGGCCTTGTTAGACATGGCGTCAATGTACTGGCGGGTAAGGAGTTGTCGATACCCCTCGCATGACGAAAATCCGGCGCTCCTCCCGTCAGCCCACCGCGTCGACCTTCCTGCCGCCGGCCAGCCGGCCGGACAGCTCCGCGTTGTCGCCCGCCTTCGCCGGCAGCGTCAGGAACCGGCCGGGCGCCGTACCGTGCACCGCACCGGACGCGGTGATCGACCTGACCTGGTCGCTGCCGGCCGCCAGCAGCCACCACTGGCCGGCCGGTGCCTTCCACAGCACCCCGGCCAGCGCCCGCGGCGACCGCGGACCGCAGGCCGTACCGCCCTCCGCCCGGGCGGTCACCGCGCCGGGGGCGTACGGCTGCCCGTTCGGCGCCGGGGTCTGGACCTGGGCCAGCGTCCGGCTGCCCGCACCCCGCCAGGTCTCCGCGCGGGTGCACAACCAGGCCGCACTGCCCGCGCCGCCGGGCAGCGGCTGCCGGGCGAACTCCCAGGCGTTGACGTTGCGGACGCCCTGACCGCGGACCGCGGCGAGCTCGCAGGCCGTCCGCGCCCAGGCCCTCCTGGCCTCCGGGGCGGACACCTCACCCGGCCTGCGCGGCCTGCCGTACGTCAGCCGGGCCGGGGTCAGCTCGCCGAGGTCGGTCAGGAGGTGGCCGCCGAGCCGCAGGGCCGGCCAGCTCGTGCACTTCTGGTCGGGGCGGGGCACCGGGACCGGGCCGGTCAGCCCGTCCGCCCCGACGGGAACCGGCTGGGCGGCCGCGTCCGGCTTGGTCAGATCGACCAGCGCGGCCTTCCCCTTCACCCACGGAGCGGTCAGATAACGGACGTTGCCCTGGGTGCGGCCCACCACCACGGCGCTCGCCGTGTCGGCCGCGGCGCCGTCCGTACGGGCGAAGTCCAGCGCCGCGCCGGTGCCCTCGCCCTGGCCCTCGCCGTCCGCCGCCTCGGCGTACCGGACCATCCGCAGACCGTCGTGGAGGAGCACCACCACCGCGTGGTCCACCACACCCGCGAAGAGCAGCTGCGGCGGGCCCGCCGCGGGACCGGTCGGGGTGCCGGTCGTGGCCGACAGCTGCACGCCCGAGCCGGGACGCGCCCATACGGCCAGCGCACGGCGCAGCAGGGCCTTGTCGTGGACCCGGTCCCCGCGGGCCGGCCAGGCCGCGAAGTCCTGGCGGGCCGCGGTCTTCCAGGCCGTGGCCGAGGTGACCGTCAACTTGCCCGGATCCAGGGCGGCTTCGGACGCGGCGTTCCGGGCGTACGGCGGGGCGGCCGCGCCGTCCGGGCCCCAGCCGTCGCCCGGCAGCCCCAGCAGCGCCCCGCACACCAGCACCGCGGCACCCGCCGCCAGCACCGCCCGGCCGTGCTGGCGCCGCCGGATCAGATCCGTCGGCCGGGCCCGCAGCGCGCACGGGTCGAACTCCGGCGACTCCAGCAGCGAGCGGTCCCGGCTGCCGGCCGGGGTCGCGGCCCGCTCGGCCTCGTCCCAGGCCTCCCGCGGCTCGGCCACCCCGGCCGCCTCCAGCACCCGGCGCGCCTCGGGCGGGCTCAGCCGCTCCAGATCACGCAGCACGAACGCGGCCCGGCCGGGCCCGGACAGCGCCGACAGCGCCTGGTCCAGGGCGAGTTCATCGGCGCCGCCGGACCGGGGGCACAGCCGCAGCCCCCACACCTGGGGGAGGAGCGGCGGCGGGGCCGGCAGCCGACGGCGCGGCCGGGCGGCGGCGAGCGCCGCGCGCAGCACCCGCATCCGGACGAAGGCGTAGCCGGGGTCGATCGCCGCTTCCGCACCGGCGCGCCGGCCCGGCAGCCCCAGGGCCCGGGTGGAGCTGCGCTGACGCGGCAGGGCCCGCTGCACCACGCCGTGGGCGGCCAGCACCCGGCGGCTGCGGCTCCGGCCGGGCGGCAGGACGAGATAGGCCAGCCGGACCAGCCGGGGGTAGTGCTCGACCAGCGCCGCCTCGGCCTGCTCGACATCGATGACCTCGTCGATGTCCGCGAGGCTGCCGGAGGGGGTGCGGTCCGGACGTGCGGGGGAGGGCTGCTGCTGCTTCACGTTCCGTGAAACGAGTGAATCCTGTGATGGTCACCGGTACCGGGCTGACGCCCCGACGGGTGACCGGGCCCGGGGGCGGCCGCCGGCCGGCCCCCGGGGAGGGCCGCGCTCAGCGCTCCAGGTCGAACTCGCCGTCCCGCGCGCCCAGTACGAACGCCCGCCACTCCGCTTCGGTGTAGCGCAGCACCACGTCGGGCTCGGTGGAGTTCCGCATGGCCACCGCACCGCGCTCCAGGAAGGCGATCTCCACCGCTTCCTCGGCGTCGCCGGGCGGGCGCTGCCAGACGGCGTCGGAGATGTCGAGGGCGTAGAGCCACTCCTTCTCAGCTGCGGCACTCATACCGGGATCCCCTCGCTCGTGGTGCGGTTCCGGGTCAGCGTACGCGGTGGCCGCGCGTGCTTCCAGTGACGGTCCAGTGACGGAACGCGGCCGATCCGCGGTCTCCGGAACCGGAGTTGGCGGCGGTCTGGTGCAGCCCGGCGTCCTGTCGGCCGGCCGCTCCGGGCACGGTCACGGTGGCGATCTCCCGCCAGGTCGCGCCGCCGTCGGTGGAGCAGGCGCCGGTGTACGTACCGGAGCGTCCGGAGTCCGGCCCGCGGGTCAGCCGCAGCAGGACGGGTGCGGTGACGCCGGTGAGCCGGCGGTAGGTGTCCAGCCGGCCGTCGCCGTCGGCGTCGTAGGACAGCACGACGCCGTTGGCCGGGGTGACGGAGAGGTTGAGGAAGCCCAGGGCGGCGTCCGGTGCGTCCGGGCCGGACGGGGCGAGGCGGTTGCGGACGAGCAGGCCGGCCCGGGCCCAGGGCGCGGTCGGGTCCTGGCTCGTCACCTCGACCGTCATCGCGCCGCCCGCCACCAGGGCGCCCGGCCGGTACACCGCGCCGAACTCCGCGGTGGACCGCCACAGATCCGCGCCGGAGCCATTGATCGCGAAGCGGTCGTCGAGCTGTCCGAAGACGGCCGCGTTCGTGGTCACCGTCCGCAGCTCCGCGTCCAGGGGCCCGGCGACGAAGAGGGTGCCGTCCCGGGTGGCGCGGACCCGGGGCTCGCCCTTGGGACCGTAGTCGGCGGTGAGGCGGTAGGGGAGGGGCTGCAGCGGCGCCTTCGCCGGGCCGGCCGGGGCGGTGATCCGCCAGCGGGCCCGGCCGGTGCCGCCGGGTGGCAGGGACGCCAGGGTGACCGGCCCGTCGGCGGTGGCCGGCAGCCCGGTCAGCGCGAAGTCGACCCGGCCGGTGGCCCGCAGGCCGTTCTCGTTGCGCAGCGCCGCGGTCAGGGTGGCACGGCCGCCCGGAGGCAGTGCGGCCGGCTCGGCGGCCACCGTGAGCGTGCCCTGGTACGGGGCCGCGGCGAGGACGTCGTGGACCCGCCGGGCGGTGCGGTACGGATCGGCGGTGGGGCGCAGCGGATGGCTCGTCCGCGCCCGGGTCCAGGGCTCCTCCAGGGCGTACCAGTCGAACGTCTTCGGCGGGCGGCCCGCGGCCAGCGCGTCCGCCAGTTCGTCCAGATACGCCTGCCACTGCGGGAGGTGGACCTCGGCGATCAGGCCGTGCCAGTCGCGGTTGGCGTAGTTGGCGAGCGACCCGCCGTCGGCGGTGGCCCGGTCCGCCCAGGTGGTGATCAACGCCCGTGCGGAATGCTCCAGTTGGGCCTCCTCCTCGGGACCGGACGCCCTCGCCTTCGCGTCCGCGAGCCACGGCCCCAGCAGGAAGTGCCGGTGCGCGCCGGCGACCTCGTCGCTCAGCCGCATCAGCCGCAGCCACAGCCCGGACAGCGCCCGGAACGCCGACCGGTCCTTGCGCCGGTAGGCCTCCTGGAGCTGCCCGATCAACTGCCAGGAGCGATTGGCCAGCGCCTGCCGGGCGGCGTCGGTCAGATCGTGGCGGTAGGCGTCGCTGCCGCGCAGCGCGGGCCGGACCGCGAGCAGCGCCGCGAACGCGGTGTCGAAGGCGGCCGGGTCGAAGGCCGGGGTGTGGGTGGCGTAAGTGGTCCCGGAACGAGCCGCCAGGCTGGGCCGGGCGGCGAACACGGAGTCGTGCGGCCGGCCGTCCTTGCTGGCGATCTCGTACGCACTGCTGCGGAGCGCGGCGAACGCGGCCCGGGCGTGCGGGTCACGGGCGCCGTAACGGAACGCGGCATAGCCCTCGAACCACGCCGCGCGGTCCACCGGCCGGTCCCGCCACGCCAGTTCGCTGAACAGCTCGAAGGCGGCCGGGTCACGCTCGGCGGCCTCCGGCATGTAGGCGGTCCCGACCAGCCGGCTGCCCGGCTTGTCCCGCCAGGCCGGGAAGCGCTCCGCCCAGATGTGGGTCTTCGCGCCGATCGTGGTGCGCCCGCCGAAGTTGGGGATCGACCCGAAGGCGTACGGCACCCCGCCCCAGTCCCGCTCCCGGTCGGTGACCGTGTCCAGGTCGCCGAGCCCGTCCACGATCAGCATCCGGTCGTGGTCGACGGCGTCCAGCAGGTCCCGGCGCGGGTTGTCCTGCCAGCCGAGGATCACCCAGGTGGCGTCCGGGTGCGCGGTGCGCAGCGCCCGCTCGACGGCCCGCGCCGCCTCCGCCACCGGTACGTCCCCGGGATCGCCGCCTTCGTGCAACAAATCCATCTTGAAGTACCCGGCAGATCCGAACAGTTGCTCCTGCTCCCGGTAGAAGGCGGCGGCGGCCTCGGTGAAGACCCCGGTCCGCGGATCCAGCCAGTCGGGGCGCTTCAGCCCCGACCAGGTGCCCTGCGGGACGGTCCGGGCGCCGGGGTTGCGGGCGGCGAAACCGTCCGGCACGGTGCCGAAGTATCCGGGCAGCACCGGCCGCATCCCCAGCTCCCGCAGCCGCCCGGTGATCCGCCGCCCCAACTCGGCCCGCCGGCCCAGCAGTTCGGGGCTCATCGGGCCCCCGTACCCGCTCATGTTCTGCAGCAGCCACCACGGCTGGTGCGAGGGCGCCGGGAGCCAGCGGCGGGCCTCGGCGTCGGAGTACCCGAACCCGGTCAGCAGCCGGTGGTAGACGGCCTCGGTACCCGGCGTGACCAGCACCTCGTTCACACCGTGGAGCGCCAGGACGTCGATCAGCCGCTCCCAGCGCGCCCAGTCGGCGTACGGGGCGGTGTACCCGTCGTGGGTGTCGTTCAGCGCGAACCGGTGCGGCACGACGCTGCCCCGCTCCAGGGGGGAGCGGGGCGCGGGCAACCTGGCGGGCAGCGCCACCTGGTCACCGGCCCAGGACAGATGGGCCCGGCAGGTGTATTTGAGGTACCAGTGGACGCCGGTCAGGAGTGTGGCGGGCGAGGTCCCCGCCACGGTGATCCGGCCGGCCGTCCCGTCCACCCGGAACCGGTCGGCGCGGCCCGCGGACGCCAGCGGAACCAGCCGAAACTGGTCGGCGTGCTCCGGTAGCAACCGCTCCAGCGCGGTCCGCGCTGGGGCGGTGTCCCATGTCGCCGCCCGCTCCGTGGCGGCGTACCCGGTCCCACGGAGCGCCGCCCCTGCCCCGATCGCTCCGGCTGTCCCCAACAACGCACGTCGTGACGGTTGGCCCATGGGGTCAGTATTCCCACGTTCCGCTGCGCTTTGCAGTGCCTCCCACGTACCCGTCTGTCCCGCCGCGGGTGTTGTTCGCCGTGGCGCCTGCGGCGGGCTGGGTGGTTTGTGGGTGCGGTGACGGGCCTCCGGGGCCGGTTGTGTGGACTGCTGACGCTTTACGTCCACACAACCGGCCCCTCCGGCCCGTCCCCTCCCGTGAGAGGGGAAGAAAACGATGGTGGGGGTGCACGTAATGCCCAC
>NZ_JAZBJP010000060.1:0-27020 GCF_036352915.1 Streptomyces bugieae
CCCACTCACGGGAGGGGCTGGACCGGAGGACGAAGTCTGGAGGGCCGGCACCGCACCCGACAAACCAACGCCCGCCGCCAGGCGCAACGGCGAACAACACCCGCGGCGGGACAGACGGCTACGTGCGGGGCGCCGCAAAGCGCAACGGCGAGCGAGCCCCGCGGCGGGACAGTCAGGTACGTGGGAGGGCCAACCCACCGTGCGGCGGGGCCATAGAGACGCCAGACTCGGGTACGGGGGCCATGTGGTCACAAAACCTCTCATTGGAGGCCCGCCGTGCAGCGGCAACCGCATCTGCGCCGTGAGCGCACGCTCGACCGCGATCCGGAGCCCACGCGGCCGCCGGATCCGGGAGGCCCGCCGCCGAATCCCACCCCGGACCCGCTTCCCGGACCGCCTACCCCGCCCGGGCCACCGGATCCCATCCCTCCGGAACCGTCGCCGATACCGCGTCCGCCCGGACCCGACCCGGTCCCGGACCCGTCCCCCGCTCCCTCACCGCTTTCCTAGGAGGTGCTGACCATGGCCATCGCCACGGTCAACCCGGCCACCGGAGAGACCCTGAAGACCTTCGACGCGCTCAACGCGGGCGAGATCGAGGACCGCCTGGTCAGGGCGGAGCAGGCGTTCCAGATCCACCGCACCACCAGCTTCGCCCGCCGTACGGAACTGCTGCTCAAGGCCGCCGACCTGCTGGAGGCCGATCAGGACGGCATCGCCCGCACGATGACCACCGAGATGGGAAAGCCGCTGGTCCAGGCCCGTGCCGAGGCCGCGAAGTGCGTCAAGACCATGCGCTGGTACGCCCGCAACGCCGAGGGGCTGCTGGCCGACGAGCACCCCGACCCGGCGGACGTCGGCGACTCCGGGGCGATGCGCGCCGTGGTCCGCTACCGGCCCCTCGGCCCGGTCCTCGCGGTGATGCCGTGGAACTTCCCGCTCTGGCAGGTCGTACGGTTCGCCGCCCCGGCGCTGATGGCCGGCAACACCGGGCTGCTCAAGCACGCCTCGAACGTGCCGCAGACCGCCCTCTACCTCGAGGAGCTGTTCCGCCGGGCCGGCTATCCCGAGGGCTGTTTCGAGACCCTGCTGGTCGGCTCCGGCGCCGTCGAGGAGATCCTGCGTGACCCGCGGGTGGCCGCCGCGACGCTGACCGGCAGTGAGCCGGCCGGGCGTTCGGTGGCGTCCATCGCCGGTGACGAGGTCAAGAAGACCGTGCTGGAGCTCGGCGGCAGCGACCCGTTCGTGGTGCTGCCCTCCGCCGACCTCGACAAGGCGGCCAAGGTCGCGGTGACCGCCCGGGTGCAGAACAACGGGCAGTCCTGCATCGCGGCCAAGCGGTTCATCGTGCACAACGACGTCTACGACGCCTTCAGCGAGCGGTTCACCGAGCGGATGGCGGCGCTGACCGTCGGCGACCCGATGGACGAGAACACCGACGTCGGACCGCTCTCCAGCGAGCAGGGCCGCTCCGACCTGGAGGAACTCGTCGATGACGCGGTCCACCAGGGTGCGACCGCGCTGTGCGGCGGGCGGCGGCCGCCCGAGCACCGGGCCGGCTGGTTCTACGAGCCCACGGTGCTGGCGGGCATCACCCCGACCATGCGCATCCACCACGAGGAGGCGTTCGGCCCGGTCGCCACGCTCTACCGGGTCGCCGACCTCGACGAGGCGATCGAGCTCGCCAACGACACCCCGTTCGGGCTGAGTTCCAACGCCTGGACCCGCGACCCCGACGAACAGGCCCGGCTGGCCCGGGACATCCAGGCCGGCGGTCTCTACTTCAACGGCATGACCGCCTCCCACCCCGGCCTCCCGTTCGGCGGCGCCAAGCGGTCCGGCTACGGGCGGGAACTGTCCGGCCACGGCATCAAGGAGTTCTGCAACATGACGACGCTCTGGTACGGCCCCGAGGAGTGAGCGACCCGGAGGGGGAGTGAGACGCGGCTCCGGCCGGGGCGCACGTCGGTGCCGGCCGGGGCCGCGTCACCGCCCCGGGCCCGCCGGCACCAGGAACTCGCACCACAGCGCCTTGCCGTTGCCCCGTGGCTCCGCGCCCCAGCGCTCCGCCAGCGCCTCGACCAGCAGCAGGCCCCGGCCCGAGGTCGCGGTCTCGCCGGGGCTGCGGCGGCGCGGCCACTGGCTGGAGCGGTCCTCGACCTCCAGCCGGATCCGGCGCGGGGCACCGGGCAGGAGCTCCACGGTGACCAGCGCGCCGCTCTCGGTGTGGGTCAGCGCGTTGGCGATCAGCTCCGAGGCCGCCACCTCGACGTCGTGCAGGACGGCGCCCGCCCGCCACTGGTCGAGCGCGCGGCGCAGCGCCGAGCGGACACCGCCGGTGCCCGACGGATCGGCCTGGTGGACGTGGAGCCGCAGCCGAGGCGTGGTCGCGGCCCCCGGGCCATGCTCCCGGCGCAGCAGCAGGAGGGCCATGTCGTCCTCCGAGCCGGGGTCGGCCCACAGCTGGGCCGACAGGTGGTCGGCCAGCTCCTCCAGGTCCGCGGGCCCGGTGCGGACCGCCTCGGACAGCGCCTCGATCCCGGTCGAGATGCCCCGGCCGGGCCGCTCGACCAGGCCGTCGGTGCACAGCAGCAGCGTCGACCCGGGCTCCAGGAAGAGCTGGGTCTCCGGGAAGTGGTCCGGCCCGAAGTGGGTGGCCGGCCCCAGCGGCAGCCCGCCGCGGACCTCCGGCCAGTCGATGTGCCGGGAGGCGTTGCTGATCAGCGGGCCGAGATGGCCGGCCCGCGCCACGTGCAGCGCCCCCGACTCCAGGTCGGCCTGCACGTACGTGCAGGTGGCGAACCGTTCGGTGTCCAGCTCGGCCAGGAAGCGCGAGGCCCGCACGAGCACGGTCTCCGGGGCGTGCCCCTCGCTGGCGTAGGCGCGCAGCGCGATCCGCAGCTGGCCCATCACGGCGGCGGCGTGCGTGTCGTGTCCCTGGACGTCGCCGACGACGAGCCCGGTGCGGCCCTGCGGCAGCGCGATGACGTCGTACCAGTCGCCGCCGACGTCCCGGCCGACGCTGGCCGGGTGGTAGCGGACGGTGACCGCGCCGCCCGCGAGGGGCGGCAGCCGGCGCGGCAGCATCGTCGCCTGCAGCCCGGTCGCGAGCTCCCGCTCCTGGTCGAACAGGGTCGCCCGCTGCACCGACTGCGCCACCACGCCGGCCAGCGCCAGCGCCAGGTTCCGGGCCTCCGGCGACTGCACCGTCGGCTCGGCGTTGAACAGTCCCAGCGCCCCGATCACGGTGTTCTGGGCGACCAGCGGCAGGAAGGCCGAGCTGCCCGCCGGCAGCAGGTCCGTGTACGGGCGCAGCCGCGGGTAGCGGGCGATCAGCTCGCCGCGGGTGCCGAGGAAGACGGGCCGCCGCACGCGCGCCGCGTCGGACAGCGGCAGGGTGTCGTCCAGCCGCGTGGTCATCATGTCGTCGGGGACCTCGCCCGGCATCCCGGCGGTCGCGATGACCTCGAACCGCTCGTTCGCGACCAGGCCGAGCACCAGCCCGTCCGCCCCGAACCGCCGCGCGCCGCCGGTACCGGTCAGCACCCGCGTCACGTCCCGTACGGACAGCGCCCGGGACAGCGCGGCGGTGGTCTGCTGCACCATCACGGTCTGCCGCTGCCGCTCCTGCTGCAGCGAGCGCAGCAGCGCGGAGTCCGCCAGCTCGCCGGTCGCCTCCCGGACGATGCCGACGACCCGGTACGGCGTGCCCTCCGGGTCGTGCAGGATCCGCCCCTGCGAGTGCGTCCAGCGCCGCGTCCCGTCCCGGCACCGGACCCGGAAGTACGCGCCGTACGACGAGTGGCCGTCCTGGAGCGCCTGCGAGAGCGCCTCGTCCAGCCGCAGCCCCTCCTCCGGCGGTACCCGCACCACCAGGGACAGCGGGGCGCCGTCGTATTCCTCCGGGCGCAGGTCGAAGACGTCCAGGGCGCCGGGGTCCAGGTCCATGAACCCGCGGTCCAGGTCCCAGTCGAAGGTGCCCATCCGGTTGAGCGAGAGCCGCTCGCGCAGCTCGATCGGCTCGTGCCGCGAGACGCCGGGAGCCTCCTCCTCGACCTGGCGCCAGTCCCGGTCGGTCCGGGGGTCGTAGCCCCCGTCGGACGGTCCGGCCGGTCGGGCCGTCATCGGGTGCCCCACCTCGTGGCCCGGGGGCGCGCGACGTGTGGGCTCACCATGCGAACACCTTAGGCGGGGCCCGCGCACCCCGCATTTCCGGCCGGTTCCCCACGTTTCGGGAAGCGAAGGCGAGCGCACCACGCGCCCCGGGCAACTCCCCTCGTCCCCACCGTCCTTGACGCAGGACGTTCACCTCCCGAACCATGGGACCGGGCAGCCGTCGGGCGTACGCCTGACTGCCCGCGGCACAGGAAGGCCCCGCCATGAGAGCGCGAGCCGTACGAGCGCGACGCCTCCGGCGCGTCCTGGCCACGTCCGCGGCCGGGGTGGCCGGCCTCGTGGTGCTGTGGGTGGCCGGCGGGGCACCGACGCCCCGGGGCCCCGCCGGCCCGGCGCCGCACCGGATGCAGGTCTACCTCACCACCACCTCCGACCCCGGCGGCCGGCACGTCGTCCAGGGCCTGCGGCGGCAGGCACCGCTCACCTTCCGGCCGGGCCGCGGCGGCACCCTCACCGTCGACCCGTCCCGGACCTACCAGCGGTTCGAGGGCGGCGGCGCCTCGTTCACCGACACCGCCGCCTGGCTGATGAACAGCAGTGGCGCGCTCAGCGACGCGGCCCGCGCGACGGTCCTGCGCAAGCTCTTCGACCCGGACGACGGCATCGGCCTGGGCTTCCTCCGCAATCCGATGGGCGCATCGGACCTCGCCCGCTCCGGCTACACCTACGACGACCTGCCGGCCGGCCGGACCGACCCGGACCTCCGGCACTTCTCCGTCGCCCACGACCTCGCCGACGTCCTGCCACTGACCGCCCGGGCCCGCCGGCTCAACCCGGCGCTGAGGGTGATGGCCACGCCCTGGACCGCGCCCGCCTGGATGAAGGACAACGGCCGGCTCGACCAGGGCCGGCTGCGGCCGGAGTACTACGCCGGCTACGCCCGCTACTTCGTGAAGTACCTCCGGGCCTACCGCGACCACGGGGTGCCGGTCGACTACGTCTCCGTCCAGAACGAGCCCACCTGCTGCGCCGGTTACCCGTCCATGCGGTGGACCGGCACCGACCTCGCCCGCTTCACCAAGCACGACCTGCTGCCCGCGCTGCGCCGGGCCGGACTGCCCACCAAGGTCCTCGCCCTGGACTGGAACTGGGACCGCTACGACGCCTTCGCCCGGCCCACCGTCGACGATCCGGCCGTCCGCCGCCACCCCAACTTCGGCGGGCTGGCCTGGCACGGCTACGCCGGCGCGGTCACCCGGCAGACCCGGGTGCACGACCGCTACCCGGGCCTGGCCGTCCACGACACCGAGCACTCCGGCGGCCGGTGGATCGCCGACCAGCAGAAGCAGGACATGCACGACCTCATCGACTACACCCGCAACTGGGGCAGCAGCTGGACGAAGTGGTCGCTCGCCGTGGACCAGAACCACGGTCCCCATCAGGGCGGTTGCTCCGACTGCAGCGGGCTGGTCACCGTCCACCACGGCGACGGCCGGAGCGGCCGGGTCGACTACACCGTCGAGTACTACACGATGGGCCATCTCACCAAGTTCGTGAAACCCGGCGCCCGCCGCATCGCCTCCACCGGCCCGTCGGCCCTCCCCAACGTCGCCTGGCGCAACCCCGACGGCTCCACCGTCCTGATCGCCTACAACGACACCCCCACCGCCCGGCCCGCCGGCATCAACTGGGCGCACCGGCACACCCGTTACGTCCTCCCTCCCGGCGCCTCGGCCACCTTCACCTGGTAGAGGGCCGGGAGGGCTTCAGCCGTCCGCGGTACCGGAGCCCGCGGTCAGGCGTGCGCCGCCGCCGGGGCGGCGACCGGGCGGGTGTGGTGGGTGCGGTGCGCCAGGGTGGCCTTGCGGGTCGCCACGTCGACGGTGTACGCGTCGATCGTCAGCCGCGCGCCGGACACCTTCAGCAGCATGAAGCCGTGGTCGGAGAAGTTCTGCCAGGCCGCCGGGTTGGCGAAGTGGGCCTTGCCGTCCTCCGTCTTGGCGGACGCCCCGCACACCACCTGGCGGGTGCCGCCGGTGCGCGCGGTCGGCTCCAGGATCTGCAGGGTGTGGTCGTGCCCGGACAGGATCAGATCGGCCCGGCCGCACACCACCTTCTCGTACATGTCCTTGAGGTGGACGCCGCTGGTGTAGTTCCCGATCTCGAAACCGTCGTACGAACCGGCGCTGCCGTGCTTGCCGTTGTTGAGGTACGGGTGGTGGCCGATCACCACCTTCCAGCGTGCCCGGGAGGTCCGCAGCGCCTCGTCCAGCCAGCTGCGCTGGGCGCGCATGTACGGGCCGTCCCAGCGGTAGTACGGGTCGAGCTGGGCGACGTACGACGACCAGGGGATGGTGTCCAGGGCGAAGAACTCCACCAGCGGGTCGGCGGCGGGCAGCGGCACGCGGTAGTAACGGGAGGGCATGTACCAGCGCTTGGACGTCCTGGCGTAGGAGACCTCGCGGTCCCCGCGCGAGGGGTCGCCGCCGCTGCCGGGTATCAGCCCCGAGCAGTCGTGGTTGCCCAGCACCATCAGCCAGGGCACGTCGATGCCGCTGTTCGGCTTCTCGTACTTGTCCTGGAACTCGGAGTCGTGGTCGGACTCCGGCCCGTTCTCGTAGATGTTGTCGCCGAGCCCGACCGCCAGGCCGACCCCCGCACCGCGGCAGATGTCGCGCGCGGCGGCCGCCACCGCGTACTGCGCCTCGTCCCCGGTCCCGGCGTCACCGGTCACCAGGATCGCGAACTCGCCCTTTCCGTTCGGTCGTTCGGGGAACGGAAAGGCTCCCGGCGCACCGAGGCGGGGCGCGGCCGAGGCGGGGGACTGGGCCGGCGAGGGCAGCACCGCCAGCGCGGCACCGGCCATCGCGCCGCCCAGCAGCGTCCGCCGGTTCACCCACTGCGGCACCCGGCCCGTCGTCGGCACCGGCGCCGCCCCCGCGCCCGCCGCCCCCGCGCCGGCCCGCAGCCACTCCCGCTCGGTCATGTCCGCCTGCGGCGGGATCAGTTCGTCTTCACACATGCCTGGTTTTTCTCACGGCCGGCAGGGGTGATGGTGACGAAAAGATGAAGCGGAGGTGGACGTATGGCGATCGGCAGCGCTTTTGCTACGCGTCGGTAACTACCCGTTCCCGTACGGCATCAGGCGGTGAGAAAAGCGGACGCGGTGACCCCCGTCAGGCGCCCGCGAGCCGGCGCAGGGTGCGGCCGAGGCGGCGGAGGTAGGCCCGCTGGAACACCGGGACGAGCGGGCCGGCGAGCCGGGTGAGGGGCTGCGCGGGGCGGCTGAACGCGGTCACCGTGAACCACACCGTGCCGTCGGCGCGCAGCTCGGCCAGGAACGCCTCCTCGCCGCACTCGGGGTGCCCCTCCCGGGTGCCGTACGCGAAGCCGATCCGGTCCGCCTCGTCCGCCGTCCACACCACCCGGCAGGGCGCCCGCAGCCGCAGCGGGCCGACGCCCAGGGAGACCTCCACGGCCACGCCCGGGGCGGCCCGCGGGGCGTCGGACCGGATGCCGGTGCCCGCCGCCCGGTGCATCCGGAAGGTGGTGAGGGCCTCGCCCGCCGCGGTGAGCACCGCGCGGCCCCGGCCGATCGGCAGCTCCTGGTGGAGGTGGTCGTAGCCGGGCGGCAGCGGCGAGCGGGCGGTGGCGCCCACCTCGGGATAGGTGAGGTCGGTCAGATCGGTCATGAACGGCGACGCTACGCGGAGCGCCGCAGGTGATCAACAACGCTCGGTGAACCTCATGGCGCGGGCGCACCGGGGTCTTCCGGGTGGCGCCTCCGGTGCCGGTCAGGCCGCTGACGAGACGATCGAAGGCTTCGGCGATCGTTCGCTCATGAACGCACAGGTCGATCAGCCGGCAGCCGGGAGGTGGGCCCGTCCCGCCCGGCGGAGGAACGCCGCCACGGTCCGGACGAAGAAGTCCGGGTCGTCGAGCCAGGGGAAGTGGCCGGCGCCCGGCTGGACGGTCAGCTCGGCGGTGGGGAGCAACCCGGCGATGTCGGCGGCGACCCGGGGCAGCGGGGCGCCGTCCAGCTCGCCGGCCAGGAACAGCACCGGCGCCCGCAGCGCGGCGAGGGCGGCACGGGTGGCCGCCGGCTCGAAGGCGCCGGCCGCCGCATAGCGCTCCGCCGCCTCGTCGTTGGTCTGCGCCACCTCGCCCGCCGCATGCGCCTGCGCGGCCGCATCCCACCGGCCGTAGAAGAACGGCGTGGCGGCGTCCCACTGCGCGTCGGTCGCCGTACCGGCCCAGATGGCCTCGAAGGCGTCGCGCGCGGACTCGTACCACGGTTCGGCCTTCCGCAGCGCGGCGGCCTCCAGGCGGTGTTCGGTGGTGAAGTCGACGCCGAGCGCCCGGCCCCGTGCGTGGACCAGTACCAGCGCACCGATCCGCTCGGGATACCGCGCCGCGTACGAGTGGGCCAGGTCGCCGGCGGCCGAGTGCGCCAGCAGATCCACCCGTTCCAGGCCGAGGTGCCGGCGCCACGCCTCGACGTCGTCGACCAGCCGGTCGCAGCGGTAGCCGGCCGGGTCGGCCGGGACGCCGGAGTCGCCGGTGCCGCGCAGGTCGAGCAGCACCAGTTGCCGGTGCGCCGACAGCCCACCCAGGTCACCGAGGTAGGCGGAGGCCCGCATCGGGCCACCGGGCAGGCAGAGCAGAGGCTCTCCGGTACCCCGTACGTGGTAGGCGAGCTCGGTCCCGTCGGGCGCGGTGAAGGTGGCGGCAGGCATGCCGTCATCCTCGCGGCCATGGAACGATCACGACAAGGGAGTTACGGACCGGAGCCGCCGGGCCCTTCCGGTCACCCGGACCCGCCCGTCTCCCCGAGGGCGCCCGGTCCCGCCTCGTCTCCCGTCTCCGCGGCCGGTACGCCGTGCCGTCCTGCGCCCGCGGCGAACCGCGCCGCGCCCTCCAGCCCCTCGGCCAGCACCGCCTGCCCGTAACGGAGTTCGGCGGCCATCGCGGCCGCCTCGTCCCGGCCCTCCTGGTCCAGCAGGGACGCCCGGTCGCTGCGCAGACACGCCTGCGGGAAGCGGGCGAGCTCCGCGGCCAGTGCCTCCGCCTCCGCGCGCGCCGTGCCGGTCGGCACCACGCGGTTGGCCAGCCCGATCGCCAACGCCTCCGCGGCCGGCACCGGCCGGCCGGTCAGGACCAGGTCCATGGCCCGGCTCGCCCCGATCAGCCGGGGCAGCCGCACCGTACCGCCGTCGATCAGCGGCACGCCCCACCGCCGGCAGAACACCCCGAAGACCGCGTCCTCCTCGGCCACCCGCAGATCACACCAGAGCGCCAGCTCCAGCCCGCCGGCCACCGCATGGCCCGCCACCGCCGCGATCACCGGCTTGCTCAGCCGCAGCCGGGTCGGCCCCATCGGCCCGTCGCCGTCCGCCGCCACGCGATTGCCCCGCTCGGTGCCCACCTCCTTCAGGTCGGCGCCCGAGCAGAACGTCCCGCCCGCGCCCCACAGCACCGCCGCCCGCGCCCCGTCGTCTGCCTCGAACTCCCGGAAGGCGCCGGCGAGTTGGCGTGCGGTGGCGCCGTCCACGGCATTGCGGCGGTCCGGCCGCGACAGCACCACCGTCGTCACCGGCCCGGCGCGCTCCACCCGTACGGACATCAGGCCGCGCCCCCGACGGCCGCGACCCCGGCCGCCGTGCGCTCGGCCGCCCCGCCCCTGGTCGCCGTGTCCGGCGTCCACGGCCGGACCCGTTCGAGGATCGCCGTCAGACCGGCGCCGGCCGGCAGCGTGCCGTACGCATGCCCCCACTCGCCGCCGAGCCGCGTCGCGCAGAACGCGTCGGCCAGCGCCGGATCGCTGTGCCGGACCAGCAGCGACCCCTGCAGCACCAGCGCCATCCGTTCCGCCAGCGAACGCGCCATCAGCTGCGCCCGCTCCGGGCCGGAGAGTTCACCGAGCAGCTTGCGCAGCCCGGCCACCGCCGCGTCCAGCCGCCGGTCGGCGCCCGCCGCCTGCTCCACCTCGGCGAAGAACGCGTCCAGCGCGGCCGGTTCCCGACCCAGCGCCCGCAGCACGTCGAGGGCGGCGACGTTGCCCGAGCCCTCCCAGATGGACAGCAGCGGCGCCTCCCGGTAGAGGCGCGGCATGCCGGAGTCCTCGACGTAGCCGTTGCCGCCCAGACACTCCAGCGCCTCCGCGGCGTGCGTGCTGCCGCGCTTGCACACCCAGTACTTGCCGGCCGCCAGTGCCAGCCGGCGCAGCGCCGCCTCCTGCGCGTCCCCGGCCTGCGCCCCGTCCACCGCCGCCGCCAGCCGCAGGCCCAGCAGCGTCGCCGCCTCGGACTCGATCGCCAGGTCCGCGAGCACCGAGCGCATCAGCGGCTGCCGGTCCAGCTCCCGCCCGAACGCCCGCCGGTGCGCGGTGTGGTGCAGCGCCTGCCGCAGCCCCGCCCGCATTCCGGCCGCCGAGCCGAGCACACAGTCCAGCCGGGTCATGTTCACCATCTCGACGATGGTCCGCACCCCGCGGCCCGGCTCGCCGACCGGCCAGGCCACCGCCTGCTCGTACTCGATCTCGGACGACGCGTTGGAGCGGTTGCCCAGCTTGTCCTTCAGGCGCATCAGCCGCATCCCGTTGAGCGTGCCGTCCGGCAGCACCCGCGGTACCAGGAAGCAGCCGAGCCCCTCCTCGGTCTGCGCCAGCGCCAGGAACAGATCGCTCATCGGCGCCGAGGTGAACCACTTGTGGCCGGTGAGGCGGTACGTGCCGTCGCCGGCCGGCACCGCGCGCGTGGTGTTGGCCCGCACGTCGGAGCCGCCCTGCTTCTCCGTCATCGACATGCCCGCGATCAGGCCCGACTTGGTGAGCGGGGCGCGCAGCCCGAAGTCGTACGAGCGGGCGGCCAGCAGCGGCTCGTACCGCGCGGCGAGCTCCGGCGCGGCGCGCAGCGCGGGCACCGCGGCGTACGTCATCGAGATCGGGCAGCCGTGCCCCGGCTCGGCCTGCGACCACACGTAGAACTTCGCGGCCCGTACCAGATGCGCCCCCGGGCGGTCATCGGTCCACGGCGCGGCGTGCAGGCCCTGCTCCACCGCCACGGTCATCAACTGGTGCCAGGCCGGATGGAACTCGACCTCGTCGACGCGGTGCCCGAACCGGTCGTGGGTGTGCAGCCGGGGCGGCTGCTGCTCCGCCCAGCGGGCCTGGTCCTGCACCGCCGCCGAACCGGCCAGCGCCCCGAGCGCGGTCACCTCCGGCTCGCCCCACTCGGCGCCGTACCGCCGGAGTGCCTCCAGCAGGGCCGGCTCGTCCGCCGTACTGAACCCGGTCAGCGGCGGGGCCTGATTCACGACTTCATGGGTGACGGTCATACCCTCGACATTACAGAATCCGAACACCCGAGAGAAGTGTGTAATACCGGCCGCGGCGTCGGCCACCGGCCACCGGGCCGCCGACCGCCGCCCCGTAAACTCCAGCCACCCATGACCCCCCAGCCACCCATGAACCCCCAGCCACCCATGAACGACAACGGCCCCACCCCCCTCGACCGGCTGCGGCCGCTCACCGCCCGCTCGATCGTGCTGAGCACCCTCCTCGGCCACCATCCGCCCCGCCTGCCCGCCCGCGCCCTGGTGCGGGTCGGCGAGCTGTTCGGCGTCGCCGAGGGCACCGTCCGGGTCGCCCTCTCGCGCATGGTGGCCGCCGGTGACCTGCGGCAGACCGGCGGCACCTACGCCCTCACCAGCCGCCTGCTGGCCCGCCAGGCCCGCCAGGACGAGAGCCGCACCCCGCGCACCCGCCGCTGGCACGGGGGCTGGGAGATCGCCCTCGTCACCACGGCCGAACGCCGCCCCGCCGCGGAGCGCACCGCGCTCCGGCAGGCCATGGCGGGCCTCCGGCTGGCCGAACTCCGCGAGGGCAGCTGGCTGCGCCCGGCCAACCTCGACCGGCCCCGCCCGGCGGTCGTCACCGAGCAGTGCACCTGGTTCACCGGCACCCCGGACGACGACCCGGCCGCCCTCGCCGCCCGGCTCTGGGACCTCGACGCCTGGGCGGCCCACGCCCGCGCCCTGATGGCCGCGCTGGACCGCGCCGACACCCTCGCCGACCGCTTCACCATCGCCGCGGCCGCCCTGCGCCACCTCCTCGCCGACCCCCTCCTCCCCGCCGCCCTGCTCCCCCCGGACTGGCCCGGCACCCCGCTCCGCACCCACTACGCCCGCTTCGAAGCGGACCTCAGGGAAGCGCTCCGTCCCTACGTGTCCGACTAGCGGAGGTACCTCCTAGGAGGCCGGCAGTTCGATCCGCAGGGTCAGGCCGCCGCCCTCGCGGGGTTCTGCGGTGAGGGTGCCGTCGTGTGCGCGGACCACCGAGCGGACGATGGACAGGCCCAGGCCGACGCCCTTGTCGCTGCCGGTGCGCTCGGTGCGCAGCCGGCGGAACGGCTCGAAGAGGTTCTCCACCTCGTAGGCGGGGACCACCGGCCCGGTGTTGGTGACCACCAGCACCGCACACCCCGGCTGCGGCTCCGTGCTCACCTCCACCCACCCCTCGGGCACGTTGTAGCGCACCGCGTTCTGCACCAGATTCAGCGCGATCCGCTCCAGCAGCACACCATTGCCCTGCACGAAGACCTGCTGGCGCACCCCACGCAGCACCACGCCCTTGGCCTGCGCCTCCTCACGGAGCTGGTCCACGGCCTGAGCGGCGACCTCGGACAGATCCACCGGCTTCTTGTCCACGACCCGGTTCTCACTGCGCGCCAGCAGCAACAACCCCTCCACCAACTGCTCACTGCGCTCGTTGGTGGCCAGCAGCGTCTTGCCCAGCTGCGCCAGCTCCGGCGAGGCGTCCGGATCGGCCAGCTGCACCTCCAGCAGCGTCCGGTTGATCGCCAACGGCGTCCGCAGCTCGTGCGAGGCATTGGCCACGAACCGCCGCTGCGACTCGAACGCCCGGTCCAGCCGGTCCAGCATCTCGTCGAAGGTGTCCGCCAGCTCCTTGAGCTCGTCGTCCGGACCCCCCAACTCGATCCGCCGGTGCAGATCCGACCCCGCCACCCGCTGCGCGGTCCGCGTGATCCGCCCCAACGGCGACAGCACCCGCCCCGCCATCGCATAACCGAACGCGAACGCCACCACCGTCAACCCCAGCAACGCCAGCAACGAACGGTGCACGAAGTCGTCCAGCGTCAGCGCCCCGTGCGCCCGGAGGCAGTCACCGATCAGTGCGTCGATCACGACCCCGGCCACCAGGAACATCCCGCCGTACAGCAGCGTCAGCCGTACCCGGATCGTCGGCCGCAACCACGGCACCGGCCGACGGGGGTGCTCGGCGGCGGGTGCGCGCACGACTGGTCCTCCCTCAGATGCCCCACGGCGCGGGGCAGTTGCCTTCTCGCCCCCATCCTGCGCAAATGAGTGGTAAACCGGCGGTAAGGAAGGAATCCCGTTCCCCGGGTTCAGGCGGTGTCCCGCGTCCCCCGGCGGCGGACTTCGTAGGCGGTGAGGACCACGGCGACCGTCAGCAGGCTGAGCCAGAACTGGGGGCGGGTGGTGGGGAGGAAGGCCATGGTGAGGATCACCAGGGTGAGCAGGGCGACCGTGAGACGGCTGAGCCAGGGGAAGAGCCACATCTTCAGGGTGAGGCGGGACGGCTCGGTGCGTTCCAGGGTGCGGCGCATGCGGAGCTGGGCCACGGCGATCGCCAGATAGACGAACAGGGCGATGGCGCCGTAGGAGTTGATCAGGAACGTGAAGACGACGTCGGGGGAGATCCACGCGGCGATCACCGAGAGGTAGCCGACCGAGGTGCCGGCGAGCAGCGCCCGGTGGGGCACACCGCTCGCGCTGACCTTGCTCATGCCGCGGGGCGCGTCCCCGTTGCGGGTGAGGGCGAACAGCATCCGGGAGGACGTGTAGAGCGCGGAGTTGAGGCAGGAGAGCACGGCGACGAGGACCACGGCGTTCATGACCGTGCCGGCCGCCGGTACCGCGAGCCGGTCCAGCACCGCCGCGTACGGACTGACCTCGATCGCCTTCGAGGTCCACGGCACCACCGCCACCACCACGAAGACCGACAGGACGTAGAACGCCACCACCCGCAGGACGATCGAACGGATCGCGTCCGCCACCGCCCGCTCCGGCTCGACCGACTCGGCCGCCGCGATGGTCACGATCTCCGCGCCGGTGAAGAAGCCGATGCAGGGCACCACGGCGGTCAGCACCGCGCCAAGCCCTGCCGGGGCGAACCCGCCGTGCGCGGTGAGCAGGGCCAGCCCGCCGTGCGCGTGCGGCCAGAGCCCCAGTACGTACAGCGCGCCGAGGAAGAGGAAGACGACGATCGCGAGGACCTTGACGGACGAGAACCAGTACTCGAACTCCCCGTAGGAGCGCGCCGACACCATGTTGGTGGCGGTCAGCAGCGCCATCAGGACCAGGCTGATCGCCCACAACGGCGCTCCGGGCAGCCAGAGTTGGACGATGCGGCCGCCCGCCACCGCCTCCACGGCGACCACGATCACGAAGAAGTACCAGTACAGCCAGCCGACGGCGAACCCGGCACGCGGTCCCAGGGTCTCGCGGACATGGACGTAGAAGGACCCCGGCACGGGGCGGGCCACGGTCATCTCGGCCAGCATCCGCATGATCAGTACGGTCAGGGTGCCGGCCGCCAGGAAGGAGAGCACGGCGGCCGGGCCGGTGGACCGGATGACGACCCCGCTGCCCACGAACAGCCCGGCGCCGATGACCCCGCCCAGCGCGATCAACTGCATGTGGCGGCGCTTGAGGGTGTGCCGGAGACCGCTCCGCTCCGTCTGTTCCGTCCGGTCCGTCCGTTCCGCCGGGGTGGTGTGCGGTGTCGCTTTCCCTGCTGCTGCCTTGGCGCTCATGGGGGGCGACGCTAATCGGCCAACCCTGCGGGACTGTTGCCGCGGTGTTTCGGAGCGGACGGGCGCGAGAACGCGGGGCGGGGCCGGGCGTTCAGAGGGGGAGGGCGCAGACGGGGAGGGGCGCGGCGAAGGGTTCCCCTACGGGGGTCAGGGTCCCGGTGCGGGCCGTGACGGAGAAGACCGTGACCGTGCCGGACTTCTGGTTGGCGGCGAAGAGCCACCGCTCGTCCGGGGAGAAGGCGATCTGCCGGGGGAAGTCGCCGCCCACGGGCACGGTGTCCAGCAGCACGAGCCGCGCGCCGCCCGCCGCCACGGCGTAGCGGGTGAGGCTGTTGTGGCCGCGATTGGCGAGGAACGCGTAGCGCCCGTTGGCGGTGACCAGGATCTGGGCCGGATAGCTGGTGCCCGGGCCGGTCCCGGTGGACTGCGGTGCGCCGGGTGTCAGCCGCCCGGACCGGCGGTCGTAGCCGCAGACCACCACCGTGTTGTCCACCTCGTTGGCCAGATAGGCGAAGTCGCCGGTGGGGTGGAAGGTGAGATGCCGGGGGCCGGCGCCGGGGCGCAGGGACGCGGCCGACACCTGGGTCAGTTTTCCGGCCGTGGGATCGAGCCGGTAGCTGTAGACGGTGTCGTTGCCGAGGTCGACGGCGAGGACGTGGCGGCCGTCGGGGCCGGTGATGATCTGGTGGGCGTGCGGCCCGTCCTGTCCGGGGCCGGGCGGGGGAGCGCTGTGGGTGACCAGGTCCGTGCGCGCGCCGAGGGCTCCGGTGGCCCGGTCGATCGGGTGGACGGCCACGCTGCCCGAGAGGTAATTGGCGCTCAGCAGCCAGCGCCCGCCGGGGTGCACCGACAGATGGCAGGGGCCGGCCCCGCCGGTGGACCGGGCGCCCAGCACGGTGGGCGGGCCGTCCGGTGCCAGCGCGAGGGCGGTCACCTGGCCGTCCTGCTGCTCGTCGACCGCGTAGAGGGTGCGGCCGGACGGGGCGAGGGCGAGGTAGGACGGGTCGGGGACGCCGGTGACCACGCCGGTGGCGGTGATCCGGCCGGTCGCGGTGTCGTACGTGGCCAGGCCGATGCCGGTGCCGCCGCCCTCCTTCGACGTGTAGGTGCCCAGGAAGAGCGGGCGGGGGCCGTGCGGACGGCGGGCGGCAGGGCGTCCGGCCCGGGCGGGCGCCACGTCGCCGACGGTCAGCACCCCCGCACCGGCGGCCGCGGTCACCCCCGCCGCCACGGTCCCGAGGAACCGGCGGCGGCCGATCCCGGGTCCGGCCGCCGCCCCTGTACGCGAATCCGTGCGCGCTTCCGTCATGGGAGCAGGGTGGCCCGCCCCGCCCGCGTCGGCAAGAGCTGCAACCCGAATTGCGCAGGGTGCAACGGCTCGGAGCGCGTCTGCGCCTTGCCCTCTCAGGGTTCGACCCTGAGAGACCCCTACATCCGCAAGATGACCAGGTACCCCTTGCGTAGCACTCCAGTTGTACGGAAGGACCCATACGTGGGTTGATTCGCCGGACCCCCGATCGCTCGTACTTTCGTGATCAAGCACGGAAATGATCGAGAGGTCCCGGATTGATGTACGGCAAGGCGTTCGCACCGGAATACCAGGGCGAGCTGGGCGCGGCACTGGGCGTGAATTCGTCCTACGAGGAGGTGCTGGCCACGGCGAGCCGGGCGCGCACCGAGGCGGGCACGGCGCTGGAGCGGGCCCGGGCCGGGCTCGCGGTCGCCGAGGCCAACCGGCGGCTCGGCCGGGTCGCCGAGGCCAACGACGCCTGGCGGGAGAGCTACCGCAGCGCCCGGAGCGCGGGTGACGCCGGCGCCATGGCCTGGGCGCTGTGGAGCGGCGGCACGCTGGCCCGCCAGTGCGGCACGCTGCCGCTGGCCCGCCGGCTGCTCACCCACGCCGTCGCGCTGGCCGACCGCGGCGGCGACCGCCTCGCACACGGCTACGCGCTCGCCGGACTCGCCGAGACCGGCCGCATACAGGGCGATTACGCCGCGGTCGCCGAGCTCCACGAGCAGCTCCTCGCCCAGGCGCGGGCGCACGGCGAGGCCCGGCACACGGTCTGGGCGATGTCCGGCATCGCCCAGATGCACCGCAACACCGGCGACCACGACAAGGCCCTGGAGCTGTTCGAGGAGTCCGCCCGGATAGCCGAGGAGGGCGATGACGCCCGGGGCCGCGCCTGGTCGCTGCGGGGGGTCGCCGATGTGCTGTCGGTGCGGGGCGAGACCGAGCGGGCGCTCACGCTGCTGTCCGAGGCGGAGGCGGTCTGCCGCCGGATGGACCTGGCCAGCGCGCTCGCCTACAACCACAAGATGCGCGGCAACGTGCTGTACCGCGCGGGCCGTTACGCCGCGGCCCGGGACACCTACACCCTCTCGCTGGGGGAGTTCCGCGCGATGCAGGAGCCGCGCGGGGAGGCGCTGTCCCGGCTGGGGCTGGCCAAGTCCCGCGCCCGGCTCGGCCACGACCTGGACGAGACGCTGTCCGAACTCGCCGTGCTGGAGCAGGAGTTCGCGCGCATAGGACTGCGCCATGCGCGCGCCATGGTCATCGCCTTCCGGACAGAGCTGACCGCCCGATCGGCGCCAGGAACTCCCGCTCCTCGGTCCGGTGCCACCACGCTCCGGTCTCCCGCCGTTCCCGCCAGGTCGTGAAGCGGTAGCGGAAGACCCGGGCCCGGATCCGGGCCGGCGGCAGGTCGGGGAACGGATTGGTGCGCAGCAGCCGCAGGGTGTCCCGGTCGTTCTCCAGCAGCCGCGCCACGAGCGGTACGAACCAGGACCGCGCGTAGGCGGGGGACAGCGCGGCGAACCACATCAGCCAGTCCAGCCGCAGGTGATACGGCGCGAACTGACGCGGCACCCGGCGCACGTCGCCCGGCTTGCCGTGGAACTCGTACGCCTGCCAGGTCGTCCCGGGCCCGGTCACCGCGTCCGCCGTGCCCTCGATGACGATCTCCCGGCGCACCCGGGTGATGCTGCCGAAGGCACCGTAGGAGTTGACCAGGTGCAGCGCCTCGTAGGAGGTGTTCATCATCTGCTGCCGGGTGAGCAGGTTGCGGGCCGGGCGGTAGCTGAGCCAGGCGACGCCGGCGGTGGCGATCAGGACCAGGACCTCGAACCAGAGCGGAGGGGTGGGCAGCGGCACATCGGGCCGCGCCCACAGGGGTGCGGCGACCGACGCGGCGAGCGCGATGGTGACCCAGTTCAGCCAGGCGAAGTTGCCGGACAGCACCAGCCACAGCTGGGTGACGACCATCGCGGCGGCGGCCCAGCCGGCGATCGGCTGCGGGGTGAACAGCAGCACGGGCAGGCCGAGTTGGGCGACGTGGTTGGCGGCCACCTCGACCTTGTGCAGGGGCTTGGGCAGATGGTGGAAGAACCAGCTCAGCGGGCCGGGCATCGGCTGGGTCTCGTGGTGGTAGTAGAGGCAGGTCAGGTCCCGCCAGCAGCGGTCACCGCGCATCTTGATCAGGCCGGCACCGAATTCCACCCGGAACAGCACCCAGCGCAGCAGCCACATGATCAGCACCGGCGGCGCGGTGTCGGCGTTGCCGAGGAACACCGCCAGGGAGCCCGACTCCAGCAGCAGCGATTCCCAGCCGAAGCTGTACCAGGTCTGCCCGACGTTCACGATGGACAGGTACAGCGCCCAGAGCACGGCCCACAGCACCATCGACGCCCAGAGCGGCACGGCGTCCGCGGCACCCGCCGCCACCGCCGCCGACAGCACCAACCCGCACCGGCACCAGCCCGCGAAGAGGCGGTCCGAGTAGCGCCAGTGGAACACCGAGGGCGCCGAGCGGAACGGCACCCGGGCCACGTACTCGGGCACCGGGAGCATCCCGCGCGCCCCCATGAGCGCCCGGAACTGACGTAGCGCCGCGAGGAACGCGAGCAGGTAGAGAACGGCCAGCAGCCGCTGGAAGACCAGCCGGCCGAGCCAGTAACCGGAATCCGAGAACCATGCCACCCGCCCATGGGTAGCACTGCCGCCGCGCACCCGGGGACACTCCGTCCGCGCGGTCTCTCGCCAGTCACTCTCCAGCGTACGGATCGGGGCAAATGCAGCAACCCGGGAGCCATTCGGGTGTATGAGGTGCATCACATTTCCGCGGCGCCGTCCCGTTTTCCCGAGGGCGCCGTCCCCGTGTCCCAAGGGCGCCGTCCCGATTTTCCGAGGGGGTGCTATTCCCGCCTTCCGGCGACATGACCATCTCGCCGGAAAACGTCGAGCGCGGCGCGAGCGCCGTAGTTACTCTGAGGGTCGACGGACGACCTATCTGGGAGACGCCAACACCATTGGCCCGTCGCGGGAACGCCACAAACCTTGGTCGACTTCCCGCTCTGTGAAGCGAGGCGCCACCGCGTCGGACCAATACCTCGATGAAGGAGTGCGTGGTGGCTGTGCACAAGGTTCAACCCAAGCAACCCCGGCTGAAGCGGGCGGGCGAGCGACCAGGTCGGATCAAGGAAGTCCGTAACCTCGAAGTCTGGGACCGCTGCGGGCCGGTGCGGCTGGCCGGCTGTGACGACGATCCCGGCGAGCCGCACATCTTCCGCGGCATCGACTGACCGCTCGGACGTCGGCCCTGACCCTTGGGGTAGCCCCCTCCAGGGTCAGGGCCGACGCCCGGTCAGGCGCCGCGGACGGCGGGTGCACCGGCGTCGCCCGGGCCGCGCGGCCGGCGATCAGTCCGGGTAGAGCCGGCGCTGCGGCACGATCTGCTGGGACTGGCTCGGGCTCGACCACAGCAGTTTCATGTGCGCCTCGCCGGTCCGCTCCGCGTAGTCGATCCGGATGCGGTGCCGGTGACCGGCCTTCAGGGCGACGGTGGCCTTGTCCACCTTCGGGCCGTGCGGCGTCGCGCTGTCGATCAGCAGCCGGCCGTCGAGCCACAGCCGCACGGTGTCGTCCGAGACGGTGGTGAGGGTGTACGTCTCGTCGAAGCGCGGCTGCAGGGAGCCGGTCCAGCGGGTGCTGAAGTGATCGGCGGGGATGCCGGGATCCGGTGAGCCGTCGAAGCGGTAGGACTTGTTCACCGTCGGGTCGACGCCGGTCACCGCGGGCGGGCCGGTGAAGGAGTCGTTCGCCCAGCTCTGCGCGGTCAGTCCGGTGCCGGTGCCGGCCGGCGCCTCGGGCGGCGGCTCGATCGTCAGCCGGAGGACGCCCGCCGGCGGATCGGGGGCCGGTCCCGACGGTGTGAGGTCGTAGCCGTCGCCGGCCGGGACCACCGTCACCCGCCGGTCGCTGCCCAGCACCCGGGCCGCCGTGATCCGGAAGGGCGCCCGCGCGGTCAGGTGGAGGGCCGCACCGGCCGCGGGCCACGACGTGACCGAGGCGTACAGCTCGTCGCCGCGCCGGGAGACCGCGCCCCACGACGGCGCGGCGACCAGTCCGGTGTGCCCGGCGCCGTACACCGCGGCGCCCTGCCCGTGCGCGGCCAACCAGCGGCCGGTCTCCCGCAACCGGTCGACGGCCGGCTGCGGGATCCGGCCGAGCCGGTCGGGGCCCACGTTCAGCAGGTAGTTGCCGCCCCGGCTCGCCACGTCCAGCAGATTGCGGACGACGGTCGCCGGCGACTTCCAGTTGCCGTCGTAACGGGCGTACCCCCAGTGGTCGTTGAGCGTCATGCAGCTCTCCCACAGCTGGCCGTCCACCGGCTCGGCGGGGATCTCCTGCTCCGGCGTGCCGAAGTCACCGTCGACCACGTCGCGCTTGCCGACCCGGTTGTTGACGATCAGGTCCGGCTTCAGCCGGTGCAGATACGCCTGGAGTTCGGCGCCGTCCTGTCGGGACCAGCGGTTGGTGGGGCGGTCCGCGTCCCACTCGCCGTCGAACCACAGCAGCGCCGGGTCGTAGTTCTCGATCAGCTCCGCGAGCTGGCCGTACATCCGCTTCTTGTACCGCGGGAAGGCCGCCGGGTCGGCGAAGTCCGGGTCGTGCCAGTCCCAGATCGAGTAGTAGAAGCCGAGCCGGATGCCGGCGGCGTCGGCGGCCCGCTTCAGCTCGGCGAGGAGGTCGCGGCGCTTGTCGAACGCGGAGTGGTCCCGCAGGTTCCAGGTGTTCTGCCGGGTCGGCCACATCGCATAGCCGTCGTGGTGCTTGGCGGTGATGACGAGGTAGCGCTGCCCGGCGTCCTTGGCGGCCCGGACGATCGCCTCGGCGTCGAAGCCGGACGGGTTGAAGGCGGCGGCCTGCTTCTCGTACTCCGCCCGCGGAATGCCGCACTCGCGCTCGATCCACTCCGCGTTGCGGCAGACCGAGCCGTCCGGCCGGGTGTACTCGCCCTCCAGGTTCGAGTACGCGCCGAAGTGGATGAACATCCCGAAGCGGTCCGTGCGCCACCACGCGGTGCGCGGCGCGGTGAACGGGTCGTCGGTCGCGTGGTTGGTCCCGGGCCCCTCGGCGGGGCGCGGCGGGGGCGCGGCGGCGGCCCCCGAACCGCCCACCGCCGCCAGCAGCAGCGCAGCCAGCGCCACCACGACTCGCGGTCTCCGGAACGGTCTCCTGCGGCTGTGCATCGCTCGCTCCCTCGGGTCGGATGGTCCCGTCGGCGAACCGGGCGCGCGCCTCCCGTGTCCTCCCGCATGGTGCAGGCCCGGCCCCGCGACCGGAAGCCCCCGAACACGACAAACATCGGAGCACTGAAGGGACGCAGGTGCTCCTGAAGGCTCCGAGGGGTCCGGATGGACTCATTGATCGGAGCAAAGTGGTCGTCGGTGATTGGCCGAGATACGTACGGTCGGACGTCCCGCCGGGCCGCTCGGGCGCCCCGCGACCTGGTGAACCACCGCGGTTGGCTGTTCAATGAGCCGACCGGCCGCAGCCACTGGAGGTCCCATGGAAGCCGTCGCCCCGCCCGCCGCCGGTACCCCCGCGATCCGCTGTGCCGGGCAGGAGCGCGGCTACCCGGAGTTCGCCGACCGCGCGGCGCGGATCGCAAGTGGCTTACGGGAGGCGGGAGTCGGGCCGGGCGACCGGATCGCCGTGGTCCTCCGCAACGAGCCCGCGCATCTGGAGATCACCGCCGGTGCCGCCCTGCTCGGCGCTTCCGCGGTCCCGGTCAACTGGCACTTCCGCCACGACGACCTGCGGCACGTCCTCACCGACAGCGGCAGCAAGGTGGTCTTCGTCCACACCGACCTGCTGGACCGGGTGGCGGCCGTGCTGCCGGAGAACGCCCGCCTCGTCGAGGTGGCGGTGCCCGCCGGGGTGGCGGCCGCCTGCGGCATCACCGCGTGCCCGCCCACCGGCGCGCACCCGCTGCTCGACGACTGGTTGGCCGGCCACGACCCGCTGGACCGGCCCGCCGCGGAACGCCCGCCCACCGTCATCTACAGCTCCGGAACCACCGGGCGCCCCAAGGGAGTTCTGCGCGCCCCCGTCGCACCGGACCGGCTCGAGCAGGGGGTGCAGCGGTTCCTGGAGTACTTCGCGGTGGCCCCCGGCGGCCGTACGCTGATCCCCGCGCCGCTCTACCACGCGTCCCCCAGCCAGCACGCCGTCCTCGCACTCGCCGCCGGCCTCGACATCACGCTGATGCCGCGCTTCGACGCCGAGGAGTTCCTGCGCCTGGTCGAGCGGCACCGCATCGAGCAGGTACAGGTCGTGCCCACGATGTTCGTACGACTGCTGCGGCTCCCCAAGGACGTCCGCGAGCGCTACGACCTGTCGTCGCTCACCTCCGTGGTGCACGCCGCCGCGCCCTGTCCGCCGCATGTGAAACACGCCATGATCGACTGGCTGGGACCGGTCCTGCGGGAGTACTACGGCGGCAGCGAGACCGGCGCGGTGACGTGGTGCGACAGCGCGGAGTGGCTGGCCCACCCCGGCACCGTCGGCCGGGCGAGCGGGACCGGCGAGGTCGCCGTCCTCGACCGCGCCGGGCAGCCGCTGCCGCCCGGCGCCACCGGTGACATCTACCTCAAACCGTCGGAGGACTGGCCGCAGTTCACCTACCTCGGGGACCCGGACAAGCGCGCCGCCATGGAGGCGCCTGGCCTGCCCGGCTACGTCACCATCGGCGACATCGGCCATCTCGACGCGGACGGCTACCTCTACCTGAGCGACCGCCGCAACGACATGGTCATCTCCGGCGGCGTCAACATCTACCCCGCGGAGATCGAGGCCGCGCTGCTGGCGCTGGACGGGGTGCGGGACGCCGCGGTGTTCGGCATTCCCGACGAGGAGTTCGGCGAGGTCCTCGCCGCGCACCTGGAGACCGAGCCGGGCGTACGGCTCACCGCGGAAGCGGTACGCGGCCACGTCGCCGAGCGGCTCGCCGGGTACAAGGTCCCGCGGGCCGTCGTCTTCGAGCGGCGGCTGCCGCGCGACGAGTCCGGCAAGCTCTTCAAACGCCGGCTGCGGGACCCGTACTGGGCGGAGCACGGGGGAGCGATCTGAGGGCCCCGATGCGCTCAATACCCCTTCTCCGTACGGGAGTTGGTGCCACGACGTCCTCGCGCCGCCCCAGGGCGCGATTCCTTCGGGGCGGCGGCGGGCCGGGGCCGGCAGGCGGATGACCCCCGAGGTAATCGACCCCGCCGCGGCGGCCTGGAAGCGTGGGTGGCGCCATCACCTCCGCTTCCACGGGAAGGCCGTCCCATGAGCGCGTTCGCCATCGCCCACCTCCGCCCCACCGCCCCGGCACCCGCTCCCGCTAGAGTCGACTGCGACGGTCAGCCGCAACAGCGCTGGTGAAACCGCTTCCACAGGGTTCCGGGGGGCCGCCGCCCCGGGGGGAGGACGAAGAGTCGACATGAGCCGCCGTTCCCATGGATTAATGGCCGTCTGGGCCGAGGCGCAGCGCCAGCAGCAGCGCCGGGAGGAAGCCCAGCGCCGCGCGTACGCCCAGGCGCAGCGCGACCAGGAACGGCAGGCCCGGGACGCCGAACGGGCCATGGCGCGGCTGCACCGGGAACGCCAGGCGGCCTACCGACAGCAGCGCGAGGCGGACGCCCGCCGCCGGACCGAGGAGCTGGACGCCCGGGTCGCCGCGCTCACCGGCCTGCTCGCCGACGGCTGCCGGGCCCCGGCGTTCACCGCCGCCGCGCTGCTGCGCCCCGAGCGCATCGAGGAGTTCGCGCCGGGCGCCCTCGCCACCCCCGTACCGATGCCCGACCCCGCCCGCTATCAGGCGCCCCCCGGCGGCTGGCACCTGGGCGCGGCCCGCCGCGACCGCGCCCAGGAGGAGGCCCGCGCCCGGTACGAACAGGACTGGTACGCCGCGCAGTCCGCCGAACACCAGCGGCAGAACCAACTCGCCGCCTACCGCCGGCAGTACGACCAGTGGGCCGCCGGTGCGCTGGACGGGATCCGGCAGCACAACGCCGGCATCGAGGAACTGCTGACCGGCCTGCGCAACGGCGACGCCGAGGCCGCCGTCGAGTACTTCTCCGCCGCGCTCTACGCCTCCACCGCCTGGCCGGAGGGGTTCCCCCGCCGGGTCACCGCCGCCTACGAACCGACCGCCCGCCAGCTCGTCCTGGACTGGGAACTGCCCGGCTACGCCGTCGTCCCCGAGACCAAGGCCGTCCGGTACCAGGCCGGTGCCGACCAGGAGAAGGAGACCGCCCGGCCGGCCGCCCAGCGCCGGGCGCTCTACCGCGACGTCCTGGCCCAGAGCATGCTGCTGGTCCTGCGGGACCTCTTCGCCGCCGACACCTACGGCGCGCTGGACTCGGTGGCGCTCAACGGCTTCGTGGACGACGTCGACCCGGCGACCGGCCGCCCCGCGCAGGTGTACCTCGCCACCGTCATGGCCCCGCGCGGCGCCTTCGACGCCCTCCACCTCGACCGGGTCAGCGCCGTGGAGTGCCTGACCGACGGCCTGCGCGGGCAGCTCGCCGCCCGGCCGGACCAGCGCACGGCGGTACGGCCCGGACGGCTGCCGGACGACGTCGGCGGTGCGGGCACGGTCGTCTCGCACGGCGGCGAGACCGAGCCGGACCTCTACGAGATGGACCCGATCGCCTTCGAGAACCTGATCGCGGAACTGTTCCGCGCGATGGGCATGCAGGCCGTCACCACCCAGCGGTCCGGCGACGGCGGGGTGGACGTGGACGCGCTGGACCCCGACCCGATCCGCGGCGGCAAGATCGTCGTGCAGGTCAAGCGCTACCGCAACACCGTCCCGCCCACCGCGGTCCGCGACCTCTACGGCACCGTCCAGTCCGAAGGCGCCAACAAGGGCGTGCTGGTGACCACCTCCCGCTTCGGCCCCGGCGCGCACACCTTCGCCAACGGCAAACCGCTCAGCCTGATCGCCGGCCCCGAACTCGTCGACCTGCTCGGCCGCTACGGTCTCCGCGGCCGCCTCGGCACGCCCGCCCCCGGCACCGACACCGACCCCGACGGCGCGCCCGCCCCCACCGCCTCCTCCGGCGGAACACCGGACCACAACGTCCTCGGCATGACCTGGTCCGGGGACGTGGCCCTCGACGTCTGCGCCCTGGTCTGCAAGGGGACCACCGTGCTCAGCGACGACCACTTCGTCTTCTACAACAACCCGTGCACACCGGACGGTTCGGTACGGATGCTGCCCGGCACCGCCCCCGACCGGGCCGCGGTGCGGGTGCACTTCGAGGGGCTGCCACCGGACGCCGACCGGCTGGTCCTGGTCGCCGCCGTCGACCCCCAGGCCAACCCCGACGCCGACCTCGCCGGCTTCACCGACGCCCGGATCCGGCTGCTGGACGCCGCGGGGGAGGAGCAGGGGCAGCTGGTGGTCTCCGACGGGCGGCGCGGCGAGACTGCACTGGTCCTGGGCTCCTTCCGGCAACGGGCCGGCGGCGACTGGGACTTCGTCATCGGCGGCAAGGGCTACCCCGGCGGCCTCACCGCTCTGGTGCAGGAGTACGGCATCGAGGTCGCCTGAGCCGCCCGCGGCACCTCCGTGGGCCGCCCTCCCGTGCGGGAGACCTCCCGGTCAGCTCTGCCACAACCGGGTGAGCACCGCGTTCACCTCGTCGGGACGCTCCTGGTGCGGTGCGTGCGCGGCGCCGCTCACCTGGACGTGGCGGGCGCCGATCGCCTCGGCGAGGTACTCCCCGCAGGCCGCCAGCGCCGTGCCGGTGAACTCCCGGTACTCCGGATGCGCGGTCTCCCAGGTGCCGTTGATGACGACCTTGGGCCGCGTGGCCGCGGTCAGCGGGCCGAGCGGCAACTCGGCGTCCCATACGGGACGTTCGCGCATCGCCGACCGCGCCGCGCGCAGCATCCGCGGGGTCGGCTCGGGCACCGGCAGCCCGTACGGCTCGGTGGACACCCGCAGGTACACCTCCGGGTCCATCCGGGCGGCGTCGAACGCGCCGAACGCCTCCCGGATCCGCCGCACCGCGGCCGCCACGGTGGGATGTCCGGCCGCGGTACGGAGCGGGGCCGGCTCGATGAGGGTGAGCGACTGCACCGCCTCCGGGCGCGCGGACGCGGCCAGCATCACGGCGGCCGCGCCGTACGAATGCCCCACGAGGTGCGCCCCGTGCCCGAGGAGCCGGAGAACGTCCTCGGCGTCCGTCTCGTAGTCGCTGCGGGCGATGTCCGGACTGTCGCCGAAGCCGCGGCGGTCGACCAGTTCCAGCCGGAACATCTCGGCCAGCGGCCGCTGCCCGGCGAAGCACTCCGTCCCCCAGGTCATGGTGCCGTGCACCAGCAGCACCCGCGGCGCCCCGGGCGTCGCCTCGTCCCACACCGTCACATGAACCGGTTCCCGCTCCCCGCGCGCACTCATACGTCCGACCCTAGAGGCTGTCGGGCACCCGATGGCCGGATCGCTCCGTCACGATTCGGCCAGCCCTGCCAGTACCTGAGTGTTCGTCAACTCGCTCTGGCCGCCGCGTACATCGTCGTGGACGCTCCCTCCCACGTACCCGTCTGTTCCGCCGCGGGGCGCTGCGCTTGGCGGCGCCTCCCACGTACCTGTCTGTCGCGCCGCGGGTGTTGTTCGCCGTTGCGCCTGCGGCGGGCTGGGTGGTTTGTGGGTGCGGTGACGGGCCTCCGGCCCGTCCCCTCCCGTGAGAGGGAAAGTTAAGGCTGGTGGGGGT
>NZ_JAZBJP010000061.1:0-25774 GCF_036352915.1 Streptomyces bugieae
CCCCCCCCCCCCCCCCCCCCCCCAGCCGTACGCCGCCGGAGCTGTAGCGGACTCCGGCGGCGTACTCGTGTCCACAGGCTGTGGACCCGGGTGGGGGTCAGGCGCCGGGTGTCACCAGCCGCGCCTCGTACGCGAAGACCGCCGCCTGCGTGCGGTCGCGCAGGCCGAGCTTCACCAGGATGCGGCTGACGTGCGTCTTCACCGTCGATTCGGCAACGACGAGATGGGCCGCGATCTCGCCGTTCGACAGGCCCTGGGCGACCAGCACCAGCACCTCGGTCTCGCGTTCCGTCAGATCGGCGATGCGCTCCTGCGCGGGGGCGCGGGGCGTCCCCAGCCGGGAGAACTCCGAGATCAGCCGCTTGGTGACGGTCGGGGCCAGCAGGGCCTCGCCGGAGGCGACGATCCGCACGCCCTCGGCGAGCTGGCCGGCCGAGGCGTCCTTCAGCAGGAAGCCGCTGGCCCCGGCGCGCAGCGCCTGGTAGACGTACTCGTCCAGATCGAAGGTGGTCAGGACCAGGACCTTGGCGTCCGCGTCGGCGGCGACGATCTCGCGGGTCGCGTCCAGACCGTTCATCTCCGGCATGCGGATGTCCATCAGGACGACATCGGGCTTGAGCTCCGCGACCTTCCGCACCGCCTGGCGGCCGTCCACGGCCTCCCCGACGACCTCGATGTCCGGCATGGCGTTGAGCAGGACGGAGAACCCCTCGCGGACCATCACCTGGTCGTCGACGATCAGCACCCGGATCATGCCGCACCTCCCTTGGCGGTGGTCTCGAACGGGGCGACCGGGATGAACGCCGCGACCTCGAAGCCGCCGTCCTCGGTGTGGTCGGCGGTCATCTCGCCGCCCAGCATCTGCACCCGCTCGCGCATGCCCAGCACGCCGTGGCCCGCGCCCGGGGAGGGCCTGGCCAGCCGGCTCGGGGCGCCGTTGACGATCCGCAGGCCGAGCCCGCCGAGCACGTAGGAGATCTCCACCCGGGCGTCGGCACCCGGCGCATGGCGCAGCGTGTTGCTCAGCGCCTCCTGCACGATCCGGTACGCGGAGAGCTCCACGCCCTGCGGCAGCGGACGCGACGCACCGACGATCACCGCCTCGACGGTCAGCCCGGCGCCGCGGACGCTGTCCAGCAGCGAATCGAGGCTGGCCAGGGTCGGCTGCGGGGCCTCCGGGTCGGCCTCCATGAACGCGTCCGGGTCCTCGGAGCGGACCACGCCCAGGATGCGGCGCAGTTCGGTGAGCGCGGCGACGGCGTTCTCGCGGATCGTCGCGAAGGACGTGGCGAGCTCGGGCGGGGTGTTCTCGACCCGGTAGGGGGCCGCCTCGGCCTGGATGGCGATCACGGACATGTGGTGAGCCACCACGTCGTGCAGCTCCCGGGCGATGGTGGCGCGCTCCTCCAGGAGGGTGCGCCGGGACCGCTCCTCGGCGGTCACGGTCTGCGTCTCGACGACCTGCCGGCGCTCCTCACGCCAGGCGCGGACCGCGGCGGCGGAGATCAGCACCATGGCACTGAAGGCCATCACCGGCGCCAGATCCCCCGAGCCGTTCCTGGTGACCACCATCACCACGGCCCCCGCACCAAAGGTGACCAGCCACATCTCCACCGCCAGCCGGGGCCGGGTGCGCAGCACAACCAGCGTCATCACGGCCAGCAGCGTGGGATAGGCGGTGCCGCTGAAGGCGCTGGGGTAATCGAACATGATCGCATCTGCCATGACCGACACCAGGAACGTGCCCAGCGACAGCCAGTAGGCACCCACCGGCCGGAAGAGCGTGAGCGCCGGCGCGGCGGCGACCAGCAGGGAGAAGCCGCCGACCAGGACGCCGCGCACCGGCCCCATGTCGTAGCCCATGGTGAAGGTCGCCAGGAAGACCAGCCCCGAGAAACCGCTGACGATGAGGTGCGGCAGCCAGCGCGCCCAGTGCCGCAGCCGCTCCGGCAGCCAGGGGACCCACCGGAGCACCTTGGCGTCCTCCAGCGGCGGCATCGGGCGGAAGGCGAAGGCGTCGAGGAACAGGTCCTGGCGCAGCCGATGCAGCGCACCATGAGCTATCCGGGCCTCTGAGCGCAGGGTGCTCTGCGACTGGGTCTTCTCGTTCACGCAGACAACGGTAAGCAGAGACGGACCGCCGGGCGTCCCCACCAATGGGGATCTGCCGGGGTCCGTCTCAAGTACTACCTGGTCGGCGCGGTGTCCGGGATCACCGCGGAACGGGCCCGGGCAGCAGCCCGCACAGGGTGGCGCAGGCCGGGGTGCCCGGCGTCACCGGGGCGTAGTGCCCGACGCCCGGCAGCTCCCGCAGCTCGGTGCCGCCGGGGTGCGCCGCGGCGTACCGGCGGGAGAGCTCCGGGGGGACGTCCGGGTCGTCGGTGCCGTGCAGGATCGTCACCGGGACGCCGGCCGGCGGATGGCGCACCGGGTCGGCGGCGGCCAGCCGCTCCGCCCGGCCGGGCTCCGGTCCGAGCAGCTCCGCCACCGCCCCGTCGCTGAGGCCCAGCTCATGGGCGCGCGCCAGATCGGCGACCGGCGAGACGGCCAGCACCCGGGCGACCGGGGTGCCGGGCCGGGCCGCGGCGAGCAGCGCGAGGTGGCCGCCCGCCGAGTGCCCGACCAGCACCGGACCGCCGGCGCCGGGTGTCAACGCCGCCACGGCCGCGATGCCGGCCGCCACGTCCTCGAAGGTTTGCGGCGCGCCACCGCCCGCACCGACCCTGCGGTACTCGACGAGCGCGACCGGCCGCCCCTGCCCGGCCAGCGCGGCGGCCAGCGGCGACAGATGGCACCGGTCGTAGGCCGCGCGCCAGAACCCGCCGTGCAGCAGCACCACCGGCGGGCCGGCGGCGGTGTCCCACGGGCCGTGGAGATCGACGACCTGGTCCGGGTGCGGCCCGTAGGCCAGCGTGCGGTCCGGCGCCACCGGGGCGAGCCCCAGCAGCGCCGACTCCTCGTCCGCCGCGCTCACCCGACGGTCCCCGGCGCCACCGCGTCCGGCTGCGCGCCCAGCACCTCGCCGAGCACCCGCGCCGCCCGCTCCGCGTCCGCGAAGGAGGTGTAGAGCGGGGTGAAGCCGAAGCGCAGCACGTCCGGGTGGCGGAAGTCGCCGACCACGCCGCGCCGGATCAGCTCGTCCATCACCTCGCCTGCCCCGGAACATTCCAGCGCCACCTGGCTGCCGCGCTGCCGGTGGTCGGCCGGGGTCACCGACCGGACCCGGCCCGGCGGCACATGGGCGTCCACGCACTCCAGGAAGAAGTCGGTCAGCGCCAGGCTCTTGGCCCGCACCTCCTCGATGGACACCCCTTCCCAGGCCTCCAGCGCCGCCTCCAGCGCCAGCAGCGACAGGATGTCGGGGGTGCCGACCCGGCCGCGCAGGATGCCGTCGGCGGGGGCGTAGCCGGGGTCCATCGCGAACGGGTCGATGTGCGAGTTCCAGCCCGGCAGCGGCGACTCGAACCGTTCCTGGAGCCCCTCGCGGACGTAGAGGTACGCGGGCGAACCCGGGCCGCCGTTGAGGTACTTGTACGTGCAGCCGACCGCGAGGTCCACGCCGTACGCGTCGAGGCCGACCGGCAGCGCGCCCGCGCTGTGGCACAGGTCCCAGATGGCCAGCGCGCCCGCGGAGTGCAGCGCGGTGGTGATGGACGGCAGGTCGTTGAGCCGGCCGGTGCGGTAGTCGACGTGGTTGACCAGCGCGACCGCGGTGCGTTCGGTGACCTCGTCGGCGATCCGGGCGGGCTCCACCGGCCGCACCGCGAGGCCGGTCATCCGCGCCGCCGACCGGGCGATGTAGCCGTCGGTCGGGAAGGTCGTGGCGTCGACGAGGATCTCCGTACAGCCCTTCCCGGCCATCCGGACGCCGCCCACCACGGCCTTGAAGATGTTCACGCTGGTCGAGTCGCCGACCACCACCCGGCCGGGACCGGCCCCGATCAGCGGAGCGATCTTGTCGCCGATCCGCTCGGGCGCGGTCCACCAGCCGGATTCGGTCCACGAGCGGATGCGCAGCTCGCCCCACTCACGGGCGACCACGTCGGCGATCCGGCCGGGCACCGCGCGGGGCAGCGCGCCGAGGGAATTGCCGTCCAGATAGACGGTGTCGTCGAGGACGAACCGCTCACGGACCGCGGCGAGCGGATCGGCGGCGTCCAACTCCGCCGCGCGTATGGCCAGTTCGCTCCCGGACGCGGGAGCCACGGGGAACTCGGGGGTCTCAGACATGGCTGCGCGCCGTCCACAGCTCGGGGAACACGTTCTTGCGGGCCCGCTTCTCCAGCCAGGCGACGCCCGCGGAACCACCGGTACCCATTTTCGCCCCCATCGCCCGCCGGGTCGCGACCAGATGGTCGTTGCGCCATCGCCAGACCAGCTCGGCGACCTCGGTCAGCGCCTCGCCCAGCCGGACCAGCTCGGACTCCTGCTCCCCCGCGTAGATCTCCGCCCACACGGCCTCCACCGCCGGGTCCGGCTCGTAGCGCTGCGCCGGGTCCCGCTCCAGTACGGCCGCGGGGACCGGGTGGCCGCGGCGGGCCAGCAGCCGCAGTACCTCGTCCCACAGGCTCGGCTCGTGCAGCGCCTTCTCCAGCTCGGCGTGCGCGCGGGGGGCGCCGCGGTGCGGCACCAGCATCGACGCGGACTTCTCGCCGAGCAGGAACTCCAGCCGCCGGTACATCGCCGACTGGAACCCGGAACCCTCGCCGAGCGCGCTGCGGTAGGCGTTGAACTGGGCCGGGGTCAGCTTGGCCAGCGGCTTCCACGCGGCGTTCAGCGCCTCCAGCTCGTACGCGGAGCGGCGCAGCGCGTCGATGGCCACCGGCAGGTCGTCACGGCGCAGCGCCTCGGCCGCGGTCCGCCACTCGTGGACGATGACGGTGAACCACAGCTCCATGACCTGGGTGGTGACCAGGAAGACCATCTCGCCGGGATCGTCGGAGAGCGGCTGCTGGAGATGGGTGAGGACGTCCGCCTGGACGTAGTCCTCGTACGGGGTGGTACCTGCGAAGTCGAGGTTCGGGGTCTCAGGCTCCTGAGCCCCGCCGGTTACCTCGTGGGACATCGCTGTCTCCTCGAAACGTACTCCGGGTAGCGGTCCGCCCCTGCCGATTCCGGCACGGGGGCCCCGGTCCCCACCGGGCATCTTCCGCAATGGTCCCTGGCATGTGCAAGGCCCGCCTGGTCTGGAGGCCAGGCGGGCCAGAGGGCGCCTTCGCGGGCGCGGCGTCGTGGGCCGGTCCCGTCGGGGGGCCCGCGGTCGCGTCGTGGGGTCAGCCCAGGGTCTGGGCGGCCGTCGGCGAGGAGTCCTTCAGGAACTGCGAGCAGCGCTCGTACTCGTCCTGCTCGCCGATCGCCCCGGCGGCCCGGGCGAGGGCGTGCAGCGCCCGCAGGAAGCCGCGGTTGGGCTCGTGCTCGAACGGCACCGGGCCGTGGCCCTTCCAGCCGGCCCGGCGCAGCGCGTCCAGACCGCGGTGGTAGCCGGTGCGGGCGTACGCGTACGACTCGACGACCCGGCCGCCCTCGAACGCGTCGTCCGCGAGCTGCGCCCAGGCGAGGGAGGACGTCGGGTACTTCGCGGCGACATCGGCCGGCGCGGTACCGGCCGCGAGCGCCTCACGGGGCTCGGGGTCGTCGGGGAGGTGGGTGGGGGGCGGTCCCCCCAGCAGGTTTTCGTGAATGGGCATGTTCTTAGTTTCCCCCACGGTGTGCGTGCGGCGGCCCTGCGCACGTACTCGGCTTTCCGCAGCGTTGCGCCTGCGGCGGGCTGGGTTGTTTTTGGGTGCGGTGACGGGCCTCCGGGGCCTGGTGTGTGGACTGCTTCGCCTTACGTCCACACACCAGGCCCCTCCGGCCCGTCCCCTCCCGTGGGGGGAGGAGTGGAGGTGGGTGGGGGCTGGTGCGGTGTGTCGCCGGGGTCCAACGGTGGGGAGGCCACTCCGCAGTGGTAGGTGCATTCGGGGTGGCAGGGTTCCTTGGTGGGTGGGGTCGCGGGGCGGGGCGCGGGGCGCACCGTCAGCCAGGCGATGAGGGCGCCGACCAGGAGGACGGCGGCGCACAGGGGCATGGCGCGGCGGAAGGTGGCGGCGAATTGGTCGGCCGAGCGGTACGCCTCGGGGCCCATGCCCGCCAGGAGGGGCAGGGCGGCCACCGCGATCAGGCCCGCGGCCCGGGCCGCCGCGTTGTTGATGCCGCTCGCGAGACCCGCCCGGTCCACGTCCACCGACGCCAGCACGGTCGAGGTGAGCGGCGCGACCAGCGTCACCATTCCCATGCCCAGCACGACCAGCGCGGGCAGCACGTCGGCCACGTACGAGGCACCCGGGCCGACCCGGATCATCAGCAGCATTCCGGCGGCACACAGCACCGGTCCGACGGTGAGCGGGATCCGCGGCCCGATGCGCTGGCCGAGCTCACCGGAGCGGGCGGAAAGCAGGAGCATCAGCACGGTGGTCGGCAGCAGGGCGACGCCGGCCTGGAGGGCCGAGTAGCCCGCGACGACCTGGAGCTGGAGGACGGCCAGGAAGAAGAAGCCGCTGAACGCCGCGTAGACACACACCGTCACCGCGTTGATCGCGGAGAACAGGCGGATGCGGAAGATCGCGGGCGGCAGCATCGGGTCCGCCCGGCGCCCCTCGACGCGGACGAAGGCCACCCCGAGCAGCACACCGGCCACCGCGGGGACGACCACCCCGGGCGAGGCACCCCGGCCGGGCGCCTCGATCAGCGCGTACGTCACCCCGGCCAGCGCCAGCGCGCCCAGCACCGCGCCCGCCACGTCGAACCCGCGGCGCGCCGCCGCGTCCCGCTCCCGGGTCTCGGGGACGTGCCGCAGCGCCACCGGTACGCACACCAGCGCCAGCGGTACGTTCACGAAGAACACCCAGCGCCAGCCGGGCCCGTCCACCAGCCAGCCGCCGACGAACGGGCCGATCGCCGCGGCCACGCCGCCCAGCCCCGACCAGGCACCGACCGCCCGGGCCCGGTCGTCCGGCCGGAAGACCGCCTGGATCAGGGCGAGCGAACCGGGCGTGAGCAGCGCCCCGCCGACCCCCTGCAGCGCCCGGGCCGCGATCAGCACACCGGCCTGCGGCGCCAGCCCGCACAACAGCGAGGCGGTGGCGAACCAGATCACCCCGATCACGAAGATCCGCCGCCGCCCGTAGCGGTCCCCCAGCGCCCCGCCCAACAGGATCAGCGCGGAGAGGGTGAGCAAATAGGCGGTCACCGTCCACTGCAGCACCGCGAGGTCCGCATGGAGATCCTGTCCGATCCGCGGCAGCGCGACATTGACGACGGTGCTGTCCAGCATCGCCATCCCGGACCCCAGCACGGCGGTCAGCAGGACCCACCGCCCCTGCGAGGACCTCAGCCGCACATCGCTCATAGCCCGAGCCTGCCCGCCACCCGGGCCCCTCGCACGACGAAGGGGCGGACGCCCACGGACGCCCGCCCCCACTCGGCCCACCTGCGGCGGGCAGCCGAAAACCTACGGCTACTTGATCTTGGTTCCGGTGGAGCGGAGGTTCGCGCAAGCCTCCGTCACCCGCTTGGCCATGCCGGCCTCGGCCAGCTTGCCCCAGCTGCGCGGGTCGTAGGTCTTCTTGTTGCCGACCTCGCCGTCGACCTTCAGCACGCCGTCGTAGTTGCGGAACATGTGGTCCGCGATCGGACGGGAGAACGCGTACTGCGTGTCCGTGTCGAGGTTCATCTTGACCACGCCGTTCTCCAGCGCGGTGGCGATCTCCTGCTCGGTGGAGCCGGAGCCGCCGTGGAAGACGAAGTCGAACGGCGCGGCCTTGCCGTACTTGGCGCCGACGCCCTCCTGGAGGTCCTTGAGGAGCTCGGGGCGGAGCACGACGTTGCCCGGCTTGTAGACGCCGTGGACGTTGCCGAAGGAGGCGGCGAGCAGGTAGCGGCCCTTCTCGCCCAGGCCCAGCGCCTCGGCGGTGCGCAGCGCGTCGTCGACCGTGGTGTAGAGCTCGTCGTTGATCTCGTGGCTGACGCCGTCCTCCTCGCCGCCGGTCGGGGTGATCTCGACCTCAAGGATGATCTTGGCGGCGGCGGCCTTGGCGAGCAGCTCCTGGCCGATGGCCAGGTTGTCGGCGAGGGTCTCGGCCGAGCCGTCCCACATGTGCGACTGGAAGAGCGGGTTCTGGCCCTTGGCGACGCGCTCGGCGGAGATGTCGAGCAGCGGGCGGACGTAGCCGTCGAGCTTGTCCTTGGGGCAGTGGTCGGTGTGCAGCGCGACGGTGATGCCGTACTTGTCGGCCACGACGTGCGCGAACTCGGCGAGCGCGACCGCGCCGGTCACCATGTCCTTGTTGTGCTGGCCGCCCAGGAACTCCGCACCACCGGTGGAGATCTGGATGATGCCGTCGCTCTCGGCCTCGGCGAACCCTCGCAGTGCGGCGTGCAGCGTCTGCGTCGACGTGACGTTGATGGCCGGGTAGGCGAACTTGCCTGCCTTCGCCCGGTCCAGCATCTCGTTGTAGACCTCGGGGGTTGCGATGGGCATCTGTCCGCTCCTTGTATGTGCGGGTGTGCGTTCTTGGCCCTGACCTGGGACGGCGACGTTGCCGAGCACATCTTCCCAGACTCCGTGGATTGCTCCACCTCCCCCATCCGGCCACCACGCGAAAGGGGTGGTCGGTTTCCCGTGAAACCGCCCACCCCTCGACGAACCCGCAGGTCAGCGCGGTGCGTCCGCGTCAGCGCCGGGCGCCGTACCGCCCTCAGGCAAGGCCGAGGTCGGCGAGCTGGAAGCCCGTGATATAGGGCAGTCCGGCGTCGGCGATCGCGGACGCGGCGCCGCGGTCGACGATGGTGGCCACCGCGACGACCTCGGCGCCCGCCTCGCGGGCCGCCTCGACGGCGGTCAGCGGGGAGCCGCCGGTGGTGGAGGTGTCCTCGACGACCAGGACCCGGCGGCCCGTGATGTCCGGGCCCTCGATGCGGCGCTGCATGCCGTGCGCCTTCTGGGCCTTGCGGACGACGAACGAGTCCAGCCGCCGGCCGCGCGCGGCGGAGGCGTGCAGCATGGAGGTCGCGACCGGGTCGGCGCCCAGCGTCAGCCCGCCCACCGCGTCGTAGTCCAGGTCGGCGGTGATGTCCAGCATCAGCTGCCCCACCAGCGGCGCGGCCTCGCCGTCCAGGGTGATCCGGCGCAGGTCGATGTAGTAGTCGGCCTCCTTGCCGGAGGAAAGCGTCACCTTGCCGTGCACCACGGCCTTGTCCTTGATCTGCTGCAGCAGCTCGCCGCGCACGTCGTCACTCATGGTCTTGAGCTTATGCGGTGTCGCCGGACAGGCTCCGCCAGCTCCAGGTCATGGAGATCTCCAGCGGATCGATGGGCGTGACCAGGCGCGGCAGGGTGTTGAGTCCGTTGGGCGGGCCGGTCTGCGGTTCGACGCAGACCGCGGCCTCCTGCTCGTCGTAGACCACCACCCACTCGGCGCGGCTGGTGACCTTCAGTTCCAGGCGGCCCGGCCAGGTGAGGGTGGCGGCCGCCCCGCGCGGCATGCCGAAGCAGTCGTCCCAGGGACCGGGCCGCGGGGTGATCCGGCGGCCGGTCGGGAGGTGGTCCGGGCCCCGCTCCTCCTGCCACTCGGGCAGGAAGTCGAGGTGTACGTCCTTCCCCTCGCCGAGGTTCCGCCGGAACCACGGGTGCCAGCCGGCCTGCGCCGGGAAGGAGTCGCCGGTGGCCTCGACGCCCATGGTGAGGGTGAGCGAGGCACCGTCCGCGCCGAGCTGGACGAGCTGGGTGACCCGGCCCGGGTACGGCCAGGGGGCCGCCGGGTCGGTGAGGTCGTAGGTGAAGGCCGCCTCCGTGGGGCCGGTGCGGGCGGTGTGCCAGCGGAGGTTGCGGCCGGTGCCGTGGATCGCGTGCGGCGGGGCGTTCAGCGGCATGCGGTGCAGCTCGCCGCCGTTGCGGAACTCGCCGTGCGCGAGCCGGCCGCACCACGGAACCATCGGGAAACAGCCGTACTTGTCGCCCTGCCGCAGCAGTTCCGTACCGCCGACGCGGAGGCTCTTGATCCGGCAGCCGTTGTCCGGCCGGACGGTCACTTCGGTGTCTCCGGCGGCCAGCCGTACCCCGTCCGGCGCGCCGCCCTGCGTGGTGTTGTCGGTACTCACGGGGCCCGACCCTAGCGGTGCGCTGGGCCGCGCCGGGGGAAGTCGCCGGCGGCCGCGGTCAGCGGTTTCGGCGGCGCAGCACCCGGCCGACGACGACGGCGGACGCCAGCACCACCGCGGCGGCCGGCGCCGCCCAGCGCAGGGTGAGCGAGGTGGCGTTGGGCTCGGGTGCGGGCACCGGCGCGTACCGGCCGCGCGGCGGGGCGTGGTCGACCTCCTCGGCGCTGCGCCCGATCATCGTGCGGCGGGCGTGCGCGGCCTCGGCCGGGGCGACCTCGTCCAGCTCGTCCTCGTAGCCGAACCCCGGCTCCTCGGCCGCGTCGCCCGCGTCGGCCAGGTCGGCCTCCTCGATGGCGTCCTCGTCGCTGAGCGGGTCCAGGGCGGGCGGCGGCACCTCGGCGTCGAAGACGCCGGTCCGGGCGGGCCCCTCGGTGACCGGGTGCTGCCGCAGGTCGTCCGCGAGGTTCTCGGCGAACCGGTCCAGCAGCCGGCGCCCGGCGGTCTCGACGGACCGGTCGGTGGCCTCGGCCAGCCGGCCGTCGCTGTGGACGGTGCCGGCGCAGGCCAGGGTGGTACCGGGGCCGGGCTCGGTGGCCGGGGAGAGCCGTACGGTCAGGGTCAGCGCGACCGCGCCGTCACCCACGGATTCGGTGCCCTTCGCCTCGACGGTCAGTTCGGCGGTGCCGTCGTCACCGGGGCCGCCGTCCGCCGGTTCGCCGACCGTGAGACTGCCGCGGTAGGTGATGGTGGAGCTTCCGATGCGCAGCCGCAGCCGGCCCTCGGGGCGGTGCGGGGCGGCATCGGCGTCGAGCTGGACTCCGGGGACACAGCGCGCCACCCGCTCCGGTTCGGTGAGCGCCTGCCGCACGGTCCGGACGGGAAACGGAACGTACACCTCATGCTCCATGACAACGGAGCCTACCCAGCACCTCCGGGACCGTGCCCGCCCACGCACAACTTTCTGCACTCCGGCCCGGGTCGGGGCCGCCGCGCGTACCCTGCCCCGGGTCGCGGAGGGGGTCAGTCCTGGTAGCGCGGACGCATCAGCGTGGAGGCCGGCAGGCCGGGGATGCGGTCGCGGAGGTCGCCGTGGCGGGCGGCCCGGAGCGCCTCGCGGGTCACCGGTGGCGGGGGCGCGTCGGGCGCGGGGCCGAAGCGGGGGCGCTGCCGGGCGGCGAGCACGAAGCCCCAGTAGCCGGGCGTCGGTCCGGCGGTGAGCGGCTCGCCGGTCGACCGCGGGGTGGGGTCGGCCGAGCGGTCCGGGCCGAAGAAGGACGCGGGGCGGCCGGGCATGCGGTACGGGTCGGTGGCCAGGCCCACCGAGCGGACCGTCGCGTCCACCGTCCAGTACGCCCGGGCCCGGGCCACAGGCGGTCCGGCGTGCACCACCAGGCGCCCGCGGTCGGCCAGCAGCCGCGTGGCGAGGCCGTAGAACTCCTGGGAGTACAGCTTGGTGCTGGCGGTGATGCCGGGGTCGGGGAGGTCGGAGACGATGACGTCGTACGGCGCCGTGCGGTGCCCGGGGGCGTCCCGGTCGCGCAGCCAGTCGAAGGCGTCGGCGGTGACGACGTGGACCCGGGGGTCGCCGAGCGAGTGGTCGTTCAGGCGGGTCAGGCCGGGGTCCGTACGGGCCAGCCGGAGGACGCCGGGGTCGAGCTCGACGACGGTGACCGAGCGGACCGCGCGGTAGCGGAGGATCTCGCGCACGGCCAGGCCGTCGCCGCCGCCCAGGACCAGGACCCGGGCGTGCGGCCCGGCGGCCATCGCCGGGTGCACCAGCGCTTCGTGGTAGCGGCATTCGGTGTCCCCGCTGACCCGGAGCCGGCCGTCGAGATAGAGCTCCAGGGGCGGGCCGGAACCTTTCCTCGCCCGTCCCGCACCGGTTCCCGTACCGCCGGTCAGCACCACTTCCTGGATGCCGGTCTGCACCGCGACCCGGGCCGCCGAGCCGTACACCGCCCGGCGCGCGGCCCGTTCGAAGGGCGCGGCCAGCAGCACGCCGGTGGCGAGCAGCGCCAGCACGAGGACGTTCGCCACGAGCAGGGTCCAGCGGGCGCGGCGGGACAGGTCGCGGCGGAACAGCCAGAGCACCAGGGCGCCGCCGGCCACGTCGTTGACGGCGCCGGTGACCAGCGCGCCGGTCAGCTGGCCGAGGCTCGGCAGCAGCAGGAAGGGAAAGGCCAGGCCGCCGACGAGCGCGCCGACGTAGTCCGCCGCGAACAGGTCCGCGACCGCCCCGCCGGCGTCCTGCCGCCGCACCCGCTGGATCAGGGTCATCAGCAGCGGCACCTCGGCGCCGATCAGGACGCCGATGACCAGGGAGAAGGCGACCAGCGCGGAGCGGGACTGGGCGAACCAGGCGAAGCAGGCGTAGAGCGCCATCGCGGAGCTGCCGCCGACCAGCGCGAGGCCGGCCTCGACCGCGCCGAAGCCGACCGCCGCCCGGCACCGCAGCCGCTTGGCGAGCAGCGCGCCGATGCCCATCGCGAAGACCATGACGGACAGCACGACCGACGCCTGGGTGACCGAGTCGCCCACCAAGTACGTGGCCAGCGCGACGAGTTCGAGTTCGTAGACCAGTCCGCAGGCGGCGCAGACGAAGACCACGCCGAGCACGAGCAGCCGGCCGAGCCCGGCCGGGACGGGCAGCCGCGCCGGCATCATGACCTCCGGCGGCCCGAGGGTGCCGGTGAGAGCGGACTCTGGCGGGTCGATCATGAAGTGAACGCTACGTGACGATTCCGTACTGATTGGTCACCCACACGTGTGCACTCTGCGGGCTACACGCGTCAGTTGAGCGAAGTCGTAGCGCAAGTCGACGGCGGACGGCGGGCGTTGTGCGCCCGCGTGCACCACACCGCGCGCCCCGTCGCCTCTCCACCCGCCGGGCGCGTACCCGCAAGGGGAGGTGCCCGCTCTAGACGGCCGCGACCGCTGCGCGTACGCCCACCCGGGTCCGGGTGGCCACCAAACGGCCCTCCTGCGGATACGCGTGCCAGGTCCGCCAGCGCACCTGGTCCCGCTGGCACTGCGCCAGCAGCGCCGTGAAGGCGTGCGGCGAACCGGGGAACGTCCCGGCGAGCCCGTACGGATGCTCGGCGACCAGCGCGAGCAACTCCTGCGCGCGCCCCGCGAACGAACCGCGCGACAGGGTCTCCACATGCGCGGCGAACTCGTACTCCCAGTCCCCCAGCCGCTTGGCCACGCCGAGCGGAAGCGGGGTGCTGCTGCCCGGCATGCAGGCGACGGTCTCGGAACACGTCCCGCTTTCCTCTTCGAGGATGACCTGGTGGGAGGCGCCGAGCAGCCTCAACTGGACCTGGATGTCGTGGTGTTGGAGGTCGAGTACGGCCAGCGCCGGCAGGGGTTCCCTGTCCAGCGCCCAGGCCAGGTCACAGGCGCGGGTATCGGTGTACGCCGTCTTCAAAGTGGTGAGCATGGGTCGGCTCCGCAAGCACGCAGTGGAATGGTGGGCCGGCCCGCCCGTGAAGGATCAGGAATGTACGTCTGCCTGCCGGCTCGTGCCCACGTGGGAATCGGAGAACGTGGGGGATTCTCTATGAAGAGGGAATCATGAATGCCCGGTCACCACAGCAGTTTTACCCATGTTCTCCGGCTTTCCATCCCCTAGAGGGCCTAGCAGTTCAACTGTTCAACTGCCGTGCGCCCAGCGGGTGTTGGCGCTCATCAGCGACCCGCCGGGCGCATATGCGGACGTACATGCGCCACCCGCATGTGTACGGCTCAGGACCCTCCGCCGCAGCCCCCGCCACCACCGCAGCCACCGCCGCCGCCGCACGAGTGCCCGCCGTGGTGGCCACCGCCGCCGTGATGCCCGCCGTGGTGGCCGCTCGACCCCGAGTCACCACCCGCCCACCAGCTGGCGCCGGCCGAGCTCCCGCCGCGTCCGCCACCGCCCCCGTTGCGCACCGCCAGGGCCACGACCCCGATCACCACCGCGCAGACCAGCGCGAAGAACACGAACCCCATCATCTGCCTCACACTCCTTTCACTCCCCCGAAGCGAGGCACGCTCCGTCCGGCGCCCGGTGCGCCGTCCCGGCCCCTCCCGGGCCGCCGGCCGCCGCGTCGGCGGCCGCTTGTCTCCTTGATGTGGTGGGGCTGATGCCCTGGCCCTCCGCGTCTCAAAGCACAGTTGAGGAAGTCCAGAGGTTCGGCGCAGGATGGCGCGCATGGACCGACCGCTGCTCAATCGCCGCCTCGCCGAATTCGGCACCACGATCTTCGCCGAGATGTCGGCACTCGCCGTACGCACCGGCTCCCTCAACCTCGGCCAGGGCTTCCCGGACGCCGACGGCCCCGAGGAGGTCCGGGAGGCGGCGGTGCGCGCCCTGCGCGACGGCCGCGGCAACCAGTACCCGCCCGGCCCCGGCATCCCCGAGCTGCGCACCGCCGTCGCCGCCCACCAGGAGCGCTTCTACGGCCACCTGGGCCTCGCGTACGACCCCGACACCGAGGTCCTGGTCACCGCCGGCGCCACCGAAGCCATCGCGGCCGCGCTGCTCGCCCTCCTCGAACCGGGCGACGAGGTCGTCGCGCTGGAGCCGTACTACGACTCCTACGCCGCCTGCATCGCCATGGCGGGCGGCCGCCGGGTGCCGGTGACCCTGCGCGCCGAGCCGGAATCCGGTACGTACCGCCTCGACCTCGACGAGCTGCGCGACGCCGTCACCGACGACACCCGCCTCCTCCTCCTCAACACCCCCCACAACCCCACCGGCACCGTCCTGACCCGCGAGGAGCTCTCCGCCATCGCCGCGCTGGCCGTGGAGCGGGACCTCCTCGTGATCACCGACGAGGTCTACGAGCACCTCGTCTTCGAGGGCGAGCACCTGCCCCTCGCGTCCTTCCCCGGCATGCGCGACCGCACCGTCACCATCAGCTCGGCCGGCAAGACCTTCTCCTTCACCGGCTGGAAGGTCGGCTGGGTCACCGCGGCGCCGGAGCTGATCACCGCGGTCCGCTCGGCCAAGCAGTTCCTCACCTACGTCTCCGCCGGGCCCTTCCAGTACGCGGTCGCCGAGGCACTGGCCCTGCCCGACGCCTACTACACCGGGCTGCGCGACGATCTGCGCGCCAAGCGCGATGTGCTCGCCGCCGGCCTGGCCGACGCCGGCTTCCGGGTCTTCCGGCCCGCCGGCACGTACTTCATCACCACCGACATCCGCCCGCTCGGCGCCGAGCTGTCCCAGGACGGCGACGGCTTCGCCTTCTGCCGCGCCCTGCCCGAGCGCGCCGGCGTCGTCGCCATCCCCAACGCCGTCTTCTACGACCACAAGGACCAGGGCACCCCCTTCGTCCGCTTCGCCTTCTGCAAGAGCATCGAGGTCCTCCAGGAGGCGGCGGGGCGGCTGAAGGCGCTGACGGCCGGATAGTCGGCCGGACAGCCGGCCGGAAGGACCCGCACACGACGACGCGGGCCCCGGAGCGGATGCTCCTGGGCCCGCGCAGCCGGGTCCGGGGTGAAAGGGGGGCGTCAGCCCTCCTCCTCGCCCGGCTTGTCGTCGGAGTCGCCGTCGATCTCGGCCTCCAAACCGAGCTGCTCGACGATCCACTTGTCGAATTCGATCGAGGCGCGAACCCAGCTGACCGTGCTCGACACGAAGTGTTCGAGCGAAACACCGGTGCCGATCAGCATCGATGCCTCACCGATCAGACGGACCGTGCCGTCGTCATGGGTGTGGGTGTAGGCCTTGGGCCACAGCGTCCGGCGGTTCCAGTCGTCGATCGCCTCCAGCAGCTTCGACTTCTCATCGAGGCCGTGGACACGGTCGTAGAACGTGCGGACGGAGAAGATCTGCTGCTCCTCCTCGCCCCGGAACATGAAGTACGTGCGGAACTGCTCCCACGGGGCGGCGAGGTCACCCTCCTCGTCGACTACGTACTTCAGCTCCATCTGGTCGAGGAGCTGCTTGACCAGGTCCTGGTCTGGCAGGACGGGACCATCAGGCCCCGACGGCTGCGGTTCGGGCTGGCCCCCGAAATTCGGAATCGAGGACGGGTCGATGCTCACCGTGGAATTCCCTTCGTATGGTCCCTGCCATCCTCCCCCACATCCGCCCCACCCTGGCAAGCCCGGACGGGGCCGGTGCGGGCAACGTGTGGGTCAAGGGCATGATCCGGGCGATCCACCGGCGGCACCGGGCCGGACCGGGCGGGCGGTCGCCGCCCGGTCCGGGCCGGCTCAGGCCGCGGCGCGCCCGGCGGCCGCCACCGTCAGCCGCTCCCCGTCGCCGTCCACGTCCACCCGTACGGTGTCGCCGTCGAGCACCTCGCCGGCCAGGATGGCCCGGGCGAGCTGGTCGCCGATGGCCGTCTGCACCAGGCGGCGCAGCGGCCGGGCACCGTACGACAGGTCGGGTGCGGGGGCGTCGATGACCGGTTCGTGCCCCAGCCAGGCGAGCCAGTCCAGCGCGCGGTCGGTGACGTCCAGGGTGAGCCGGCGGTCGCCGAGCCGGCGCTGGAGGTGGTCCAGCTGGATCCGGGCGATCCGCTGGAGCTGTTCCGTGCCGAGCGGGTGGAAGACCACCACGTCGTCGAGCCGGTTGAGGAATTCGGGCCGGAAGGACGCCCGGACGGTCTCCAGCACCCGCTCCTTCTTCTCCTCCTCCTTCAGCAGCGGGTCCATCAGGAAGGCGGAGCCCAGGTTGGAAGTGAGGATCAGGATGGTGTTCCGGAAGTCGACCGTGCGGCCCTGGCCGTCCGTGAGCCGGCCGTCGTCGAGCACCTGGAGCAGGACGTCGAAGACCTCGGTGTGCGCCTTCTCCACCTCGTCGAGGAGGATCACGCTGTACGGGCGGCGGCGGACCGCCTCGGTCAGCTGGCCGCCCTCCTCGTAGCCGACGTAACCGGGCGGCGCGCCGACCAGGCGGGCGACGCTGTGCTTCTCGCCGTACTCCGACATGTCGATCCGGACCATCGCCCGCTCGTCGTCGAAGAGGAAGTCGGCGAGCGCCTTGGCCAGCTCGGTCTTGCCGACGCCGGTCGGGCCGAGGAAGAGGAACGAGCCGGTGGGCCGGTCCGGGTCGGCGATCCCGGCGCGGGTGCGGCGGACCGCGTCCGACACCGAGCGGACGGCCTCGTTCTGGCCGATCAGCCGCTTGCCGATCTCCTCCTCCATACGGAGCAGCTTCTGGGTCTCGCCCTCCAGGAGGCGGCCGGCCGGGATGCCGGTCCAGGAGCCGACCACGTCCGCGATGTCGTCCGGGCCGACCTCCTCCTTGACCATGGACTCCTTGGCGGCCTCCTGCACGGCCTCGGCGGCCGCGGCCTCCTCCAGCTCCCGTTCGACGCCCGGGATCTCGCCGTAGAGCAGCTTGGACGCGGTGTCGAAATCGCCGTCCCGCTGGGCGCGCTCGGCCTGGCCGCGCAGTTCGTCGAGCTTCTCCTTCAGCTCGCCGACGCGGTTGAGGCTCTGCTTCTCCTTCTCCCACCGGGCGGTCAGTCCGCGCAGCTCCTCCTCCTTGTCGGCGAGGTCCTTGCGCAGCTTCTCCAGGCGCGCGACGGAGCCGGCGTCGGTCTCGTTGCGGAGCGCCAGTTCCTCCATCTTGAGGCGGTCGACGGCGCGCTGGAGCTCGTCGATCTCCACCGGCGAGGAGTCGATCTCCATCCGGAGCCGGGACGCGGCCTCGTCGACCAGGTCGATCGCCTTGTCCGGCAGGAAACGGGAGGTGATGTAGCGGTCGGAGAGGGTGGCCGCGGCGACCAGCGCGGAGTCGGCGATCTGCACCTTGTGGTGCGCCTCGTAACGGCCCTTGAGGCCGCGCAGGATCGCCACCGTGTCCTCGACGGTCGGCTCGGCGACCAGCACCTGCTGGAAGCGCCGCTCCAGCGCGGGGTCCTTCTCGATCCGCTCGCGGTACTCGTCGAGCGTGGTCGCGCCGACCATCCGCAGCTCACCGCGGGCCAGCATGGGCTTGAGCATGTTGCCCGCGTCCATCGACGAGTCCCCGCCGGCACCGGCACCGACGACGGTGTGCAGCTCGTCGATGAAGGTGATGATCTGGCCCTCGCTGGACTTGATCTCCGCCAGGACGGTCTTCAGCCGCTCCTCGAACTCACCGCGGTACTTCGCGCCCGCGACCATCGCCCCCAGGTCCAGCGCCACCAGCCGCTTGTTGCGCAGCGACTCGGGCACGTCGCCCTTGACGATCCGCTGCGCCAGCCCCTCGACGACGGCGGTCTTGCCGACGCCCGGCTCGCCGATCAGCACCGGGTTGTTCTTCGTACGGCGGGAGAGCACCTGCACCACCCGCCGGATCTCGTGGTCCCGGCCGATGACCGGGTCGAGCTTGCCCTCGCGGGCGGCCGCGGTGAAGTCCGTGCCGAACTTCTCCAGCGCCTTGTACGTGCCCTCCGGGTCGGGGTTGGTCACCCGCTGCCCGCCGCGGTTCGCCTCGAACGCGGCCAGCAGCTTCTTGGCGGAGGCGCCCTGCTGCTCCAGCAGCTCGCCGGTGCGCCCGCCCTTGGCGGCGATCCCGATCAGCAGGTGCTCGGTGGAGACGTAGTCGTCCCCGAGGTCCCTGGCCCGCTGGGTGGCGTCCGCGATCGCGGTCAGCAGCTCGCGGTCCGGCTGCGGCGGGGCGACCGTCGAGCCCTGCGCGCTGGGCAGCCCCGAGAGCTGCCGCTCGGCTCCGTTGCGCAGCGCGGCGGCGTCGGCCTCCACGGCGGCCAGCAGGTCCATGATGTTCTCGTTGTCCTGCCCGGCCAGCAGCGCGAGCAGCAGATGCGCGGACGTCATGTCCGCGTGCCCGGCGGTGACCGCCCGCTCATTGGCGGCGCTCAGCGCCTCCCGGCTCTTGTTGGTCAGCTCGGCGTCCACGGCCTCGTGATCCTCCTCGTACTCGTGCCCATAGCCCGTACCGGCGCAGGTTCCCTGAGCCAATCCTGCCTATGCCAACGTGCGATAAGTTGAGTCTATTCCACTCAAGCCTGATTCAGGCTCCGGCGCCCCTCCTTACCCTGCCCCCCATTACGCTGGCCCGCATGGCCCACGACCTCAGCGCCCTCAGTCCCGAGTACCTCGCCTTCTGGGGCGAGTACCTGATGTCGACGCTCACCACGCCGCGGCCGAACGGGACGCCGCACGTCGTTCCGGTGGGGGTCACCTACGACGCGGAGCAGCGGATCGCGCGGGTCATCACGCGCAAGGACAGCACCAAGGTCAAGAACGTGCTGGCCGCCGGGCCGGACGGGGCGAGGGTCGCGGTGTGCCAGGTCGACCGGGGCCGCTGGGCGACCCTGGAGGGCGTCGCGCGGGTGCGGACCGAGGCCGAGGCGGTGGCCGACGCGGTCGCGCGGTACGCCGAGCGGTACGGCCGGACGCCGGCTCCCAACCCCGATCGGGTCATGATCGAGATCGCGGTCACCAGGGCCATGGGACGGGCCTGAGCGCCCCCAGGGGCTCCTGGTCCACACCTGTCCGAAAACGGACCCTCCGCATCCGGTGTCACAGCATCACCTGGTACTCAAGTACGACGGGGACCGAACAGCACCGGACAACGACGGGCGACTTCGGCCTCGTCCCGGCCAGAAGAAGGCAGCTGGAGGCGCCATGGCGTCGGCTTTGCGCATCGTGACGACCGCTCCGCGCCGTCCGCGCCCCACCCGTCCCCGCCCGCACGCCGAGCTCTGCCCGCGCTGCGGCGGCCAGCTCGCGGTCAACCAGGACGGCTGGAAGATCTGCCACGCCTGCGGATACGCCTCGCCACCCGGTACAGCCCCTCCTCCACGGGCCGCCCTCGGGGGTATCGTCGCCCCCACAGTCGCCACGCACCGGAGGGCACGATGAACTCGGTCCGAGTGACGGCGATCGCCTGCCTGATGCCGCTGTCCGAGCTGGACGAGGATCCGTTCCTGGTCGATGACCGCAGCCAGCACGACATGTGCAAACAGTGGGCGGCGGCCCGTGATTACCACCTGACCTGCCAGCTCACCCTGCACCACCTGCGCGCCGACCACAGCGCGCTGTGGCGCGACGTCGAAAAGGGCCTGGTCGACGTGTTCGTGACGCCCAATCGGCGGGCGCTGGAGAACGCCATCGACGGCGCCGACGAGTTCAGCGCCCGGTGCGCGGCGGCCGGCGTCCGGCTGGAGATCGCCGACCTCGACGAGCCGGTCTACACGCTCGCGATGAAGTCACAGGTGCACCGCCGGCTGTCGATGCCGACCGCGGGCTACAACGGCTGCTGAACGCCCCGCGCAGGGCCCTGGCCGGCCGGCAACGCCCCTCGCCCGCCCGCACACGGCAAAGGGCCGGGGCGGCTCGTCACCACCCCGGCCCCCGGCCGTGAACCACAGGGCGCGGCGCCCGTCACTCGGACCGCTTCGGCCGCCACACCACCAGCGCACTGGTCTGCTGCACGTCCTGATACGGCACCAGATCGCGCCGATAGGAGGCGTGCACCGCGGCCTCCCGCTGCTGCATCGCGCTGGCCGCGCCCTCCAGGGCGCCCTGCAGCTCGGCGACCCGCTGCTGCAGGGCCGCGACCTGGTTCTCCAGCTCGATGATGCGCTTGATGCCGGCGAGGTTGATGCCCTCGTCCTGGGACAGCTGCTGCACCGTGCGGAGCAGCTCGATGTCCCGGGCGGAGTAGCGGCGGCCCCGCCCGGCCGTGCGGTCGGGCGAGACCAGCCCCAGCCGGTCGTACTGCCGAAGGGTCTGCGGATGCAGGCCGGAGAGCTGAGCCGCGACGGAGATGACGTACACCGGCGACTCTTCGGTCAGTTCATAGGGGTTACGACGCTGCCCGCCCCGGCTCTCCATCTCAAGCTCCCTTCGCGGCCTGGAACAGCTCCGCCCGCGGGTCGGACCCCGCGGTCGCCTCGCGATAGGACTCCAGCGCTTCCCTCGCCTCGTCGCTGAGGTCCTTGGGAACGACGACCTCGATGGTGACCAGCAGATCACCCCGGGTGCCGTCCTTGCGGGCCGCGCCCTTGCCCCGGGCCCGCATCGTGCGTCCATTGGGGGTGCCGGCCGGCACCTTCAGCGTCACCGGCGGGCCGCCCAGCGTCGGCACCTTCACCTCGCCGCCGAGCGCCGCCTCCGGGAAGGTGACCGGCACCGTGACGGTGAGGTTGTCGCCCTTGCGGCCGAAGACCGGGTGGGCGCCGACGTGCACGACCACGTACAGATCGCCGGCCGGGCCGCCCCGCTCACCGGGGGCGCCCTTGCCGCGCAGCCGGATCCGCTGCCCGTCGGAGACGCCCGCGGGGATGCGGACCTGCATCGTGCGCGCGCTGGTGGCCCGTCCGCTGCCCTTGCAGACGTCGCACGGGTCCTGCGCGATCAGGCCGCGGCCCTTGCAGTCGGCGCACGGGTCGGTCAGCGAGAAGCCACCGCCCGCGCCCCGGCTGACCTGGCCGGTGCCGACACAGGTCGGGCAGACCCGAGGCGTACCGTTTTTGTCGCCGGTGCCCGAACAGGCCTTGCAGGCCGCCTGGCTGGACATCCGCAGCGGGACCGTGGCCCCGTCGACCGCCTCGGTGAAGCTCAGCGTCACCTCGGACTCGACGTCCTGGCCGCGCCGCGGCTGGGTACGCGTACCCGCGCCGCCGCCGCGGTTGAACAGACCGCCGAAGACGTCGCCGAGCCCGCCGCCGAAGCCGCCGGCACCGCCGCCACCACCCGAGCCCCCGAACAGGTCGCCCAGGTCGAAGTTGAAGCTGCCGCCGCCGCCCGGCCCCGGCCGGAAGCCGCCGTTGCCGAACAGCGCGCGCGCCTCGTCGTACTCCTTGCGGCGCTTGGCGTCCCCCAGGACGTCATTGGCCTCGGAGATCTCCTTGAAGCGCTCCTCGGCCTTGGCGTCGCCCTTGTTGGCGTCCGGGTGGTTCTCCCGGGCCAGCTTGCGGTACGCCTTCTTGATCTCCGCTTCGGTGGCGTCCTTGGGGACGCCGAGGACCTTGTAGTAGTCCTTCTCGACGAAGTCCTTGGTGCTCATCCCCGACGTCCCTCCTCCCGCGCGGTTCTTCTGTCGGTCCTCACGTCAGCCCTCTTCCGGGCCACCGCTCTCCTCGTCCGAAGCCTTGGCGTCCTCGTCCGAGGCGGACTTGGCGCTCTGCGCGCCCGGCTGCGGTTCGGCGACGGCGACCCGCGCGGGGCGGATCGTTCGCTCACCGATGCGATACCCGGGCTGCAGAATCGCCACGCACGTCGTCTCCGTGACGTCCGGCGCGTACGAGTGCATCAGGGCCTCGTGGATCGTCGGGTCGAAGGGCTCGCCCTCCTTGCCGAACTGCTGCAGACCGAGCTTGGCGACCACGGTTTCCAGCGACTCGGCGACCGACTTGAAGCCGCCGACCAGCTCGCCGTGTTCACGCGCCCGGCCGACGTCGTCGAGCACGGGAAGGAGCTCGGACAGGAGGTTCGCCGACGCGATCTCCTTGACCGCGACCCGGTCCCGTTCCACCCGACGGCGGTAGTTCTGGTACTCCGCCTGGAGCCGCTGGAGGTCCGCCGTGCGCTCGTTGAGCGCCGAGCGCACCTGGTCCAGCTGCGCCTGGAGCGCTACGTCCGGTACGTCCCCGGCCGGGGCCGAGCCCGCCGTGTCGGCGGACTCGGCCTCCTGCGCCGCGTCTTCGGGGGATGCGGCGTCAGAGGGGACGTCGGGCTTCTCCTCGAAGCCCGGGGTCTCCTCCGTCACGCGGCACCGTCCTTCTTGGGCTTCTCGTCGTCGACGATCTCGGCGTCCACGACGTCGTCGGCGGCGTCGGCCTTGGCCTGCTCACCGGCCGGAGCACCCTCGGCGCCCGCGGCCTGCGCGTCGGCGTACATGGCCTGGCCGAGCTTCTGGGAGACGGCCGCGACCTTCTCGGTGGCGGTGCGGATCTCCGCGGTGTCCTCGCCCTTGAGCTTCTCCTTCAGCTCATTGACGGCTTCCTCGACCTCGGTCTTGACCTCGCCCGGGACCTTGTCCTCGTTGTCCTTGAGGAACTTCTCGGTCTGGTAGACGAGCTGCTCGCCCTGGTTGCGGGCCTCCGCGGCCTCGCGGCGCTTGTGGTCCTCGTCCGCGTACCGCTCGGCCTCCTCCCGCATCCGGTCGACCTCGTCCTTCGGCAGCGAGGAGCCGCCGGTGACGGTCATCTTCTGCTCCTTGCCCGTGCCCAGGTCCTTCGCGGTCACGTGCATGATGCCGTTGGCGTCGATGTCGAAGGAGACCTCGATCTGCGGGACGCCACGCGGGGCCGGCGGCAGACCGGTCAGCTCGAACATCCCGAGCTTCTTGTTGTACGCCGCGATCTCGCGCTCGCCCTGGTAGACCTGGATCTGCACGGACGGCTGGTTGTCCTCGGCGGTGGTGAAGATCTCGGACCGCTTGGTCGGGATCGTCGTGTTCCGCTCGATGAGCTTGGTCATGATGCCGCCCTTGGTCTCGATGCCGAGGGACAGCGGGGTGACGTCCAGCAGGAGGACGTCCTTGACCTCACCCTTGAGGACACCGGCCTGCAGGGTGGCGCCGATGGCCACGACCTCGTCCGGGTTGACGCCCTTGTTGGCGTCCTTGCCGCCGGTCAGCTCCTTGACGAGCTCGGCGACGGCCGGCATACGGGTCGAACCGCCGACCAGGACCACGTGGTCGATCTCGGCCAGCTGGATGCCGGCGTCCTTGATCACGTTGTGGAACGGGGTCTTGCAGCGCTCGAGCAGGTCCGCGGTGAGCTGCTGGAACTGCGAGCGGGTGAGCTTCTCGTCCAGGTGCAGCGGGCCCTCGGCCGAGGCGGTGATGTACGGCAGGTTGATCGTCGTCTCGGTGGACGACGACAGCTCGATCTTCGCCTTCTCGGCGGCCTCGCGCAGACGCTGCAGCGCCATCTTGTCCTTGGACAGGTCGACGCCGTGGCCGTTCTGGAACTGCTTGACCAGGTAGTCGACGACGCGCTGGTCCCAGTCGTCACCACCGAGGTGGTTGTCACCGTTGGTGGCCTTCACCTCGACGACGCCGTCGCCGATCTCCAGCAGCGAGACGTCGAAGGTGCCGCCACCGAGGTCGAAGACCAGAATGGTCTGGTCGTCCTTCTCCAGGCCGTAGGCCAGGGCGGCCGCGGTGGGCTCGTTGACGATGCGCAGGACGTTGAGGCCCGCGATCTCACCGGCCTCCTTGGTGGCCTGGCGCTCGGAGTCGTTGAAGTAGGCCGGAACGGTGATGACCGCGTCGACGACCTTCTCGCCCAGATACGCCTCGGCGTCCCGCTTGAGCTTCTGCAGGATGAAGGCGCTCATCTGCTGCGGGTTGAAGTCCTTGCCGTCAATGCCGATCTTCCAGTCGGTGCCCATGTGGCGCTTGACCGACCGGATCGTCCTGTCGACGTTGGTGACCGCCTGGCGCTTGGCCACCTCGCCGACCAGCACCTCGCCGTTCTTCGCGAAAGCGACGACGGACGGCGTGGTCCTGGCGCCCTCGGCGTTGGTGATGACGGTGGGCTCACCGCCTTCAAGAACACTGACGACGGAGTTCGTCGTGCCCAGGTCGATGCCGACCGCACGTGCCATTTCAATTCCTCCAGCTGACTTGAGTGGAACAGGCTCAAGAGTGCAACACCGAGAAAAACCTGTCAACAGAGCTGAGTCGAGTCCACTCAACTTTTATGTCGCCCTTATCGTCACCCGGCCACCACCAAGGACGTCCGCCCTCGACGCAGGGTTGCCTTCGCGACACAGATCACCGGCCGGGCGCCTTCATGGGGCCGGGGAGAATGGGTAACCTCAGCCGCAGACCCAAAAAGTTACTCAGTAGTAGAGCGCTGGGCCCGCTCAACGCTCTCCGTCTTCCGCTCTCGCAGGTCCGAGGAGCCCCTCATGCAACTCGCCGCGATCATCGTGTCGCTGGTCCTCATCGCGATCGGTGTCGCGCTGTTCGGCCGCGCCATCCTGCAGATCTACCGCCAGATGCGGCTCGGCCAGCCCGTACCCGCCGGCACCCGCACCGATGCCCCCGTTCAGCGAACGGTCACCGTGGTCAAGGAGTTCCTCGGCCACACCCGGATGAACCGCTGGGGCATCGTCGGTGTCGCGCACTGGTTCGTGGCGGTGGGCTTCTTCTCGCTGCTGCTGACGATCGTCAACGCCATCGGCCAGCTCTTCAAGGCCGACTGGATCCTTCCGGTCATCGGTGACTGGGCGCCGTACAACGTCTTCGTCGAGTTCCTCGGCACGATGACGACCCTCGGCATCCTCGCCCTGATCGTGATCCGCCAGCTGAGCAAGCCGAACAAGCCGGGCCGCAAGTCCCGCTTCGCCGGCTCCAACTTCGGCCAGGCGTACTTCGTCGAGGCCGTCATCCTCATCGTCGGCGTCTGCATCTTCACGCTGCACGCCCTGGAGGGCGCCCAGCACCACGTGGACGCCTACGAGGCGTCGTTCTTCATCTCGTACCCGGTGGTCGCCTGGTTCAGGGGCCTGGACGTCGGCACGCTCCAGAACCTGACCTACTTCTTCGCCGGCCTGAAGATCGCGACCTCCTTCATCTGGATGATCACGGTCGCCCTGAAGACCGACATGGGTGTGGCCTGGCACCGCTTCCTGGCCTTCCCCAACATCTGGTTCAAGCGCGAGGCCGACGGCGACGTCGCCCTGGGCGCACTGCAGCCGATGACCTCGGCCGGCAAGCCCATCGACTTCG
>NZ_JAZBJP010000062.1:0-25698 GCF_036352915.1 Streptomyces bugieae
CTCCGGCGCCCTGTTGGAGCGGGCTCGGCCGCTTCGCTTTCGCTTTTCGGCCTTTCCGACTCTATCAGATCTTGTTCGTTCCGTTGACCGGTCCGAATTCGTTTCCGATTCCCCGTCGGAGGGGGTTAGCCTTTTGGCTTTTCCGACTTTATCAGAAGCGTTTCGGGCGAATTGAATCGGCCGGGGCTTCCGGTAAGTAGTCGGTTGCGCTTCGTCGAATTCTGGATTCTGGGCGAAGCGGAGAAGAGACTAACTGTCGCTGATGAACTTGTCCAGTTCGTTGCAACCGTTCGAATCTACCTCCCCCGACGGCTCGTGTCAACGGGTGTCGGGGCGAAGAGGAGATTAGCAGGTCAGCGGGGCTCTGCGCACATCACGCGGCGGTGGGGAGGGTGGCGTCGCGATCGGAGGGGTCGAGGTCTCCTGTGGCGCCGGCGCGTACCGCGCGGCCGCCCAGCACCTGCACGTAGAGCAGGAACGCCAGCTCGGTGGCGGTGCCGATGCCGATGCGGGCCCAGGTGGGCAGGCCGGAGGGGGTGACGAAGGCTTCGAGGGCGCCGGAGACGAAGAGGACGGCGGCGAGTCCTATGGCCACGCCGAGGGCCGAGCGGCCTTCCTGGGCCAGGGCGGCGCGGCGGGTCCGAGGACCCGGATCGATGAGAGTCCAGCCGAGGCGGAGGCCGATGCCGGCGGCGATGAAGACGGCGGTCAGCTCCAGGAGGCCGTGCGGAAGGATCAGGCCCAGGAAGGTGTCGAGGCGGCCCGCCGAGGACATCAGGCCGATGCCGACGCCGAGGTTGAGCATGTTCTGGAAGAGGATCCAGAGGACGGGGAGTCCGAGGAAGGCGCCGAGTACCAGGCACATCGCGACGGCCTGGGCGTTGTTCGTCCATACCTGGGCGGCGAAGGCAGTGGCGGGGTGGCTGGAGTAGTACGTCTCGTACTCGCCACCGGGGCGGGTCATGGCGCGGAGGTCGTCGGGGGCGCCGATGGCCGCCTGAACCTCGGGGTGGGCGGCTATCCACCAGCCGAGGAGGGCGGCCACCACGGTGGAGAGGACCGCGGTGGGGATCCACCAGTGGCGCAGGCGGTAGACCGCTGCCGGAAAGGCGGTGGTGAAGAAGCGCGCGGTGTCCCGCCAGGAAGCCTTGCGGGCGCCGGTGACCGTACTGCGGGCGCGGGCCACCAGGGAGGTCAGGCGGGTGGTCAGCGCGGGGTCGGGGGCGCTGGAGAGGAGGAGGGAGAGGTGGGTGGTGGTGCGTTGGTAGAGGGCGACCAGTTCGTCGGCCTCGGCGCCGGTGAGGCGGCGCTTGCGGTGCAGGAGGGCGTCGAGGCGGTCCCATTCGGCGCGGTGTGCCGCGATGAAGACATCGAGGTCCATACGGGGTCGCTCCTCGCAGCGCCGTGGTGGGTGAGTGCGCAGTCAGCTTGGCAGACTGGCCGGGCCCGGCGTGGTGCGGGCGGGGTTTCGGGGAGCGAGAGGGAGTGGGCGCGGCGTGAGTGAGCTCGTCACGGGTGAAGCGGTGGTGCTGGGGCTGCGGCCGGCGAGGCTGCCGAGCCGGGGGCTGGCGATCGCGGTCGATGTGGCCGTGGCCTGGAGCGTGTACATCGCGGTGTCGATGCTGCTGGTCAGCGCGACGTCGTCGATGGACAGCGCGGCGGTGGCTGCCGTGTCGGTGGCGGCGTTCCTGTTGGTGCAGGTCGGGATTCCGATCGTGATCGAGACGCTGAGCCATGGGCGGTCGCTGGGCAAGGTGATCTGCGGGCTGCGGGTCGTACGGGAGGACGGCGGGCCGATCCGGTTCCGGCACGCGCTGGTGCGGGGCGCCATGGGGGCGATCGAGATCGTGCTGACCATGGGGGTGGTGGCGGCGATCGCCTCGCTGGTGTCGGCGCGGGGGCGCCGGGTGGGGGACGTGTTCGCCGGGACGCTGGTGATACGGGAGCGGATGCCGGCGGCCGAGGTGGGGGCTGCGCTGCCGCCGCCTCCTCCGTGGCTGGTGGCGGAGCTCGGGGCGCTGGATCTGTCGCGGGTGCCGGACGCGTGGTGGCTGACCCTCCGGCAGTACCTGGCGCGGATGGGGCAGCTGGACGCGCAGGTCGGGGCGGCGATGGCGGGGCGGCTGGCGGAGGATCTCCGGCGGTTCACCGGGGTGCCGGTGCCGGCGGGGGTGCATCCGGCGGCGTACCTGGCGGCGGTGGCCGGGGAGCGGCAGGGGCGGGAGTCGCGGCGGGCGTTCGGGGCGGCGTCGGCGAGTCATGGGGTCTACGCCCCGCCGTTCGAGCCTTCGGGAGCTCCGGCAGGGGCTGCGCCGGGGGCTTCTTGGTCGTCGCCCTCGCTGCCGTCTTCGCCGCCGTCTTCCGGTCCCGCTCCTTCTTCGGGTCCCTCGGCGGGGCCCGTTTCTCCCGGTCCCTCGGCGTCCGTGGCTTCCGGGCCGGCTGTCCCGTCGGAGTCGCGGCCGCCGCGTACGGGGTTCGCGCCGCCTAGGTGAGGGCGGGGCGGCGGCCGGCTCAGGTGAAGGTGGACGGCGGGGAGTCGAGGGATTCGAGTTCGATGCCGGGGGCGGAGAGGACCACGTCGCCGGTGAGGTGAACGGTGTGCTGTTCGCCGGTCTCCAGGTCGTTGACCTGGTACTCGTCCGCGATGAGCGGGGCGTTGTCAGTGGCGTGTGGTGTGCTGTTGAGCAGGGCCCAGGACTGATCGAGGGTGCGGGGGGCGAGGACGGGGGGTGTGAAGGCGACGAGGCGGGCGCGGACGGCGCCGGCGCCGAGGGTCGGGCGCAGCAGCCGGGCAGTGGCGATGAGGAAGGCGGGGGACGCGCCGGTGAAGGCGTGGGCGCGGGCATTGCCTTCGGTGGCGTGGGTGCCGGTGGGGTCGGTGCGTACCCAGGTGACGCCGTCCAGGGCGGCGCCGCGGACCTGCCAGGCGGAGGCGTGGAGTTCGAGCCGGATGGGGCGGCCGAGGTCGTCGAGGGTGAGGTCGACGGAGCCGATGTGGTCGCCGGAAGGGGCGGTGATCTGGGAGACGTAGCGCCAGCCGGAGGGGCCGGTGGCGCAGTGGAAGTGTTCTTCACCGAGGGGGGTGTGATCGTGCGGATCGTGGAGGGAGTAGCGGCCGCGGGGCATGAGGGGTGCAGTCCTTCGAGCGGCGACGGTTCGGTGCGCGTCGGGGGCGGTGCGGGCCGGTACGGGCCAGGCCCCCGCCGTGAATGGCGAGGGCCTGGTCAACCGGCTGCTGGAGCGTGGTGCTCGGTATCAGTAGCGGTAGTGGTCGGGCTTGTACGGGCCCTCGACGGAGACGCCGATGTAGGCGGCCTGGTCCGGGCGGAGCTCGGTGAGCTTGACGCCCAAGGCGTCGAGGTGGAGACGGGCGACCTTCTCGTCCAGGTGCTTGGGCAGGACGTAGACGTCGGTCGGGTACTCCTCCGGCTTGGTGAACAGCTCGATCTGGGCCAGCGTCTGGTCCGCGAAGGAGTTGGACATCACGAAGGACGGGTGACCGGTGGCGTTGCCCAGGTTCAGCAGGCGGCCCTCGGACAGCACGATCAGGACCTTGCCGTCGGGGTGGGTCCAGGTGTGGACCTGCGGCTTGACCTCTTCCTTGACGATGCCGGGGAGCTTCGCCAGGCCGGCCATGTCGATCTCGTTGTCGAAGTGGCCGATGTTGCCGACGATCGCCTGGTGCTTCATCCGCGCCATGTCGGACGCCAGGATGATGTCCTTGTTGCCGGTCGTGGTGACGAAGATGTCGGCGGTCTCGACGACCTCGTCGAGGGTGGTGACCTGGTAGCCGTCCATGGCGGCCTGCAGGGCGCAGATCGGGTCGATCTCGGTGATGATGACGCGGGCGCCCTGGCCGCGCAGGGACTCGGCGCAGCCCTTGCCGACGTCGCCGTAGCCGCAGACGACGGCGGTCTTGCCGCCGATCAGGACGTCGGTGGCGCGGTTGATGCCGTCGATGAGGGAGTGCCGGCAGCCGTACTTGTTGTCGAACTTCGACTTGGTGACGGCGTCGTTCACGTTGATCGCGGGGAAGAGGAGCTCGCCGTCGCGCTGCATCTCGTAGAGACGGTGCACGCCGGTGGTGGTCTCCTCGGTGACACCGCGGATCTCCGAGGCCAGCTTGGTCCACTTCTGCGGGTTCTCGGCGAGGGTGCGGGTGAGCAGCTCCAGGATGGCGCGGTGCTCGTCGCTCTCGGCGGTCTCGACGGCGGGGACCTTGCCGGCCTTCTCGTACTCGACGCCCTTGTGGACGAGGAGGGTGGCGTCGCCGCCGTCGTCGAGGATCATGTTCGGGCCGCCGGTGGGCGAGTTCGGCCAGGTCAGCGCCTGCTCCGTGCACCACCAGTACTCGTCGAGGGTTTCGCCCTTCCAGGCGAAGACCGGGACGCCCTGGGGGTTGTCCGGGGTGCCGTTGGGGCCGACGGCGATGGCCGCGGCGGCGTGGTCCTGGGTGGAGAAGATGTTGCAGGACGCCCAGCGGACCTCGGCGCCGAGGGCGACCAGGGTCTCGATCAGGACGGCGGTCTGCACGGTCATGTGCAGCGAGCCGGTGACACGGGCGCCGGCCAGCGGCTGCGCGGCGGCGTACTCCTTGCGGATCGCCATCAGACCGGGCATCTCGTGCTCGGCGAGGGTGATCTCCTTGCGGCCGAAGGCGGCGAGGGACAGGTCGGCGACCTTGAAGTCCTGGCCGGTGGCTGCTGTCGTCATGCGGGCTGCTCCTCGAAGCGTCGCGTGGTTTCGGGCTGGGCAGTCTGCGGCGCGGGCTGGGGTTCGCCAGCGGTAGCTGACGGAAGGAGCGTACGCAGAGGCCGACTCGCCTCTCCGGACACACCTGTCCCCTGGCCGCAGCGCAGTCCGTCGGAGGCCCTCTCTCCCTCGGCCGGTCCGCGGGGCGGGCCGACCGACCGCCATCAGCAGCGACGTCTGGCACTGGTCACGAATCTACACCGATCGGCCCAGTGAACCCCAGCCCGGAGGGGGCCGGGAGGGCCGGTTCCGTGCGGTCCCGGCCAGGACGGGGGCGGCCGACCGGCGGATGGTGCGGGTGCTGCAGATGGGCGGCGTGGGGCGGGACGACACAGGTCGCGGGGCGAATCCCGGCGGTACGGGGCACCGGAGGCGGAGGGCTTGCGAGGGGGCCAAGTGGCCTGTGCGCAAAGGCTCGCGAAGGGTGCGGAACGGTCTGCGCGACGGCGCGCGAGGGGGGACGGAAGGTGTGGCGGGAGGGCTTTGCGGAGGCGGGGTCGTCATGCAGGATGCCTGGAGCGCCAGAGCCAGAACGTCTGCACGACCGCGCATGTTCGTGAGGAGAACCACGTGACCACGAGTCCAGCTGATCCCCCCGAGGGCGCGGGGACCGGCGGGCAGGGGCTGAAGCTGCTCGCAGTGACGGCCTGCCCGACCGGGATCGCCCACACGTATATGGCCGCCGAGAAACTGACCCGGGCGGCCCGGTCGCTCGGCCATCAGATCAAGGTGGAGACCCAGGGTTCCATCGGGGCTGAGAACGTACTGTCTGACAACGATGTCAGAGACGCGGACGGGATCATCATCGCGGCGGACAAGGACGTCGACCGCGGCCGGTTCGCCGGCAAGAGGGTGCTGGCGGTCGGGGTCGCCGAGGGCATCCACCACCCCGAGCAGCTGATCGAGCGGGTGCGGAGCGCGCCGGTGTACGGGGGTGGGGACGGCGGTGGCGCCGGCACCGGCGACCGTGCGGCGGCCGGGGCGGCGACGGCGTCCGGGAGCGGCGGCAAGGAACGCAGCGTCGCGTACAAGGCGCTGATGAACGGGGTCAGCTACATGATCCCGTTCGTGGTGGTCGGCGGGCTGCTGATCGCGATATCGCTCGCGCTGGGCGGGCATCCGCAGGCGGACGGCGGTCTGGTGATCCCGGACGGCTCGTTCTGGAAGCACGTCAATGACGTCGGGGTCATCGGCTTCACGCTGATGGTGCCGATCCTGTCCGGCTACATCGGCTACGCGATCGGCGACCGGCCGGCGCTGGTGCCGGGCATGATCGGCGGCTGGATCGCCAATACGGGCGCGCTGTACGACTCCAAGGCGGGCGCGGGTTTCATAGGCGCGATCGTCACCGGGTTCCTGGCCGGCTATCTGGTGCAGTGGATCAAGAAGGTCAGGGTCCCGAAGTTCGTGCAGCCGATCATGCCGATCATCGTGATCCCGATCGTGGCGACCACGGCGCTCGGGCTGTTCTTCATCTACGTGATCGGCAAGCCGGTCGCCTGGGTGTTCACGCACCTCACGGGGTGGCTCGGCGGGATGACCGGGTCGAGCGCGATCCTGCTCGGCGCGATCCTCGGACTGATGATCGCGTTCGACATGGGTGGTCCGGTCAACAAGACCGCGTTCCTGTTCGGCGCGGGGCTGATCGCGTCCGGTAACCAGACGGTGATGGGGATGTGTGCCGCGGCGATTCCGGTCATGCCGTTGGGGCAGGGGCTGGCCGCGCTGGTCCGGCGTCGGCTGTACTCCCAGCAGGAGCGCGAGACGGGCATGGCGGCGCTGTTCATGGGGCTCTTCGGGATTTCGGAGGGCGCGATTCCGTTCGCCGCGGCCCGGCCCGCCCAGGTCATTCCGGCGAACATGCTCGGTGGCGCGGTGGCCGGTGCGGTCGCGGGGATGACCGGGGTGACGGACGCGGTGCCGCACGGCGGGCCGATCGTGGCGGTGCTGGGGGCGGTCGGCGGGGTGCCGGCGTTCTTCCTCGCCGTGGTGATCGGGGCGGTGGTCACGGCTCTGACGACGGTGACGCTGGTGGATCTTTCGGAGCGGCGGAAGGGCCGGGCGGCTGTCGCAGCGGGCCCTGTGTCAGATGTTGTGGACGAGGTGGCTGTGGTGGGCGAGACGGCCGTGATGGCGGGGGCGGTCGCGGCGGCCGAGCCGGTCGCGGCGGCCGGGGCAGTTGCGGTCGGCGGGGCGGTCACGGCCGGTGGGGCGGTCACGGCCGGTGGGGCGGTCACGGCCGGTGGGGCGGTCACGGCCGGTGGGGCGGTCACGGCCGGTGGGGCGGTCACGGCTGGCAGGGCGGGGGTGGCTTCTGCGGCTGGGGCTGGAGTGGCTGCTGAGAATGCTGGGGGACGTGCTGGGGCCGCGGAGTCGGCTGCGACGGCTGTTGAGGCTCCCGAGTCGGCTGCCGGCGTCCCGGGTGACGTCCCCGCTGAGGTGCTCTCGGGGTATCTCACCGCGGAAACCGTCAAGACGGAGCTCGCCGCCGACGACAAGGAAGCGGCGATCCGCGAGATGGCGGACCTGGTGGCGGGCACCGGCCGGGTGACGGACGTGGCCGAACTGGTGCGGGTGGCACTGGCGCGGGAGGCGCAGGGCACCACCGGGCTCGGCGAGGAGATCGCCATTCCGCACGCCAAGACGGACGCGGTGAGCGCGCCGGTCGTCGGGTTCGCGCGGTCCGCGGAGGGAATCGACTGGGGTTCGCTGGACGGCACGCCGGCCCGGCTGGTCTTTCTGATCGCGGTGCCGGAGGCGGCGGCCGGGGACGAGCATCTGCGGATCCTGGCACTGCTGTCGCGGAAGCTGATGGACGCGGGCTTCCGGGCGCGGCTGCAGGAGGCGGTGGACACGGAGGCGCTGCTGGGCGTTCTCGGGGAGATCCGGTAGGGACCGGGAGATCCAGTAGATCCAGTAGATCCAGTAAGGGCCGGGAGATCCAGTAAGGGATCCGGAGGGCGGGGGTGGGGAGGACCCGTAGGGCGGGGGCGAACGGATCCCGTAGGGGGTGCGAGAGCCCCCTCGGGGCCCTCAACGCGGCAGCGGCGGGGCGGTATTCCCTGCTTCCGCTGGGGAGCTAGTCCCGGTCTCCGAGGTTGTGCCGGCGTCCGGAGGGGACCCGGTAGGGCGGCGGAAGATCCCGTAAGGCGGGGGCGAACGGATCCCGTAGGGGGTGCGAGGGCCCCCTCGGGGCCGTCAACGCGGCGGCGGCGGGGCGGTATTCCCGCAGGGAGGGCAGATGGGCGGGCCCCCGCGCTCCACTTCAGCGGAGTGCGGGGCCCGCCCATGATCAGGTACCGGGCAGCGCCTGCGGGTCAGTGGCCGCCCGGGGTCTTGGCCGGGTCGGGGCCCTTGGCGGCGGTCGTCTCGTCGTAGATGTCCGGTTCGAGGTAGATGACGCGGGCGATCGGGACGGCCTCGCGGATGCGGGCCTCGGCGGCGTTGATGGCGTCGGCGATCTGGGTCGCGGTGTCGTCGTGCTGGACCGCGATCTTGGCGGCGACGAGCAGTTCCTCGGGGCCGAGGTGGAGCGTGCGCATGTGGATGACGCGGGTGACGACGTCACCGTCGGCGACCGCGGCGCGGATCTTGGCGACCTGCTCGGGACCGGCCGCCTCGCCGAGCAGCAGCGACTTGGTCTCCGCGGCCAGGACGAGCGCGATCAGCACCAGCAGCGTGCCGATGCACATGGTGCCGATGCCGTCCCAGATGCCGTTGCCGGTGAGGAGGGTGAGGCCGACGCCGCCCAGGGCGAGGACCAGGCCGACCAGGGCGCCGAAGTCCTCCAGCAGCACGACCGGCAGCTCGGGGGCCTTGGCGCGGCGTACGAACTGGGTCCAGGTCTGCTTGCCGCGCAGCTCGTTGGACTCCTTGATGGCCGTGCGGAACGAGAAGCCCTCGGCGATCACGGCGAAGACCAGGACGCCGATCGGCCAGTACCAGCTCTCCAGCGGGTGCGGGTCGTGGATCTTCTCGTAGCCCTCGTAGAGGGCGAAGACGCCACCGATGGTGAACAGGACGATGGAGACCAGGAAGCCGTAGATGTAGCGCTCGCGGCCGTAGCCGAAGGGGTGTTCCTCGGTGGCCGCGCGCTGGGCCTTCTTCCCGCCGAGCAGCAGCAGGCCCTGGTTGCCGGAGTCCGCGATGGAGTGCACGCCTTCGGCCAGCATCGAGGACGAGCCGCTGAAGGCGAAGGCCACGAACTTCGCTGCGGCGATCGCCAGGTTGGCGCCCAGCGCCGCAACGATCGCCTTTGTCCCGCCTGATGCGCTCATGAGTGCCGCATGTCCCTTCCGTCGACGGGGCTCGCCGCTTTACCGCCCCTTTAATGCTGTGCGGCGGTCATTGTTGCAGCCCGGCGTCCGGCGGATGCGGGGAGGCCACCTGGCGGACGGACTTCCGTGCGGCCCCCGGACGGACTCCCGTGCGGTCCCCGGGCGGACTCCCGTGCGGTCCCCGGGCGGACTCCCCGTGCGGTCGCGGTCGCGCTGCGCCACCATCGAGGCCCGCCACCAGGGACGCGCCCCGGCCTACGCCACCACCGTCGCCCGGAAGAGCGTGCCCTCCCCGCTGAGCGTGATCCGCTCGCCGGCCGGTACGAAGGCGGACTCGCCCGGAGCCAGGGCCAGTTCGGCCGGTCCCTCCGCCGGTCCGTCCGCCGGTCCGCCGGCCAACTGGCCGTCCCGGTCGGCGTGGAGGCGGACCGTGCCCGCCGTGCACAGCAGGATCTGCGGGGTCGCGGAGGCGAGCGGGTGCGGGGCGGCGCCGGGGGCGAGGACGAAGCGGGAGAGCCGGAACTCGTCGACGGGGGTGTCGTAGACCTCCTCGCCGCCGATGTCCTCGGGGCGGAGGACGCCCGCGTCGCTGGCTTCGAAGCGGACCACCCGCAGGAGTTCGGGGACGTCGACGTGCTTGGGGGTCAGCCCGCAGCGCAGCACGTTGTCGGAGTTGGCCATCAGCTCGACGCCGAGGCCGCTGAGGTAGGCGTGCGGGATGCCGGCGCCGAGGAAGAGGGCCTCGCCGGGCTGGAGCCGGACGTGGTTGAGGAGCATGGCGGCGAGCACGCCGGGGTCGCCGGGGTAGTGGTGGGCGAGGCCGGCATAGGCGGCGTAGGCGTCGGCGTGCGGCCCGCCCTTGGCGGCGAGTTGGCCGGCGGCGACGGCGGTGCGCTCGACGGTGTCGGAGATGGCGTGGTGCTCGGCGCTGAGGACGGCGGTGAGGACCTCGCGCAGTGCGTCCGCCTCGGGGCTGGCGCGCAGGATGTCGACGTACGGCGTGAGGTCGTCGACGCCGAGGTCTTCGAGGAGGTCGGCGGTCTGTGCGGGGTGCCGGAAGCCGCACAGGCCCTCGAAGGGGGTGAGGGCGCAGATCAGCTCGGGCTTGTGGTTGGCGTCCTTGTAGTTGCGGTGCGGGGCGTCGAGCGGCACGCCGCGCCGCTCCTCGTCGGCGAAGCCCTCGCGGGCCTGGGCCAGGTCGGGGTGGACCTGGAGGGAGAGCGGTGAGCCGGCGGCGAGCAGCTTGAGCAGGAAGGGCAGCCGGGGGCCGAAGGCGCGGACCGCGCCGGGGCCGAGTTCGGCCTCGGGGTCGGCGTCGATGATCTCGGCGAGGGAGCGGGGGCCGGTGCCGCGGTCGAGGCGGGAGGGGGCGCCGGGGTGGGCGCCCATCCACATCTCGGCCTGGGGCTCGCCGGTGGGTGCGGTACCGAGGAGCTCCGGGATGGCGGTGGTGGAGCCCCAGGCGTAGGGGCGCACGGTGTTGGCGAGGCGGTCCATGGGTGCTGCTTCCTGAGGTCGTACGGGGCGGCGGCGGGCGCGCGGGGTGCGGCTCGCGGGCCCACGGGTGCGGGCCGGCCGGCCCGGGCGTGCGGGCCGGCCGTCAAAGATCACTCGGTGCCGGCGAGCGCCAGGTAAACGGCACCGAAATCCGCGATGGCGAGTAGTTCCGCGGCCATCTCCAGTTCGCTGCCGGGGTCGGGCTGGAGCTCGGTGAGGGCGGCATCCCGTTCCTCGGCGAGGGCCCTGGCGGCGCGGGTGGCGGACAGTGCGTCGGGCTCCTGGTCCCGCAGCAGGACGACCCGGGCGTGCAGGGTGGTCGTGGTGGGCTGTTCGACGCGGTCGCGGAAGAAGTCGTCCGCGTCGGTGCCGGGGGCCAGGGCGCCGGCGAGCAGGGTGCGGTGGGTGGTGAGCGCCTCGGGGAGTTCGGCGGCGAGGGCGGGGCGGCCGGCGAGTCCGGCGAGTTCGGTGGCGAAGTGCCGGCCGACGGCGTGCGCGACGGTGCCCTCGGTCCAGATGAGCGGGAGCGCGTCGGCGAGGTGGGCGGCGAGGACCTTGCCGGGGTTGGAGTACGTGGGGATGGCCGGGCCGCAGCGTTCGGCGAGGTGGTCGAGGCGGTCGGCGAGTTTGCCGAGGGCGTCCTGCGGGGCGCTGATCAGGCCGATCCGGTCGGCGAGCGAGAGCATCGGGATGAGGACGGACCAGAGGGTGCCGGGGGCCGCCGGCGGGGCGCCCTCGACGTCGAACTCGGTGTCGTAGGCGGTGGTGGCGAGCGGGACGGCGAGGCCGCGGGCCTGGATGACGGCGTCGGCGAGCGGGCCGCCGGCGGGGGTGACGGCGACGACGGCGCAGCCGCGGCGGTAGGCCTGTTCGACGAGTTCGGCGAGGCCCGGGTCGGAGGCGTCCGGGCCGGCGAGAAGCAGCAGGTCGAGCGGGCCGGCCCAGCCGGGCAGCGTCCAGCGCAGTGCGCCGGGCATCGGGGCGACGCCGGTGGGCTGGATGAGGCTGACCGGGCAGCTGCCGCCGCTGAGGGCGCGCAACAGGTCGGCGACGCCGGCCGCGGCGGGGCCGGGGCCGGCGACGAGGACGGAGCGCGGCCGTCCGTCGGGGGTCAGCTCGGGGATGCCGGATTCGGCGGCGCTGCGGGCGGCGGTGCGGGCCCGGGCGCCGGCTTCGGCGACGCCGCGCAGCAGGCCGAAGCGGTCGGCGCCGGCCAGCGCGTCGGGGGTGTCGAGGAGGGACTCGTCGAGCATGGTGGGCGCGGCCTCCGATCGCCGGTGCGGGCGGGTTGTGCCGGGCGGTGCCGGACCCGCGGGCCCGGCGGGCCCGGGTCAGGCGGGGCGGCGTGCCTCGTCGACGAGGAGTACGGGGATGCCGTCCCGGACGGGGTACGCGAGGCCGCAGTCGCCGGAGGTGCAGATCAGCTCGGCCGGGTCGGTGCCGGTCCGGTCCTCCAGGGGGGCGTGGCACGCCGGGCAGGCGAGGATCTGGATCAAGCTGGCTTCGACCGGCATGGGCGCTGCTCCTTCGGGTGGTTGCGGCGTGGCCAGCGTACCGCCGGTGGGGCGGGCGCGGCCTGCTCGGCGGGGTGTGGCGGGACGGGCGGGGCGGGTGCCCCGCCCGTGGGAGGGGTCAGCCGCGGATGATCGCCAGGGCCTCGTCGCGGACCCGGGCGACGGTGTCGGCGTCGCGGGCCTCGGCGTTCAGGCGCAGCAGCGGCTCGGTGTTGGAGGGCCGGACGTTGAACCACCAGTCGTCGGCGGTGACGGTCAGGCCGTCCAGTTCGTCGAGGGTGATGCCCTCGCGGCCCTGGTAGGCGGCCTTGATCGCGGCGAGCCGGCCGGCCTGGTCGTCGACGGTGCTGTTGATCTCGCCGGAGGCGGCGTAGCGGTCGTACTCGGCGACCAGCTGGGACAGCGGGCGGTCCTGGCCGCCGAGGGCGGCGAGGACGTGCAGGGCGGCGAGCATGCCGGTGTCGGCGTTCCAGAAGTCGCGGAAGTAGTAGTGCGCGGAGTGCTCGCCGCCGAAGACGGCGCCGGTCTTGGCCATCTCCTCCTTGATGAACGAGTGCCCGACGCGGGTGCGGACCGGGGCGCCGCCGTTCTCCCGGACGACCTCGGGGACGGACCAGGAGGTGATGCAGTTGTGGATGACGGTGGAGCCGGGGTGCTTGGCCAGCTCGCGGGCGGCGACCAGGGCGGTGATCGCGGACGGGGAGACCGGGTCGCCGTTCTCGTCGACGACGAAGCAGCGGTCGGCGTCGCCGTCGAAGGCGATGCCGAGGTCGGCGCCGGTCTCGCGGACCCGGGCCTGGAGGTCGACGATGTTCTTCGGGTCGAGCGGGTTGGCCTCGTGGTTGGGGAAGGAGCCGTCCAACTCGAAGTACAGGGCGTCGAGTTCGAGCGGCAGGCCGGCGAAGACGGTGGGGACGGTGTGGCCGCCCATGCCGTTGCCGGCGTCCACGACGACCTTCAGGGGGCGGATCGCGCTGAGGTCGACCAGGCTGCGCAGGTGGGTGCCGTAGTCGGCGAGCACATCGCGTTCGCCGACTGTGCCGGGGGTGGCGGCCGGCTCGGGGGCGCCCTCGTCGGACCAGCGCTCGACCAGGGCGCGGATGTCGGCGAGGCCGGTGTCCTGGCCGACCGGGGCGGCGCCGGCCCGGCACATCTTGATGCCGTTGTACTGGGCGGGGTTGTGCGAGGCGGTGAACATGGCGCCGGGCAGGCCGAGGGAGCCGCTGGCGAAGTACAGCTCGTCGGTGGAGCACAGGCCGATCAGGGTGACGTCGGCGCCGCGGGCCGCGGCACCGCGCGCGAAGGCCCCGGCCAGGCCCGGCGAGGAGGGCCGCATGTCATGTCCGATCACGATCGCGTCCGCGCCGGTGACCTCGACGAAGGCCGCGCCGAACAGCTCGGAGAGCGGTTCGTCCCACTGGGTGGGGACGACACCGCGGACGTCGTATGCCTTGACGATGTGCGACAGGTCGGTCACGGGCCGGTCCTCCTGGGGTGTGTTCGGGACCTCCCAACCTATCCGCTTTGCCGTTCCGCCCACGTACCTGGCTGTCCCGCCGCGGTGGTTTCTCGCCGTTGCGCCTGCGGCGGGCCAGGTGGTTGTCGGGTGCGGTGACGGGCCTCCGGGGCCGCTTGTGTGGACTGCTGACGCTTTACGTCCACACAACCGGCCCCTCCGGCCCGTCCCCTCCCGTGAGAGGGGAAGAAAACGATGGTGGGGGTGCAGGTAATGCCCACCTGCGCGCAGGCAACAGACCAGGCCCGCCCCCAACCAGCTCTTACCTCCCACTCACGGGAGGGGCTGAACCGGAGGACGAAGTCTGGAGGGCCGGCACCGCACCCAAAACACAAACGCCCGCCGCCAGGCGCAACGGCGACCAAGCCCCGCGGCGGGACGGCCAACTACGTGCGGGGCGCCGCAAAGCGCAACGGCGAGGTGACCCGCGGCGCAGCAGACAGGTACGTAGGAGGCAAAAGCCAAGCGCAGCGGACGGGTGGGGCTATGACTCCGGGGACCGGAGTACGCGGAGGTGGCCGCGGCGGGCCACCTCCATGGGGGCGCGGTCGCCGGGTGGGGCATCCGCGCCGGCCGCGCGTTCGCGTTCCTGGGGGCGGGCGGCCTCGCGGACCGCGTTCGCCAGGGCTTCGAGGTCGTCGCCGCTGGGGCGGGCCGGGCCGGAGTCGATGGCGAGGCGGACGACCTCCCAGCCGCGGGGCGCGGTCAGCCGCTCGGAGTGCTCGGCGCACAGGTCGTAGCAGTGCGGTTCGGCGTAGGTGGCGAGCGGTCCGAGCACGGCGGTCGAGTCCGCATAGACGTACGTCAGCGTTGCGACGGCGGGGCGGCCGCACGCAGTGCGCGAACAGCGACGTACAGGGCTCACGACGTTGGACGGTACCGCACTCTTGAGCGGGCCGCGACGACTCTCCCCCGGCTCACCCAACCGTGTCGTCCCGCTTCGTCCGATGCGTCTGACCTGCACCCGCTCGGCCCGTCCTGGGGCGGGTGGGGCGGGACGGTCGGTGCGCGGGAGGGAATACCCTCATGAGTTAGTGCATTTCCGGCCATTCGGCGGGAGTTCCGCGATCTGATGTGGGGAGGGAAACGAAACCGATTCGGACCGGTCCGGTCAGCCTGCGACATGCCGCGTCTTGTGGCGGTCTGCGGATTCCGGCGGTCCGTGACGGCTACGCTCGATGCTGATGGACAGGCCCGTACCTCCCCGACCGGCGGAGCCGCGGCTCCGCCGCCGCGACCGTCACGGCCGCGGCATGCGCGGCCCGATCGCGCCGCCTCAGGTGCCGCTGTCGGTGACCCGCGCGGACGCCTTCGTGGACCTCGTCTACGACTCGCGGGACCGGCTGGAGCGGCGCTGGCCGCAGCTGGCCCAGGTCGACTTCCTCGTGGTCGAGGTGCCCGGCTTCGGGCCGGACGGCGGGGAGGGGCCGGTCGACGAGGAGAGCGTGCCGCTGGGGCGGGTGCTGCCGGCGGCGGGCGGACATCGCGACCGGATCGTGATCTACCGGCGGCCGGTGGAGATCCGTACGAAGAGCCGGGACGAGCGGGCGCTGCTGGTGCACGAGGTGGTCGTCGAGCAGGTCGCCGATCTGCTGGGGCTGGCTCCGGAGTCGGTGGACCCGCGCTACGGGCAGGAGTGAGGCCGTAGCGCGGGGCCCGCGCGTCAGTCGGTGAGCAGGGAGAGGTCCTGGCCGGCGGTGGGGACCACCACCGAGCCGCGGTCGTCGGGCAGCGGCTGGACGGTGAAGGCGGGCACGCCGCCCTGGGGGCGGGCGAGCATCCGGGCCGCGTAGACGGGGCCGCTGCCGGACTCGGGCTCCACGGTGAGGGCGTAGCTGCCCTTGAGGCCCTGGGGGCGGGGCGGGTCGATGTCGAGGGTGGTGCCGCCCTTGACCGTGTACGTCTTGGTGACCGGGGTGCCGCCGTCGCTGCCCGCGGAGGCGGTGACCTTCACCTTGGCGTCCTTGCCCTTCTCGGGGGCGACCAGCGACAGGGTGCTGCCCTTGGCCCCGTTGTCGGCGGCGGTGGCCCGCTTCTCCACCGGGCGGGTGGCGGGGATGAAGGCCATCTCCTGGTTGCCGCCCTTGCCGCGGGTGACCCGCAGCGCCGCCGAGACGGGGGCCTTCGCGCCGGGGTCGGTGGGGGTGAGCACCAGGGAGCCGGCCTCGCCCTTGGTGACGTCCTTGAGGTCCACCGCGGTGGTCATGCCGCTCTTGAGGTGCAGCGTCTCCAGGCCGGCCGGGGTGATCAGGCCGGTGGGGGTGGCGAGTTGCACCTTCAGGTCGGCGTCGGCCTCGCCGGGGGCGAGGGCGACCAGCCGGACGGAGGTGGCGTCCTTGGGGATGCCGGGGAGGACCGCGCTCGGGGCCGGGTCGGCGGCGGGCGGCAGCCAGTCGCTGCCGAGCTTGCTGTCGGTGGCCTGGACGGCGGCGCCGACCCGGCCCTCGCGGGCGAGGACGTGCAGGGTGGCGTTGGTGGCGGGGCGGGTGGTGAGGGTGGAGAGCAGGACGGGGACGGTGGTGTGCGGGGGGACGGTGATGTCCTCGCCGGCCGAGCCGCCCAACGAGCCGTCCTTGCCGTGGAGTTCGAGGTCGACGACGGCGGGCGTGTTGTCGGGGTTGGTGAGGTGGACGTAGTCCTGACGGTCGGTGGCGGTGCTGACGCCGGGGAACCAGAACGTGGTGTCGGGGGTGGGGCAGCTCAGCCCGAGCAGACCGCGGCCGGCGCCGGCCGCGACGGTGGTGGTCTGCTGGACGGTCCAGCCGGGGGCGAGGGTGCCGTCGGCCGCGCCGACGAGCGCGGGGGCGTCGGCCCGGTCGGTGGACGTGGTGACCGGCTTGCCGGCCTGCCGGAGGGGGACGACGGGCTTGGTGTCGGTGGGCGGTACGGCGGTCCGGCCGGTGTCCGCGGTCTTGGATGTGCCGCCCTTCTTCTTGCCGTCCTTCTTGCCGTCGCCGGCGCCGGCGGCCTTCACGGTCCCGGCGGGCAGCAGCTTCGCGGTGCCCTTCTTGGTGTCGGCGCCGGCCGCGGCGCCCTGGGGGGCGAAGGCGGTGTAGGTGGTCTCGCCGACCTCCGAGGAGGTGGGCGGGGGGCAGAGCAGCGCGGAGCGCTGGACGGGCAGCCGGGTGGCGCCGCCGGGGGTTTTCGGGGCGCCGCCGGGGGCCGCGACGGCGGCGATGCCGGTGACCGCGGCCAGCGCGGCGGCCGCGCCGATCAGGGACGTCATGGTGCGCTTCACTGCTGGTCGCTCCCGTCACGGCGCGGCTCGGGGTAGGAGCCGGGGGGCCCGGAGTACCCCGGGTACACGGTGCCGTCGTCGTAGGGCTGTTGCTGGGGCTGCGGCGTGCCGTCCGGGTACGGCTGCTGGGCGTAGCCGTACGGGTCGTAGGCGCCGGCCTGGTAGGGGTCGCCGGGGTAGGTGCCGGTGGGCTGGTACGGGTCCGCCTGCGGGTACTGGTCGCCGTACTGCGTGCCCTGGTACGGGTCGTAGGGCTGCTGCTCGGCCGCGTGCTGGCCGGGGGCGGCCGGCCAGTCCTCGTAGGAGGGCTGCTGCGGTACGGCCGCGTACGGGTCGGCGGTCGCGGCGGGGTCCTGGGGGGCCGCCGGGTCGGCGGCCGGGGCGGGCGGCTCCTCGCCGGTGCGGGCGGCCGGGATGCCGGCGCCGGCCGGGTCGGGGGTGCCGGCGGCTTCGGCCTCGGCCTCGGCCTGGGCGCGCAGCCGGCGGGCCCGGCGGCCGTCGCCGGTGGCCGCGGCGGCCTGCGCGGCGGCGGTGTCCTCGGGCAGGTCGTCGTCGATCTCGCGGCGGCGGCCGGGCAGGGCGAGGACGACCAGGACGACGGCGAGCAGGCCCTGGGCCCACAGCCAGAGGGTGTGGCCGAGCGGGTTCTCGTGGGTGAGGTCGAGCCGGCCGCCGTTGGAGGGCAGGGTGAAGCCCTGGGCCCAGCCGTCGACGGTGACGGGCTTGAGCGGGGTGCCGTCGAGGGTGGCCTGCCAGCCCTCGTCGGCGGCGTCGGCGAGGCGCAGCACCCGGCCGGCGGGTCCGGCGGGCAGCTTGGTGTGCGCCTCGACGGGCCCGGCGGCGACGGCCGTGGGCGCGGCGGCCTCGCCGGCGGTGGTGCCGTCCTGGGCCTGGGGCGGGACGATCGAGACCCGGGAGACCCGGCGGTCGACGCGCCACAGGGCGCTGCCGTCCTCCTGGCTGAGCCGGGTCAGGCCCGGGGTGGCGTCCAGGACGCGGCCCATCTCGCGCGGGGCGCCGCTTTTGACCAGGACGTAGCGGACCGCGTAGCCGCCGAGCTGGTTGGTCTGGTCGGCGCCGGAGCCGGCGACGAGGTGGGCGACGATGCCGCCGAACCGCTTGTCCTCGCCGGCCTCGGCGGCCAGGTCGGCGTCGCCGAGGCGGGCGCCGGAGCCGCGGACGAGGGTGTAGGAGACGTGGCCGGGGGTGCCGTCGAGGACGAGGGTGCGGGGCCGGTCGGCGCTGCCGGACTCCTCGGCGACGAACGCCGGGACCTGCTCGGGGCCGCGCCGTTGGAGCGGGCCGGCCGCGCCGCTGATCATCCAGCTGACCGCGGCGTAGAGCGGGGCGAGCACGGACGCCAGCGCGATCAGCACGGCGACCGGCTGCTTCCAGCCGAAGCCGAGGCTGGCCATGCGGGTGCGGATGCCCTCGGCGCCGAGGGCGGCGGCACAGAGCAGGGCCAGGCCGTAGACGAGGACGGCGGGGCCGGTCCAGCCGGAGCCGTTGCCGAGCGCGGCGAAGAGCAGGCCGGTGAGGGCGACGGCCCAGGCGGTGCGGATGGCGAGCTGGCGGGCGTCGCGCAGGGTCGCGGCGAGCGCGGCGAGCACGATGCCGAGGAGCAGCAGCCCGCCGGTGGCCTTGGGGCCGCCGGGGCTGAGCCCGATGAGGTCGAGGACGGAGGCGGAGCCGGTGCCGTAGTCGAGGCCGGCTTCCTGGAAGAAGCGGGACGGGTGGGTCAGCAGGGACAGCGACCAGGGGGCGAGCACGACGAGCGGGGCGAGGACCACGGCCAGGAACCGCAGCCCGTAGGCGACGATCTGGTCCCGGCTGCCATCGAGGAGGCGCAGCACCAGCAGGCCGACGCCGAGGAGTACGGCCATCGGCCAGACCACGGGGGTGAAGGCCGCGGTGAAGGTGATCAGCAGGGCGTACGCCCAGGTGGCGCGCCAGCTGGGGCGGGTGCCGAGGGGGAGCCGGAGTCCGCTCGCGGCGATCGCGGCGCGCGCCATGAGGGGCAGCACGATCGCGAGGACGGCGGTGCCGAGCCGGCCGCCGGCCAGTGCGCCGGCCGCGGCGGGCAGGAAGGCGTAGGCGATGCTGCCCCAGGCCCGCAGCAGCCGGGAGGCGACCAGCGGGCGGGAGGCGAAGTAGGCGGTGAGGCCGGCCAGCGGGACGGAGCACACCAGCAGCAGGGTCAGCGTGAAGCCGGTGGAGCCGAGGAAGACGCTGGAGACCAGGGCGACGACGGCCAGGTAGGGCGGTGCGGCGGCGCCGTCGCCGGTGCCGACCGCGTGCCAGCTGTCGAGGTACGCCGACCACAGGTCGGAGACGCTGCCGGGGGCGGGCAGCAGTGCGCCGCCGCTGAGGGCGCCGGAGCCGAGCAGTTCGCGGCAGGCGATCAGCGAGACGACCAGCAGGACGAGGAAGAGGACCGGGGCCGGTTTGCGGGCGATCCGCTTGAGCCGGGCGAACTGCTCGATCTCCAGGAAGTCGGCGTCGTCGCCGCCGGGCCCGGATTCGACGGCGCCGTGCCGGCCGGCCGAGGCCACGTCGGGGGCGGCCCGGCCGGCGAGGTTGCCGGCGATCTGCTCGACGGTGGCCCGGACGGTCGCGCCGGGCGGCGGGAAGAGCGGCCGCAGCTCGCTCGCCTCCACCGCGGGGCGGCCTCTGCGTTTGCGGGCGGCGAGGATCTTGCCGGGCCGCAGCAGGGTGCCGAAGAGGCCGGCGAGTTCGTCGAGTGCCTGGCCGGGAACCTTGCCGACGAGGTAGGCGATGACCCGCAGCAGGGTGCCGAGCAGCAGCCGCAGCAGGACGTACGGGAGGAGGGCGCCGCGGGTGTTGGTGAGCAGGGTGTAGACGGCGCCGGCCTTGTCGACGCGGTGCGGGTTGGCGACGGAGCGGCCGACGCAGTCGATGGGGCGGCGTTCGCGGGCGGCGGCCTCGGCGTGCCGGAGGACCGCGTCCGGGGCGACGAGGACCTGGTGGCCGGCGGCCTGGGCGCGCCAGCACAGGTCGACGTCGTCGCGCATCAGGGGCAGCCGGCGGTCGAAGCCGCCCAACTCCTCGTAGACGTCGCGGCGGATGAGCATGCCGGCGGTGGAGACCGACAGCACCGGGCGTACCTGGTCGTGCTGGCCCTGGTCCTGTTCGCGGCGGTCCAGGCCGGTCCAACGGCGGCCGCTGCGGGCGATGCTGACGCCGGCTTCGAGCAGCTGGCGGCGGTCGTACCAGCTGCGCAGCTTGGGGCCGACGATGACGGCCGAGGGGCTGGCGTCGGCGACCCGCAGCAGTTCGGCGAGGGCGTCCGGCTCGGGCGCGCAGTCGTCGTGCAGCAGCCACAGCCACTGGACCGGTTCGCCGTGCGGCAGTTCCGGCATGTCGTAGGCCTCGTCGCGCCAGGTGCGGCTGACCGGGTCCCAGCCGCTGGGGCGGCGCAGGTACGGCAGGTCGTCCGGACCGAGCACGGGGGCGGTGCGGACCGCCTCGTCGACGGCGGTGCCGAATCCGGAGCGGCGGGCGAGGTGCAGTACGCGTTCGTCGCCGAGGGATTCGCCGAGCAGCTGCGCGGAGTGGTCCGCGCTGCCGGTGTCGGCGCCGATGGCGTTCTGCACCGGGCGTTCCTGGCCGAGGAGGCCGGTGAGCGCGTCGGGCAGCCAGCGGGCGCCGTCGTGGGAGACGATCACGGCGGTGACGACGTGCCGCGGGAACTCTGGCGTGGCGGCTGCATATGAGGCGGCCTGCGCCGCCGACTGGCTGTGCACGGACATCGAGGTACGGGCCCTCCGGACCCGGGAGTTCGAAGGCCCGTGGCGAAGTCGCTTTCAGGCCCCGCCCCCGGAAGACACTGCGACGGACTACGAGGCGACGCGCGCGCCCCGGTGGGCGGCGGCGCATCTCGGACGGGGCCCCACACTAATGGTTCGTGCCGGTGCCCCGACCGGGCCCGTACACAGCAGTCCGCCTCCGGCGCCCGGTGCGCTGGAGGCGGAGTGTTCGCTATAGGGGGATATGGGGAGTTGGGGCGGTGCGGCGGCGGGGTCCGAAAGACCGCGCGCCCTGGGCAGGGGTGGCTGACTCGTCACGGTCAGACGGCGGCCTTCTTGAGCCGGCGCCGCTCGCGCTCCGACAGACCGCCCCAGATACCGAAGCGCTCGTCGTTGGCGAGGGCGTATTCGAGGCACTCGGACCGGACTTCACAGGCGAGACAGACCTTTTTCGCCTCGCGGGTGGAGCCACCCTTCTCCGGGAAGAAGGACTCGGGGTCGGTCTGGGCGCACAGTGCGCGCTCCTGCCAGCCGAGCTCCTCGTCCGCCTCCTCGACCAGCAATTCCTGGAACAGCTCGGTCATGTGCGCCCCTCGTCTGTCTTTACGTCCCCGTGATCAAGCCGTGATCGATTTCGGCTGAACGACACGAGTGAAATTACAAGTGTGGTGATCCGGGCCAGTCAAGCCGAGATCTGCTATTGAGCCTCTTATTCACTCGGCGGAACCAAGCGGATGCGGAAAGTGTTCAAATCAGTAAAAACCAGGACACTTCCCCGGGCGTACCCCCCGGCACGTCCGCAGTCATCCATGGAGACGTGATCAGGCGGCATTCGCGTTGCACCCCGCGCGCCGAAGCGGGGAAGATCACAGACGGATCACGGGACCGCAACGGCGTTTGGAGCAGCGGTTGCCGGTCGATGTCTCCGCGTCCAGGACTGCACAAACCTTTCTCCGGCCGGAGTAACCGGATGCAGTGAAAGATTCGCGGCAAACCAGACATCCGGTTGACATCGCGCCGGGAACCCGGTCTCCTTGACCCCATGCCAGTGACTGCCGCGCCCCGACTGACCCGTGCCTACGGGTCGCTCTGCGCTGCGCAGGCTCGCTGTCGCTGTTCCAGCTGTTGATGCCACTGAGCTCCGGCTTCTCCGCTCGCACCACCCCGCAGCGCCCCGCATTTCCCGCCCGCGCCGCGCACCCCACAGGGACCGCCCGCGCCGGCCGCACCCTCCCCCGGCCACGGCCGGGAGGTCCCCCCAGCTCTTCCGCCGAGGAATCCGAAACCGATGAACAGCGACGTCCAGATCGCCGGCGACCCGCTCGCCATCCCCCACCTCCTGCCGCCCGTCCCCGCGCACCCGGACACCGTCGCCGGCTTCGTCGGGCTCGCCCGCGCCATCGCCGCGGACCGCGCCGCCTGGGCCCCGCTCGTCCGCTACGACGCCACCACGCGCTGGTACCACCGGCTGCGCACCGGGCCCGGCTACGAAGTGTGGCTACTGAGCTGGCTCCCCGGCCAGGGCAGCGGACGGCACGACCACGGGCGGTCCTCCGGCGTACTGACCGTCCTGGAAGGCGAGTTGACCGAACACGGTCCCGCCGGACCGCGTGCCCTCGCCGCCGGCACCCAGAAGGTCTTCGCCCCCGGCTACGTCCACGAGGTCGTCAACGACTCCCTGACGCCCGCGGTCAGCCTGCACGTCTACTTCCCCGGTCTGACCGAAATGCCCATGCACGACACGCCCCACTGCTCCACGGCGGCCCGGGAGACCACCCCGTCCTGAGCCCCGGCCCGCAGGCTCCTCCCCGGCTGACACACTGGCTCCATGCGAATCGTGGTTCTGGCCGGCGGTATCGGCGGCGCCCGCTTTCTGCGGGGACTGAAGGCAGCGGCTCCGGACGCGGACATCACCGTCATCGGCAACACCGGTGACGACATCCACCTGTTCGGCCTGAAGGTGTGTCCCGACCTCGACACCGTGATGTACACGCTCGGTGGCGGCATCAACGAGGAGCAGGGCTGGGGCCGCGCCGACGAGACCTTCCGGGTCAAGGAGGAACTGGCCGCCTACGGCGTCGGCCCCGAGTGGTTCGGCCTCGGCGACCGGGACTTCGCCACCCACATCGTGCGGACCCAGATGCTGGCCGCCGGCTTCCCGCTCAGCGCCGTCACCGAAGCGCTGTGTGCGCGGTGGCAGCCCGGCGTGCGGCTGCTGCCGATGTCCGACGACCGGATCGAGACCCACGTCGCCATCGAGGAGGACGGCGAGCAGCGGGCCGTGCACTTCCAGGAGTACTGGGTGCGGCTGCGCGCCTCCGTGGACGCGCGGGCCGTGGTCCCCGTGGGTGCCGAGCAGGCCAAGCCCGCGCCCGGGGTCCTGGAGGCCCTCGGGGACGCCGACGTGATCCTCTTCCCGCCGTCCAACCCCGTCGTCAGCGTCGGCACCATCCTCGCCGTGCCCGGGATCCGCGAGGCGATCGCGGACGCCGGGGTGCCGGTGATCGGGCTCTCGCCGATCGTCGGGGACGCGCCGGTGCGCGGCATGGCGGACAAGGTGCTGGCGGCGGTCGGCGTGGAGTCCACTGCGGCGGCGGTCGCCCGGCACTACGGTTCGGGGCTGCTGGACGGCTGGCTGGTCGACTCCGTCGACGCCGGCGCGGTGGCCGAGGTCGAGGCGGCCGGGATCCGCTGCCGGGCCGTACCGCTGATGATGACCGACCTGGACGCCACGGCCGCGATGGCGCGCGAGGCGCTGACGCTGGCCGAGGAGGTCCGGGCGTGACCGGCGACGCCGATGTGCCGGCGTACCGGGTCTGGGCGCTGCCGGGGATCGGCGAGGTGCGGCCCGGCGACGACCTGGTGAAGCTGATCGCGGCCGCGGCGACCGCCGACGGCACGCCCCAACTCGCCGACGGCGACGTGCTGTTGGTGACGTCGAAGATCGTCAGCAAGGCCGAGGGGCGGATCGTCGAGGCCACCGACCGGGAGGCGGCGATCGACCGGGAGACCGTGCGGCTGGTCGCCCGCCGCGGCGCGCTGCGGATCGTCGAGAACCGGCAGGGCCTGGTGATGGCCGCGGCCGGCGTCGACGCCTCCAACACCCCCGCGGGCACGGTGCTGTTGCTGCCGAAGGACCCGGACGCCTCGGCGCGCGCCCTGCGGGCCGGGCTGCGCACCGAACTCGGCGTGGACGTCGGCGTCGTCATCAGCGACACCTCCGGGCGGCCCTGGCGCAGCGGTCTGACCGACGTCGCCATCGGGGCGGCCGGGGTGCGGGTGCTGGACGATCTGCGCGGCGGCACGGACGCGTACGGCAATCCGCTCAGCGCGACCGTGGTGGCCACCGCCGACGAACTCGCCGCGGCGGGCGACCTGGTGAAGGGCAAGGCGGCCGGGCTGCCGGTCGCGGTGGTGCGCGGGCTGGGGCACGTCGTCGAGGAGACCGGTGACGGGGCGCGGGCGATGCTGCGCGGCGCCGCGGACGACATGTTCCGGCTGGGCACCTCCGAGGCCGTACGCGAGGCGGTGACGCTGCGGCGTACGGTGCGGGCCTTCACGGACGACCCGGTGGACCCGGGGGCGGTGCGGCGCGCGGTGGCCGCGGCGGTCACCGCACCGGCGCCGCACCACACCACGCCCTGGCGGTTCGTCCTGCTGGAGTCGGCCGAGGCGCGGGAGCGGCTGCTGGACGCGATGCGGGACGCCTGGATCGCGGATCTGCGCGGCGACGGCAAGTCGGAGGAGTCCATCGCCAAACGGGTGCGGCGCGGCGACGTGCTGCGCAACGCGCCGTATCTGGCGGTGCCGTGCATGGTGCTGGACGGCGCGCACACCTATCCGGACGCGCGGCGCAACGCGGCGGAGCGGGAGATGTTCGTCGTCGCCCACGGGGCGGGGATCCAGAACTTCCTGGTGGCGCTGGCGGGCGAGCGGCTGGGGTCCGCCTGGATCTCCTCGACGATGTTCTGCCGGGACGTCGTACGGGAGGTCCTGGGACTGCCCGGCGACTGGGAGCCGATGGGGGCGGTGGCCATCGGCCGTCCGGCCGAGGCACCGCGGGCACGGGCGGCACGGAGCGCGGACGACTTCGTGGTCGTGCGCTGAGGCGGCCCCCCCGGGCCGGACCCCGCCGGGCTCAGAGGCGGGCGATGTCGCCGACCGGGAATCGGGGGGCGCGCCGCGGCGGGGTGATCCCGGAGAGCAGGATCAGCCGGGCGGCGCGGTGCCGCTGCCCGGCGTACGGCGCGAGGAGTTCGAGCATCTCCGCGTCGGTCGTGCCGCGGCGGCCGGTGAGGGCGTAGCCGATGATCTTCGGGAGGTGCAGATCGCCGACCGTGATCGCGTCCGGGGCGCCCAGGGCGCGCTGGAGCGTCTCGGCGGCCGTCCACGGGCCGATGCCGGGGATCGCCGTCAGCCGGCGGGTGGCGTCGGACAGATCCATCCGCGCGGCCTCCTCCATCCGGCGGGCCACCCGTACGGCGCGCAGGATCGCGGTGGAGCGCTTGGCGTCCACGCCGGCGCGGTGCCACTCCCAGGACGGGATCAGCGCCCAGCCGCGCGGATCGGGCATCACCCGCAGCCGCTCCCAGGGGCCGGGCGCGGGCTCGCCGTGCCGCTGGAGCAGCAGGCGCCAGGCGCGGTACGCCTCGTCGCTGGTGACCTTCTGCTCCAGGATCGAGGGGATCAGCGATTCCAGGACCAGGCCGGTGCGGGCGAGCCGGACGCCGGGGTGGCGGCGGCGCGCCTCATGGACGATGCGGTGCCGGGCGGTCAGCTGCGCCGGGTCGTCGTCCTCCCCCAGCAGCTGCGGCAGCCGGTCCAGCAGCCACTCGGCGCCGGGGCCCCAGGCTTCGGCCACCACCTCGCCGTCGGCCGGGCGGGCCGCGACGCACAGCGTGCCGGGTCCCTGGGGCGTACGGCAGGCGCGCCAGATCTCCCCGCCGCGCACCGCGAACGCCGGATCGCCCGGGCCGCGCTGCAGCACCCCCAGGGTGCGGTGCAGGTCGTACGGGCCGGGCGGGACCCAGGTGCGGGCGGGCATGCGGCCAGAGTAGGCGATGGGGGTGACAGCGGGCGGGGGTGCGGGGGCGCCGGGGCGGGGGCGCGGGACGCCGGGGGTGGGGGTGCGGGACGC
>NZ_JAZBJP010000063.1:0-23015 GCF_036352915.1 Streptomyces bugieae
GGTGACGGGCCTCCGGGGCCGGTTGTGTGGACTGCTGACGCTTTACGTCCACACAACCGGCCCCTCCGGCCCGTCCCCTCCCGTGAGAGGGGAAGAAAACGATGGTGGGGGTGCACGTAATGCCCACCCGCGCGCAGCCAAGAGACAACGCTCGCCCCCGACCAGCTCAGTAACTCCCACTCACGGGAGGGGCTGGACCGGAGGACGAAGTCTGGAGGGCCGGCACCGCACCCGACACACAAACGCCCGCCGCCAGGCGCAACGGCGAGACGACCCGCGGCGGGACAGACGGGTACGTGCGGGGCGCCGCAAAGCGCGCAACGGCGACCAAGACCCGCGGCGAGAAAGCCAGGTACGTGGGAGGCGCCGCAAAGCGCAGCGCCCCGCGGCGGGACGGCCAGGTACGTGGGGAGTTAGCTCAGTGCAACGGTTCGGCCTTCTGTCGCCGAGCGCTTCGCGGCCTCCAGGACGCGGAGGGTGGCCGCGGCCTCGGTGGCGGTGACCGGGGGGTCGCCGCCTTCGCGGAGGGCGCGGGCGATCGCGGCGTAGTAGGCGGGGTAGTCGCCCGGGAGGGTGGGGACGGGGTCGCCGCCGCCCATTCGGGGGGAGGCGCCGGCACCGAGGCGGCCCCAGCAGGCCTTCGGCTCCACGCCCCACTCCACGTCCTCGTCGCCGGGGCGCCGGCCCTCGCGGAGGGCGGCCTCCTGGGGGTCGAGGCCGTGCTTGGTGTAGCCCGCCTTGCTGCCCAGCACCCGGAAGCGGGGGCCCAGCAGGGCGGCGGTGGCGCTCACCCAGAGGTGTGAGCGGACGCCGTTGGCGTGGGTGAGGGCGAGGAAGGTGTCGTCGTCGGCCTCGGCGCCGGGGCGGCGGACGTCGGACTCGGCGTAGACGGAGACGACCGGGCCGAAGAGGGTCAGCGCCTGGTCGGCGAGGTGGCTGCCGAGGTCGTAGAGGAGACCGCCGATCTCGGCGGGGTCGCCGGACTCGCGCCAGCCGCCCTTGGGGGTCGGGCGCCAGCGCTCGAAGCGGGACTCGAAGCGCTGGACGTCGCCGAGGGCGCCCTCCTCGACGAGCTTGCGGACGGTGCGGAAGTCGTTGTCCCAGCGGCGGTTCTGGAAGACCGAGAGCAGCAGGCCGCGGTCGGCGGCGAGCGCGGCGAGCTTGTCGGCCTCCGCGGCCGTGGCGGCCAGCGGCTTGTCGACGACCACCGGCAGCCCGGCCTCCAACGCCGCGGTGGCGAGCGGCACATGGGTCTTGTTGGGCGACGCCACCACGATCAGGTCCAGCTCGGCGGCGCGGTCGAGGACCTCCTCGGCGGTGGGGACCGTCCGCACCTGCGGATGCTCGGCGCGGGCCTGCGCCTGCCGCTCCGGATTGCTGGTGGAGACGGTGTCGAGCAGCAGTCCATCGGTGGCCGCGATCAGCGGGGCGTGGAAGACGGAGCCGGCCAGGCCGTAGCCGAGCAGGCCGACCCGCAGGGGTGCGCCGGGGGAGCCGCCGTTCCGCTGCGGTGCGCCGATCGGGCTCTTCTCGCTCGTCTCACTCATGCCCACCACTTAAGCAACGCTGTTGCTTAAGTGCAAGCCTTGGCGGACAATGGGGGCGTGACCAGCACCGATTTCCCTTCTTTCGGCGGCGTCGCCGGTTCGGTGGGCGCCAACCTCCCCGCGCTGCGCGGGCACAACACCGCGCTGGTGCTGGGCCTGCTGCGCGCGGCCGGGGAAGCGGGGGTCAGTCGGCTGGAGCTCGCCGCGCAGACCGGGCTGACCCCGCAGGCCGTCAGCAAGATCACCGCGCGGCTGCGTACCGAGGGCCTGGCCGCCGAGGCGGGCCGCCGCGCCTCCACGGGCGGCAAACCCGCCACCGCCCTGCGGCTGGTCCCCGGCGCCCGGCATGCCGTCGGGCTGCATCTGGACCGCGACGAGCTCACCGCCGTCCGCGTCGACCTCGCCGGCCGCGCGGTCGCCGTCCGGCACGCCCCGCTCGCCCTGGCCGCCGGCGCGGAGCAGGTGCTCGGCACCGTCGAACGGGAGGTCGCGGCGCTGCTCGCCGGGGCCGCGGGGCCGCCGGTCCTGGGTGTGGGCGTGGCCTGCCCGGGCCCGCTGGACCACACGTCAGGGGTGCTGCACCGCGTCACCGGCGCCCCCGAGTGGGACGGCTTCCCGCTGCGGGACGTCCTCGCCGCGCGGTTCGGCCTGCCCGCCGTGCTCGACAAGGACACCAACGCCGCGGCGCTCGGGCTCGCGCAGGGCATGCCCGCGGGCGCGGGCTCCTTCGGCTATCTGCATCTGGGCACCGGCCTCGGCGCCGGTCTCGTCCTGGGCGGAAGCCTCTACCGTGGCCCGCGCACCGGCGCCGGCGAATTCGGCCACCAGATCGTCCAGTTGGACGGCCCGCGCTGCGGTTGCGGGCAGCGGGGCTGCATAGAGGCGCTGTGCCTGGCGGCGGTGGCCCGCGGTGATCTCCCGGGCGCCGCGCGGGCGCTGGGCGTGGGCGCGGCCAATCTCGTCGAACTCCTCGACATCGACCGGGTCCTGCTCGGCGGGCGCACCGTCCTCGACCACCCCGAGGAATTCCTCGGCGGGGTGTCCCGGGCGCTGGCCGCCCAGGCCCGCACCCGCGGCGGCCCCGGCACCCGGACCGCGGTGTCCGTGGCGCTCGCCCCCGGCGGCGCCCGGACGGTCGCCGACGGCGCGGCGGAGCTGGTCCTCGCCCCGCTCTTCGGCGGCCGGCCGCCCGTACGACAGGCCGGGCAAGGGGACTGACGGGGACCGGCGGGCGCGGACGCCGTGTTCCCCGTGGCGCGTGCCCCTACGGCGTGTGGCAGACCGCCTCGATGTTGTGGCCGTCGGGATCGCGGACGAACGCCCCGTAGTACGCCTCGTGGTACTCCGGCCACACCCGCGGCGCGTGCAGCGACTCCGCGCCGGCCGCGACCGCCGCGGCGTGGAAGGCGTCGACCGCCGCCCGGTCCGGCGCGCTGAACGCCAGATGGAGTTCGCGGCCCGGGCCCTCGTCCGTGGCCGGGACGAGCCAGAGCGTGTGGCCCGTCGTGCCGAAGCAGAGGAACTCCCCGAACTCCTTCGTCCGTACGCCGCCGAGCGGGGCGAGCACCCGGTCGTAGAAGGCGGCGCTGGTCGCCACGTCCGTCACCTGGACCGCTATGTGATCGAGCATGCGCCCAGCGTGCCACCGGCCGCGCCCGGCTGTCGCCCGGATATTCGCGGCCCGGTCCCCGGCCGGCCCGCCCCCGGGTGCGAGGATCACCGCGTGGAGTTCATGTACGGCCAGGATCCTGGCGCGCCCGTCCGGTCCGGCGTCCCCGAGCACGGGCGCATCCCCAAGTACTACGCGGCCAAGGTCGAGATCGCCGCGCTGCTCGCGGAGTTGGGCGAGGGCGAGGTGCTGCCCACCGAGCGCGAACTGGCGGCGCGGTTCGAGGTCTCGCGCGAGACGCTGCGGCAGGCCCTGCGCGAGCTCGTCCTGGAGGGGCGGCTGCGGCGGGCGGGGCGCGGCACGGTCGTCGCCGGACCCAAGCTGGAGCAGCCGCTCGCCCTCGCCAGCTACACGGAGGGCGTACGCGGCCAGGGCCGCCGCCCCGGCCGGCACCTGGTCGGCCTGGACCGCTTCCCCTGCCCGCCGGCGCTCGCCGCCGACCTGGGCCTCGAAGCGGGGGATCCGGTGTGGCACATGGAGCGGGTGCTGCTCGCCGACGACGAACGCGTCGGGCTGGAGAGCACCTACGTCGCCCTCGCCCGGGTCCCGGACCTGGCCGCCGACTTCGAGCCGGACTCGTCCTTCTACGCCTACCTCCACGACCGGCTCGGCATCGCCTTCGGGGACGCGGACGAGCGGCTGGAGACCGTACTGGCCACACCCCGCGAGGCGTTGCTGATCGGCACGCCGGGGGCGCTGCCGATGCTGCTGATCCACCGGCTGTCCCGCGACACCGGGGGCCGGCCGCTGGAGCGGGTGCGCTCGCTCTACCGGGGTGACCGGTTCTCCTTCACCACCCACCTGGGGACGCCCGCCGAACGGAACTGAGCTGGCGTCAGCGCGCCCCCCTTGGGTCGCTCTGATCACGAAATGGTAACGGGTCTAGGCCAAGCGTGATGCCCTGTTCACCGTTCCGACGCCGGACCGCCCTTCGTGGGACATCCGCCGCCAGGACCGTCTGGGCCATGCGAGTCATAGTCGTCGGAGCCGGCGTGCTGGGAACCCTGCACGCCTGGCACGCCATCGAACGGGGCCACGAGGTCCTCCACCTGGAACGGGAGGCCGAGGCCCGCGGCGCCTCGGTCCGCAACTTCGGACAGATCTGGATCAGCGGCCGGGCCGGCGGCGAGGAGCTGGCGACCGCGCTGCGCGCCCGCGAGCTGTGGGAGGGCATCGGCGCCCGCGTCCCGGCGCTCGGCTTCCGGGCCATCGGCTCGCTGACCGTCGTCAGGAACGACGTCGAGCGGGCCGTCGCCGAGGCCGCCACCCGCCGCCCGGACGCCACCGCCCGCGGCTACCGGCTGCTGGACGCCGCGGACGCGCGGGCCCTCAACCCGGCCCTGCGCGGTGAGTTCACCGGCGCGCTGTGGTGCGAGCGGGACGCGGCCGTCGAACCCCGGGTGGCCCAGCGGGCGTTGAAGGAGGAACTGCTGGCGTCCGGCCGGTACACCTACCTCGGCGGCCGGGAGGTCCGCGAAGTGGCCGGCGAACGCGCCGTACGCGACGACCACGGCGACACCCACCACGGCGACGCGGTCGTGCTGTGCACCGGCGCCTGGCTCGGCGGACTGGTCCGCGAGCTCGCCCCCGACCTGCCGGTGCGCCGGGTGCGGCTCCAGATGATGCAGACCGACCCGCTTGGCGAGCCGCTGACCACCTCCGTCGCCGACGCCGACAGCTTCCGCTACTACCCGGCCTACCGCGGCGACGCCCTGGACGCGCTCAACGCCGGCCAGGCGCAGGCCCCGACCGCCGCCGCGCACAGGATGCAGCTGCTGATGGTCCAGCGCGCCGACGGCGGACTGACCATCGGCGACACCCACGAGTACGCGACGCCGTTCGCCTTCGACACCGTCGAGGAGCCCTACGAGCACCTCACCGGCGTCGTCGAGGCGATCCTGGGCCGCCCGCTGCCCCGCATCCGCCACCGCTGGGCCGGGGTCTACGCCCAGTGCACCGACCCCGCCCGGGTCGTCCACCGCCAGCAGGTCCGCGACGGCGTCTGGCTGGTCACCGGGCCCGGCGGCCGCGGCATGACCTGCTCCCCGGCGATCGCCGAGCGGACCGCCGACGACCTGGGATGGTGAGCCCGTTGACGCAGCACACACCCGAGAACAGCAGGCCCGGGAACGGCACACCCGGGAACGGCACACCCGGGAACAGCACGCACGGGCACGGCAGGACCGAGCACGGCATCCAGCTGATCGTCCTCGACATGGCCGGCACCACCGTCGCCGACGGCGGCCTGGTCGAGCGGGCCTTCGACGCCGCCGCCCGGCACCTCGGCGTCGAGCCCGGCAGCCCCGACCACGCCGGGAAACTCGCCTACGTACGGGCCACCATGGGCGAGTCGAAGATCTCCGTCTTCCGCCACCTCTTCGGCGACGAGACCGCGGCCCGGCGCGCCAACGCCGCCTTCGAGACGGCCTACGGCGCCCTCGTCGACGACGGCCGGATCGCGCCCGTCCCCGGCGCCCGCGAGGCCATCGAGGCGCTCCGGGACGCCGGCCGCACCGTCGTGCTCACCACCGGCTTCGCCCGGGTCACCCAGGACGCCATCCTCGCCGCCCTCGGCTGGCAGGACCTCGTCCCGCTCACCCTCTGCCCGGCCGACGCCGGCGGCCGCGGCCGCCCGTACCCCGACATGGTCCTCACGGCCCTGCTGCGCACCCGCGCCACCGACTCCGTCCACCGGATCGCGGTGGCCGGCGACACCTCGTACGACATGCTCTCCGGGCTGCGGGCCGGCGCCCCCGTCGTCGCCGGGGTCCTCACCGGCGCGCACGACCGGGCGCAGCTGGAGGCCGCCGGCGCCACCCACGTCCTCGGCTCGGTCGCCGAACTGCCCGCACTGCTGGGAGTGGTGTGAGATGCCGGCCCCGACCACCCCCGCCACCCCGGCGTCCGCCCCGCCCGCCGGCCGCCGGCCGGCACCGGACCGGCCCGCCTCCGGCATCCGCTTCGACCACGTCACCGTCACCTACGGCACACACGGCGGGCAGACCGTCCTGGACTCCTTCGACCTGACCGTCGAACCGGGCGAGGTGATGGCCCTGCTCGGCCCGTCCGGCTCCGGCAAGACCACTGCCCTGCGCACGGTCGCCGGCTTCGTCCGCCCCGCCTCCGGCCGCGTCCTGATCGGCGGCCGGGAGGTCACCGGACTCCCGCCGTACAAGCGCGGCATCGGCATGGTCGTCCAGCAGTACGCGCTCTTCCCCCACATGAAGGTCGCCGAGAACGTCGCCTTCGGCCTCAAGGCACAGAAGACGCCGCGCGCCGAGATCCCCGGCCGGGTCGCCGAGGCGCTGGAGATGACCGGGATGGCCGCCTACGCCGGCCGACACCCCCGCGAACTGTCCGGCGGGCAGCAGCAGCGGGTCGCCCTCGCCCGGGCCCTGGCCATCCGCCCCGGCGTGCTGCTCCTGGACGAACCGCTGTCCGCGCTCGACGCCCGGCTCCGCTCCGGCATGCTCGCCGAACTCGCCCGACTGCACCGCGAGTTGCCCGACGTCACCATCCTCTACGTCACCCACGACCAGGTCGAGGCGCTCACCCTGGCCGACCGGATCGCCGTCCTGGACCGGGCCCGGCTGCGCGACTGCGGCACCCCGCAGGAGCTCTACCGGCGGCCGCGCACCGAGTTCACCGCCTCCTTCGTGGGCACCGCGAACCTGCTGCCGGTGACCGTGCGCGGGCCCGGCGACGGGGTCGACCTCGCGGGCCGGCCGCTGACCGTGCCGGTGCCGGACGGCCTGGCCGAGGGCGCCCGCGCCACGCTCTGCGTCCGCCCGCACCTCGTCGGCCTCGGCGACGGCCCCGGCAACACCCTGCACGGGAAGATCACCGAAGTGCAGTGGCGGGGCGCCACCCACCGCCTGTACGTGTCCGTCGACGGCCACCGCGTCATGGCCGACGTCACCGAACTCCGCACCACACCACCACTGGGCGAGCAGGTCGCACTGCACTTCGCGCCCGAGGACGCGGTGCTGATCCCGGCCGGGCTCACCGAGGACGGTGCCCGCCATGACCGGTGAGCCGTCCTTCGGAGCCCGGTCCACGGCGGCCCGGACGGGCGCGCCGGGATCCCGACCGTACCTGTGGGCCCTCCCGCCGCTCGCCGCGCTCGGCCTGGTCTTCCTCTACCCGCTCGCCCTGGTGGCCTGGCAGTCCGTCAGCCCCGAGGACGGCGGCCACTCCCTCGCCCCGTACGCCGAGGTCTTCGCCGAGACGTCGTTCGGCACCGCGCTCACCCACACCGTGCTGATCGCGGCCGGCGCCACCGCCGGCGCCCTCCTCCTCGGGCTCGCGCTCTCCCTCGTGATCGCCTTCGTCCCGTTCCCCGGCGGCCGGGCCCTGGCCCGCTTCATCGACCTCTTCCTCGCCTTCCCCTCCTTCCTCATCACCCTCGCCCTGCTCTTCCTCTACGGCACCGTCGGCATCGCCAACGGCGTCTGGACCGACCTGACCGGCGCCTCCCACGGACCCCTGGACTTCCTGCACACCCCCTGGGGCGTCCTGCTGGCCGAGGTCACCTACTTCACCCCGTTCGTGATGCGGCCGCTGCTCGCCGCCTTCTCCCAGATGGACACCGGGCAGCTGGAGGCCGCCGCCTCCCTGGGCGCCCGGCCGTGGCGGATCGTCCGCACGGTGATCCTCCCGGAGGCGCTGCCCGCGCTCGCGGCGGGCGGCGCGCTGGTCCTCGTGCTGTGCCTCAACGAATTCGGCATCGTGCTCTTCACCGGCGCCAAGGACGTGGTCACCCTCCCCGTCCTCGTCTACAGCAAGGCCCTCCTCGACGGCGACTACACCGGCGCCTGCGTCGTCGCCGTCGTCAACATCGCCCTGTCCGTCGCGCTCTACGCCCTCTACCGGGCGGTGATGCCCCGCACCACGCGCACCACGACGGCCGGTTCGCCCGGCCGCACCGCCGGCGCCCGCAATGGCGGCCGCGCCGCTCCCCGCACAGGAGGTGTGCCGCACCGTGCTGGTGTCCAGTAAGCCCGCCCGCCGGGTCCTCCACGTCCTCTTCCTCGCCCTGTTCCTGCCCCTCTTCGCACTGCCCCTGCTGGTGATCGTCGCCGCGTCCTTCGCCACGAACTGGAGCGGCGCCCTGCCGTCCGGCGCGACCCTCGCCCACTACCGCGAGCTGGCCCGGGGCGACGCCCTCACCGCCCTGCTCACCAGCCTCGGCACCGCCCTCGCCGCGAGCCTGGCCGCGCTCACCGCCGGCACCTGGGCCGCGCTGGCCGCCCAGCGGCTCGGGCGGCGCGCCCGCCGCGTCCTCGACGGCCTCTTCCTGCTGCCGCTGGCCGTCCCCTCCGTGGTGGTGGGCCTCGCCCTGCTCGTCGCGTTCTCCCGGCCGCCGCTGCTGCTCAACGGCACCCCGCAGATCGTGATCCTCGCCCACACGGTGCTGGTCACCGCCTTCGCCCACCAGTCCGTGACCGCCGCACTGGCCCGCCTCGACCCGGCCTACGAACAGAGCGCGGCCGGCCTCGGCGCCCGCCCCGGGTACGTCCTGTGGCGGGTCAAACTCCCCCTGCTGCTGCCGTCCCTCACCGCCGCCGCCGGTCTCTGCTTCGCCCTGTCCATGGGCGAGTTGAGCGCCACGATGATGCTCTACCCACCGGACTGGCTGCCGCTCCCGGTGCAGATCTTCGCCGCCACCGACCGCGGCGCCCTCTTCTCCGGCGCCGCCCTTGCCGTGGCCCTCATGGCCACCACCCTCCTCGTCCTCCTCGCCGTCTCCCGCCTCCGCACCAGGGCCGGCTACCGCTGACCGTCCCCAAGTCCCTTGCGCCACTTAGGAGTTCCCCGCCATGCCCGCTGCCGCATCCCGCCCCGTGGCCCCCCGTCCGTTCGCTCCCCGTCCGTCCGCCCTCCGTCTCCCGCTCACGCCGCTCGCCGCCGGCTGCGGCGTCCTCCTCCTCGGCGCCTCGCTCACCGCCTGCGGCGGCGCCTCGGCCGACCCCGACGCCAAGGAGATCACCGTCTACAGCGCCGACGGCCTCAAGAGCGAGCAGGGCGACGGCTTCTACGACAAGGTCTTCGCGGACTTCCGCAAGAAGACCGGCATCAAGGTCAACTACGTCGAACTCGGCTCCGGCGTCGCCGTCCAGCGCCTGGCCCGCGAACGCGCCAACACCAAGGCGGACGTCGTCGTCACCCTCCCGCCGTTCATCCAGCAGGCCGACGGCAAGGGACTGCTGGACACCTACCGCCCCAAGGGATCCGACCAGGTCGCCGCGGCCGACAAGGACCCCGCCGGCCGGTGGACCTCCGTCGTCAACAACTACTTCTGCTTCATCTACAACAAGAAGCAGCTCAAGCAGCCCCCCGCCACCTGGCAGGACCTGGCGAAGCCGGCGTTCCGGAACCGCCTCCAGTACTCCACCCCGGGCGTCGCCGGCGACGGCACCGCCGTCCTCATCAAGGCGCTGCACGACTTCGGCGGCCAGGGCCCGGCCATGAAGTTCCTCGGCACGCTCCAGGCCAACAACGTCGGCCCGTCCTCCTCCACCGGCCAGCTCGCCCCCAAGACGGACAAGGGCGAACTCCTGGTCGCCAACGGGGACGTCCAGATGAACTACGCCAACATGAAGTCGATGCCGGACCAGGGCATCTTCTTCCCCACGGCAAGGCCCGGCGCCCGGCCCACCACCTTCGCGCTCCCGTACGCCGCCGGCCTGGTCAAGAACGCCCCGCACACCGCCAACGCCGAGAAGTTCCTCGACTACCTGCTCTCGCCCGAGGTCCAGCAGGAGGTCTCCGCGGTCGGCGGCGGCTTCACCGCCCGCAAGGACATCAAGCCCACCGACGCCCACGCCAAGGCCCTCGCCGCCCTCATGAAGGACGTCGAGGTCTTCCAGCCCGACTGGAAGGACATCGACAAGAACCTGGACTCGTACGTGGACGCCTGGAAGACGGCAACCGGAAGCTGAATCCGGGGCCGGGACGGGCCGGGCCGGGAGGGGGCAGGCCGGGCCGGGACGGGGCAGGCCGGGGCGGGGCGGGGTGGGCCGGATCGGGGCGGGGTGGGCCGGGGGGCCGGCCGGGGCCGGGCCCGCCGCGCGCCGGCGGGCCCGCGTGCCGTCTCAGACCAGGTCGACGAGGTCCGCGATGGAGTCCACCACGTTGGTCGGGCGGTACGGGTAGTGATCGATGTCGCTACGGCTCGTCAGGCCCGTCAGCACCAGGAAGGTCTCCATCCCGGCCTCCAGCCCCGCCAGCACATCGGTGTCCATACGGTCGCCGATCATGGCGGAGGTCTCGGAGTGGGCACCGATGGTGTTCAACGCGCTGCGCATCATCAGCGGGTTGGGCTTCCCGACGAAGTACGGCTCCTTGCCCGTCGCCTTGGTGATCAGCGCCGCCACCGATCCGGTCGCCGGCAGGGCACCCGCGGGGGACGGGCCGGTGTTGTCGGGATTCGTGGCGATGAACCGGGCACCGTCATTGATCAGCCGGATCGCCTTGGTCAGCGCCTCGAACGAATACGTCCGCGTCTCGCCCAGGATCACGAAATCCGGGTTCAGGTCCGTCATGACGTAACCGGCGTCGTGCAGCGCGGTGGTCAGCCCCGCCTCGCCGATGACGTACGCCGTACCGCCCGGGTGCTGGTTGTCCAGGAACGTGGCGGTCGCCAGAGCGGAAGTCCAGATGTTCTCGGCCGGCACCTCGAGCCCGATCCGGTTCAGCCGGGCGTGCAGATCGCGCGCGGTGTAGATGGAATTGTTGGTGAGCACCAGGAAGGGCCGGCCGGAATCGCGCAGCTTCTTGATGAAGCGATCGGCACCGGGCACGGGGACGCCTTCGTGCATCAGGACGCCGTCCATGTCGGTGAGCCAGGATTCGATGGGCTTACGCTCGGTCATGGTCCTACCGTACGAGCAGCTCCGGCCGGTGCGCCATCACGGGGACGGGACCGGGAGAAGGCGGGGAGAGGGCGGGGAGAAGACCGGGAGGGGCCCGGTAAAGCGCCGGCGGAGCGCCGGCGGAGCGCCGGCGGAGCGCCGGCGGAGCGCCGGCGGAGGGTCGGGAAGAGGCCGGTGGGCGGCTGGTGGGCAGCCGGTGGGGTGCTGTGGCTGGCCCTAGGGAGCGCTGCGGCTGGCCCCAGGAGGGCGCTGCCGCTGGCCCCAGGGGGGCGCTGTGGCTGGCCCCAGGGGGGCGGTCGAACGGATCCCGTACGGGCCGCGAACCCCCCCGGGGGCCACAACGGGGCGGGGGCGAGGGATATTCCCAGCGGCGGCCGGCTCGCCCTTCAGGAGTGGCCGGCCAGTGGGTGACCCGCCAAGAGGCGACCCGCCACTCGAACGGCGCAGCTTCGGGCCGCACCGGATGCGGGCGGGCCCGTGGGGGCGGACCTTCAAAGGCATCGGAGGTTCACCATGGGCTCACCGCAACTCGCTCTCTGCGCCGCGGTCGCGGCCGCGGCGGTGACGATGGCGCCGGCGTACGCGTCGAACCCGTACGGCGCCCGGACCGACACGGTCTCCGTCACCCGCCCGCCGGCCGTCCACGGCGGCACGCACCCCGCGCCCGCCCGGCTAGCGGCCACCGTGTCCGGGCCGGTACCGCTCCGCCCGGCCCTGCACGCCGCCCCGCGCCGCGAGCTGAGCAGCACCTCGGCCGTCGGCCTGGTGTTGGCCGGCGGCGCGATCCTGGTCATCGCGGGGCAGCTGCTGCGGCTCCGGCTGCGTCTTCGCCGCGAACGGCAGGGCGAGGCGGATGAAGGCTGAGGAGGAGGAACCTCGGGCAGACGAGGGACCCCGGGCGGACGAGAGGCCCCGGGCGGACGAGGGGCCCCCGACGGACGAGAGGCGCCGGACGGACGAGAGGCCCCAGGCAGACGAGGGACCCTGGGCCGCCAGCCATGGCCGTCCCGGACAGCTGCTGGCCGGAGTGGCCTGGGCGGTCCTGCTGCTGGGACTGTGGCTGTGGGGCCGCGACCTGGCCGACGGCGTGGCCGCCCCGCTCACCACGACCGGCGATGTCGCCGCCGTCGGCCGCCCGTTGGGCCGCCAGGCACCCCCGCACGCCCACGCCCCGGTCCCGGCCCCCGCCGCCGTCCGACCGAGCCGGCTGCGCATCGGCGCACTGGGGATGTCCGACGTGGCGATCCGCTGGTACGCCCGGGGGCCGCAACCGGGCGAGGCGGGCACGGCGCTGCTCAACCTGTGGGGCGGGAGTGGTGGCGGGAACTACGTGATCGGCGGCCAGGACGCCATGACCGGTGGCTGGGGCGACGTGGCCGGTGGCCGGGAGGGCCTGACCGGGGCCCGCCGTCCGTCGCTCAGCGGTCTCACGCCGGGGGAGCGGGTCGACGTCGTGCGCTCCGACGGGAGTACGGTCCGATTCACCGTCGAGGACGTCCAGCTCCACGACCGGGCCCACTTCGACGCCCGTACGGCCCACGCCGCACACGCCGCCGGCCGCTCCGAACTCCGGCTGGCCGGAGAGGCCCCCGACGGCAGGAACGTGGTGGTGGTCTCGGCCTACCTGACGGGCTATCAGTCGGCTGGCGCACCCAGCCACTGACGCGCTACGCCACTGCCTACGCCGTGCCTACGCCTGGCCGCGGTAGGGGCCTGTGGACAGGTTGTCCACAGGCCCCCTGCGGCAGGGTTGCGGTGTGCCACGATGGCTTCGGCCGGCAGTCATTTGCCGGTCTTGTACCGGTCTCACGCCGACGTTTCCAACCGTCCCAACCGCCTCAACCACCCCAACCGCTCCGACCATTCCACCCATTCCACCTATTCCATCCGTTCCATCTGTTCTGTCCGTCCTGCCTGATCCAACTGTTCTGTCAGTTCCCTGCGTTCCGTGCTCCGAGGGGGGAGTGGATGTACGGCAAACTGCGGCGGTCCGCCGCGAAAGGGGTGGCGCCGCTGGCGGCGGTGATGCTGCTGCTCACGGGCTGCTCGTCGTCCGGAAGCGGCGGCGGCGACAGCGGCGGCGGCGACGCCTCCGTGCCCGGCAGACCCGGCCAGCGCCCCCGGTCCGTGACGCCGTACTGGGTCAACCCGGACAGTACGGCCGCCCGCCAGGTATCCGCGTACGGCAAGGAAGGCAAGACCGGCGACGCCCGGCTGGTCGACCGGATCGCCAGGCAGCCGGTCGCCGAATGGATAGGCGTCGACAACCCGCAGGGCCAGGCCCGCGGCTTCACCGAAGCGGCCGACCGGGCCGGCCGTGAGGCGCTGCTGGTCCTCTACAACATCCCGCACCGCGACTGCGGCCGCTACTCCCGCGGCGGCGCCGCCGACGGCAACGCGTACCGCGCCTGGCTGGACGGCGTCGTCAAGGGCATCGGCGACCGCGCCACCACGGTCGTCCTGGAGCCGGACGCGCTGCCGCACCTCGCGGACGGATGCACCCCGGCGCAGTTCCAGGAGGAGCGCTACGCCCTGCTGACGGAGGCGGTCGGCAAGCTCAAGGCACTGCCGCACACCACGGTCTATCTGGACGCCGGCAACCCGCACTGGATCAAGGACCCGGCCCGGATGGCCGAGCCCCTCAAGCGGGCCGGTATCGACCGCGCCGACGGCTTCGCGCTGAACGTCTCCAACTACCAGACCACGAAGGAGAACACCGCATACGGCACACGCCTCTCCGCCCTCGTCGGCGGCAAGCACTTCGTCATCGACACCAGCCGCAACGGCAACGGCCCGGCCCCGGGCGGCGACGACCGGGAGAGCTGGTGCAACCCACCCGGCCGCGCCCTGGGCACTCCACCCACCACCCGGACCGGCGACCCCCTGATATCCGGCTACCTCTGGATCAAGCGCCCCGGGGAGTCGGACGGCACCTGCAAGGGCGGCCCGAAGGCGGGCGACTGGTGGCCGGCCTACGCCCTCGAACTGGCCCGCAACGCCCGCTGACACCGTCGCCGGGTCGAGCCGGAGACCGTGTGAACGAGGCCTGCCGGCCGGGACCCCGGCTCAACTCGACCTCCCGGCTCAACTCGACTTCCCGGCTCAACTCGGCTTCCCGACGTAACTCGACTCCTCGGGTCCGGCTCAACTCCTCCGGTCGGGCGCAACTCCACCCGCCCGGCTCGACTCCCTCCGATTGGGCGCAACTCCGCCCGCCCGGCTCGACTCCCTCCGATTGGGGGCTCAACTCCGCCCCCCGACCCGGCTCAACTCCCTCCCGCCGGAGGGACCTTCACCCACACCGCCTTCGACGGGGTGCCCGCCTGGTCGACCGCGTTCAGCATGTACCACCCGGGCGGCACCAGCGACGGGTCCGACGGCAGCGTCACCGTCACCCCGTCGCCGCCCTTGGCCACGCGGAAGTCCAGTGCGACCGACCGCTGTTCGACGTTGGTGACATGGGTGAACGACCCGGGGCGGATCAGCCGCATCTTCCTGATCGCCGAGGCGTGCGGGGCACGGTAGGTGGCCGTACCGCCGAGCCGGACCGTCAGGGGAGCGCGACCGGTGTCCACCAGCCGGGGGCGCGAGGACCGGAAGAGGTACGGCGGGGTGTAGAGGTCGATCTGCTGCTGGAAGACGCCCGGCCGGGTGTTGTCCTTGTCGCCGTAGAGGGAGTCGGAGCCGAAGGTCATCACCCGGCCGTCCGGCAGCAGCAGCGCGCCGGAGTGGTAGTTGCGGCCCACCAGCGGGTCGGCCACCGGCCGGGCGGTGTCGGCGGCCGGGTCGTACAGCTCCGCCTTGAGGACATTGGAGTCGCTGCGCCCCCGGTAGTCACCGGAGCCGTTGGTGGTGAGCACGGTGTCGTCCGGCAGGATCACGCTGCTCGGGTAGCGGGCCTTGGCGTACAGCCGGGGCCCGTCCCGGAAGCGCGGCGCGGGGTCGTGCAGGTCGACGATCCGGGTTCGGTCCGTGGACCGCGGGTCCTCGCCGACCCCGCCGCCGCCCAGCACCATGTACCGCTGGTCCTGGGCGGGCGGCAGCAGCACCGACATCGACGTCTCCAGCAGGTCCGGGTCGCTCATCCCGGGCACCGGCCGGAAGGAGTTCGACCGCAGGTCCCAGATCCCCGGCGTACGGCCGACGTTGTCGGGGCCGTAGCCGGCGTTGGAGCCCGTGTAGAAGACCCGGCCCCGGTCGGTGAGGAAGAGCGCCGGATAGGTGGGGAAGAAGCGCCGCTGCGGCAGGTAGTGCCACGTTTTCGTGGCCGGGTCGTAGATCTCCTGCTTGCCGGGGACGACCTGCCCGATCTCGTCCAGTCCGGAGACGGACAGCACCGTGCCGTCCTGGAGCGTGGTCAGCGTCGGGTACCAGCGGGCCTCGTTCATCGGGTCGACGCGGAGGTAGCGCTCGGCCACCGGGTCGAACTCGAAGGCGTCCTTGATGCCCTGGAAGTCCTTCTTGTCGAAGGAGAGCTTCTGTGCGATGCCGTAGAAGTTGCGGGCATCGGCGCCGGTCAGGCCGTGGATCCGGTAGTTGTCCTGGGCGCCGGTGGCGTACTTCCGGCCGTCCTTGAGGGCCTCGACGTAGATCCGCGCCTCGCTGTGGGTCACGGTCACCCGGCCGGTCACCGGGTCCTTGGTCTTCTTCGCCCGCGGCACCACCACCGGGTCCTTGGAGGCGAAGGTCTTGCCGTTCTCCCGGCCGGTGAAGCGCGTGCCCGCCGGAAACGTCCGGGGCGCGTCCGGATCCTCGTTGTAGACGATCATGAGTCCGCCGGCCTTCTTCACGTCCCCCTTCAGCTTCTCGTAGCGCTGGGTGCCGCCCGCCACCAGGAGCTTGCCGTCCGGCAGTTGGGTGTGCCCGGAGCAGAAGAGGTCCTTGGGCGTCGGGATGTTGGTGAAGGTGTTCTTCACGGGGTCCCACAGGACCGTGCGGAACGACTTGGCGCGGAAGTTCGCGGCGTTGTTGCCGGAGCCGGCGACCAGCAGCACCTTGCCGGTGTGCAGCAGGGCTGCGTGGATGGTGTTGATGCGGTACGCGGCGGGGACGTCGACGACCTCCCAGTGGCCGTTCGCCGCCTTGTACCCGGGCTGATTGATCTTGTACTGGTGGTACTCCTCCGAGGCGAAGCCGTAGAGAACCGGCCCGTTCACCCCGGCCAGCGCGAGCACCACCGCCGTCGCGATCGTCAATCGGCGCAGGCGACGGCTCGGACGGTACTTCATGTGTGACGTCCCCCAAGAGCGGTCTGCAAGGTCTCATCGGTCTGCCGGGATTCCTCGGACTGCAGGGTCTGCGGGGTTTCCTCGGTCTGCTGGGCGAGTGCGGGGCGCGCGGCCTCGCTCCGCGCGCCGACAGGGGATGTCGCCTCGCCCTGCCGCCGCTGCCGCGTTTCCCCGCGGACGGACAGTCGCCAGGCGACGATCGGCGCGATCGCGATCAGCATCGCCAGCACCGCCCAGACGATCATCGCCGGATGGCTGTGCCCCAGGACGAACGAGGCGCCCAGCGACGCCCCGAAGACGACCAGGAAGAACAGGTGCACCCGGAACGTCCCGAACAGCGTGTCCGGGCTCGACGAATCACCCTTCGGCGTCACCACGAACCGGCTCCTGCGGCGCAGCATCGCATCGCACAGCGCCCGCGCGTAGATCGGTGCCGACAGAGCCGACATCACCATCCCGGCGACCCCGCCCGACCCCTCCGGCTCGTGTGGCGAGACGTTGTGCCGCCGGTTCCAGACGTACAGCCCGATCTGCAGCGCCGACGCGTTGCCGTACAGCATCAGCCAGACGGTCGGATCGATGTTGACGCCCGAGGCGCCCAACCCCAGGAACAGCGAACAACTCAACGCCGCAAGCAGCCAGTTCAGCGCCGACATCGGATAGAAGATGACCATCAGGGTGTAGTTGAAGAGCCGTCCCGGCGACAGGGTGAACGGCGCCTTCCAGAACTGCTTGAGGATCGTCTCGTACGTCCCGCGTGACCAGCGCAGCTGCTGGGTGAAGAAGTCCGTCCAGGCGGTGGGCCCCTCACCGACGGCGAGCACGTCCGGCGTGTAGACCGACTTCCACTTCCGGCCCGTCCGCGGATTGCGGTGGCGGTGCATCTCGAAACCGGTCGCCATGTCCTCGGTGATCGAGTCGTACAGCCCGCCGATCTGCCGCAACGCACTGATCCGTACGGCGTTGGAGGTGCCGACGAACATCGGTGCGCCGTAGCGGTTCCCGGCCCGCTGGATCAGCGCGTGGAAGAGGAACTGCTGTGATTCGGCGGCCTTGGTGACGAAGCTGTCGTAGTTCCCGTACACCTGCGGGCCGATGACGAACCCGACGTCCGGATCGCGGAAGAAGCCCAGCATCCGCTCCAGATAGTTGGGCAGCGGCACGTGGTCGGTGTCGACGGAGGCGAAGAAATCGTAGTCGTCGCCGTGCGCCTGCAGCCAGGCGTTGTAGTTGCCGTGCTTGGTTCTGGCGCGATGCGGCCCCTTGGCCTGATTCCACTCCGGGATGCCCTTACGGGTGAAGTGCCGCACCCCCAGCCGCCGGCAGACCTCCTTGACCTCGGGGTCGTCCCCCTCGTCCAGCAGCCAGACGTGCACCGGACCGTGGTGCCGCACCCGGACCGCCGCCTGCAGCGTCCTCGTCACCATGGCCAGCGGTTCCTTGCCGGGCACGAAGGACGTGAGGAAGGCGACCCGGGTGCCGCTCTCGGGCACGACCGGCACGGGGTCGCGGGCGACGAGCGTGGCGTGCGCGTTGGAGAGCACGTTCATGCAGCGGAAGAACTCGATCAGCCCGATCGAAACCAGCATCACGGAGTCCAGCGCCGGCAGGAAGGCGTGCGCCGGGTAGTCACGATGCGTCCAGTGCCCGGGCTGCAGCAGCCACGTCAGCAGCCCCAGTGAGAGCAGCGGCGCGGCCCCGAGCAGCAACGCCGCACGCACCCGGTGCGGCTCCCCGGCGAGCAGCGACCGATAACGCACCCGGTACGGGCGCCCCGGCTCGGGCAGGGTGAGCGGCCCGGCCAGCCGGCTGTAGTGCTCGTAGTCATAACGCGGCAACGCCTCCTGCGGGCTGCGCCGTTGCTGCCGCTGTTGCCGCTGGCGCCGTCCTTGCTGCCGTTCTTGCTGCCGTACTCGCTGCCGTTCTTGCTGCCGCTCCGGTTGCCGCTCCGGTTCCCTGTGGTGCCTCTGTGGCGAGTGCTGCCGCCGCAGGCGGGGGCGGGCTGTGATGGGGGGCGGTGGGGGAATGGGGGGTGAGGGGTGCGGAGGCGCGTGGCGTGAAGGCACGTTGTGCGGGGGCGCGTTGTGCGAAGGCGCGTGGCGTGAAGGCACGTTGTGCGAAGGCGCGTTGTACGAAGGTGCGTTGCGTGAAGGTGCGTTGTGTGGCGGTACGCCCTGTGGAGGCGAGTCGTACGGCGCCGGCATCGGCGTCGGACTCGGCGTCGGCCTCGGACTCGGCGTCGGCATCGGCGTCGGCGTTGGCGTCGGATCGTGGGCCGGTGGCTCGTCATCGTATGAAAGCGGATTGTCCGGGTCCGGACCGCGCGAATGCTGCGGCCGGACGTCGTCAGGCGGCGACGTCATGAGTCCATCCCCCCGCACGCAGCCCACGCTGCGTGCCATATCTGCCGATGGCCCGGTTGTTCCTCGGTCCCCCTCGACCGACTCGGGCTCGTTGGTGTCGGGCCGCCGCGCCGGCGGGCGGCGGCGGCCGTTTCCGGCCGTGTGACGGGCGCCCCCGGCCGCTCTTCCGAGCAACGGGTTCCCCGGCGTCCACATCACGCCAGCCGACGTATCCCTTTGTCCCCAACTCCCTTGAACCCAGCCACTTTTCGGTCGAGTTCCCAGGTCAGGGTCCCGAACCGGATCCCTTGATCACAAGACGGTCCGAGGGGGATACGGACAAGGCTGTGCCGTGCGGGACGGTGTATGACGGAGCGCGCTCGCCCGAGCCCGTAACCGCCCGAAAATGCCCACTTGGCGCGCCCTTTTGGCGGGGTGGCCGATACGCCCCTGCTTGGCGAGTGGCAGACCTACGCGGCCGCCCCGTTGCCCACCACGTCTCGGCCCTGCCGTGACCGTATTCTCACCGTCGCCGCCCACGTCCCGGTCCGGCCGGATCACCACACGGCGTGCGTACGACCTGGCACTCGACGGGGCGCGCACGCCGCCTTCGGAGGCACCCGCCCGAGCCGGCGCACGGGAGGAGAGCAGTGGCGTACGACCCGAGGACCGTGTCGTACGGAGGGAGGAGCGCGGTCCGCAAAAGGACGACTGCGGCGCGCCGGACGCAACGGGCTGTCGCGCCACGTCCCCGCTCCGACCGGGGGAGGGGAGGGGAAGGGGAGAGCCCGGTGGCCAGAGCCAGAGCAAGAGCAAGAGCCAGGACCGGGGCCGGGGACCGAGGCCGGGACCGGGGCCGGGACCGGGGCGAAGGCTGAGGTCAGCGGGGCGAAACCCGCTCGCGCCGCGCGCTTGGGCTCTCAGGGCAAGGTGCCCGCCGACTTCATGGCCGGCGAGGGTCGGCACCTTCCCGGACACATCCCCGGGGCCAGGGTCGAGGTCGACGGGATCGCCGCGGCCCGCCCGCCCGCGCCCCTCCCGCTCGCCGCCGGCCGTCGGCCGCGTCTGCTGGAGCTGGGCAGCCACTGGCCGCGCGCGGTGCCGGTCGGCGTACTGCCACTGCTCGGCATGATCCTCTCGGGGCCGCCGTGGGGGGGACTGCTCCTCCCGATGGACGGCGCATGGCGGGCCTGGACCGCCCTGACAGGCGCCCTCGCCCCGCTCGTCCTCTGGATGCCCCCCCGAACGCGTCACTCCCACCCTCGGAGCAGGCCCCGACGAGACAGGCCGCGCATTCCGGAGGGAGGGGCCAGGAGCGAAGATCACCCCGACCGCGTGCCCCGGTAGTCCAGCCTGCAGCCCAAGGCCCAAGGCCCACGGCCCATGACCCAATGCCCACAAACCCGCGACCCAAGGCCCACAGCCCGCAGACCGGCGGAAAGCCGGAGCCTCCGCCCCCCGCACAACCGAGGACATGACCGAGGGCATGACCGGGGGCATGACCCGAGGGCACAACCGACGACGTGGATGGCTAAGCGCATGACTGAGGCCCCCCGCCATTGGCGAGGGGCCTCAGTCCTACAGTGCGCCGCCAGGGACTCGAACCCCGGACCCGCTGATTAAGAGTCAGCTGCTCTAACCAACTGAGCTAGCGGCGCCTGCTGACGTGAAGAACTCTACACGACCTCGGGCGGTGCTCCGTACCCCGGACGGCCCAGCTCACGCACCCCACGGGTGTGATCCCGGCCACTCAGGCCTGCGCGCACCCGTCCCCCAGCTCCTCCCCCTGGCCTTCATCCCCCACCACCCACCCCACCACCCTGCCCCGTTCCTCCCTCGGCGACCTCCACCACCCCCTACCGCACCAATCCCACCCACCCCACGGGTCGAAAGTCCCCTGATCTTGGGACCTTCGACTACCGAACAGCCCGAATTGCTTTGTGAAGATCGAGTTCATCGACCCCGCGGCCGTAGCGCAGCATTTGCCCCGTCAACATGCGATGTGTCCTATCGATTGAGAGGCTGCAGCCAAGAGCCGGGGCGAACGGATCGAGCACGCGAAGAGGGAGGCGGCCATGGCGTCCGTCACTCCTCCTTCGTCTCCCGCAACCCCACCCTCCACAGCAACGTCTGCCAGGACGCGCGCCCCGGACCGGGCACCCGGGACTCGCCCCTCTGTCGGAAAGGTTGATCGTCGTGGTGTCGACAGCCAAACGCACCCTCGAGATGCGGCTCCTCCTCGGACCGGACGAAGCAGTTCCGGTCGCCGGCCGGTTCAGCTACCGCAGCGACCGCCCGTACGAGGTCGAGGTGGCCTTCATCAGCCGCGGCCGCACGGTCGCCACCTGGCTGTTCGCCCGTGACCTGCTGCTGGTCGGGCTGTACGACGAGGCCGGTGAGGGCGACGTACGGGTGTGGCCGTTCCGTCGGCCGGGCGAGCAGCGTCGGGTGCACATCGAGCTGGCCACCGACGACAGCGTCTGTGAGCTGACGGTGCGCGCCACGGAACTCACCGCCTGGCTGGAGCAGACCGCGGCGATCGTCCCACCCGGCGACGAGAGCGACTATCTCGACATGGACATGCACCTGGCCCGGCTGCTCACGGGGAAAAGCTAGGGAGGGCTGAAAGGCTGATGGGGGAGACGACGATCAGGACCACGACGGCGGCAACGGGTACGGCCACGGCGGCGGCAACGGGAACGGCCACCGCGAGGGCGAGCGCTGACGCGGGGACGCCGGCAGCGGCCCGGACAGATGCCGTCGCGGGGGCGAGAGCAGCGGTGGGGACGGATGCAGCTGCTGGGACGAGGGCAGCGGCCGCGGCTGCGACGGTGCCGGCGGCGACTCCTGGTGCGGCAGAGACAGGAGCGGCTCTGAGGGCAGCTGGGACAGGGGCGACTCCTGGTGCGGCCAAGGCCGGAACGACTCGGAGCGCAATTGCTGGGACGGGAGTGACACCCGGGCGGGCCGAGGCGCCAGCGGCGACCCCCATACCGGCAGTGCCCGCCAACTCAACCGGACGCGGCGCGGGCATATCCGCCACCGCCGCTGCCGACAACGATGCCGCTACCGCTACCGCTACCGCTACCGCTACCGCTACCGCTACCGCTACCGCTACCGCTACCGCTACCGCTACCGCTGCCGACGCCACCAGCACTGACCCCCGCCCCGTACCGGCCGCACGGCGCGGTACGGAAGCGGACCCGTCGACCGGCGGCACCGGCTGCGCCGGTGGCCAGGCCCAGCAAAGCGCGGGCCACGACCCCCGCGTACACGGCTTCCTGCCCGAGCGGCCACCGGTCCGTTCCATGATCGGAACGTGGAGCCGGCTGGACGCCATGGCGCGTGCCGCCGCGACCGCACCCGACCGCGAGACCGCCGTCGCCCTCGTCGAACGCGCCCATCGCGACGAGGAGTTGTCCGCCCTGCGGCAGCGGGTATCCCGTCTCTCGCCGCGCAATGCGGAGGCCGCGGCCATGCGCATCGCCGTGATCGCGGTGGCGTGCGGCTGGTGCGGGCTGGACCCGCAGGCACCGGCCGCACGCGAGGTCGCCGACGAGGCGTTCCTCGAACTGTGGGCGGCCATCGCGCATCGCATCGACCACGACCAGTTCGTCGCCCTGCCGACCCTCGCCCTCCACAACTGGGCCCCCGAACGCAAGCCCCGCCGCCACATCCCCATCGACCAACTGGCCCGCACCGAACAGCTCGTGCCCATCGTGCGCTGGGCCCCCGAAGGGCAACCGCTCAGCCGCCTGGACCGGCTGATGCTCGCCGCCACCCGCCTGGAGGCCCACGGGATCTGGCTGCTGCGGCTCGCCGAGACCCTCGCGGGCCGTTCGCCCGACGACTCCTCCACGCCGACGGCCCTCCGCCGCCTGGTCCGGGTCCAGCACGCGCTGCGCGCTCAACTCCATGCCGAGGCAGCGCAACTGGCGGCCGCGCCGGCCACTCCGCAGCAGCGCGCGGTACTCGGTGCGCTCGTCGAACAGGGTGCCCTGGAGCCGCCCGTACTCCAGGCCGCCGAGGCGGTACTCGGCATCGGCAGCCGCCGTATGGGCGAGGGCCGCCGCCAACTCCTGCGCCGCCACCTCCCGGCCCAGCACCGCGCCTGGCTCAGCGCGATGGACCGGCACTGCGCACCCGTACGCACCCTCGCCCACCGAGGCGGCCCCGACGCCGCCGTCTACCGCGAGGCCCAGGAATCCCTCATCGCCCTACGCCGCACCTACACCGCCCTGGTCCACACCGCCGCCCGCCCCACCACCCCCCTCCCCACAGCCGCCTAACAGCCCTTCCTCCAAGCCGCCCCGCCCCTCACCCCGCGCCTGCTGGCCGCCGCCCCCCGCCACCGC
>NZ_JAZBJP010000064.1:0-22300 GCF_036352915.1 Streptomyces bugieae
CGTAGGAAAACCCGCCGGGCAGGACCACGGCGTCGACCTGCTTGAGGTCCTTGTCACGGTGCCACAACGGCACCGCCTCGGCGCCCGCCAGACCGACCGCGCGCTGGGTGTCGCGGTCATCGAGCGTGCCGGGGAAAGTGATCACACCGATACGCGAGGTCATGACTCGACCCGCACGGTGAAGTCTTCAATGACGGTGTTGGCGAGGAACGTTCCGGCCATCTCGTGGACCCGGGCGAGGGCGGCCTCATCGACCGGTCCCTCCACCTCTAGTTCGAAACGCTTGCCCTGACGGACATCGGCGATCCCTTCGAAACCCAGACGAGGCAGTGCGCGCTGCACCGCCTGCCCCTGCGGGTCGAGGATCTCCGGCTTGAGCATGACGTCGACGACGACGCGTGCCACTGGCACTCCCGGTGGTGTGGTGCGTAAGGCGGTGCCCTCACAGTACCGTGTTCGAAAATCTACGCGCATAGATATCCCGCCTGCCCGATCACGGTGCGGTATCGGGCGGAGTGCCCCAAGGAAAAATCCTCGAAAAGATCCGGAGGCCGGATTGCGGGATGACACGCTGACGAAATTAACTGGGCTTCACAATGCAATGCCCATCGCTGTACAAATGAAAAAGCATTGATCCCAATCAGCCGGATCCGGAGCATCACCCCACGTCAACACGGGGTCGCTCCACGAAAGGACCGATATCCGTGGCGCAGCGCGTAGTAGTAACGCTCTCCGATGACATCGACGGAGGAGAAGCCGCAGAGACGGTCGCCTTCGGATTGGACGGGAAGTCGTACGAGATCGACCTCAATCCCGCCAATGCGAAGAAACTGCGCGGCGCCCTCGCCCCCTTCGTCGAGGCCGGCCGCAAGCGGGCCAAGTCCGGCAAGGCCTACACCCGGACCGCGGTGAACCCCGACCCGGCCGCCGTCCGCGCCTGGGCCCGCTCGCACCAGATGGATGTCCCGCCGCGCGGCCGGATCCCCAAGAAGGTCTACGAGGCCTTCAACGCGGCGAACCACTAACCGACTTGCCGGCGTCCGCCGGTCCGGGCGCAGCCGACTTGCACAGCACCCCTACTGATCAGCTAGAGTCTGGAGCACGCCGAGGGGCGAGGCCGAAAGGCCGGGCCCCGAGGAGTCACGCGGGTGTAGCTCAGTAGTAGAGCGCCCCCTTTCCAAGGGGGAGGCGCAGTGTGCAATCCCTGTCACCCGCTCTGACAGTCTCGACCAGTCCTTTGGATCAGGTAGAGTAGCTGTCGCGCCACCGGTGAAAGCCGAGTGGATGCCTGCGGACGTAGCTCAGTTGGTAGAGCGCAACCTTGCCAAGGTTGAGGTCGCGAGTTCGAGCCTCGTCGTCCGCTCAGAATGAAGGCCCCGGTCCTTGTGACCGGGGCCTTCTGTATTTCCCACCGCCGCCCGGAATCGTGATCTGCGGGAATTGGCGTGACGCATGTCACGGAGCCAAGTGATCGAGAGGGAAGGTCCGGCCCGCAGATCGTTTTCCGGGTTCCGGGCATGACCGGCGAGAAGGTTCCGGACCCTTCTTCGGGTCCTTCCCGGCGGAAACGGTTTCGCCGGCCGGGGAGTTGGCGGTCAAGAAGTCGAGCCCTGGTGTTCCGCCGGCGCCGGGGGCCGGTGCGCGTCGGCCGCCCTCGGCGCCGGTGGGAGCCGGGCGGGGGCGATACGTCCTGCGGTGGCGGTCCCGGGGAGCCCTCGGGGTTGGCTATAGTGGAGCCCGCACCGCGCGGTGGGCGACTGGAAACAGGAGCTCGGCACGGAGCATGCGGACGTAGCTCAGTTGGTAGAGCGCAACCTTGCCAAGGTTGAGGTCGCGAGTTCGAGCCTCGTCGTCCGCTCCACAAAGGGGAGAGCCCCGGTCGATGACCGGGGCTCTCCCCTTTTCTGTCCGGCCCGGCGTCCGGCGGCCGTTACGACCAGCTCAGGCCGGTGAGGCGCTCGTACGCCTCGATGTACTTGGCGCGGGTGCGCTCGATGACCTCCTGCGGGAGGGCGGGCGGCGGCTGTTCGCCGTGGCGGTCCCAGCCCGAGGTGGGCGAGGTCAGCCAGTCGCGGACGTACTGCTTGTCGAAGGACGGCTGGGGGCGGCCGGGCTGCCACTGGTCGGCGGGCCAGTAGCGGGAGGAGTCCGGGGTGAGGACCTCGTCGGCCAGGATGAGGGTGTCGCCGTCGAAGCCGAACTCGAACTTGGTGTCCGCCAGGATCAGTCCGCGTTCGCGGGCGATGTCGCGGGCCCGGGCGTAGACGGCCAGGGTGAGCTGGCGGAGCTGGGCCGCGGTCTCGGCGCCGACCTGGTGGGCGATCTCCTCGTAGGAGACGTTCTCGTCGTGGTCGCCGACCGCGGCCTTGGTCGCGGGGGTGAAGATCGGCGCGGGGAGCTCGGAGCCGTCGTCCAGGCCCTCGGGGAGCGCCAGGCCGCAGACCGTACGGGTGTCGCGGTACTCGACGAGGCCGGAGCCGGTGAGGTAGCCGCGGGCCACGCACTCGACGGGGACCATGCGCAGCGACTTGCAGACCAGGGTGCGGCCGGCCCAGTCGGCCGGGGCACCGGACGGGAGCTCGGTGGACAGCACGTGGTCGGCGGCCAGGTCGGAGAGCTGGTCGAACCACCACAGGGAGAGCTGGGTGAGCACCCGGCCCTTGTCCGGGATCTCGCTGGGCAGCACCCAGTCGTAGGCGGAAATGCGGTCGCTGGCGACCATGATCAGTTCACCGGCGGCGTTCTGGTAGAGGTCGCGCACCTTGCCGGTGTGGAGGTGGGTGAGCCCCGGGACCTCCACGGGCTCAGGCTTTTCTACAAAACCGGACACGCTTCCTCCGCGTAGGTTGATCCAGGAGTCGTACCGATTCTCCCGTACGCCGAGGTACGGCGGTGTCTCAGGGGTGGGGGTGCTCGCTTAGGCCGGCTTGAGGGGGTCGTGGCCCATGCTCATCAGGCCGTGGCGCCAGGAGTCGCCGCCGGCCCGGGGGTCGCGGGAGACGTCCCGTTGGGAGCGGACGGTGTCGCAGACCTGCTCCATGATCCGCGCGTCGTCCTCCGTGAGGTCGGTGCGGCGCTTGCCCAGGATTCCCAGGACCCGGCGGCCGGTGCGCTTGCCGGCCCGGTCGGGGACCTCCTCGGTCTCCTCGCCCGCCGCGTCGGTGCTCAGCCAGTCCCGCAGCTCGCGCGAGGTCATATTGACCAGGGCGTGGAACTCGTCCCAGAGCGTGTCGCTCACGGGCCCGGACTCCGCCATGACATGCCTCCAGAAGTCGGCCGTAGGTCGGGATCTGTCGATGGGTTCCCGGCGTCCGGTGACGACAAACACGGAAGAAAGGGGCGGAAGGGAGGGGCGTCCTCTCGGGCGGGGCGGGCGGCGGGTTGAGCTCTTGAGGTGGATTGCGGGCGGGGGCGGTACGGGCCGCGCGGAAGCGGCTATTCCTCCCGAAGACCCACCCCGCCCGCGATGGGCGGCGCGGACCCCGGGTAGGCGACGGCTGGGAAGGGAGGCAGAACCATGCAGCATCACGAGTTCCTCGCTCTGGTGCAGGAGCGCGCCTCACTGCCGGACCGGGGCGCGGCGGAACGAGCGGTCCGCTCGACGCTGGAGACCGTGGCCGAGCGGGTGCCGTCCGGGCTGGCCCGGCACGTCGCGGCGCAGTTGCCGCACGAATTGGCGGGCCATCTGACCCGGGAGCCGCGGCAGGCCGGGGGTTCCGGGCCTTCGGCGGAGCGGCCCGGCGGGGCGGTCCCTCCGGGCGACGGCGAGCGCTTCGACCTCACGGTCTTCGCCGCACGGGTCGCCTGGCGCGGCGGGGTCTCCGAGCAGGCGGCCCTCCAGGAGGCGGCGGCGGTCTTCGAGGTGCTGGACGCCGCGCTGGCCCCGGAACTGATGGAGCGGCTGAGCCACTCGCTGCCGCACGACATCCGGGAGCTGCTGCCCACCACCAGGGCGGAGGACGCCTGAGACGGCCACGGACCCTGCGCGGGGCGGGCCTTCGGGCCCGCCCCGGTCGCGTACGGGGGCGGAGGCGCGGAAGCTCGGCGGCTCCTCAGTCTCGTTTGCAGATCCGGTCGAGGAGGTTGGCGGTGGCGCGCTGGACGCGTTCGTCGACGTGGCCGGGGCGGTCCAGGGCGGGGGACCAGGCGAAGGTGCCGGAGGCGAAGACCCAGGCGCCGCTGGGCGCGCGGTAAAGGGAGGTCTCCTGGTGGCGGCGGGTGCCTTCGCCGTCGCGGTACGGGGAGTGCGCGAGCAGGATGCGGCGGGTGTGGTCGGGGAGGCTGGTGCGCGGGAAGTAGCGGTCGGCCTCGCCGGCGACCAGGCCGGGGAGCTCGTCGCCTTCGTGCGCGCCGGTGGCCTCCCAGAGCCAGTGGTCGCCGTTGCGGACGATCATCGGGGCCGGCTCGGGGACCCGGCCGGCGTACTGGATGCCCATCAGGCGCTGCTCGGGGTCGCCGAGCTCGCGCCACAGGGCGGGGCGACCGGGGCCCTGGCGTTTTCGGCAGGTGAGCAGGGAGTCGGGGCTGCCCGAGGGAGACGGGGCGAGCTCGACCTGCCAGTACATGGTGTTGGCGGAGAGGAAGACCAGGGAGGTGCCGGTGTCCCGGGCCAGCTCGACCGTGCGGCGCATGGGGACCGACCAGTACTCGTCGTGGCCGGGGAAGACCAGGCCGCGGTAGCGGGACGGGTCGACCCGGCCGGCGTGCAGGTCGCGGGCGTCGGCGTAGGCGAGGTCGTAGCCGTAGCGCTCGGCCCAGCGGATGAAGTCGTAGGCGTGGCCGACGTGGAGGGGGAGGCCGGCGCCGGCGTAGGGGCGGTCGAAGGAGACGGTGGTGGCGGCGTCCTGTTCGCCGAGCAGGGCGCCCTTCTCGTCCCAGGCGTGGTAGAGGCTGGCGCCCGTACGGCCGTCCTCGGGGAAGAGGTTGTACGCCTGCCAGGTGATGTCGGGCAGGAGCAGCAGGAGGTCGGCGGGGCGGTCGTCGCGGACCGTGAAGGGGATGTGGGAGCGGCAGCCGTCGACGGTGGTCAGGACCGCGACGTAGGCGCCGAGCCGCCAGTACGCGGGGACCTGGAGGCGCCAGGACTGCCACCAGTGGTGGCAGGAGACGGTGCGGCCGGCGGCCATCGGGGGCGGCTGGACGATGCCGGCCAGCCGGGGGCTGGTGGTGATCTTGGAGGCGCCGGTGCCGGCGTAGTGGCCGATGCGGTAGACGTCGATGCTGAACGGCTGGGGCGGATCGACCGAGACCCGGAAGTCGATGGCCTCGCCGGGCGCCACCGCGCCGGTGTCGGCGAAGCCCTTGATCTGGCCGTGGACGTCATCGGCGGTGCGCGGGCCGTTGAGCTTGCGGGGCACGGGCACCCGCAGATCGCCCTGGGCCACGGCGGGGTCGACGTACCAGGGGATGATGCGGCCGGAGTCGAAGTAGTTCTCGCTGCCGCGCAGCCAGGGCAGCGGGCCCTGCCCGAACGGGTCCGTGACCGCGTGGGCGAGGGCGCCCGATTCCCAGCGCCTGATGTGTTCCGTCGCCATCTTCCACTCCCCTCCCGCGTCCCCCACCGGCCGCGGCCGATCGGGCCGGTGTCGCGTCCGGCTGGGTGAACCCGGCCATCCCCCAGCACATCACATTACGCACTTGCTTCGTCACCCTTCGTCGTGAATTTAGATGCCCTTGGCTCCGAATCACGAACTGGAGGGGAACATTCAGCCGGTGCGGCGGGGCCCTGCACGGCCCCGGCTCACACCAGGCGGACGGGCTTCTCCGGGCGCACGCCGACCGTGGTCAGCCAGCCGCGGAGCGGGCCGGCGTCGCCGTCGTCGACCAGGCTGAGCACCGGGCTGCCCAGGTCGGCCCGGCGGGCCCCGTCGACCAGCAGCGCCGGGCCGTCGAGCCAGTCCAGACCGGGGACCGCGCCGGCGGTGTCCACGGCGGCGCAGCAGACCATGGCCGTGACGTGGTCGGCGAGCAGCTCCCGGCCCGTACGGGGCGGTTGCAGCGGGAACAGCGGCAGACCGCCCTCGGCCAGGCCGTCGCCCCAGGCCACGCCCGCCGCGGCGTCCTCGGCCAGGCTGCCGCGGGCGGCCTGGCGGGCCGCCTCCTCGCGCTCCTCGCGCTCGACCTCCGCACCCAGCCGGGCGGCGACCAGGTCGCCGGCCTGCACGTCATGGGCGAGCCGGTCGATGACCCGGTCGAGCGTCGGGCCCGGGGGCGCCGCGGGCGCGGACGGCGGGCCGCCGGGGCGCCCGTCGCCGGGCCGGTGGTCCGCCGGGCCGCCGCGGCCCGCGGGCGGACCGGCCGGGCCGCCGGCGTACGAGAAGGACGGGGCCGGGGACGGCTCCACCGGGGGCGGGGCCGGCGCGGGGCCGAGCGCCGGGGCCGGCAGGTCGTCGAGGACGCGGTGGAGGCGGGCGGCCTCCAGGCGCCACTTCCGGTCCACGACCTCTTCCGGGTACTGGTTCCAGCCGACCGGTGACCAGTCGGGGCCGGCCTCGGCCGGGCCGCCGTGGAAGAGGCGGGCGGCCAGCAGGGAGGCGGCGCGGTCGATCGCGCCGGGCTCCTCCAGGAGATCGCAGGCGGGGCGCTCGCCCAGCCGGGAGGCGAAGCCGTCGGCGAGGCGGTCCCGGCGGGAGAGCTCGGTGAGCGCGGAGACCACGCCGGCGTCCAGGCGGGACGGCCAGCGGCCCATCCGCCAGGCGGGCAGCGCGACCCGGGTCAGCAGCCGGTCCCAGCCCGCGTAGGCCAGGCCGACCTGCTCCTGGGCGACGATCCGCAGGCCGTAGTCGACGCTCTGGGCGCGCTCGGAGGCGGCGGCCGCGACGGCCCGCTCCATGATCGTGGCGTGTTCGCGGCAGGCGCGGAGCAGCAGCCGGGCCACCCGGCCGACGAAGCGGAGCGCGGGGCCGCGCAGCGGGCCCCGGGCCCGGGCGGCGACCGCGACGGCGGCGTCCAGGCCGCGGATGAAGCGGCGGGCGGCCGCTATGTCCGGATGCGCGGACGGGCCCGTGCCGGCCACCACGGGGGCGAGCAGGGCGCGCAGCTCGGCGACCCGCATCCACCACAGGAACGGCGAGCCGATCACCAGGACCGGGGCGGCGGCGGACCGGCGCCCGGCACCGGACTCGGCCCCTCCGGCGCCGCGCGGCGGGCCGTGCGCGCGGTGCGTACGGTCCTCCAGCCAGCTGTCGCAGTCCGGGGTGAGGGCTATGGCCGACGGCGCGGGGACCTCCAGCCGGTCGGCCAGGTCACGGACGAGGCGGTAGAGGTCCGGGGCGGATTCCTCGGCGATGGGCACGGAGGGGCTGAGCGCCGGCCGGGCGCGCGCGACCACCGCCCCTACCAGCGCGGCCAGGAGCAGGCTGACCAGCGCGAGCCCGCCGGCCACCCAGCCGACCGGATCCCAGCCCGCGCCGACACGGCCGGTCGCGCGGCCGACGGCCAGCACCACCGCCACCGCTGCGGGCAGCAGCGCCACGGCCAGCGCCGCGCCGCGGACCCGCAGCACGGCGAGGGCACGGGCACGCGCCGCCAGGACGCCTGTTTCCGGACTTGCCACGAGCCTGTACACCCCCTGCTGTCCTGATGGAGCCGGACGGAGAGAACAGTGGACGGACGCCTTCGAACATTGCGCGTTGTGGTGCGAGCGAGCTCACTCACCACCACTCTGGCACCGGCCACTGACATCGCAATGCCGGTGAGCCACTTGCCGGACGTCCCGGTGGCCACCGCACCGGTATCGGACGCGGCGGCCGCAGGACGCTTGCGCGGCACCCTAGTTGGGGGGCTCCGTCTCGTCAGCCGGAATCTGGCGTGGTCACTCGATGGAATGGCTTTGGGCAAAGCCGGGAACCGGCGGTGGGGCGCCGTGTGCCCGGGGGCGCGGGCCCACGGCGCGGGCGTCTCAGGCGCCCGGGGCCTCCGCGGCGGCCTTGGCGGCGATGTCCGTGCGGTGCTGGGAGCCGTCCAGGGAGATCCGGTCCACGGCCCGGTAGGCACGCTCACGGGCGGTGGCGAGGTCGGCCCCGGCGGCGGTGACGGACAGCACCCGGCCGCCCGCGCTGCGCACCGCGCCGGCCTCGTCGCGCTTGGTGCCGGCGTGCAGCACGTAGGCGTCCGGGGCGTCCTGCGCGGCGACCTCGGCCAGGCCCTCGATGACGTCGCCGGTGCGCGGGGTGTCCGGGTAGTTGTGGGACGCGATGACGACCGTGACGGCCGCGTCGTCGCTCCAGCGCAGCGGCGGCAGCGCGGCGAGGTTGCCGGTGGCGGCGGCCCGCAGCAGCCCGCCGAGCGGCGTCTTGAGGCGGGCCAGGACGACCTGGGTCTCCGGGTCGCCGAAGCGGGCGTTGAACTCGATCACCCGGACTCCGCGGGAGGTGATCGCCAGGCCCGCGTAGAGCAGGCCGGAGAACGGGGTGCCGCGGCGGCGCAGCTCGTCGACGGTCGGCTGCAGCACGCTCGCCATGACCTCGTCGACCAGCTTCGGGTCGGCCCAGGGCAGCGGGCTGTACGCGCCCATGCCGCCGGTGTTGGGGCCCTCGTCGCCGTCGTAGGCGCGCTTGAAGTCCTGGGCGGGCTGGAGCGGGACGACGGTCTCGCCGTCGGTGATCGCGAAGAGCGACACCTCCGGCCCGTCGAGGAACTCCTCGATCACCACGCGGTCGCAGGCCAGCGCGTGGGCGCGGGCCCGGTCGACGTCGTCGGTCACCACGACGCCCTTGCCGGCCGCCAGCCCGTCGTCCTTGACCACGTACGGCGCACCGAAGGCGTCGAGGGCCTCGTCGATCTCTTCGGGGGTGGTGCAGACGTAGCTGCGGGCGGTCGGGACGGCCGCGGCGGCCATCACGTCCTTGGCGAAGGCCTTGGAGCCCTCCAGCTGGGCGGCGTCGGCCGACGGGCCGAAGACCGGGATGCCGCGCTCGCGGACCGCGTCCGCGACGCCCGCCACCAGCGGAGCCTCGGGACCGACGACGACCAGGTCGGCCTCCAGGCTCGCGGCCAGGTCGGCGACGGCCCGGCCGTCGAGGGCGTCGACCCGGTGCAATTCGGCCACCTCGGCAATGCCGGCGTTGCCGGGGGCGCAGTGCAGCGCGGTGACGTCGGGGTCGAGGGACAGAGAGCGGCACAGGGCGTGTTCGCGGGCGCCGCCGCCGATGACGAGGACCTTCACGACAGGCAGCCTAGACGAGTGGGCCGGGCGGCCGGACGGCGGACGGGCCGACCGGAAACCGTCCGTCGCCGCGGCGGCAACTCTTTCGGGTGAGATCCTCCGTCGTCCCCTACCCGACTCCGCACCACTTCTGGGCGGAAATAGCGTGATCTTGGAGCTGAGGCCAGCCGTTCGGCGGTAGGAAGGGGGCGGCGCGCGACGGCCCCCCCGTACTCCCCCATAGCCCGAAAGGCATGGGAGGGACCCCCGCCGCAGGCACCGCAGGCATCCGTTCCGTAGAGCGCAGAGAGGGAGTGCACGGGTGAGTCAGCCGGAGATGCAGCCCGAGGGGCCCCCTGCGCAGGACGGCCGCCCGCTGCGCCGGTACGGCGTCCGCGGCCGGGCCCGCCAGGACGTCGCCGGGCGGGCCTTCCCCGCGGGCGGCTGGGGCGACCCGGGCGACCGCCTCGACGCGCTCTACCTCTGGACCGAGGACGGCGCGCTGCGCGCCGCCGACTGGTACCTGCACGACCGGCTGGCCAAGCGCCGGGGCGCCCGGGCGCTCCGGCTGGGCGCCGCGGCCGGGGTCACGGTGGGCGGGGTGCTGCCGCTGCTGGACCTGGCCGCGGTCTGGGAGGGCGGGGCTCCCTGGGGCTGCCTGTCCCTGCTGCTGGCGGCGGTGTGCGTGGGCTGCGACCGCTACTTCGGGGTGACGGCCGGCTGGATGCGGGACCTGGCGACCGCGCAGGCGATCCACCGGCGGCTGGAGGCGCTGCAGTTCGACTGGGCGTCGGAGGGCGTGCGCGAGGTGCTCGGCCCGACGGAGGGCACCGCGGGCGAGGCGGCCGAGCGCTGTCTGGGGCTGCTCCGGCGGTTCAACGAGGACCTCGGGGAGCTGGTGCGGGCCGAGACGGCCGACTGGATGGCGGAGTTCCGGACCGGTCCGGTGCCGCGGGCCACCCAGTCCATGACACCGTGGGCGGCCCCCCGCCAGGAGCACGCCGGGCCCCCGGGCCGGTACGCGCTGCCGCACCGCGGCCGCCCCAACATGCCGCGCCAGCGGCCGCCGGAACCGCCGCGCTGAGGAAGGCGGGGGCGGCGACGGCGGGCGGGGCGGCGGCACGGCACGCCCCGCCGGAACCGCCGCCCCTCCGGATCAGCTGAAGACGATCATCGAGCCCTGGCCCAGGCTGCGGGTGGCCGCCGCGTGCAGACCGAGCCAGACATGGCGCTCCCGGGCGAACGGGCCGTCGTCCAGGGGCACCGCGCCCGCCCGCTCCTCCAGGGAGGTCGGCCCGGCCGGCGGCTCCGGCGCGGCCGGGGGATTGGCCGGATCGATACCCAGGGATGGCGCAACCAGTTCCAGGTCCCGCAGCAGACCGTGCGAGGAGCCCAACGGGCCGCCGCCCTCCAGCAGTTCGTCGTTGGCGAGCGGATGCGGGAAGTCGACCGGGACGTACGCGCCCGCGTGGTCGTAGTGCCAGACCAGGTGGGACTGCTGCGCGGTGGTCTCGAACATCTCCAGCAACTGCTCGTAGTCACCGCCCAGTTCGTCGACCGGGGTGACCTCCAGGCCGCACAGCCGCAGCAGGTAGGCGCGGCGCAGGAAGTGCAGTGCGTCGTAGTCGAAGCCGGCGATGGGGGCGACGTCCCCGGACAGGCCCGGCATGTAGCTGAAGACCGGGACCGGTGGCAGTCCCGCTTCCGTCAGGGCCTTGTCGTAGGCGGCGATCTCTTCGGAGAACGGGTTGTCGGGGCTGTGGCACAGCACATCGACGAGGGGTACCAGCCACAGGTCACATGCCACGGGTGAGGACTCGCTTCCGGTCGGGGACGGGGACACCGGCGCACGCACAGCTACGGGTGCGGCCCATTACGGCCGAGTCGGGACAGCGTAGTGCCCGCGGCGCCATCCGACGAGAGCGGGCGCGCAGGACGATCGCGGGCTACCGGACCAGTGCCAGGGCGTGCGCGTTGTACTCGGCGATCAGCCGCTGGGCGGCGGACAGGTCGCGCCGGACCAGGGCGTCGGCCAGGGCGCAGTGGCCGTGCCAGAGGCGGTTCGTGAGGTCGGGGGCGCGGCGCAGCAGCGGCACCGCGTACATCCAGGTCTGGACCCGGATCCGGTCCAGGAAGTCGCTGATGTAGGCGTTGTTCACGATGTTGCCGAGCTCGCGCCAGAACCGCAGGTCGTAGCCGATGAGCACGTCCAGGTCGCCGGCCCGGGCGGCCCGCTCGGCCTCGTCGGCGCGGCGCCGGATGGAGATCAGCACCTCGGCGGGGGTGGCGGCGAGCGCCTCCTCGGCGCCGCTGCGGAAGATCCCCTCGATGACCAGGGTGCGGGCCTCGACCATGGCCCGGAAGTCGTCGGCGGTGAAGGCGTGGACCTTGAAGCCGCGGTGCTGTTCGACGTCGAGCAGCCCCTGGGCGCAGAGGTCGAGCAGCGCCTCGCGGACCGGGGTGGCGGAGACGCCGTACTGCTCGGCGATCTCCTTGACGGTGAACGGGTGGCCGCACGGCAGCCGGCCCGCCAGGACCTCGTCGCGCAGGGCGTCGGCGATCTGCTGACGCAGGGTGCTGCGACGTATGACTGTGCTGTCTCCGCCGGCCGCCATCGTGTGCGTCTCCTTCGCCGTCCCTGACCGCGGGTGGCAGCGGCCCCCGCCAACCATAGGCGAGGGCCGCGGGGTGCCGCTCCGCACGGCGGCCGCTCAGGCGGTGGTGAGCGCGCCGGCGCCCTGCACTGCGGGCCGTGGCCTCAGTGCCTGTGCGCGCCGGCGCCCCGCACTGCGGGCCGTGGCCTCAGTGCGTGTGTGCGTCGGCCGCGGTCAGCGCCTCGTCGAGGGCGGTCAGGCCCTCCTTGGCCTCGGCCTCGGTGATCGTGCAGGCCGGGACGACGTGGGTGCGGTTCATGTTGACGAACGGCCACAGTCCGCCGCGCTTGCAGGCCGCGGCGAATTCGGCCATCGGGGCGTTGGCCGCGCCGGACGCGTTGTACGGCACCAGCGGCTCGCGGGTCTCCTTGTTCTTGACCAGGTCCAGGGCCCAGAAGACGCCCAGGCCGCGGACCTCGCCGACGGACGGGTGCCGCTCGGCGATCGCGCGCAGGCCCGGCCCGATGACCTTCTCGCCGATCTCGGCGGCGTTCTCCACGATCCGCTCCTCGGCCATCGCGTTGATCGTCGCGACGGCGGAGGCGCAGGCCAGCGGGTGGCCGGAGTACGTCAGCCCGCCCGGGTACGGCCGGGTGTCGAAGGTCGCGGCGATCTCGGCGCTGATCGCGACACCGCCCAGCGGTACGTAGCCGGAGTTGACGCCCTTGGCGAAGGTGAGCAGGTCGGGGGTGACGCCGAACTGGTCGGCGGCGAACCACGCGCCGGTCCGGCCGAAGCCGGCCATGACCTCGTCGAGGATGAACACGATGCCGTAGCGGTCGCAGATCTCGCGGACGCCGGCGAGGTAGCCGGCCGGCGGGACCATGATGCCGGCGGTGCCCGGGACGGTCTCCAGGATGATCGCGGCGACCGACTGCGGTCCCTCGAAGGCGATGGTCTGCTCCAGGTGCGCCAGCGCGCGCTCGCACTCCTGCTGCTCGGTCTCCGCGTGGAACGGCGAGCGGTACAGGAACGGGCCCCAGAAGTGGACCACGCCGGCCGAGGCGGTGTCGGACGGCCAGCGGCGCGGGTCACCGGTCAGGTTGATCGCCGCGGCGGTCGCGCCGTGGTACGAGCGGTAGGCGGACAGCACCTTGGCGCGGCCGGTGTGCAGCCGGGCCATCCGGACGGCGTTCTCCACGGCCTCGGCGCCGCCGTTGGTGAAGAAGATCTTGTCGAGGTCACCGGGGGTGCGCTCGGCGATCAGCCGCGCGGCCTCGGACCGTACGTCCACGGCGAACCCGGGTGCGAGCGTGCACAGCTTCCCGGCCTGCTCCTGGATCGCCGCGACGACCTTGGGGTGCTGGTGGCCGATGTTGGTGTTGACCAGCTGGGAGGAGAAGTCGAGGTAGCGGTTGCCGTCGTAGTCCCAGAAGTACGACCCCTCGGCGCCGGCGATCGGCAGCGGGTCGATCAGGCCCTGCGCGGACCAGGAGTGGAAGACGTGGGCGCGGTCGGCGGCCTTGACCGCCGACCCGGCGGCGGGATCGGCGGCGGGAGAGGGGTGCGTCGTGGTCACGGTCAGTACCTCGGATCGGGTCGCTCGGGTCCGCCGAGGGATGGGCACGGCGAACGTCTCCCAGCGTAAGGATCACGATCCGCGCACCGGTACCGACAGTCTGTATGGCGCTCACCACGCCCACGGACACACTGTCTACGGCCTGGAGGAAGCTACGGGACCGCGCGCCCGCCCGCCGTTGGGAAGGCCGTCCGCACCGCGCGCTGCCAGTGCGCGGCGGTCAGCTCCGGGCGGAGGGCCGACAGCCCGCCGCAGTACTTGGTGAAGTCGGCGGCCCGGACGCCATGGCCGTGCAGCAGCCGGTCGGCCGCGGTCGGCCGGCCGGTGGTCCTGGTCTCGACGAGGACCAGCCCGCCGTCGGCCCGTACGGTGCGGTCGGTGGTCAGGTCCCGGCAGAGCAGCGCCGCGTCGCAGGTGATGCGCTGGCCGTCCGCGACGAAGGTGGCCCGGGTGTAGGCGGTCTCCAGACAGTGGCCCAGGTCGGCGGGGGCGGCGATGCCGTACGAACGGTCCAGCACGGAGGCGAGAAAGCCGCGTGGGGCCGCGCCGAGGGGCTCGTCACCCGGCAGCAGCGGCTGCCGGTGCTTGACCGTCTCGCCGCGCCGCCCCTTGAGCTTGATCTCGAACTGCCGCTCCCCGGTGTCCTCGTAACGCCGCTCGCGGATCAGGTAGCCGGCCCGGCCGCCCGCCCGGTGGTCGTGGAAGAAGCGCAGGTCAGGGGTGTCGAAGTGGACCGAGCGATAGCGGAACCAGCGCCGCCCGTTGATGCACAGCGCGGCGAACGGGCCACCGGGCCGGCGCCGGTCGGTCAGTTCGGCGGCCAAGGCGGCGAAGACCTCGACCGGGACGAGATAACTGTGCCCGAAGCGGACCAGCAGCTCGGCCCGCGCCTGGACGTCGGCGAGCGGTACCGGACGCGCGGCCATGGCGGCGCGGGCGAGGGCTCGTACGGCGGGAATCACACGGTCTCCTCGGCGGGCGGGACGGGGACGGACGATCGTGCGGATGCGGACGAACGGGCTGTGCTCGTGCTGGTTCTACGTTCCACAACCGCGCCAAGTTCCGCCACACGGAATCCGACATCCACAACGCCGGTTATCGGCCACCCAACAGCTGGTGGGACGGGGGAGGAGACGGCCCCGCTCCGCGCCGTCAGCGGACGTAGTTCTTCAGGGCCTCGGTGTGTCGATGTGGGTGTCGATGAACTCCAACTTGACTCCTCCCGCTCGTAAACGAGGGGGATTCCTAGCTCACGTCGCCTGCGGACCGGCGGTCCGGCGGGTCTTACACGATCAGCACTAGCCGGGTACGAGACCAGCCCGGACGAGCATCACGCGGGCAGAGTTCTTGTCTCGGGGCGAGACGGCTCCGCACGCCGTGCACGTATATGTACGTTCCGAAAGAGGTAGTGCGTGCTTGGTTCTCGCTCCGCACTCTGCACAGTCCATGGTGGTGTGCGCGGGGTCTACGAGGTGCAGCTCACGGCCGTGCTTCCAGGCCATTTCGACCAGGGCTCGCTTGGTCGCCCCGATGGCTGCGTCGGCGGCTTTGCGGGCCATGGTGGTCTTGGCGAGGAACTTCGGGTGAAAGTCCTCCACAGCAAGGCGGTCATGGTCGCGGACCACGGACTTGGCCCACTTGCGGCCGGCGTCCTGCCGCTGCCGGGCTGTCTTCTTGTGAAGCTTGGCGGTCTGCCGCTTCGCCGAGCGGTAGCCCTTCGATACGGCCTGCGCGTGCTTGGGCTTCCTGCGGGCCATCATGCGCTGATACCGGGCAAGCTTCTGCGCGGCAGTCTTGCCGTGCTGCGCATGGGCAAGGTCGTGGTCGTCGGACGTGGTGGTTGCAGTCTCCTTCACGCCCCAGTCGATACCGATGTCCCGGCCCGTCGCGGGCAGCGCCTCGGTAGTCACAGGGACGACGAATGAGCAGTACCAGTGGCCGAGACTGTCCCGATACACGCGGACACTGGACGGCGGCTTGGGCAGGTCCCGCGACCACACCACGCGCACCACGACACCGCCGGCCAGGTGCAGACGCCCGTCCTTGAGTCGGAAGCCGCGCCGGGTGTAATTCAGCGTCGGCAAGGCTTCGCGCTTCTTCTTGTGCTTGGGCATCCCGGCCCGCTGCCGCATCGGCAACCGGGCCTTGAAATCCTTGAGCGCTTTGGCGCGGGACTTGCCGAAGTCGCGTATGAGCTGCTGCTGAGGAACCGAGCTGCCCTCGCGCAGCCACGGCGTGCGGGCACGAGCCTCGGTCAGCATCATGTCCAGCCGCGCCGGACCGCACTTCTCACCTTCGGCGTGGGCCTTCTTCGAGCGTGCAACACACTCGTTCCACACCCACCGACACCGATCCCACTCGCCTCCCAGCGCGGCGCGAGCACTCGCCGACACCCGCAGACGATAGGTGTACCGGGCATGCCCGACCCCTTCAGTTGACTGCACTTGCGTCGTCATAGTCCTCAACCTCGTTGGTGAGTACGGTAGTTGAGATCCCTGGATTTTATGGGCCGCCCACCGCCGCGACAGCCGGACGATGCATCACCCTGGCGATGGAGAGGCACCACCCGCACCCCGACCTGAAGGCCGGGGCATCGCCGGAGGAAGCCGGTGACGGTCTCGGGCGCGGCGGAGGTAATCGCCTCGAAGTCCCCTCCACCTGAGGCATGCGCCCGGCCACAACCACCTGCTGCACTCCTTGCCGGACGAAAACCAGATTGCCGGGCATAGCCAGGCCCGGACAAGCGTTTCATGACGAATCACCCGTTCGAGTGCAGGAAAACACAAGGGCCCGCATCCGTCGGGAAGACGGGCGCGGGCCCTTGACGCAAGCGGTCCCTACGACAGGAACGAGTTGATCTCGATCGTTTCGTCGCGGCCGGGGCCGACGCCGATGGCGGAGATCGGGGCGCCGGACATCTCTTCCAGCGCCTTGACGTACGCCTGGGCGTTCTTCGGCAGGTCGGAGAAGGACTTCGCCTTGGTGATGTCCTCGGACCAGCCGGGCAGCGTCTCGTAGATCGGCTTCGCGTGGTGGAAGTCGCTCTGGCTGTACGGGAGTTCCTCGACGCGCTTGCCGTCGATCTCGTACGCCACGCAGACCGGGATCTGCTCCCAGCCGGTGAGGACGTCGAGCTTGGTGAGGAAGAAGTCGGTCAGGCCGTTCACGCGGGTCGCGTAGCGGGCGATGACCGCGTCGAACCAGCCGCAGCGGCGGTCGCGGCCGGTGGTGACGCCCCGCTCGCCGCCGATGCGGCGCAGCGCCTCGCCGTCCTCGTCGAAGAGCTCGGTGGGGAACGGGCCGGCGCCGACGCGGGTGGTGTACGCCTTCAGGATGCCGATGACCCGGTTGATCTTCGTCGGGCCCACGCCCGCGCCCGTGCAGGCGCCGCCCGCGGTCGGGTTCGAGGAGGTGACGAAGGGGTACGTGCCGTGGTCGATGTCCAGCAGCGTGCCCTGGCCGCCCTCGAAGAGGACGACCTTGTCGTCGTCGAGGGCCTTGTTGAGGATCAGGGTGGTGTCGGCGACGTAGCCCTTGATCTGGTCGGCGTAGCCGAGCAGCTCCTCGACGACCTGGCCGGCCTCGATGGCGCGGCGGTTGTAGAGCTTGGTCAGCAGCTGGTTCTTGACGTCGAGCGCCGCCTCGACCTTCTGCGTGAGGATCGACTCGTCGTAGAGGTCCTGGACGCGGATGCCGACACGGTTGATCTTGTCGGCGTAGGTCGGGCCGATGCCGCGGCCGGTGGTGCCGATCTTCCGCTTGCCGAGGAACCGTTCCGTCACCTTGTCGACGGTGATGTTGTACGGCGTGATCAGGTGCGCGTTACCGCTGAGCAGCAGCTTGGACGTGTCGACGCCGCGCTCGTTGAGTCCGCTCAGCTCGGAGAGCAGGACCGCCGGGTCGACGACGACACCGTTGCCGATGACCGGGGTGCACCCCGGCGAGAGGATTCCGGAGGGGAGGAGATGCAGCGCGTACTTCTGGTCGCCCACGACGACCGTGTGGCCGGCGTTGTTGCCGCCCTGGTAGCGCACCACGTAATCGACGGATCCACCGAGCAGGTCGGTGGCCTTCCCCTTGCCCTCATCACCCCACTGAGCACCGAGCAGCACAAGTGCGGGCACAGGCGTACACCCCTTCCGGGCGGGGCATGTCCAACGTGCGTGGATGGCGTGGCGTTGCGTGTTCACGCGTCCGTCATCACTGCAGCCGTCGAACCGGTGCCCCGGAATAGACGAAGCCCCTGGCGCAATAGCGCAAGGGGCTCTTGCACCGAGATGCTACCTGAGGAAGGACCGAGGTGTCGGCGCAGCCTTCTGGGCACTCTCCCGTGGACTCCGATCGGGGGTACCCCCTGCTCGTGGTCATCGATCCGGTCGCGCGCAGTACGGACGGGGAGTCCGTCCGGATCGCGCGGGATGTGCTGTGTGCGGGCGCGGGGGGTTCGGGGGCGAAGATCTGCCTGCCGGAGGGGCCGGAGGAATTCGCGCGGGCGCTGGCCCGGCGGGGGCAGCGGCGGCCGGTGGTGATCGGCGACGACCGGGCGCTGCTGCGGGTCGTGGGGCTGCTGCACAGGGAGCGGGAGCTGGCCGGGGTGCCGGTGTCGATGGTCCCGGTGGGGGCGCCGGCCGCGGTGGCGCTGAGCCGCTCGCTGGGCGTCCCGCAGGACACCGTCGCCGCGGCGCGGACGGTGCTGGACGGCGCGGAGCGGGCGATGGACCTGCTGACGGACGACAGCGGCGGGATCGTGCTGGGCGGGCTGCGGATCCCGTGCGGGCGGGACGGCGGGCGGAACGGCGGGCGGCGCGCGACGGCCGGCCCGGGGCGCCGGGTGTTCGTGCCGGGTGCGGCCGGGCCGGTGGACGCCGGGGAGCCCGCGGCGGGCGTGGAGGGCGCGGGGCCTTCCGGGGCGGACGGATCGCCGGCCGTGGTGGGCGCCGACGGGCCCCGGCCGTGGTGGGGGCCGGCCGCCCGGACCGCGCGGACCGCGCTGGCGCTGCTGGCACCGGCCTCCGGGCGCTGGGGGGCGTCCCGTACGGAGGCCGGGGCGGCGGGCGGCCGGCGCGTGCGGGTGCCGGGGCAGCGGCTGCGGATCGAGGCGGACGGGGTGCTGCTGGCGGATCTGGACCGGCCGGTGCGCGGGGTGTCGGTGGTGCCGGGCGGGCAGGCCGGGGCGGGGTGGCCGGGGGCCGGGACCGGTCGCGGCGAGGGTGTCGGCGACGGCCGGGGGGACGGCCGGGACGGCGGCGGGGAGCTGGCCGAGGTCGTGGTGCACTGGCCGGGCGGCGGGCATCCGGTACGGGCCCGGGCGCGGGCCGTGACGGTGTCCGGCGCGGACTTCCACTACCGGGCGGACGCGGTGGTCGGCGGCCCGGTGCGGACCCGTACGTGGACGGTGCAGCCGGGGGCCTGGCGACTGCAGCTGCCGCGGCGGGGGTGAGCGGCGGGCGGCAGGGCCGAGGCTCCGGGCGGTGGGCCGAGCGGCAGGGCGGCAGGGCCGAGGCTCCGGGCGGTGGGCCGAGCGGCAGGGCGGCAGGGCCGAGGCTCCGGGCGGTGGGCCGAGCGGCAGGGCGGCAGGGCGGCAGGGCCGAGGCTCCGGGCGGTGGGCCGAGCGGCAGGGCGGCAGGGCCGAGGCTCCGGGCGGTGGGTCGAGCGGGCGGGCGGTGGGGCTGGGCCGGGTGGCCGTCAGCCGCCGCGGCGCTCAGCCCCCGGGGGTGTCGTAGCCCGCGCGCAGCTCGTCGCGGTGGTCGCGCCAGCGGTCCAGCAGGACGGGCAGTTCCTTCTGCAGGAACGCGAAGAAGACCAGGGTCTCGTTGAGCCGGCGGCCGGCCGGGGAGTCCGGGCCGAGGCTGTCGACGCCCTCACGCAGCGTGCCCTCCCAGCGGGCGAGGACGTTCTCCCGGCGGGTCAGCGCCTCGTACCACTGGTCGCTGTGGACGCGGTAGCGGTCGCGGCGGGAGCCGGGCTCGCGCTCGCGGCTGATCATGTCGACCTGGGAGAGGTAGCGCACCGCGCCGGACACCGCGGCCGGGCTGATCTGGAGCCGTTCGCCCAGCTCGGCGGAGGTCAGCACACCGGAGTCGGAGGCGAGCAGGCAGGCGAAGACGCGGGCCGGCATGCGGGCCATCCCGGCGTCCACCAGCTGGGCCGCGAACCGTTCGACGAACTGGGAGATCGCCTGGGGGGCGCGGGGGTCGGCAGCCCGCCGCCCGTCGCCGCCGTCCGTACCGGCCGCACGTTCCGCATTGCTCATGTCCGCATCCTCTCCCCTGATCAACGCCACCCCGCTCAACTTTATATGGTTTCTTAACTTCACAAATTTGTGAAACGCGCGTAGCTTCCGAAGCATGACCAAGCCAATCGCTCCCGCTCCCGCGATCCGGGTGGACGGTCTCCACAAGTCCTTCGGGCGGACCCACGCGCTGGACGGCCTCGACCTCACCGTCGAGGCCGGCGAGGTACACGGCTTCCTCGGGCCCAACGGCGCCGGGAAGTCCACCACCATCCGCGTGCTGCTCGGCCTGCTGCGCGCCGACCGCGGCACCGTCCGGCTCCTGGACCGCGACCCCTGGCACGACGCCGTCGCCGTGCACCGCCGCATCGCCTACGTCCCCGGCGATGTCACCCTGTGGCGCAACCTCTCCGGCGGCGAGGTCATCGATCTGTACGGGCGGCTGCGCGGCGGACTGGACGCACGGCGCCGTGCCGAGCTCATCGAGCGTTTCGAGCTCGACCCGACCAAGAAGGGGCGCACCTACTCCAAGGGCAACCGGCAGAAGGTCGCCCTGGTCGCCGCCTTCGCCTCCGACGTCGACCTGCTCATCCTCGACGAACCGACCTCCGGGCTCGACCCGTTGATGGAGGAGGTCTTCCAGAACTGCGTCGCCGAGGAGCGCGACCGCGGCCGTACGGTGCTGCTCTCCAGCCACGTACTGTCCGAGGTCGAGGCGCTCTGCGACCGGGTCAGCATCATCCGCAAGGGGCGGACGGTCGAGTCCGGTTCGCTCGGCGAGCTGCGGCACCTGACCCGCACGTCGATCGTGGCCGAACTCGCCGGGCCGCCCAATGGCTTGTCCGCGCTGCCCGGCGTTCATGACCTCGACGTCCGGGGCCACCGGGTCAGGCTCCAGGTCGACACCGACAAGCTGGACGCCGTGCTGCGCGCGCTGGGCACCTCCGGGGTGCGCAGCCTGACCAGCACCCCGCCCACCCTGGAAGAGCTGTTCCTGCGGCACTACCAGGACGACGTACGGGGCGGGGCCGACCGCGACCGGACGGCGGTCGCCCGATGACCGCCGTGGCCACCGCGGTGCCCGCCGGCACCGCCCGCTCCCGCCAACTGGCCGGTACCGGCGCCCTGTTGCGGCTCGCCCTGCGCCGCGACCGGGTGATGATCCCGGCCTGGGTGCTCGGCCTCGGCCTGGTCGTGGCGAGCATGGGCTCCTCCTTCGAGGCGCTCTACAACACCGCCGCCGAGCGCGCCGAACTGGCCGGCTCGATGACCGCCAACGGCTCGCTGCGCGCGCTGTACGGCCCCGTCTTCAGCGACTCCCTCGGCGGCCTGATCGCCTGGCGGATGGCCGGGTTCGGGGCGGTGCTGGCCGCGGTGATGAGCCTGCTGATCGTCGTCCGGCACACCCGCGAGGAGGAGGAGACGGGCCGTCAGGAGCTGCTGTCCGCCGCGATGGTGGGCCGCCGGGCGCCACTGACCGCGGCCCTGCTGGCGGCGCTGCTCGCCAACGCCGCACTCGTCGTGCTGATCGCGGCGGGGCTCGCACGGTCCGGCCGGCCGGCCGCCGGCTCCCTGACCCTCGGGCTCGCCATCGGCGGCACCGGCATGCTCTTCGCCGGACTGGCCGCCATCGCCGCGCAGCTCACCGAGAGCGCCCGGATGGCGAAGGGGCTGACCGGCGCGGTGCTCGGCCTCGCCTTCGCGCTGCGCGGCGCGGGCGATGCCGCCGACGGCACCGCCGGCTCCCCGCTCACCTGGGCCTCGCCGCTCGGCTGGGCGGAGAACCTGCGGGCGTACGCCGACGAGCGCTGGTGGGTGGTGCTGCTCTTCCTGGCGAGCACCGCGCTCACCGTCGCCGCCGCCTACGCGCTGACCGCCCGCCGCGACCTCGGCATGAGCTTCCTGCCCGCGCGGCCCGGTCCGGCGGCCGCCCCGCGCACGCTGGCCGGCCCGTTCGGTCTGGCCTGGCGGCTGCAGCGGACGACCCTCGGCGGCTGGACGCTCGGCTATGTGTGCGCCGGCGCGGTCTTCGGCGGGATCGCGAAGGGCGCGACCGACATGGTCGGCGGCAACCGGCAGACCCGCGAGATCTTCGAGCGGATGGGCGGGCAGGCGCGGCTGACCGACGCCTTCCTGGCCACGATGGTCGGCATGCTCGGCATGGTCGCCGCGATCTACGCGGCCGGTGCGGTGCTCCGGCTGCGCGGCGAGGAGACCGCCGACCGGGCCGAACCGGTGCTGGCCGGCGCGGTGGGCCGGCTCCGCTGGGCCGCCGGCCACCTGGCCGTCGCCTACGCCGGCACCGTCGTCGTCCTCGGCTTCGGCGGGCTGGCGCTGGGCGTCTCGTACGGCGTCTCGGTCGGCGACCTGGGCCGGGTGGGGCCGGTGCCGGCCGCCGCGCTCGCCCAGGTCCCGGCGGTCTGGACGCTCACCGGCCTGGCGGTACTGGCCTTCGGGCTGCTGCCCCGGGCCACCACGGCCGTGTGGGCGGTGGTCGGCGGCTGCCTGGCGCTCGGCTGGATCGGCCCGTCGCTGAAGTTCCCCCAGTGGGCCATGGACCTCTCGCCCTACGGCCACCTGCCCAAGCTCCCGGGCACGGAGGCCACCGCGGCCCCGTTCGTCTGGCTGCTGGCCCTCTCCGCCGTCTTCCTCGCCGCCGGCCTGGCCGGCTTCCGCCGACGCGACATCGGCTGATCCCGCCCGGCGGTTTCACGTGAAACGGCCACCCGCGGACCTACGCCGCCGTTTCA
>NZ_JAZBJP010000065.1:0-21704 GCF_036352915.1 Streptomyces bugieae
GTGTGGACTGCTGACGCTTTACGTCCACACAACCGGCCCCTCCGGCCCGTCCCCTCCCGTTGGGGGGAAAGTTAAGGCCGGTGGGGGTGCACGTGACGTCCACGTGCGCGCAGGCAACGGATCAGGCTCGCCCCCAACCAGCTCTTACCTCCCACTCACGGGAGGGGGTGGACCGGAGGACGGAGTCTGGAGGGCCGGCACCGCACCCGACACACAAACGCCCGCCGCCAGGCGCAACGGCGAACAACACCCGCGGCGGGAGAGACGGGTACGTGCGGGGCGCCGCAAAGCGCGCAACGGCGAGACGCCCCGCGGCGGGAGAGACGGGTACGTGCGGGGCGCCGCAAAGCGCGTAACGGCGAGCAACAACCGCGGCGGGACAGCCAAGTACGTGGGATGACCTGCAGTTTTGCGCGTATTGCTCGCGTGTCAAGGCCTTGTTAACAAAAGTTTGCGGGTCCTAACGTGCCTGGACCGCCACCCCCGGCAGATGTTCAAGGGCGAACGTGAGGTACCTCAAATGTTGACGATCCTCGGATTCGTCATGATCGGTGCATTCCTGGTGCTGATCATGATGAAGAAGATGTCACCGATGGCAGCGCTGGTGCTGATTCCCGCGCTGTTCTGCGTCCTGGTCGGACAGGGCGCGCACCTGGGCGACTACGTCCTCAAGGGCATCGGAGACCTGGCCCCCACGGCCGCGATGCTGATGTTCGCGATCATCTACTTCGGAGTGATGATCGACGTCGGGCTCTTCGACCCGGTCGTCCGCGGCATCCTCCGGTTCTGCAAGGCGGACCCGGTCCGGGTCGTGGTCGGTACCGCGCTGCTCGCCGCGATCGTCTCGCTCGACGGTGACGGCTCCACCACCTTCATGATCACCGTTTCGGCGCTCTACCCGCTCTACAAGCGGCTGAAGATGAGCCTGGTCGTCATGACCGGCGTCGCGGCCACCGCCAACGGCGTGATGAACACCCTCCCGTGGGGCGGGCCGACCGCCCGTGCCGCCACCGCGCTCAAGCTGGACGCCGGTGACATCTTCGTGCCGATGATCCCGGCCCTGGCCGTCGGGCTGGTCGCGGTCTTCGCGCTCGCGTACGTCCTCGGCCGGCGCGAGCGCAAGCGGCTCGGTGTGCTGACGCTCGGGGAGACCCGGGTGGTCGAGGAGACCGTCGAGGAGAAGGAGACCGAGCAGGTCCTGGTCGGCGCGGGCGCCGGCGGGACGGGTGCGAGGGCGGGCGTCTCGCGTGGCACCGGCGGTACCGGGGGCACGGGAACGGACACCGGAGCGGACGCCGGCGACGGTGGTGGCGAGGGCCTCCAGGGACTGGACCCGCACCGGGCGACCCTGCGGCCCAAGCTCTACTGGTTCAACGCCGCGCTCACCGTCGCGCTGCTCACCCTGCTCATCCTGCAGACGCTGCCGATCCCGGTGCTGTTCCTGCTCGGTGCCGCGCTCGCGCTGACCGTCAACTTCCCGCACATGAAGGACCAGAAGGCCCGGGTCGCGGCGCACGCCGAGAACGTGCTCAACGTCTCCGGCATGGTCTTCGCCGCCGCCGTCTTCACCGGTGTGCTCACCGGCACCGGCATGGTCGAGCACATGGCCCGCTGGCTGGTGTCCGGGATCCCGGACGCGCTCGGCCCGCACATGGGCCTGGTCACCGGCGTCCTCAGCATCCCGCTGACGTACTTCATGTCCAACGACGGCTTCTACTTCGGCATCGTGCCGATCCTCGCCGAGGCCGGTGCCGCGCACGGTGTCGCGCCGGTGGAGATCGCCCGGGCCTCCCTCGTCGGGCAGGCGCTGCACATGTCCAGCCCGCTGGTCCCCGCCGTCTACGTCCTCGTCGGCATGGCGAAGGTCGAGTTCGGCGACCACACCAGGTTCACCGTCAAGTGGGCGGCCCTGACGTCCCTGGTCGTCCTGGGGGCCGGTCTGCTCTTCGGCATCCTCTAGGGAAGCACGCGCCATCGGCGTGATCAGCGGCGTCCACGCACCGCTGCTGGTCGCGGTGGCGCTCGGCCCGGCGCACCGACCACGGTCGGTGCGCCGGCTGCTGGTTTCCGGGGCGGTCGCCGCGTACGGGCAGGGGCGCGGCGGGCGGGCGGCGGGCGCAAGGCTGCCCCAAGGGACCGTCAGCAGACCCGAAGGGAACCATAAGCGCAGGTCGGCAGGGTGGTGTGCAGCGCGGGACCGGCACCGGGCCGGACCCGCAGCGGCAGACGAGGAGCAGCTGTGAACACCCCGAACGACACCCGGAACGACGCCCGCACCCCCGTTACCGTCCTCGGCCTCGGCGCCATGGGCCGGGCGCTGGCCGCCGCCTTCCTGCGGGCCGGGCACCCCACGACCGTCTGGAACCGCACCCCGGGCCGGGCCGGTGAACTCGTCGCCCAGGGCGCGACGGCGGCGGGCACCGCGGCCGAGGCGGTGGCCGCCGCCCCACTGGTGATCGTCTGCGTGCTCGACTACGACGCGGCCCACGCCATCCTGGAGCCGATCGGTGCCCGGCTGTCCGGCCGGGTGCTGGTCAACCTCACCTCCGACACCCCCGAGCGGGCCCGGGCCGCCGCCACCTGGGCCGCCGGGCACGGCATCGACTACCTCGACGGCTCGATCATGGTGCCGACCCCGGTCATCGGGAAGCCCGAGGCCATGGTCCTCTACAGCGGTGCCCGCGAGGCGTTCGAGACGTACGAGACGACGCTGAAGGCGCTGGGCGGCCGGGCGCCGTTCCTCGGCGAGGACCACGGCACGGCGGCGGTCTACGACCTCTCGCTGCTCGGCTTCTTCTTCTCGGCGATGGCCGGGCTGGTGCACGGCTTCGCGCTGGCGGAGGCGGAGGGCGTGGCGGCGAAGGACTTCGCACCGTTCACCGGGACGATCGCCGGCATCCTGCCGCCCATCGCCGCGGGGATGGCCGAGGACCTGGAGCGCGGTGCCTACTCCGGCGACCAGGACAACATCGTCATGGAGGCGACGGGCATCGCGCACGTCCTGGAGGCGGCCCGGCACCGCGGGCTCAACACCGAGGTGCTCGACGCGGTCAAGGCGCTCGCGGACCGCACCATCGCGGCCGGCCACGGCAATGCCGGATTCATCAGCGTCATCGAGGAAATGCGGAGGTCCTCGACAAGCGCGTGACACCCGTCGGTGCTCCTAGGCTCGTGGTGACCGTCACCGGGGGAGGTGGCGGGGCTCCCTGGCGGCGGAAAACTACCGGCGCTAGTTTGGGGGCGACGACCACCGGCCGGCGCGGGAGGACCACGACGTGAAGCAGCACGACGCGATGTACATCGACGGAAGCTGGCGGCCCGCCGAGGGCGGCGGAACGATCGAGGTCGTCAACCCGGCCGACGGGCAGGTCATCGCGACCGTCCCGGCCGGGTCCGCCGCGGACGTGGACGCCGCGGTGCGCGCCGCCCGCGCCGCGCTCCCCGGCTGGGCCGCCACCCCGCCGCAGGAGCGTGCTGCCCGGCTGGCCGCGCTGCGCGACCAACTGGTGGCGCGCGCCGACGAGATCGCCGCCACCGTCACCGCCGAGCTCGGCGCCCCGCTCGCCTTCAGCAAGGCGGTGCACGCCGGGGCGCCGATCGCGGTCTGCGGCTCGTACGCCGAACTCGCCGGTACGTACGCCTTCGAGGAGAAGATCGGCAACTCCACGGTGCTGCACGAACCGGTCGGCGTGGTCGGGGCGATCACGCCCTGGAACTATCCGCTGCACCAGGTCGTCGCCAAGGTCGCGCCGGCGCTCGCGGCGGGCTGCACGATCGTGCTGAAGCCGGCCGAGGACACCCCGCTGGTGGCCCAGCTGTTCGCCGAGTGCGTCGACGCGGCCGGAATACCCGCCGGGGTGTTCAACCTCGTCACCGGCCTCGGCCCGGTCGCCGGCCAGGCGCTCGCCGAGCACGACGGGATCGACCTGGTCTCCTTCACCGGCTCCACGGCCGTCGGCCGGAAGATCGGCGCGCTGGCCGGTGCCGCGGTCAAGCGGGTGGCGCTGGAGCTCGGCGGCAAGTCCGCCAACGTCATCCTCCCCAGCGCCGACCTCGCCAAGGCGGTCGGCGTCGGCGTCGCCAACGTCATGGCCAACTCGGGCCAGACGTGCAGCGCCTGGACCCGGATGCTGGTGCACCGGGACCGGTACGACGAGGCGGTCGAGCTGGCGGCCGCCGCGGCCGCCAAGTACGTCCCCGGCGAGAAGATCGGCCCGCTGGTCAACGCCGGCCAGCAGGCCCGGGTGCGCGGCTACATCGAGCGGGGCGTCGCCGAGGGCGCACGACTCGTCGCCGGCGGCCCCGAGGCGCCCCTGGAGGCGGGCTGCTACGTCCGCCCGACGGTCTTCGCGGATGTCACACCGGAGATGACCATCGCCCAGGAGGAGATCTTCGGCCCGGTGCTGTCCGTCCTGTGCTACGAGGACGAGGACGACGCCGCCCGGATCGCCAACGGCACCGTCTACGGGCTGGCCGGTGCGGTCTGGGCCGGCGACGAGGCCGAGGCGGTCGCCTTCGCGCGCCGGCTGGAGACCGGTCAGGTCGACATCAACGGCGGCCGCTTCAACCCGCTCGCCCCGTTCGGCGGGTACAAGCAGTCCGGCGTCGGCCGGGAGCTGGGCCGGCACGGCCTCGCCGAATACCTCCAGACCAAGTCCCTGCAGTTCTGAGCGTCCGCACCGTTCCGGCAGTTCCGTTCCGGCAGCTCCGATCCGGCTGTCCCGCCCCTGCCCCCGCCCCGCCCCGTCCTGGCCCCGAGGAGATCCCGTGGTCCGCGCCGCCGTCCTTCCCGCCGTCAACGCCCCGCTCACGATCACCGAGATCGACCTGCCCGAGCCCGGACCCGGCCAGGTCCGCATCCGGCTCGCCGCGGCCGGGGTCTGCCACTCCGACCTCTCGCTGTCCAACGGCACCCTGCGCCAGCCCGCGCCGGCCGTCCTCGGGCACGAGGGCGCGGGCACGGTCACCGCGGTGGGCCCCGACGTCACCTCGGTGGCCCCGGGCGACCGGGTCGTCCTCAACTGGGCGCCCTCCTGCGGTGACTGCCACTTCTGCGGGCTCGCCGAGCCCTGGCTGTGCGTGAACTCCGGCCTCGCCGCGAACGCCCCGTACGCCACCACCGCCGACGGCACCGAGCTCTACCCGGGCCTGGGCACCGCCGCCTTCGCCGAGGAGACCGTGGTGCCCGCGCGGGCCGCGCTGCCACTGCCGGACGGGGTACCGCTCGCCGACGCCGCACTGCTCGGCTGCGCGGTGCTGACCGGCTGGGGCGCCGTCCACCACAGCGCCCGGGTGCGGGCGGGGGAGTCGGTGGCGGTCTTCGGCGTGGGCGGGGTGGGGCTGGCCACGATCCAGGCGGCCCGGATCGCGGGTGCCGCGGCGATCGTCGCGGTCGACGTCTCCCCGGCGAAGGAGGAACTGGCCCGGGCCGCGGGCGCCACCGACTTCGTGACCGCCGGCGAGGACACCGCCCGGCAGATCCGCAAGCTCACCGGCGGGGTGGGCACCGACGCCGCGGTGGAGTGCGTGGGCCGCGCCGACACCATCCGTACGGCCTGGTCGGCCACCCGGCGCGGCGGCCGCACCACGGTGGTCGGCATCGGCGGCCAGGAGCAGCAGGTGACCTTCTCGGCCCTGGAGCTCTTCTACTTCGGGCGGACGCTGTCCGGCTGCGTCTACGGCAACAGCGACCCGGCCCGCGATCTGCCGGTCATCGCCGGGCACGTCCGCTCCGGCGCGCTCGACCTGTCGCAGCTGGTCACCGACCGCATCGGCCTCGACGGCATCCCGGCCGCCTTCGACGCGATGCTCGCGGGGAAGGGCGGCCGGTCCCTGGTGGTCTTCTGAAACCCCGCGGCCGTCCGGTTCAGGCCGGGATCCGGCGCAGCCGGGAGAAGGCCGGTGCCGCCGCCAGGAAGACCAGCGAGACCAGCACGAACGGCCAGGTGAAGGTGTGGCCGCCGGACGGGGCGAGGAGGGCGGCCAGTGCCGGGGTGACGGCGGTGCCGGTGGCCGCACCGGCCACCGCGTACACCACGCTCCAGCCGTCCGCGGCCAGGAACACCCCGCACAGCGCCATCGCGACCAGCACCGCGTTGTAGCCCATGGTGCCCTCGGCGACCTGCTCGGCCGGGGCGCCGAGGGCCCACGCGGTGCCGGTCCCGACCACGCTGCCGACGCAGGCCAGCGCCCCGGCCCGGCGGGACGCGGCGAAGATGCCGGCGAGGAAGATCAGGCCGACGTACCACTGCGGCATGAAGAAGATCTGCCCGATGTTGGCGAAGAAGGCGTGCCAGAGGTCGGTGAGGGTGAGCGAGACCGGGCCGGATGCCGCGCTGGGCAGCGCCGCCGGGCCCGCGTCCTGGTGCCACACCCGCCGGAAACCGGGCGCGGCCAGCGTCAGCGCACTGGCCGTCAGACAGAACGGCAGGGTGAACGCCGGCAGTTCCCAGACCGCCAGGATCCGCCCGGCGGCGCCGGTGAGGACGGTGACCAGCGCGCTGCCGGCCAGCGCGAGCAGCGCGGTGGAGAGGTGGCCCGGGCCGAGGAAGACCGCGCAGGCGACCGCCACCAGGCAGGCGTTGAAGCCTTCGAAGGCGTGCGCACTTTACAGCTGTTGTCCGCCACCCGGCGGTACGCGTTCGGGGTGCTGCAGGGCCAGCCCGTCCACCAGCGCCCGCAGCCCGGTCTCGAAGGCGCCCTCGTCGACCTGGCGCTGATGCTCCACCAGGAGGTGCGCCTGGCCCAGGTGCGGATAGTCGGCCGGGTCGTAGGCGCCCGGGTCGTCGACGAAGCCGCGGGCGAACGAGCCCAGCGCCGAGCCCGCGACGAAGTAGCGGACCATCGCGCAGATCCGGGTGGCCTGCGCGGGCGGCCAGCCCGCCTCGACCATGCCGCCGAACGCCGCGTCGGCCATCTTCAGCCCGGCCGGGCGGCGGCCGGGGCCCTGGGCGAGGAACGGCACGATGTGCGGATGCGCGGCGAGCGCGGCGCGGTAGGAACGGGCCCAGCCGAGCAGCCCGGTGCGCCAGTCACCGCCCGCCTCCGCGAACGCCGAGACGTCGACCTGGGCGATGACCGTGTCGGCCACCGCGTCGAGGATCTCGTCCTTGGTCGTGAAGTGGTTGTAGAGGGACGGGCCGCTGACCCCCAGCTCGGCGGCGAGGCGCCGGGTGGACAGCGCCAAGAGCCCCTCGGAGTCGATCAGCGCGAGCGCCGTGGAGACGATGCGCTCCCGGCTCAGCAGGGGCTTGCGGGGTCGGGCCATGGGCCACATAGTAGAGGCTGTTCGTCAAAAACTAGCAGTGCTAATTTAATGCCCTCCTCCTCGTCCACAAGGGGTCCGAGATGAATCTGGAGCTCAGCGCGGAGCAGACCGCGGTCCGGCAGCTCGCCAGGGACTTCGTCGTCCGCGAGGTCGCACCGCACGCCGCCGCCTGGGACCGCGCCGAGCAGGTCGACCGCGGCATCGTGAAGACCCTCGGCGACCTCGGCTTCCTCGGCCTCACCGTCCCCGAGGAGTACGGCGGCTCCGGCGGTGACCACCTCTCCTACGTCCTGGTCACCGAGGAACTGGGCCGCGGCGACTCCTCCGTGCGCGGCATCGTCTCGGTCTCCCTCGGTCTGGTGGCCAAGACGATCGCCGCCTGGGGCGACGAACACCAGAAGCGGCAGTGGCTGCCCCGGCTCACCTCGGGCGAGGCGGTGGGCTGCTTCGGCCTCACCGAACCCGGCACCGGCTCCGACGCCGCCCACCTCGCCACCCGGGCGGTCCGCGAGGGCGACACCTACGTCATCAACGGCGCCAAGACGTTCATCACCAACGGCACCTGGGCCGACGTGGTGCTGCTCTTCGCCCGCACCGGCGACGCCCCCGGCCACCGGGGCATCAGCGCCTTCCTGGTCCCCGCCGACACCCCCGGTCTCGAACGGCGCGAGATCCACGGCAAGCTCGGACTGCGCGGCCAGGCCACCGCCGAACTGGTCCTGGACGGCGTCCGGGTGCCGGCCGGCGCGATGCTCGGCCCCGAGGGCAAGGGCTTCTCGGTCGCGATGTCCGCGCTGGCCAAGGGCCGGATGTCGGTCGCCGCGGGCTGCGTCGGCATCGCCCAGGCCGCCCTGGACGCCGCACTCGGCTACGCGGGCCAGCGCGCGCAGTTCGGCAAGCCGATCGCCGGGCACCAGCTGGTCCAGGAGCTGATCAGCGACATCGCGGTGGACGTCGAGGCCGCCCGCCTGCTGACCTGGCGGGTCGCCGATCTGATCGACCGCGGCGAGCCGTTCACCACCGCCGCCTCCCAGGCCAAGCTGTTCGCCTCCGAGGCCGCCGTGCGCGCCGCCAACAACGCCCTCCAGGTCTTCGGCGGCTACGGCTACATCGACGAGTACCCGGTCGGGAAACTGCTCCGGGACGCCCGGGTGATGACCCTCTACGAAGGAACCAGCCAGATACAGAAGCTGGTCATCGGCCGCGCGCTGACCGGCGTCTCGGCCTTCTGAACGCCCGATCCGTACGCCGCCGCACCCCGGGCGGAGCCCCCGGTCGCCCCTAAGCGCTTGCTCACCAGCCAGGTATGGTGTTCGATCCGTCAGAGGAAGGTCCCTGGCGGATCGAGGAGCGGGGTGCGCGATGGGTGCGGCGGCACAGCGGGCTGCTGAGGAGAGCGAGGAGTGGGCCGGGGTGACCCCGGACGCCGCGCGACGGCTGGTCAGCGCCGCCGTCGAGGCGTTCGCCGAGCGCGGCTACCACGCCACCACCACCCGCGACATCGCCGGCCGGGCCGGCATGAGCCCGGCCGCCCTCTACATCCACTACAAGACCAAGGAAGAGCTGCTCTACCGCATCAGCGGCATCGGCCACGAGAAGGCGCTGCGCATCATGGGCGCCGCCGCCGAGGCCGAGGGCAGCGCCACCGATCGGCTCCGCGACGCGGTGCGCACCTTCGCCCGCTGGCACGCCGAGCACCACACCACCGCCCGGGTCATCCAGTACGAGCTGCAGGCGCTCAGCCCCGAGCACTACACCGAGATCGCCGGGCTGCGCCGCAGCACCGACCGGCTGCTCCGGCAGATCATCCAGGACGGTGCGGACAGCGGGGAGTTCCGCGCCGACGACGTGCCGGGCACGACCCTCGCGGTGCTGTCCCTCTGCGTCGACGTCGCCCGCTGGTTCTCCGCGGACGGCCCCCGCACCCCCGACGAGGTCGGCGCCCTCTACGCGGATCTCGTGCTGCGCATGGTGGGCGCCCAGTAAGACCCCTGTACCCCCAGCAGCGCGAGCAGCGCGGAAGAGGAGAGCACCCCATGCGCATCGTGGTCAGCGAGTTCATGAGCCTGGACGGCGTCGTGCAGGCGCCGGGCGGCCCCGACGAGGACACCGACGGCGGCTTCGCCCACGGCGGCTGGTCGCATCCGTACTTCGACCCCGAGGTCATGGGCGGCGCCATCAACGACGCGGTGGCCACGACGGAGGCGCTGCTGTTCGGCCGCCGCACCTGGCAGACCATGGCCGCGGCCTGGCCCGAGCGGGCCGGCGACCCGTTCGCGGACCACATGAACGCCGTCCGCAAGTACGTGGTGACCGGCACCCTCGGCGACGCCGACCTGACGTGGAACAACACCACCCGGATCCCGGGTGACGAGGCCGTGGCCCGCGTCCGCGAACTGCGCGGCACCGACGGCGGCGACCTCCACGTCATGGGCAGCCCCACGCTCGTCCGCACCCTGCTGACCGAGGGCCTGGTCGACGAGCTCCGGCTCATGATCATGCCGGTGCTGCTCGGCGGCGGAAAGACGATCTTCCCCGCGGACGGCGGGCGGCGCCCCCTCGAACTGGTCTCGACGGTCACCACCGGCACGGGCGTCCACGTGGCCACGTACCGCCCCGTCGAGAAGGGCTGACCGGCAGGTCCGGGAGGGCCGGGAGGAACGCGAGAACGGGGCGCCGGCGCGGGGTTCCCGCCCGTACGCTGGTGCCCATGTCATCCGTCATCGTGGACCCGGGCGTCGACGTGCCGGTGCCCGCCCGGGGCGAGGTCTGGGCGGTCGGCGCGGTCATCCTCAATCAGCGCGGCGAGGCCTTCGCGCAGAGGCGCAGCGCCGACCGCCGCCTCTTCCCCGGTGCCTGGGACATCGTGGGCGGCCATGTCGAGCCCGGCGAAACCCTCCTGGAGGCGCTGGCGCGCGAGGTGACGGAGGAGACCGGCTGGCGCCTGTGCCGGGTGCGCACCCTGCTCGGCGTCACCGCCTGGATCGGCGACGACGGCGGCGGGCTCCGGCACGAGGCCGATTACCTCGTCGAGGTCGACGGGGACCTGGACCGGCCGGCCCTGGAGTGGTCCAAGCACTCCGCCTACGACTGGTTCGGCCCCGCCGACCTGCACCGCCTCACCGAGAACCGCTCGCCCGGCGAGCTCCTGATCCACGACCTGATCGCACGGGTCGTGCACGGCCTCCCGGAGCCCGGCGCCTGAGGGGAGGCGCCCCCAGGGCCTTTTCCGACCCTGACCCGTCGGACAGGTCCTAGAGGTAGAACCGGCTCACCGACTCCGCGACGCACACCGGCTTGTCGCCGCCCTCGCGCTCGATCGTCACGAGCGTGGTGAGCTGGACGCCGCCGGTCACCTCGGTCACCTCCGCGAGCTTCGCGGTGGCGCGGAGCCGGGAGCCGACCGGGACGGTGGCGGGGAAGCGGACCTTGTTGGTGCCGTAGTTGATCCCCATCTTCACGTTGTCCACCCGCATCAGCTGCGGGACGAGGGCGGGCAGCAGCGACAGCGTCAGATAGCCGTGCGCGATGGTGGTGCCGAACGGGCCGGCCGCGGCCTTCTCCTGGTCCACATGGATCCACTGGTGGTCGCCGGTGGCGTCCGCGAACAGATCGATCCGCTTCTGGTCGATCTCCAGCCAGTCACTGGGGCCGAGCTCCTCGCCGACCGCGGCCCGCAGTTCGTCGAGCGATCCAAACACTCGGGGCTCTGCCATCTCCGTCTGCCTCCTCGGGATCCGTTCGCCGTCCTCACCGGCCGGCGCTTACTAAGCGCTTGCTCAGGATGCGGAGTGCGGCCGCCGGCTGTCAACGCCCGGGCGGCGATCATCGAAAAGCCGTCGGGAGGCACCCCGTAGGGTGGAAAGGTGCCCCAGCTTCCGTACAAGGTTCACGAGCTCACCGTCGGCCAGCTCTCCGCGCGCAGCGGCGCCGCGGTCTCCGCGCTGCACTTCTACGAGTCCAAGGGACTGATCAGCAGCACCCGCACGGCCGGCAACCAGCGGCGCTACACCCGTGACGCGCTGCGCCGGGTCGCCTTCGTCCGGGCGGCCCAGCGGGTCGGGATCCCGCTCGCGGTGATCCGGGACGCGCTGGCGGAGCTGCCGGACGAGCGCACCCCCAACCGCGACGACTGGGCCAGGCTCTCCCAGGTCTGGCGCACCGAACTGGACGAACGGATCAGCCAACTCGTCGAGCTCCGGGACCGGTTGACCGACTGCATCGGCTGCGGCTGTCTGTCGCTGGAGCGCTGCGCGCTGTCCAACCCTTACGACAACCTGGGCGAACAGGGGCCGGGCGCACGGCGGTTGCGGGTCGACCGCACCACCAGGGACCCGGAGGACGACCGGCACCGAGCGGACGGGGACCGGCCGCGCGAGGACGCCGGCCGGACACCCGCGGAGGGCGCACGGCGCGGCACGGGCGGCGAGCAGGGGTGCGCGCGCGACGACCAGCGGTGCTGAGCCGGCGCCACGGCGCGCGCGGCACCGGCCCCTGAGGAGCTCCCTCAGCCCCCCGGAGCCAGCGCGGCGGCGATCAGTTGGGCGTTGTCGGCGGCCGGGCGGCCGTCCGGCAGCAGCAGGGTGTCCTCGATGCCGATCCGCGTGTCCAGACCCAGCTCGACGGCGAGCCGCAGCACCGGCCAGGCACCGCCGTCCCAGCCGTGCAGCAGCACCGGACGGCCGTGCGCTCCGCCGGCCACCTCGGTGAGCAGCGCGCGGGCGGTGGCCGGTGCCGACCCGGCGTCGGTGTCGGTGATTTCGGCCAGCACCCGCAGGACCCGGGGCGCGAGCGGCGAGCGGAGGAACCGCCCCGGGCCCGGTGTGCCCGACCAGAGGCCGGCCTCGACGCCTATGCCGCGCTCCAGCAGGGCGCCGGCCAGCGCCTCGGCGCCCTCCTCGTGCCAGTTCACCGAGGCGTGATCGGGCAGCACCGTCCACGACCGGACCCGCTCCACACGGCGGTCGGGGGACCTCCCGGGCCCGTCGGACGGGTCGGGCTGGTCCGGCTCGGCCCAGGCGCCGGTCGTCACGCCCACCGGGACGTCCACCACCGCCTTGATGGCCTCCAGGGCCGGGCCCACCACGCTCGGCGAGAGCGAATCCCTGCCGCACGGGGTCTTGGGGTGGACATGGACATCCTCGGCGCCGGCCGCCACCGCCCGCCGCGCCGCCTCCGCCAGCGCGGCCGGCGACATCGGCACCGCCCCGGAATCGGCCGCGGTCCGGGGCCCGTTGAGACATACCTGCAACATGTCTCCCAGGATGACACCGGGGTCCGACAACGGGGCCGGCAACGCAGTCCGACGCCGGGCCGGACAACGGGATCCGGCCACGGGCTCAGGCCACGGGCCCCGGCCACGGTCCGGGCCGTGAACGACGCCGGCTCAGGCCGCCGCGAACACCCCCATGTGGTGCGCCCGGTGGGCGGCCCGCAGCGTTTCGGGGGCCAGTACGGACACCGGGGCCAGCACCCCGCACCGGCGGCAGGCCGGGCCGGGCGCCGGGGCGTCCGCGGTCTCCGGGAGCCAGGCGAAGCGGGTGGAGCCGCAGACGGGGCAGTCATGGCGCGGCCGGCCGGCCTCCATGGCCGTGATCATGCGGTGCAGCACCACCGCGAGCCGGGCCGCCGGATGCCGGTGCGGTGATTCGCACGGCACGATGTCACAACCGCCCCAGGTGCGGCGGTGCCAGTCGTCGAGGGCGCCGACCTGCCGGATGCCGTCGTGCTTCTCCTTGCGGCGCCGGGCGGCGAACTCCTCCTCGTACGCGAGCCAGAGGCTACGGGCCTCCTCCAGCTCGGTGAGCGCGGCGACCAGCCGCTCCGGGTCCGGATCGCGGTCCTGGGTGGCGATACCGGCCCGGGTGCACAGATGGTGCCAGGTGGCACGGTGCCCGTAAGGGGCGAACCGCTCAAGGCACTTGCGCAGGGCGGTGCGGCGCTGAGCCGCGACGAGTCGTGGATTGCGGACCTGTTCTGCGAGGGCTCTGAAACCGGCCATTTCATCCCACCTCCGGGGGGAGGACCCGACTGGACGGGGATGGGACGTAGCCGATCACCACCCGGATCCCTCGAATTTTTTTGCGGTTTCGCGAGCGATGTTCCGACGTGTCGGACAGTCAACGGCCGGTGTCTGTGGGGAAGAAGAAAAGATGACGGTTGTTCATCTTCCGGCCGGGGATAACCGCCGGTAACGTCCCGCCCACCCTCTCTCCCCCGCGCCCGCGAGGAGCAGGGGGAGACCCCCATCGAGGAGCAGGAATGCGACGACGTACCGGACGGCTCAGGACTGCCGCGGTGGCAGCCCTGTGCGCCTTGGGTGCCACGCTCATGGCGCCACCCCCCACCGCGACCGCCACCACGGCCGACGAGACCCACGACTACTGCCAGGGCCAGTGCGCCGACATCCTGCCGCCCGGCGCCACCGGCAACGCCACCCTGGTGGAGATCCTCGGCAACAAGCTGTTCGGCACCCACCCCGAGCACTCCACCGACCAGCTCGGCCCGTACGCCGCCCTGGCCGGCGGCTACCAGTCGCTCACCGACGACACCCTGACGAACTTCTTCAACGACGCGTCCTTCGGCGTCCCCGCGGACCAGGTCGGCAAGGTCACCACGCCCCGCGACGACGTGACCATCACCCGCGACAAGAAGACCGGTGTGCCGCACATCAAGGGCACCACCCGCTACGGCACCGAGTTCGGCGCCGGTTACGCGGCGGGCCAGGACCGGCTCTGGCTGATGGACCTCTTCCGCCACATCGGCCGCGGCGAGCTGACCTCCTTCGCCGGGGGCGCGCCCGCCAACCAGGGCCTGGAGCAGGAGTTCTGGCCGCAGGCGCCGTACACCGAGCAGGACCTCCAGGAGCAGGTCGACTACATCAGGGACCACAACGGGGAGCGCGGCAAGCAGGCCATGGCGGACGCCCAGGCGTACGTCGACGGCATCAACGCCTACCGCGAACAGTCCAAGAACGGCCGCTACTTCCCCGGCGAATACGTCCTCACCGGCCACATCGACGCGATCACCAACGCCGGGGAGATCCAGCCCTTCAAGCTCACCGACCTGATAGCCCTGGCCTCCGTCGTCGGCGGCCTCTTCGGCAACGGCGGGGGCGGCGAGGTCACCAACGCCCTGTCCCTGCTCGCCGCCCAGCAGAAGTACGGCGTCCAGAAGGGCACCGAGGTCTGGGAGTCCTTCCGGGAGCGCAACGACCCCGAGGCCGCCAAGACCCTGCACGACGGCCAGAGCTTCCCCTACGCCGTCAAACCGGCCAAGGCCAAGGGCACGGCACTGCCCGACCGCGGCTCGGTCACCCCCGAGCCCCTGGTCTTCGACCGGACCGGCGCCGCGACCGCCAAGGGCGGGACCGCGCCCCAGGACCCGGTCAAGGCACCGAAGAAGTACCGGAAGCTGGAGGGCCTCTTCAAGGACGGGGTTCTCCCCAAGGGCAGCTTCAACCCCACCCAGCACCGCGGCATGTCCAACGCCCTGCTGGTCTCGGGCAAGCACACCGCCAGCGGCCACCCCGTCGCCGTCTTCGGCCCGCAGACCGGGTACTTCGCGCCGCAGCTGCTGATGCTCCAGGAGATCCAGGGCCCCGGCATCAGCGCCCGCGGCGCCTCCTTCGCCGGCGTCGGGATGTACATCCAGCTCGGCCGCGGCCAGGACTACGCCTGGAGCGCCACCTCCGCCGGGCAGGACATCACCGACACCTACGCCGTCGACCTGTGCAACCAGGACGGCTCGCCGGCCACCAAGGACTCCACCTCCTACCGCTACCGCGGCGCGTGCGTCCCCATGGAGAAGCTGGAGCGCACCAACTCCTGGAAGCCCACCGTCGCCGACCCGACCGCGGCCGGCTCGTACCGGATGCAGGTCTTCCGGACGAAGTACGGCACGGTCACCCACCGCGCCACCATCGGCGGCAAGCCCGTCGCCTACACCGCGCAGCGCTCGACCTACCGCCACGAGGCCGACTCGATCATCGGCTTCCAGATGCTCAACGACCCCTCGGCCGTGCACGACGCGGCGTCCTTCCAGCAGGCCGCGGCGCACATCGGCTACGCCTTCAACTGGTTCTACGCCGACTCCCGCGACATCGCCTTCTACAACAGCGGCCTCAACCCCGTCCGCGACCCCGACGTCGACCCGTCCCTGCCGGTCAGGGCGGACGACGCCTACGAGTGGCGCGGCTACGACCCCGCCACCAACACCAGCGACTACACCCCGCCCGCACAGCATCCGCAGTCCGTCGACCAGGACTACTACATCTCCTGGAACAACAAGCAGGCCAAGGACTACGACTCGGCCGGCTTCGGCAACGGCTCGGTGCACCGCGGCAACCTGCTGGACGACCGGGTGCGCGCGCTGACCCAGGAGGGCGGGGTCACCCGGGCCTCCCTCACCCGCGCCATGTCCGAGGCCGCCGTCACCGACCTGCGCGGTGAGGACGTGCTGCCCGAACTCCTGCGGGTGCTGAACAGCAAGCCGGTCACCGACCCCGCACTGAAGACCGCCGTCCAGCAGCTGTCGGCCTGGCGCAAGGACGGCACCCAGCGCCGGGAGACCAGCCCCGGCTCGCACACCTACACCCACCCCGACGCGGTCCGCCTGATGGACGCCTGGTGGCCGCTGATGATCGAGGGCGTCTTCAAGCCCGGACTCGGCGACGACCTGTACGGCGCCCTCACCTCCGACCTCGGCATCGACGAGTCACCGTCGGCCGGCCACGGCCCCACCGGGGCGCACGCCGGCTCCGCGTTCCAGTACGGCTGGTGGTCGTACGCGGACAAGGACCTGCGCTCCGTACTGGGCGAGACGGTCAAGGGCCCGCTCGCCCAGCGGTACTGCGGCGGCGGTGACCTGTCCGCCTGCCGCGACACCCTGCTGACGACCCTCCGGCAGGCCACCGCCAAAACGGCCGAGCAGGTCTACCCGGGCGACGCCAGCTGCAAGGCCGGCGACCAGTGGTGCGCGGACGCGATCGTCCACCGCGCGGTCGGCGGGCTGACCCACGACACCATCAGCTGGCAGAACCGCCCGACCTACCAGCAGGTCGTGGAGTTCCCCACCCACCGGTAGGAGCGGACGGCAGAACCACGAAGGCCCCGGAGCCCGCTCGGCGGCGCGCCCGGGGCCTTCGTGCGTAACCACCCCTGCACCGGCGGTGATTGAGCGCCCGGCTATGCTGCACAGTCCTGAAATCCCGGGACGGGAAGCGAGTACGAGTAGGGGCGCATGGCCTTGTCCGGACCGCAGCAGTACCCGACGGAGCTGCTTGACACCACCATGGACCAGCTGCGCACGCTGATCGTCGTCCACGAGGCGGGCACCGCACTGGGCGCCGCCCGCCGGCTGGGCCGCGAACAGTCCAGCGTGCAGAAGCAGTTGGACACCCTGAACCGCACCTTCGCCGCGCTGTGCGGCGAGGAGCTGGTGCGCAAACAGGGGCGCGGCCGGGACGCCCTGTTCACCGCGACCGGCGAGGCACTGGTGGGTCTGGCCCGCCGCACGCTGGGGGAGTGGGCCGAGGGCGTGCACGACGCCCGGCGCCGGCTCGGCCGGACCCTGTCGGTCGGCACCACCCGCTACACCCTCGGCTTCCTGCTCGACGCCGTGGAGCGGGTCAGCGAGGACTACGAGCGCGAGAACGTCGACCTCAAGGTCACGCACGTCCGCACCGGCGACCTCTTCACCAAGCTGCGCAGCACCGAACTCGACCTGGTCTGCGGCAGCGTGGTGGTCACCGAGGGCGAAGAAACGGAACTGCTGGCCCCCTACGAGGTCATGGAGTGGCGGCGCAGCGGCCTCTCCCTGCTGACCAACCTGCCGCCGGACCGACTCCCCGGCCCCTCCCTCCCCGCCCACGAGCTGGACCGGCTGCCCCTGGTGATCTCCGCGCGCGGACTCATCGGCCGCTTCCTGACCGCCTGGTACGGCACCGACTACCGCCAGAAGCTCTCCATAGCGGCCGAGATAGAGGCCGCCCACTACGGCTTCGAACTGCTGCGCTCGGGCCTGGTGAGCGGCGCGATGCTGGTCACCCGGGGCATCGGCGAGGCCGCCGCGGACGGCCGGCTCCCGGAGGCCGGGGGCCTGCGCACCCTGGAGATCGTCGGGGACGTGGGCCCGCGGACCGAGGTCCTGGTCGGCGTCTTCACCCGGCGCGGGGAGCGGGCCTCGTACCCGCCCGGCCATCCGCTCAACCTGCTGTGGAAGGCGCTGTCGGCGGAGAACGAGCGCTGGTGGCTCCAGTCGTGAACGACGTGGACCGTCAATTCCTGGGCCGCCGCCGGTAGTTGTTCGCCCGGCGGCGGCCGGTTCTCCGCCGCGCCGCTCAGCCCAGGTCGCGCTCCCGGGTCTCCGGCAGCGCCAGCACGCACGCCAGCGAGACCACCGCCATGGCGCTGACGTACCAGCCCACCGAGGCGGAACCGAACGAGGACTGGAGCCGGGTGGCGACCAGCGGGGCCACCGCGCCGCCCAGCACACCGCCGAGGTTGTACGCGAGCGAGGCGCCCGAGTAGCGCACCGTCGTGCCGAACAGCTCCGGCAGGAACGCGCCCATCGGGCCGTAGATCACGCCCATGCAGAACAGCGCCCCGCCGATGCCGAGCGCGACCAGCACCGGCTGCCGGGTGTCCAGCAGCGGGAAGAGCACCAGGCCCCAGACGACGGCGCACCCGCTGCCGAGCAGGACCAGCTTGCGGCGGCCTGCCCCGTCCGAGCGGGTGGCGGCGAGCCAGGTGCCGGCGGCGAGGAACAGGCAGGCGACGAGGGAGAGCCCCAGCATGGTGTTGCGGGAGATGCCCAGGGTGCCGGTGGCGTAGGAGAGGCAGTAGGTGGTGGCGGTGTAGAAGAGGCCGTACGCGATGATCATGCCGCCCGCGCCCAGCAGCAGTTCGCGCGGATGACGGCGCAGTACGTCGGCCGCGGGGACCTTGCCGGCCTCCTGGGCGTCCCGCACCCGGGCGAACACCGGGGTCTCACTGATCTTCAGCCGGACGAACAGCCCGACGCCGACCAGGAGGAAGGACAGCAGGAACGGCACCCGCCAGCCCCACGAGCGGAACGCCGCGTCGTCGAGCTCCGACGACAGCAGCCAGAAGACCCCGGTCGCCGCGAAGAAGCCGACCGGGGGCCCGAGTTGGGGGAAGGCGGCGTACAGGCCGCGGCGTCCGCGCGGGGCGTGCTCGACGGCCAGCAGCGCGGCGCCGCCCCACTCACCGCCCAGCCCGATGCCCTGCAGGAAGCGGAGGGCGATCAGCAGCAGCGGGGCCCAGATGCCCCAGGTGCCGTAGCCCGGCAGCAGTCCGACGAACGCGGTGGACAGCCCCATCAGCAGCAGCGAGGCGACCAGTACGGACTTGCGGCCCACCCGGTCACCGAAGTGGCCGAATATCACCGACCCGAGGGGCCGGGCGGCGAACGCCACCGCATAGGTGGAGAAGGACGCGAGGGTGGCGTTCACCGGGTCGAGGGTCGGGAAGAACGCCTCGTTGAGGACGAGCGCGGCGGCCGTCCCGTAGATGTAGAAGTCGTAGAACTCGATGGCCGTCCCGATGAACGAGGCCACGGCGACCCGCCGCAGGCTCTCCTTGCTCTCCGCGGGCGCTGCGGTGGCCTGGTCCGAAGTGGTTTCACTCTGCACCTGTCGCACTCTCACGTGGTCGGCCGAGCCAGTCAATACGTGGGATACGTGATCTCGGTGCATGAGATGGCGGTGGGGTGCGAGTGGCGTTCCGATGCGCTGCGGAAAATGGCCATTTCTCGGCGCAACCAGATACCTCTTCCGGGAGTCCTCAGAAATGGATTCGGGCGACGATCGGCTCTCCGTGGGGCGACGAACGGCGGCCGGTGGCCGGAAAAATGGGGGTGTGAGGCGCTGACCGGTACCGGGATTGAAGGATTCCGTTTGACTTCCCGGGCCATGCGGATTCCGTCCCGGCAATCCGCTGTAGTGCCGCTGTAGTGCAGCATGAGAAAGATATCCGCTTCAACTACTCGACCGTAGTTTACCTTTGGCCGGTTGCCGGGGGCGCGTGGCGTGAACTATGCTCCAAGTGGGGGTCATTCAAAGGTTTGGTGACACTTCGTTTGATGTCACCACATCAAATGAAGTGGACATCACGCGGCCGGCCCGAGCCGACATTCCACTCTTCACGCTGAGTGCGGCGAGGGCCAATCCTGCTGCGGGGGAGCAGAGGCACATACTCTCGGCCTGATCCGCGCCGACTCACCGTGCTGCACCGCGGAGAGGTAATTCCATACGCGATCTTTTTCAGGCCAGTTCCGGTGCCGCAACCGCCGACGGGGTGCCGTGACGAGGGCTGAAGCATTGCTGTACGCCGGGGACGACCAACCCCGGCGTACAGGCGTGAACGTGGTTCACCAGTGGTTCTTCTGAACGGGGGAAAAGAAGTGACCGAAGTGGTCGGACTTCATCTGGGCACAAACGTCGACATTCCCGTATCCATAGCGTTTCTTCCGGGAGTGTCGGTCATCTCGTTGCTGGCCGATGTCCTCGGTGTCGCGCAGGGCGTGCCGGTGAGCCGGCGCAGGCTGCTGCGGAAGGCCTGCCCGGAGTATCTGGCGGATGTGATGGGCCCGATCACCGCGGGCGGCTCCCTGCGCATTCCCGAGTCACTCCTGATGCGGGGCGAACTCAAGGAAAGCAGTATGCGCGACGAGGTCCGGCGCATTGCCGAGATGTCGCCGGATGCCTTCCTCACCGACCTGGAACGCACATTCGGCGGAGAAGTGCCGCCGGCCTGGCGAAAGGCCACGGACAATCCCGCGGACTTCCTGAATGCGTACGCCGGGTTGGCGCGAAAGGTATGGGACGCGGTGGCGCCGGTATGGCAGCAGGGAAAGCCCTTATTGGAACGGGAAATCGAGCGCGCGGGCGTGGCCTCGGTCACCGGCACGATGAGCGCGTTCCTCGCGAATCTCAGTCCGCGCATCGCCTTCGTCGACGGAAACATTCAGCTGCCCGACCACGCACCGATCGAAAAGGGCGTCACGGTACGCAAATTGACGCTCATGCCGCTGGTCTCCGGCACCCGCGCCTGCGCCTACCACGTCGACCACCACGGCCACATGTACCTCGGCTATCCCATCGCCGGCCTCGCCCCGCTCCTGCAGGGCGAGGCCGCACGGGCGGAGACGGCCGCCGATGCGCTCGCCATGATGCTCGGCGATCTCCGGGCCGACATCCTCCGGACGGGCAACCAGCCCGTCACCATGGGAAAGCTGGCCGACCTGCTGCACTGCACCGCCGGCACGGTGACGTACCACTGCCGGCAGCTGGAACAGGCGGGTCTCCTCTCCCGCGAGCGGCGCGGCCGGGAGGTCCGGATACTGCGCACCCTGCGGGGCGACGCACTGGTGGACGCCCTGTCATGACGCACCCGACGAACAGGACGGACATGCCCCACATGACGAACGTGAGGGACGCGGCGGACATGATCGAGCGACGAGCACCGAACCTCCGTCTCGTCGTCCTGGTCTCGGGCTCCGGCACGAACCTCCAGGCGCTCCTCGACGCGATCGCCGCCGATCCCGCAGGATTCGGGGCGGAGATCGTCGCGGTCGGCGCCGACCGGCCGGGCATCACCGGGTTGGAACGTGCCCAGCGCGCCGGCCTGCCGACCTTCGTGTGCCGGGTGAAGGACCACACCACCCGCGAGGAGTGGGACGAGGCCCTCGCCGAGGCGACCGCGGCGCACCGGCCGGACCTGGTGGTCTCGGCCGGCTTCATGAAGATCGTCGGCAAGGCGTTCCTCGCCCGGTTCGGCGGCCGCGTCCTCAACACGCACCCCGCCCTGCTGCCCAGCTTCCCCGGCGCCCACGGCGTACGCGACGCCCTCGCCTACGGCGTCCGGGTGACCGGCTGCACGGTGCACCTCGTCGACGACGGCGTGGACACCGGGCCGATCATCGCGCAGGGCGTGGTGCAGGTACGCGACGAGGACGACGAGACCACGCTGCACGAACGCATCAAGGAGGTCGAGCGCGCACTGCTGGTCGACGTCGTACGACGGATCGCCCGGGACGGCTACCGGGTGGTGGGACGAAGAGTGCTGATTCCCTGAAGAAGAGGCTGATACGGCGAGTCCACGGCCACCACCATCTCGTCAGGGCAGCAGCCCCGGGATGGTGCCTTCGTGGGCGGTGCGCAGTTCGCTCAGCGGGATGCTGAACTCGCCCTGGATGTCGATCTCTTCGCCGTCGACGACACCGATGCGGGTGGCCGGCAGGCCCCGGACGGTGCACATGTCGGTGAAGCGGACTTCCTCGCTTCGCGGTACGGCGACGACCGCACGGCCCGCCGACTCGGAGAACAGGAAGGTGAACGCGTCCAGAGCGTCGGGCACGACGAGCCGGGCACCGGTCCCGCCGCGCAGGCAGGACTCGACGAGGGCCTGGATCAGTC
>NZ_JAZBJP010000066.1:0-21370 GCF_036352915.1 Streptomyces bugieae
ACCCCCAACCCCACCCCGCGGGGCGATCACCCCACCCCCAACTCCATCACAATCAGCGACACTCAACCCGGAACTAATAACTCTCCGTAATCGTTGCCGGAATAAGGAGGCACACGCAAGGCGAACCACGCAAGGCGAACCACACGGGAACGGCCTCAAGCGCCCCGGCGCCGCTGGCGTTCCTCCTCGGCGTGCTCGGCGTGCTTGTGCCGGGCGTAGCCGACCAGGTGGTTGAGGACGGCGACGGTGGCGGCGACGTCCGCGTCGTCGAAGTCCGCAAGAGCGTCACGCAGGCCGGCCTGACTGGTCTGCTGCAGGCGCTGGAGGACGGCCTTGCCGTGCGGGGTGATTGCCACCTTCCGGGCGCGCCGATCCAGCGAGTCCTGCGTACGTTCGACCAGGTCCTGCGCCTCCAACTGGCCGATCTGCCGGGTGACATGGGGCGGCTCGACCATCAGCAGCTCGGCGAGATCGCCGACGCGGCAGACGCCGCCGCTGTCCTCCAGGGCCATCAACAGCCAGAGATCGGAGCGGGCCGCCGTCACGCCCGCCTGAGCCGCCTGGCGCTCGTGAGCCCGTGAGCGGGTGAGCAGATAGGACAGCGTGGCCAGCACCCTTTGCAGCGCGGCGGTGGGGTCCTGGTCTCTTCCGGGGTCCGGCATGCAGGCACTTTAGCGGCCCTTGGGATCCCGGAACCCCCCAGCGCATACCAGGATCAGCGCTGCTCAGTACCTGTTTGCACGCTGGTTCCCGTACCCGAGCCGGAACGGTTCTCGCACCGCAGCCGGAAGGGTTCTCGCACCCGAACCGGAACGGCTCTCGCACCGCAGCCGAACGGTTCTCGCACCCGAACCGGAGCGCTTCTCGCACCGCAGTCGGATCGGTGCTCGTACCCCAAGCCGGATCGGTGCTCGTACCCCGATCGGAACGGTTCTCGCACCCGGGTCGGAGCGGTGCTCGTGCCCCCTCCGTGCCGGTTCCCTCACCCGGGCCTGCCGGGTCCGGTGCCCATTCAACTCTGCTGCCTGTGTGGCGGTTCGGGTGCGGCGGCCCGCGCGGGGCGGGACCTGTGGGGCGGGTGGGGCCTGTGGGGCGGGTGGGGCCTCGGTTTTGAGCCAACCTTGGGGAGGCTCGGATCTTTCCTTCCGTCGCTTGCCGGCGCTGAGTTAACGTGTGAACGGTTAGTTGCTTAACTTAGGTAAGTAGTTGTGTGCGCGCCGGGCCGGAATTCGGACGTCGTGTCGTGCGCTTGCAACGCCCCGTCGAGGAGTGGCGCCACCCCGCACCGTTGGCCACGGCAGAGCCGTGTCCCGATCGTGGAAGGACCAGCCGAATGACGACCGTAGAACCCATCGACGTGGAGAATAGCGCCGGCAGCGTTGAGGCCCTTGGTACCGCTGGGACTGCTGGGGCCGCTGGCAACTCCGGAACCATCGGAAACGCCAGCGCCATCGGAAATACCAGCACCATCGGAAACACCAGCACCATCAGCAGCACCCACCGCCCCGGAACCACCCACGCCACCAGTGACCCCGGCAGCGCCCCTCTCGCCAGTGAGAGTGGGCTGGTGGTGCCGGTGGGGCGGGGGGACGGGTGTCCGTTTGATCCGCCGGCGGGGGTGGAGCGGGTGCGGCGGGAGCAGCCGGTGGCGCGGGTGACGCTGTGGGACGGGTCGTCGTGTTGGATGGTGACGCGGCATCAGGATGTGCGGGCGGTGCTCGGGGACCCGCGGTTCAGCGCTGATGCGACCCGGCCCGGGTTTCCGTTCCTCACGGCCGGTGGGCGGGAAATCGTCGCCAACAACCCCACCTTCCTCCGCATGGACGACCCCGAGCATGCCCGGCTGCGCCGGATGCTCACCGCCGACTTCATGGTCAAGAAGGTGGAGGCGATGCGGCCCGAGGTGCAGCGCATCGCCGACGAGTTGCTCGACCGGATGACCGACGGGCGGAGTGCGGCGGACCTGGTGGCCGAATTCGCGCTGCCGTTGCCCTCGTTGGTGATCTGCCTGCTGCTCGGCGTGCCGTACGAGGACCATGAGTTCTTCCAGCAGCGCAGCGGCATCCTGCTCAGCCTCCGGTCCAGGCCCGAGGACATCCGGACCGCTCAGCAGGAACTGCACGCGTACCTGGTCCGGCTCGCCGGGTCCAAGCGTGAGCGGCCGGACGACGCCATCGTCAGCCGGCTGGTCGCCCGGGGCGAGCTCGATGACGACGAGATCGCGTCGATGGGGCGGCTGTTGCTGGTCGCCGGGCATGAGACGACCGCCAACATGACGGCCCTCTCGACGCTCGCGCTGCTCCGTAACCCCGGCCAGATGGCGCGGCTGCGCAACGACCCGTCGCTGATCAAGGGTGCCGTGGAGGAACTGCTGCGCTATCTGACGATCGTGCACAACGGTCTGCCGCGGATCGCCACCGAGGACGTCACGCTCGGCGGCGTCACCATCCGCGCCGGCGAGGGCGTGCTGTGCACGCTCAACAGCGCCAACCGCGACGACGAGGTCTTCCCCGGTGGGGACGCGCTCGACGTCGGGCGCGATGCGCGCCGCCATGTGGCGTTCGGCTTCGGTGTCCATCAGTGCCTGGGGCAGCCGCTCGCCAGGGTGGAGCTGCAGATCGCGCTGGAGACGCTGCTCCGCCGGCTCCCGGACCTGCGGCTCGACGTCGCCTTCGAGGAGATCCGCTTCCGGCACGACATGGGGGTCTACGGGGTGTACGCGCTGCCGGTTGCGTGGTGAGCCGGACCACGGCCTGCCCGTCGTTCGGTCCCACCGCCGGTGCCAGGCGCCGGCCCCGCCGTTTTTTGCCACCGCTGAACAACCACTGAGCCACCACTGAGGCGCCACTGAGGCCCCACTGAGGAGAGAGTCATGCGCGTCCACATCGACCAGGAGAAGTGCTGCGGGGCCGGGAGCTGTGTGCTGTCCGCGCCCGAGGTGTTCGACCAGCGGGAGGAGGACGGCATCGTCGTGCTGCTCGATGCCGCGCCGCCGGCGGAGCTGCATGACGCGGTGCGGGAGGCCGCGGCGATCTGCCCGGCGGCCGCGATCACCGTGGAGCAGGTCGAGCGGGTGTAGCCGTCGGCGGGCGGCGCCCGGCGATGCCCGTGGATCGATCGGCGATGCCCGCCGGATCGATTCGGCAGTACTCCTTCGTGTGACGGGCACATCGTCGGGCGTGCGCATGGGCAGCTCGCTTTTCGCGCGGGGGCGCCGAGCCCCCCGCGGGAGAAGTAGGGAAGGAAGCTGCCCATGCGTGTGCCCGAGAGCGTGTCCAAGAGCATGTCCGAGAGCGTGTCCAAGAGCATGTCGGAGAGCGTCTCCGAGACCGTGTTGTCCGTAGGCTCCGTGGGCCTGTCCGGGGGCGGGTCCGTGGGTGAGCCTGGGGAGGGGTCCGTGCGTGAGCCGAGGCGTGGGTCCGTGCGTCGGCCCGGGCGTCTGCGTCGATCCGTCACCGCGGTCGCCACCGCGGTCGGGGCCCTCGCGCTCGCCGTCGGGCTGCCGGCGTCCCCGGCCGGGGCGGCCACCGGCCCGTTCAGCTACATCTACGACGACGGGACCGGTATCCCGCGCCTGGGGCTGCTGGACGATCCGCCCAGCCGGGAGTGCATCACGCTGCCGGAGGTCGCCGACCCGGCCGTTCCGCCCGCGCACACGCCGAGGAACTACACCGGCTCCACGGCGACGGTCTTCGCCGGCGCCGACTGCACGGGCGACTACTTCAACCTTCGGCCGAACGGCGGCAATGCCTCCGAGCGTCTGAAGGTGCGGTCGGTCGTCTTCTCCTGACGACATGCCCACGGCCACGCCCGTGCCTGTGCCCATGCCCATGGCCACGCCCGCGCCTGTGCCCATGCCCATGCGCAAAACGGCCACGCCCGCGCCTGTGCCCCTGCGCATGGCCGTACCCGTGCTGCCCACGACCACGGCCAGGCGCATGCCCCGACCCGGGCGCATCCCCGTGCCCGTAGGGGCCGTGGCGTCGTAGGCCCGCCCGCCGTCCCAAGGTGGTTCCGCCAGTACTAGGCCTGCTGTGCATATGTTGAACGGTGCACTGGTTACGGAAAGCGGAACCACGCATTCTCGGTGGCATGACCCACACCTCTGTCTCTGCGTACGCCGCCCCCGCCCCGAAAGCACCGCTGGAGCGGATCACGATTCCGCGCCGCGAGCTGGGGTCCCACGACATCCTGATCGAGATCAAGTACGCCGGCATCTGCCACTCCGACATCCACACCGTGCGCGCCGAGTGGGGCGACGGCGGGAACTTCCCGATCGTCCCCGGCCATGAGATCGCCGGTGTGGTGGCCGAGGTCGGTGCCGAGGTCACCCGCTACCGGACCGGTGACCGGGTCGGCGTCGGCTGCTTCGTCGACTCCTGCCGCGAGTGCGACAACTGCCGGGCCGGCCTGCAGCAGTACTGCACCGGTGAGCTCGGCAACGTCGGTACGTACAACGCGACCGGCCGGGACGGCGAGACCACCCACGGCGGGTACTCCACCCACCTCGTCGTCGACGAGAACTACGCGCTGCGCATACCCGACTCCCTCCCCCTGGACGCCGCGGCCCCGCTGCTCTGCGCCGGCATCACCCTCTACTCCCCGCTCGCCCACTGGAAGGCCGGTCCCGGCAAGAAGGTGGCCGTGGTCGGTCTGGGCGGACTCGGGCACATGGGCGTGAAGATCGCGCATGCGATGGGCGCGGAGGTCACCGTGCTGAGCCAGTCGCTGCGCAAGAAGGACGACGGCCTGCGGCTGGGCGCGGACCACTACTACGCGACCTCCGACCCGGCCACGTTCGAGCAGCTCGCGGGCACCTTCGACCTGATCGTCAACACCGTGTCGGCGAACCTGGACCTGAACGCGTACCTCGGGCTGCTGCGCACCGACGGCACGCTGGTCCAGGTCGGGGCCCCGGAGCACCCGCTGCCGGTCGCGGCGTTCGCGCTGATCCCGGGGCGGAAGTCGCTCGCCGGGTCGATGATCGGCGGCATTCCGGAGACGCAGGAGATGCTCGACTTCTGTGGTGAGCACGGGCTGGGCGCGGACATCGAGGTGATCAGCGCGGAGCAGATCAACGAGGCGTACGAGCGGGTGCTGGCGAGTGACGTGCGGTACCGGTTCGTGATCGACGCGTCGACGATCTGAGGCAACCGGCCGAGGGCGCGCGCCGTTGCGGCGAACCGGCGGTGGAAAGCGATGCGCGGAACCGGCGGACGCAGTGGAAGGCGATGCGCGGAACCGGCGGACGCGGTGGGAAGCGGTGCGCGGAAGAAATCCGGGTGCGTGCGGCAACCCCCGCGTCCGCCGGGCGTCGTGAGGGGTGAGGGCGCCAATCGGCGCCGCCCTTCGACGCATGAACGTGGAGCAGCCGACCGTGACCCCGAAGCACACCCCGTTCCCCCCTACGGATCCCACCACGGACCCGACCTCGTTCCCCACCACGGGGCACGCCCCCTCCCCCGCCCACCGGGCCCCTGCCCGCGCCGGGCTCGTCGCGGCGCTCGCGCTGGCCGTCGTACCGGTGCTCGCCGTCCCGGTGGTGGCTGCCGGGTCGGCGTACGCCGCGGAGCGTTCGCCGGCCGCCGGTGCGTCCGCGGTGCCGAGTGCCCGGCCCACCACTCCCGGCCACCACGGACCGACCGCCCCGCCCTCCTCCCGCCCTGAGCCGTCCGCCTCGCCGACCCGGCCGGGACCGCGGCCGAGCACGGCGACGCCCAGCCCCAGCGTGCCGCCGAGCACGAAGCCGACCGCGGCGCCGAGCCCCGTTCCGTCGTCTTCGTCGTCTCCGTCGTCTTCGTCGTCTCCGTCGTCTTCGTCGTCTCCGTCGTCTTCGTCGTCTCCGTCGTCCGCGCCCGCCGGGGGCGGCAAGCAACTCGCGCGTACCGGTGCCTCTTCCGGGACCACCGCGGCGATCGGCGGTGCCGCGGCCGCGCTGATCGCCGCGGGTGGCACCACCGTCTACGCGGTCCGCCGCCGGCGCGGCTGAGTCCGTCCGCGCCGCCCGTTCCGGTACGTACGTCCATGGAGTACTCCGCAGCCGTCTGCCCCGCCCCGGTCCGGTTCGCCGTGCCGGGGCGCCGGCGTGCCCGGTGGCGGTGGCTGGTGCCTTCGCGGTGGCTGCTGCCCGCGCGGTGGCTGCTGCACACCGTCCGCCCGGCGGCCGGCCACCACGACACCTCCCACCACGACACGCCCCACCACGACGCCTCCCCCCGCGACGTCTCCCGGCCCGCGGGGCCCCGGCCGGCGTCGACACCCGCGCCGGGGCCCGTCCCCGCCACCCCACCGCCCGACCCCCCGCCCACGATCAGCGAGCTCTACCACGCGCAGCGGCTCGCGATGGTGCGGCTGGCGGTGCTGCTGGTCGACGACCGGGCCACCGCCGAGGACGTCGTCCAGGACGCGTTCACCGCGCTCTACAAGCGGCACGGCGAGCGGCTCGCGGACGTCGACAACGCGCTGGCCTATCTGCGTACCGCGGTCGTGAACGCCGCCCGTTCGGTGCTGCGGCGCCGACGTACCGCGCGTGACTACACCCCGCCCCACGAGGCGGACGCGCCGTCCGCCGAGGAGCGGATCGTGCTGGACGAGGAGCACCGCGAGGTGTTCGCCGCGCTGAGCGGGCTGACCGCGCGCCGCCGGGAGGTGCTCGTGCTGCGCTACTGGGGCGATCTGACGGAGGCTCAGATCGCGGCCACGCTGGGGATCAGCCGCGGTGCGGTGAAGTCGATCGCCAGCCGGGCGCTGGACTCCCTGGAGAAGATCTTGGAGGGGCGGTCATGAACGGTCCTGGCAGGCGGTCCGTGCGGCCGGTGGAAGACCGGTTGCGGCGGGCCTTCGCGGCGCGCGCGGAGAGCATCGACGTCCGGGACCTGCGGCCGGCCGCGCCGCCCGGGCCGCGGTCGCACCCCGCCCGGCGGCCGGCCGACCCGCAGCGGTCCCGAGCCCGCCACTCCTGGCTGCGCCCGTCCTGGCTGCGCCACCCCGGGCTGCGCCGCTTCGGCCTGCCGTTGGCCGCGGCCGTGGCGGCCGCGGCCGTCGCCTTCGGTTATCTCGCGGCCGCTCCCGACGCGTCCCGGGGCCCGTCCGACCGGCCGGCGCCCGCGACGCCGCCGCGCCCGGTACGCCCGTCGCCGTCGCCGTCGCTCCCCGGGCCGTCCGCGCGCCCCTCGCCCGGCCGCACGTTCCCGGGCAGTGCCGACCCGGACGGTGCGTCAGCAGGCGGCGCATCCGCAGGCAGTACGTCCCCGGGCGGTACGTCCGGAGCCACCGCCTCGCCGGGGCCGGACGGCGAGCCGTCCCGGGCGCCGCGCACCGAGCCGCCAAAGCCGCCGCGGAGCAGCGGTACGGCGCGCCCGTCGGCGACTCCCACCCCCGGCACGAGCACCGTGCCGACCGCGCAGAGCAGGGCGAACACCTCGCCGGCCGCGCCGTAGACCGTCTCGGTGCGCGGCTGTACGGGCAGTTGGGCGACGAGGGCCTGCCGGTCCGCGGTGAAGTGGTCGGCCGTGGACCGAATCCGGCCCTGGTGGTGAAGTGGTCGGCCGTGGACCGGATCCGGCCCTGGTGGTCGACGGCGGTGGCGACGCCGCGCACGGACCGCCGGATCACGGCGTAGCCGTATTCGACGGAGCGGAGGACGGCCCGCTGGGCGTGCGGCGCGTCGAAGCCGGGCCAGTCGACCTTGCCGTCCGGGGTGACCGGTGCGGCGGCGTTCCGTACGCAGGGGGTTCCGCGCCCGTGGGCGTTAGCCGCGCGTTAGCCGATCAGCAGCGGCGGCGCGGAAGGTCAGGTACACGCCACCGTCCGGGAGCCCTCATGCCGCCGCTCTTCACCTCCGCCCGCCGGGCACTCGCCGCGGCGCTGACCGTCACCGCCGTCCTCGCGCCGGCCGCCGCCTGCCACGGCACCGGCGCCAACCGGTCCGACGACCCGGCCACCGCCGTCTCCCCGGCCCCCGCCTCGCCGACCGTGACGGACGGCGGTCCGCCCCGGGGTCCGGGCGGCCGGGTCATCTGCACGCCCGAGATGCTCCGATTCCACGCCGGCGCGCTGCCGCACCGGGCCCGCCGGATGCTGCTGACGGTCACCAACTACGCAAACCGGCCCTGCGACTTCGCCGCTCCGCACCATGTGCTGCTGAGCTTCGGCGAGGGCCGCCGACCCGCCGTGCCGGTGATCGGGCGCAGCCGGCCGGGCTCCGTCGCCACCCTCGCACCCAACGGGACGGCCTACGCCCTGATCACCACCGGTACGGGCGGCAGCGGCCGGAAGGTCTCCCAGTTCGGGGTCGCGCTGGCCGCGCACACCGTCCCCACCCAGGTCGGCCTGGACGACCGCACCCCGGCCCGGGTCGATCCGCACACCGCCCGCGTCACGTACTGGCAACCCAGCCGGGCGGCCGCCCTGCGCTGGTGAGGCGGATCCGGGGGCCCGCGCAGCGACTTCCTGGCGGGTGCCTGCCCGGCAGGCCCCGGGCCCGGACCAGGTCATCGGCGGTTTCGGTCCCGGTTTTCGGGCAAAGATCACCTTTCCACCGCTGCGGGATGGCTGCGCCCGGTGCCGCTCGCCCGGTAGGCTTTCCGTGTGATCTTCAAGCGCATCGGAAATGGGCGGCCGTACCCCGACCACGGCCGGGAGAGCACCCGCCAGTGGGCGGATGTCGCCCCGCGCCCGGTACGCCTCGACCAGTTGGTGACCACCAAGCAGCAGCTCGACCTGGAGACGCTGCTCGCCGAGGACTCGACGTTCTACGGCGACCTCTTCGCGCACGTCGTGAAGTGGGAGGGCGACCTGTATCTGGAGGACGGTCTGCACCGCGCGGTGCGCGCCGCGCTCCAGCAGCGCCAGGTGCTGCACGCCCGGGTCCTCGAACTGGACTGACACCCCGCCAGCAGCCCGCGCCCGAACGGCACGTACCCCCTGCCGGACCCACCCCTGCGCCGAGGCCCGGCCGCTCCCGCACGCCGGCCGCCGCGGACTCCCCTGCACACCGGGCAAAAACCGGCCCTTACCGCCCGACCCGGCACGTCCCCACCCAACCCACCCTGCCCGAATTGACCCTTTTGGGTTGGGTCTCGCGCCACGCGTTGATCATCTAGTAGGCACGGCCTGTCACCCGCACTACGCTGCGCCCATGAGCATGCTGACGCCCCCGGGCATGGGCGGTAAGAAGTACCGCATCACGGGCGACAGGTATCCGCGGATGCGCCGCCCCCGCCACCGTCGCCGGATCGTCCTCACCCTCCTCGCCACGGCCTGCGCGCTCGGCCTGGTGGGCTGGGGCACCCTGCAGCTCATCGACGTCTTCGGTGGCCGGTCCGGTACCGCGCAGGCCGCCCAGGACAAGAAGCACTGCCCGGACGGCGGCGGGAAGACCGCGGTACGGGCCACGCCGGCCGCACAGAAACCGCCCGCGCCCGGCACCCTCACCGTCAACGTCTTCAACGCCACCCAGCGGTCCGGGCTCGCCAAGCGCACCGCCGACGAGCTCAAGAAGCGCGGCTTCAAGATCGGCAAGGTGGGCAACGCCCCGGCCGCCTACGACAAGAAGGTCAAGGGTGCCGGAATACTCCTCGGCCCCACGGCGGCGGCCGACGGCCCGCTGAAGGTGCTCGCCACCCAGCTCACCGGCGCCGAGCAGAAGACCGACGGCCGCAAGGGCGCCGATCTCGACCTGATCATCGGCGATGCCTTCAAGGAGCTCGCCACCCCGCAGGCCGCCGCCAAGTCCCTGGCCGTACTGAACCGTCCGGCTCAGGAACCGGCCCGCGACGCCACCTGCTGACCGTACGGAAGCCGCAACACCCGGCGGCCATGCGATCGGGCCCCGCACCACCGGATGGTGCGGGGCCCGATCGCTGCTCGGAAAGAAGGGTGGGGTCAGCCGGCGGTGCCGTACATCCGGTCGCCCGCGTCGCCGAGGCCCGGCACGATGTAGCGGTCCTCGTTCAGCCGCTCGTCGACCGCCGCGGTGACCACCGTCACCGGCGTACCGGCCAGCGCCTTCTCCATGACCGCGACGCCCTCCGGCGCGGCCAGCAGGCAGATCGCGGTGACGTCGTCCGCACCGCGCTTGATCAGCTCCTGGATCGCCGCGACCAGCGTGCCGCCGGTGGCCAGCATCGGGTCGACGACGTACACCTGCCGGCCCGAGAGGTCGTCGGGCATCCGCGTGGCGTAGGTGTGCGCCTCGTAGGTCTCCTCGTTGCGGACCATGCCCATGAAGCCGACCTCGGCGGTGGGCAGCAGCCGCACCATGCCGTCCAGCATGCCCAGACCGGCCCGCAGGATCGGCACGACCATGGGCCGCGGGTGCGAGAGCCGCACGCCGGTGGTCGCCGTCACCGGCGTCTCGATGTCGACCTGCTCGGTGCGCACGTCCCGGGTGGCCTCGTAGGCGAGCAGGGTGACCAGCTCGTCGGCGAGCCGCCGGAAGGTGGGGGAGTCGGTGCGCTTGTCGCGCAGAGTGGTGAGTTTGTGCGCCACCAGCGGGTGGTCGACGACGTGGATCCGCATGACATCGACAGTAACCGAGGCGGAGGGCCCCGGCGCCCGCCGTGCACCGCCCGGCCGCCGGACACGATGGCGCGGCCCGGCTGGCATCACTGCACCGGATAGCGGGAAAGTGGGCACGTACGCCCGACCATGCGTCGCGTCCTCGGGCGCAGTCCTCGCCGAGGTGGTGTGCAGCGTGCCCGACCCCCAGTGGACCGACAACACCGACGACGCCGACGACATCGACGACATCGACGACGCGGGCACCGCCCGTGACCCCGAGAGCGAGGCGGCGCGCCGACGGCGCCGGGCACAGTTCCTGCGCGAACTGCACGAGGCGAAGGAGCTCCGCAACCGCGTCCAGCCGCGCCGGGTGCGGGCCGAGCGGATGCGCCAGGCCATGCGGATGCGCTCTTTCCGCTGGTAATCGAGGGCATTCCGCTGAGAGCGGAACAGGCCCCGGTGCCCGGTAATGCTGCGGCACGTGAGCGACATCTCGCACAACCTCCGCACGACGCAGCGTCGAAGACCCCGCGCGAACGCGTTGTTTCTGCCACGATTCCGAAGGGGCGGGACCACCGGCGTGCACGCCGCCCCGCCCCGGCCCGGCACGCCTATGACCAGTGGGAGAGTCACGGTGTACTTCGCCGCACTGCTCGCGCGCACCGAAGACGGGTGGGAAGCGAGCGATACGGAGCTCGACAATGTGGAGACGCTGACCGATCTGGCCGATCTGGCCCGAGAGGCAGCGGTCGACGACGACACGGTGGTGGCCCTGCTGGAGCAGGAGGACGCCTGGTTCGGAGTCGTCCGGGTGGACGGCGACGACGACCCCCGCATCTTCGTCTCGAACGCCGCCGCCGCGGCCCGCAGCTCGTACGGGTCCCTGCTGACCGACGAACTGCTCGGCCGGGACGAAACCATCGAGGACGACCTCGACAGCCTCGACCTGGACGGGACGGAGGACGGCGAACCCGAACGGGACGACGAGGCCGAGGCGAACACCGACAACGGCAGCCCGACCCCGGCCGGACCGCTCGGCGACGCCGGACTCCTGGACGACCTCGGCGTCGGCGAGAAGGAGCTGCTGGCCCTCGACGGCGACGCCCTCTCGGAGATCGCCGACGCCCTGGGCTGCACGGACGTACTGGAGGCGGTCCGGTAGCCGGGGGCACGGCGACTCCGGTCACCCGCGGTGGCGCGGCGTCCGGGGCCGGGGTCCGGTGGGCGGCGAGCGCTGCGCTCCGGCCCCGGCCCCGCGCCGGCCCCCGCCCGGTCACCCGCACCCGCCCCGGTCACGGACACTGGGTGGCATGAGCGCCCCCCGGTCCGGCCCGCTGCCCGACGTCCCGCCTCCCCCGGCGCCCGCTCCGCTGCCCGATCCGCTGCGTGATCCCTGGATCGCGCCGATGCGGCAGGCGCTGGGCGAGGCCGCCCGCGCCCCCGGAACCGGCGACGTCCCGGTGGGTGCCGTCGTGCTGTCCGCGGACGGCACGGTCCTCGGCACCGGCCACAACGAACGCGAGGCCACCGGCGACCCGACCGCCCACGCCGAGGTCCTCGCACTGCGCGCGGCGGCGCGTACCGTCGGGGAGTGGCGGCTGACCGGCTGCACGCTGGTCGTCACCCTCGAACCCTGCACGATGTGCGCCGGCGCGCTGGTGCTCTCCCGGGTCGACCGGGTCGTCTACGGCGCCCGCGACGCCAAGGCCGGCGCGGCCGGCTCGCTCTGGGACGTCGTGCGTGACCGACGTCTCAACCACCGCCCCGAGGTCATCACCGGCGTCCTCGAAGCGGAGTGCGCGGCCCTGCTCACCACGTTCTTCCGCGACCGCTGACCAACGGCGGGGCCGCGCCCCCGCCCCGCCCCCGCCCCGTTCGTCCCGCCCCCGGGAATCCGATTTCGGTGCACGGCCCCCCGTGGGCTAAGCTCTCTCTCGGTAGCGTGTCCGAGCGGCCGAAGGAGCGCGCCTCGAAAGCGCGTGAGGGGGCAACTCCTCCGTGGGTTCAAATCCCACCGCTACCGCTCAAGGGCAAAGGCCCCGATCCCTTCCGGATCGGGGCCTTCGTCATGTCCGGGGTGGCGGCTAGTCGTTGCGCCGGCCCCGCAGCGCACGGCGCACGAAGTGCACGATCAGCCAGATCACCAGAACGATGAGGACCAGGAAGACGACGAACAGGACGATCAGGAAGATGCCCAGCTTCTTGAAGAAGCCGCGCTTCTTCTTCGTCTTGCCCTTCGACTTCCAGGAGGACTTCTTGTCCTTGGAGACGGTCGTCAGGTGCGACGTCGAGTGGTGCGAGCCGTGCGACGAGTGGAACGAGTGGAACGCCCCGTGGTGGCCGTAGGCGGCGGACTGCGCGGGGGCGGCGGCGAGCGCGCCCGCGGCCTCGGTGCGGACGGTCTCGGTGCGTACGGCTGCGGTGCGGGCCGTCTCCGGGGCGGTGCGGCCGGCCGCGGTGGCCGGGGCGACGGCGGCGGCCAGCAGGCCGGCCAGCAGTGCCAGCACCACCGCCGTGCGCCGGCGGGCGGCGGACGGGCGCGGCGAACCGGAGCCGGATCGTGCGGAGTTCACCGGCGTGGGTGTGGGTGTGGGTGCGGATGTGGGCATGGTGGGGTCCCCCCGGGGTCGGGCGTTGAGGCGTTCAGGCGTTGTGGGTCGTGGTGGACAGACCGGCCGAGGTCTCGACCTCCAGGAGGGAGGCGCTGTGCCGCTCCGCGTCGAAGGCCGCCCGGCCGCCGCGTAGCCCGAACAGCCGCTTGGCGAGCGCGATGTAGAGCACCGCGAGGATGTTGATGACGAGCGTGGCGATCTTGAGCCAGCTGACCTTCTCGGTGAGCTCGTAGATCTCCAGCGGCAGGAAGGCGGCGGTCGCGACGACGGTCAGGTACTCCGCCCACCGCTTGGCGTACCAGAGGCCCACGCCCTCGACGATCTCGATGACGGCGTAGACCAGCAGGGCCACGGCCACCAGCACCAGGGTGGAGTGGCGGTAGCCGAAGGTCTTCTGGATGGTGCCGACGACCGGTGAGTGGTCCAGGTCGTAGTGGAAGTGGCGGGCCACCGGGCGGAGCACGGCGATGTACTCGTCGAAGAACCGCCGGACCGCGTCCTTGCGGTTGCTGAACTGCCAGACGCCGACCGCGGCCAGCACGATGAAGACGCCGCGCACCGCCCGTTCGACGGCCAGGAAGCGCAGGATGAACAGGTCGCGGAGGACCTTGCCGCGCGGGACGAGCGGGGCGTCGGCGGCCGGCCCCGTGCCGTGCGGCTCGCCGAGCGCGAAGTCGCCGCAGCGCAGGCAGCGCCAGGCCTCGCCGAGCGCGGTGTCGGCCCGCAGGTTCTGCCGGAGGTGCTCCTCGGTGGGGAGGTAGGTGATGTGCCCGCGGCGCGCGCAGGTACGCCGGTCCCAGTCGATCTTCATCGTCGGAGCCCGTGGTCCTTTCGTCGTCCCACGCGGCCGTCCGCACCGCGCCGCGGCGCGCCGCCGCGCGTCATTCTGTCGCGTACATGATGCATGGACGCCGCGCCGTACGAGGTGAGAGACGCGGGGACGGCGGGTGACGGTTGCGTGCGGCGCCGGGACCACGGCGGGCCGGTCCGGGGGGAGCGGCCTCAGGGAAGCCGCTCCCCCCGGTGCGGACCGAACCCCCAAGCCCACGCCGCTTTCCGGGGGGAAGTCACGGCGTGGACCCCGCAGCGAGGCCCAGGTCCGGGGCCCGCGGATTCCTGCCAGATCCCTCGGGCCACCGCTTTCATGGTGCCTGCCGGGCCCACTCCGACGGTCCGGCAAAGGACCTGCTTCGCCGGGCCTTTGGTCCATAAAGTCCGGATCAGGGACGGGGTCAGGGACCGGGTCGGAGCCCGGGTCGGAGCCCGGGTCGGAGCCCGGGCCGGGGTGCGGGCCGCCCCCGCCGGACGGGAACCGTGCGTACTCCCGGCTCCCCGGATCGAACACGTGTGGTTACACTCGCCCGACTGCATCCGGCCGCCCGCACCACCGCGGGAGCTGCAGGGACACCGCAGGGGACTGCCACAGGGGAGACGGGACGATGGCGCAGGCCAAGAAGATCGTGTTGTACCTACTCATCGTCTTCGTGCTGTACACGATCATCACCTCCCCCCAGCGCGCCGCCCAGCTGGTCCAAGTAGGCTTCGAGGGCATCTCGTCCGCTGCTCAGGGCGTCGGCGAGTTCATGACCCAGCTGATCAAGTAGGGCCGCCCGCTCCCGGGCCGGCCCCGTTGATCACCCGCCGCACGGAGGCCCCTGTGATCCGCCACCTGGTCCTGTTCAAGCTCAACGACGGCGTCTCCCGGGACGAGGAACGCGTCCAGGCCGGCGCCCGGGCCTTCGCGGCACTCGAGAACGAGATCCCGGAGCTGACGTTCTGGGAGTGCGCCTGGAACATCACCGACCGCCCGATCGCCTACGACTTCGCGATCAACTCGGCGGTGGCCGACAAGGACGCCCTGAAGCGGTACATCGAGCACCCGGCCCACCAGGCGGCCGCTGCCCAGTGGCGCGAATTCGCCACCTGGGTGATCGCGGACTACGAATTCTGAGCCTCGGCACCCCGCACCCGGCCCCCCGGAGCGCCCGGCGCGCGATCCGCATACCTTCCACAGCCGTTCACCGGAGCCCCTCGCCCCCCGCGGGCGGGGGGCTTCCGCGCGCCCCGCCCCACTCCCTCCACACCCCCGCAGCACCCCCTCCCACCACCCCTCTCACCACCCAACTCTCTCTTCAACACGGCGTTATGGGGTGCTTGCACACAGTGCACATGTCTTGTGATGCTATGACCGCTTTTGCCGGATACATGCACTGCGAGTCCCTGCACCGCCGAGCACTGGAAGGGTGGCGTGACCGTGACGGCCCGTACTGCGCCCAAGGCTCCGTCCCGCGAGAGCCGGAGCGCGGACACCCGGGCGCTCACACAGGTGCTGTTCGCCGAGCTGTCCGACCTCGAACCCGGCACCCCCGAGCACACCCGCGTCCGTGCCGCCCTGATCGAGGCCAACCTGCCGCTCGTGCGCTACGCCGCGGCCCGCTTCCGCAGCCGCAACGAGCCCATGGAGGACGTCATCCAGGTCGGCACGATCGGCCTGATCAACGCGATCGACCGGTTCGACCCGGACCGCGGCGTCCAGTTCCCCACCTTCGCCATGCCAACCGTCGTCGGCGAGATCAAACGCTACTTTCGAGACAATGTCCGTACGGTCCATGTACCGCGCCGCCTCCACGAGCTGTGGGTGCAGGTCAACGGCGCCACCGAGGACCTGACGGTGCTGCACGGCCGCTCCCCCACCACCGCCGAGATCGCCGAACGGCTCAAGATCGGCGAGGACGAGGTGCTGGCCTGCCTGGAGGCCGGCCGCTCGTACCACGCCACCTCACTGGAGGCCGCGCAGGAGGGCGACGGCCTCCCCGGCCTGCTGGACCGCCTCGGATACGAGGACCCCGAGCTCGCCGGCGTCGAGCACCGCGACCTCGTACGGCACCTCCTCGTCCAGCTCCCCGAACGCGAACAGCGGATCCTTCTGCTGCGTTACTACAGCAATCTGACGCAGTCCCAGATCTCCGCCGAACTGGGGGTGTCGCAGATGCATGTCTCCCGGCTACTGTCGCGGAGCTTCGCCCGCCTGCGATCCGCAAACAGGATCGACGCATAACCGGGACGGGCGACCCGATCCTGCACAGATATGTCGACAAGGCGCTACAGCGTGTTGCCGACATGTGACATTCTGCAGGAACCGCGTTTGCCGTAGCGCTGCCTCCGGTATTCAGGTGGAGGCATCACTTCCCGGTCCGCCTCGGGCCGGGACGCCGCAGCGATCCGTCCGCGACCTCAAGGGGGTGGCATGTCCGTAGAACTGGGCAGCTCAAAGGTGCTTCCTGCGATTCCCGCGCCCGCACCGCACGTGCACGACGACGACGCCATCAACACCCGCACGCTCTCCCGCTCCCTGTTCCTGCGGCTGGCCTCGCTCGACAAGGACTGCGCGGAGCGCACGTACGTGCGTGACACGCTCATCGAACTCAACCTGCCGCTGGTGCGCTACGCCGCGGCCCGCTTCCGCAGCCGCAACGAGCCGATGGAGGACATCGTCCAGGTCGGCACGATCGGTCTGATCAAGGCGATCGACCGTTTCGATTGCGAACGCGGGGTGGAATTCCCGACCTTCGCGATGCCGACCGTCGTCGGCGAGATCAAGCGCTTCTTCCGCGACACGTCGTGGTCGGTGCGGGTCCCCCGCCGGCTCCAGGAGCTCCGCCTCGCCCTCACCAAGGCCAGCGACGAGCTCTCCCAGAAGCTCGACCGTTCCCCGACCGTCCCCGAACTCGCCCTGTGCCTGGGCGTGTCCGAGGAGGACGTGGTCGACGGCCTGGCGGTCGGCAACGCCTACACCGCCTCCTCGCTGGACTCCCCCTCCCCCGAGGACGACGGCGGCGAGGGCTCCCTCGCGGACCGCCTCGGCTACGAGGACAGCGCCCTGGAGGGCGTCGAGTACCGCGAGTCCCTCAAGCCCCTGCTGGCCAAACTCCCCGCCCGGGAACGCCAGATCATCATGTTGCGCTTCTTCGCCAACATGACCCAGTCGCAGATCGGCGAAGAGGTCGGCATCTCCCAGATGCACGTCTCCCGCCTGCTCACCCGCACCCTGGCGCAGCTGCGCGAGGGCCTGATCTCCGACTGAGGAACGGTCCGCCGAGGGGCCTTTGACGCTCCGCGCCGCTCGGCGGACAGTTGAAGAATCCGGAGACGAGAACCCCTGACGGGACCTGTGCCGCACCGGCTACGGGGCCCGCTTTAGGCGTGCCTGGGCCAGTTGCCCCCCAATGCGGCGCGTCGGCCCCGCACTTGGGTCGATACGGCGCCTTCGGCGCGACGCAGCGACTTCAGCGCGATACGGCAACTTCGGTGCGTTACAGGCGACTTCGACGCGCTACGGCGCGTTACGGGTGACTTCGGCGCGTTACGGTACGTTACGGCGCATCACGGCGAGCATCGCCCGAACCCGCAGAACCGTCCTACCCCATCCCTATACACCTGATGCTCCGTCAGCAACACTGTGCCGATGCGACGACGGACGACAACGACCCTCGCCTCCGCCTCGGCGGCCGTGCTGTGTCTGGGTGTCCTGCTCACCGGCTGCGGGGACGCGGCCGACCGAGGCCACGTCGCGGTGGGCGCGGCCGGCCCGGGCGACGGAGCGGCGCCACAGCACCCCGTACCGCCGCGCGACGGCATCGAGCTGACGCCGTACGACGGGAACGGGGACGGGCCCGACGGCGGCAGGGCCGGCGGAGGCAGCGGCGGCAGCAGTAACAGCGCCCGGGGGAACGGCAGCGGCGGGAGCCCTTCCGGCCCTACGAGCGCAGGGAGCGGCTCGTCCACCACGGCGCCCGGTGCCCACCGTCCCGGCGGCGGTAGCGGTGAGGGTCCCCCTGGAGGCCAGGAGATCCCCTCCCCCGGCTCGCACGGGACGCCAACGCCCACCCCGCGGCCCACCGACCCCACCCGTCCCCCGCACCACGACTCCCCCGCGTCGCCTGAGCCCGGCATCCCCGCCGGTCCGGGCGCCCCCGGCGGTCTCCTGGTCGGCCATCCCGTCCTCGCCGGCACCGACGTCCGCTGGTGCCAGAAGGTCAGCCTCGACTTCGTCAACACCGGCGACCACCCCGTCACCACCGGAAAGGTCACGTTCGGCAGCCACGTCATCGGACCCCTCGGCGTCGACTGGGCCACCCTCACGTCCACGCACGAGGTGCCGCTGCCTCTGGCCCCCGGCACGAAGGAGACCGGCAGCTGGCGGGTGTGCGTGGACGCCTGGCGGGTGCCGCTGGGCATGCACCTCGACACCAGGGACTTCAGCTTCGCGTGGGGCGCGTGACCCGTAGAGATTTCCGCTCGTGGGCGGCTCGTAGGGATTTCCGCCCGGATGGCGAGGCGTACCGGCCGGTGCAACGGTCGATACAGGTAACGCACGCCACAACGTCCGACCGCGGACCACGAACCGTGGGCCGCAGACCCCGCAGGAGATCGCCATGCCCCGCATCACCCCCAACCTCTGGTTCGACACCCAGGGCAAGGAGGCCGCCGAGTTCTACTGCTCGGTGTTCCCGAACTCGAAGATCACCAGCGTCACGCACTACAACGAGGCGGGCCCGCGCGAGGCCGGCACCGTCCTGACCGTCGAGTTCGAGCTCGACGGTCAGCCGTACATCGCGATCAACGGCGGCCCGGAGTTCACCTTCACCGAAGCGATCTCGCTCATGGTCAACTGCGCCGACCAGAAGGAGATCGACTACTACTGGGCCAAACTCTCCGAGGGCGGCGAGGAGGGCCCCTGCGGCTGGCTGAAGGACAAGTACGGCCTGTCCTGGCAGGTCGCGCCGGGCGGTATGGCGGAGCTGCTGAACGACCCGGACCAGGAACGGGCGACCCGCGCCATGAAGGCCATGCTCGGCATGAAGAAGATCGACATCGCCGCGCTGGAGGCCGCGGCGGACGCGACGTAAGCGAGGTAGGCGAGGTAGGCGACGAGATGGCGGGATAGCGGGGGGGAAGGGACGGTCCCCGGTCCGAAGGGCCGCCCTTCCTGCTCTCCGCTCTCCCCTCCCCCTCTCCCCCTCCTGCCGTCCGGACGTTAGCGAGCTGTTAGTTGATCAACAGCGGGCGACGGGAGTCTGGTGTCAGCGGGCCGGAGGTCGGGCCGCGACCGTACTGACGCAGCCAGGGGGACTCCCGATGTCGCACCACACCACGCTCCGCCGCGGACGCAAGGCAGCCGCCGCCACCGTGATCGCCGCGGCCGCGCTGGCGCTGACCGCCTGCCAGGGCAACTCGCCGAAGGCGGACCCCGCGGGCTCCCCGAGCCCCGCGTCGTCCGCCGGGGCGAGCGGTTCGTCCGGGTCGGACTCGGGCACGGGCTCGGGCTCGGGTACGTCCGGCGGTCAGGGTTCCGGTACGACGTCGGGCGGCGGCTCCCAGTCCGGCAAGAACGGCTCCGGCACGGGTGGCAGCGGCGGCTCGGCCTCGCAGACCTCCTCGAAGGACGGCTCCTCCGCCCGCTGCTCCACCGGCAGCCTGCAGGCCGGCTGGGGCTCGTCGGGCGGCGGCATCCCGGACATGCACAGCGACGCGCAGCAGAACGTCACCGTGTGGCTGAAGAACACCGGACACAGCGCCTGCACGATCAGCGGCTTCCCCGGCGTGCAGCTCAAGGCCAACGACGGCCACTCGATCGACCTGCCGCGCTCCTCGAAGAAGCCGGCGCCGGTGACGCTGAAGCCGGGCGGGTCCGCGTCGTTCACCATCACGCTCCTGCCGTCGGTCAGCTCCGAGGACAGGAAGATCGAGCCGGGCATGGTGCTGGTCACGCCGCCGAACGAGAAGCAGCACTTCCAGCTGAAGTGGCCCTACGGCGGCGCCATCCTGGACCAGTCCGGCGCCACGCACCCGGGCACCTACGTCAACCCGGTCAACGCCGCCTGACCCCTCGACGCCACCCCCCGCCACCGCGCCGGCCGTGCCCTCACACGGTCGGCGCGGTCGTCGTCTGCGCGGTCGCCATCTGCGCGCCCGTCCGCCGTGCACCCGGGCCCGCCAGGGGGAATCACGGTGCGGCGCTCCGGGAACGGGTGCCCGGCTGCCGGGGTCTGCAGCCCCCGGTAGTCGGTGTCGGTCGGTGACGGCCGGTCAGCTCAGCCTGGCGTCGGCGTAGGCCGCCATCGCGTCCCGCTGGTACTCGGCCAGACCGGCGGCGACCCGGTCGTAGGCCGCGCGCCACGTCGCGTCGTCGACGTAGGTCTGCCCGAGGGCCTTGAACGCGGCCGCGCTCGGGGTCCACATCCGGCAGATGCCCTGGTAGTGCGCCTCCACCTCGGCCTGTACCGCCGGGTCGGTCACCGGCGTACCGGCCCGCAGGAACTCCGCCACGCGCACCATCGCGGCGGTCGCGTCACGCTGCATCGCCTCCATGTCCGCCTCGCTGAGCGTCGCCGCGAACTGCCCCGACTGCTCCGCCTGCTGGGGCCACCGCTCGTCGGCGGCCTCCTCGTGGCGAGTGGTGTCGAAGCCGACGAACAGGTTCTCCGGGCTACTGATCTTTTCCATGGTGTCGGTGTCCTTGTCATCCTCCAGTTCGGCGATGGTGCGGCCGATCGTGCGGACCAGCGCATCGAGCCGGTCCCGCTCGGCCGCCAGCCTGCGCATGTGCGCGCGCAGCGCGGCCGCCTGGTCGACCTGGTGCTCCAGAACGTTCGCGATGTCGCGGAGTCCCAGACCCAGTTCACGCATCAGCAGGATCTGCTGCAGGCGCAGCAGCTCGGCCTCTCCGTAGTGGCGGTGGCCGTTGCTCCCGAGGTATGCGGGGACGAGCAGGCCGATGTCGTCGTAGTGCCGCAGGGTCCGGGACGTCACCCCGGACATCCGGGCCACGTCCGCGATCGACCAGGCCATGACCGTGCCCTTTCATCGCCGGGCCGGTCTTTCCGGCCTCGAGAACGAACGTAGAAGTTGACGCAACGGAAAGCGCAAGTCGTTCCGGAGGGGGCAGGTTGCTCCCCCGGGCCCCGCCCCCACGGCCGGTGCACCCACGGCTGGCAGCCCGGCAGCTGGACGACGCAGCGCCACCGCCAATTCGCTTGCGGGGATGGGGAATACGGGGCCCCTGCCCTCGCGTTGTGGCCCCAGCAGGGGGCGCGTGCGACCCTTACGGGATCTGCTCGGCTGTGCCCTAGGTGTGCTGTCCCGGGACGTTGGTGACAGGCGACATGCCTTGAGTGGTCCTTGAAAGAGGCGAGGGCCTTCTGGCTCGGTGTGGATTGCGACATCTACCGCCGAGTGCAGGAGGCCCTCGTGAT
>NZ_JAZBJP010000067.1:0-20761 GCF_036352915.1 Streptomyces bugieae
AGGAGGCCGGCAACATGGTCGACCTCGACTCCAACCCGACCAAGCTCATCGAGATCGTCGAGATCGGCAAACAGCTCCTGATCACCCGGGGCGCGCTGACCACCTTCTCGATCGCCAACGACGTCGCCAAGTACTTCGCCATCATCCCGGCGATGTTCGCGGTGGCCTACCCGGGGCTGGACACCCTCAACATCATGCGGCTGTCCAGCCCCAACTCCGCCATCCTGTCGGCGATCATCTTCAACGCGCTGATCATCATCGCGCTGGTGCCGCTCGCCCTCAAGGGCGTGCAGTACCGCCCGGTCAGCGCCGACAGGATGCTCCGCCGCAACCTGACCGTCTACGGCCTCGGTGGCCTGGTCGCCCCCTTCCTCGGCATCAAACTCATCGACCTGCTCATCTCCCTCATTCCCGGGCTGCACTGATGCGGAAAGCGTGGTAACCGCCATGAACAACTCGGTACGCAGCACCGCCCGGTTGATCGGCGCCGGCCTGCGCGCCCTGCTCGTCCTGACCGTGGTGTGCGGCGTCATCTATCCGCTCGTGGTCACCGGCGTGGCCCAGGCGGCCTTCCCCGACCGGGCCAACGGGTCCGAGGTCCGCTCCCACGGCAAGGTCGTCGGCTCCTCGCTCCTCGGCCAGCGCTACGACAAGGGCACCGACAAACAGGGCAACCCGATCCCCGACCTGCGGTTCTTCCAGCCGCGTCCCTCCGCGGGGCTCGGCAGCAACCGGGCCAACGGCGTCAACACCCAGTACGACCTGCAGGTCTCCGGGGCCTCCAACCTGGGCGCCAGCAACACCGACCTGCTCAAGGCGGTCCGGGAACGCAAGAAGTGGGTCGCCGAGACCTACGGCGTCCCCGAGTCGAAGGTCCCTGCCGACGCCGTCACCTCGTCCGGCTCCGGCCTCGACCCGGACATCTCCCCGGCGTACGCACAACTCCAGGCCGCCCGCGTCGCCAAGGAGAACCACCTCCCGGCAACCACGGTGCGCCGGCTCGTCACCCGGCACACGGACGGCCGGACCCTCGGCTTCCTCGGCGAACCGCGGGTGAACGTACTGGAGTTGAACGTTGCGCTGCGGGACCTGGCGCGGGGGCAAGGGGAGAAGGGCTGAACAGGGGCTGAGCGGAACGATGGCTGAGCCGAACGATGGCTGAGCCGAACGACGGGTGGCGGGCGGCCTCCGGGGAGCTTCTTCTCGGGGGCCGCTTTCTGCTTTCAGGTATCTGAACGCGCCCTGCCCGTCGGGCAGTTGTGACGGCCGGGTGGACCCACCACACCTCCGTGTTGACTTCCTGCCACACACCTTGACGAGGCGTCGCCTTGGCCCTACTTTCCCCAGCCATGACGCGCGTTCATGTCAACGCCTGTCATTCATGTACGAGAACAGCTCCTCGTTCGTCCCCTTGAGCATCTCGGCAGGAAGGCGCCCACCCCCCATGCGCAGAACGTTCACCCTCGTCGCCGGAGCACTGGCCGGCGCCCTGACCGCGGGCCTCCTCATAGGCGCCCCGTCCACCGCGGCCCCGGCGGCCCCGAAACCGTCCGCGGCGGCACCGGCGACCTTCACCCACCCCGGCGTCCTCGTCGGCACCCGTCAGCTCGACCACGTCCGCGGCAAGGTCAACTCCGGTTCCCAGCCCTGGAAGAGCGCCTTCGACGCGATGATGGCGAGCCCCTACGCCTCGCTCTCCCGCACCCCCGAACCCCGCGCCACCGTCGAATGCGGCCCGTACTCCAAGCCCAACCACGGCTGCACCGACGAACGCGAGGACGCCCTCGCCGCCTACACCCTCTCGCTGGCCTGGTACCTCACCCGCGACAGCAGGTACGCCGACAAGGCGATCCAGATCATGGACGCCTGGTCCGCCACCCTCAAGGAGCACACCAACAGCAACGCCCCACTACAGACCGGCTGGGCGGGCTCCTCCTGGCCGCGCGCCGCCGAGATCATCCGCTACACGTACGACGGCTGGCCGAAGAACCGCATCGACCGCTTCGCCGGCATGCTGCGCACCGTCTACCTCCCCGAGGTCATCAACGGCTCGCACAGCAACGGGAACTGGGAACTGAGCATGATGGAGGCCGCCGTCGGCATCTCCGTCTTCCTGGAGGACAAGACCTCCTACGACAAGGCCCTCGCCACCTTCCGCGCCCGCGTGCCCGCGTACATCTACCTCACGTCCGACGGTGATCTGCCCAGGACCACACCGGGCAGCGGCCTGAACACCCGCGACAAGATCATCAAGTACTGGCAGGGCCAGTCCACCTTCGTCGACGGCCTCACCCAGGAAACCTGCCGGGACTTCACCCACACCGGATACGGCCTGTCGGCCATCTCCCACATCGCCGAGACCACCCGCCTGCAGGGCCAGGACCTCTACCCCGAGGTCGCCGAACGGCTGCGCCACGCACTCGGCTTCCAGGCCACCTACGAACTCGGCACCGCCCCGCCGTCCTGGCTGTGCGGCGGCACCGTCAAGCGCGGCCTGGGCCCTGTCACCGAGGTCGGCTACAACGCCCTGCACAACCGCCTGCACCACGCCATGCCGAGCACGCAGAAGCTCACCGAACAGCAGCGCCCGGCAGGCTCCAACAACCTCTTCGTGGCCTGGGAGACCTTGACCCACGCCGAGAACCCGAACTGACGGAATTCGGACGGGCGTTGGCGCCCATGGCCCCGCCCGAGGCCCCGCCCGAGAGTTATCCACAGGCGTTGCCTGCCGAACTGCGCGGTACGCATACTGACGCCATCGGCAGGCACCGCCGAGGGTGCCCGGCCGGCGCGGCGGACCGATGCCGCAAGGGGACTGGGGGGACGGATCATGCACAGCGGGGGAAGCGCATCCCGACCGGACACGGGCGGTGCGGGGGACACGTCGGCGTCGTCGGACACGTCCAACGCACCCGGAGGAGATGAGGTGAGTGGTGACGCCTCGACGATGGTCATCGTCGAGGACCTGCACCGCAGTTACGGCAGTGCGGGCAGCGACGCCGGTGCCGTGCACGCGCTCCGCGGAGTGTCCTGCCGCGTCCCGCGCGGCGAACTGGTGGCCCTGCGCGGCCGTTCCGGATCCGGCAAGACGACGCTCCTCAACCTCATCGGCGGCCTGGACACCCCGGACTCCGGACGCATCACCGTCGACGGCACCCCGCTCGCCGACCTCGGTGAGACCGGACTGCTGGAAATGCGTCGCGACCGCATCGGCTTCGTCTTCCAGTCGTTCGGACTGATACCGATCCTGAGCGCCGCCGAGAACGTCGGAGTGCCCTTGCGGCTCCGCAAGGTCCCGGCGCGTGAGCGAGAAGAACGGGTCGCGCTGCTGCTGTCACTGGTCGGCCTCGCCGACCACGCCCGGCAGCGCCCGGGCGAACTCTCCGGCGGCCAGCAACAACGCGTCGCGATAGCCCGCGCGCTGGCCAATCGCCCGGCGCTGCTCATAGCCGACGAGCCCACCGGCCAACTCGACGCGGAAACCGGCCTGGAGGTGATGGAACTGCTGCGCGCCGTCGTCCGCAGCGAGGGCGTCACGGCCCTGGTCGCCACCCACGACAACACCCTCCTGGGCCTGGCCGACCGCGTCCTCACGCTCAACGACGGGTTGATCACGGAGGAGGGAGCGCACAGCCGAGAGGGCGAGCCGAGCCAGGCGGGACAGCGCGGCTAGGGCGGTTCGTCAGGGTCGCGAGGGCGTAGTGGAAGGACTGGTCATGGCCCGCCCCCCCGCACCCAGCCGGACGCGCGCATGGCCGCCCCTTCCCGAGTCGCTTCGGGCCAGGGCGGCCAATACGGACGGCGCAGGGCGCCACGGTGCGCGGCGGCAGGTCCGGCGGCTCCAAGGGTGCCGCGGTGACCGGCCTGGTGGGGCGTCAGATCAGCGCGACCGTGAACAGTACGAACGCGAGCACGATGATGGCCACGCGGACGTAGTGGAAGCGGTCCCATCGGCCCACCTGCTGCTTCCAGTCGGCGGGTACGCCCTCCTTCGACCAGGTCGCGACGCGTGAGTTGATCGGTACGAGCAGCAGGATCGACATCACCACGCTCAGTACGAGCAGCACCGTGCCCACGGCGATGAGTGATGCGCCCTGGTCGCCCCAGGTCAGTGCGGACCACGCCGCGCCGAGGACGACCGAGCCGATGTACCAGAACGGCATGACCCGGCCGAGGACGCGTGCCCCGTCGCTTCGGGCGTCGAGTCCGCCGTCGTTCGGGAGCCGGTCGAGGATCGGGTTGACGAACACCGCCACCGCGAACTCCACGCCCACCATCAGTCCGACCACGACCACCGTGACGACAGCCAGTGCGTTGTGCATGTCCCCTCCCAAGGGCTCGAAGTGTCAGCGGGCTGACGACCGCCGACTTCTAGCGTCGCTAGGTTCTGGTTCGATGCTAGAGGTTTCATTGCTCCTTTGTCTAGCGGTGCTAGCATCGAGTCATGCCGGTACGTGAACGCAAGGAACGCGAGCGGGCCCACCGCCACAGGCTGATCGTCTCCACGGCCCGCGAGCTGGCCGAGACGCACGGATGGGACGCCGTCACCACGCGGCGCCTCGCCGAGCAGATCGAGTACAGCCAGCCCGTGCTCTACAGCCACTTCCGGGGCAAGAAGGAGATCGTCGGAGCGATCGCGCTGGAAGGGTTCGCCGAGCTGACGGCCGCGCTGCGCGCCGCGGCGCCGGAAGGGCCCGCCGGCCGGGAGGCGGTCGCCGCGCTGGCCCGCGCCTACATCGACTTCGCCGCGCGCAATCCCGCCCTGTACGACGCGATGTTCAGCCTCGACAACGGTCTCCCGTTCGCCGACGAGGCCACGCCCGCGCCGCTGCGCGAGGCGTTCCAGGCCCTGGTGGACCCGCTCGTCGACCATGCGCACCCCGACGAACCGGGCCTGTTCGTCGAGACGTTCTGGGCCGCGCTGCACGGACTGGTCACCCTCACCCGCGCCGGGCGCCTGCCCGCCGACCGGGCCCCCGACCGCCTCACCCTCCTGGTCGACCGCTTCGTCCCGCGGTGACGCCGACACGGCTGGATCCCGGCCGGCCACCGCCATCGCCCTCCGGTCGCTGGCGGCGCGTCAGCCCGGCCCCGCCCGCCGTTGCCGGAAGTCGTCGCTACCAGACGTCGCCGTCGCGCCAGTCGCAGGTGAGGTCGGAGTCGAGGTCCAGGGTGGCGGCGGGGGTCGGCAGGACGTAGAGGCAGTCGTCCTCGTCGGCGGTGCGCCGGACGCCGGACGGGGTGAGGGTCCAGGAGCGGCCGCGCCACTGCTGCCAGCCGCGGGCGGCGTAGAAGGCGGCGGCCTCGTCGGAGGCGCCGAGCGCGCCGAGGTCGTAGGCCTTGCGGATCACTCGTTCCAGCGCGGCCATCATGGCCGCCCCGTGGCCCCGCCCGCGCCGGTCCGCGCGTACCCCGACCCCCTCGACGTACCCGCAGCGCAGGGCCCGGCCGCCGTGCAGCAGCCGGCGCTGGATGACGGAGGCGTGGCCGACGAGTTCGCCGTCCTCGTAGGCCAGGGCGTGCAGACCGCCGAGGGCGTGGTCCCAGTCCTCCCCGGTCATGTCGTCGAAGACGTCGTAGAGGAGGGCGCGCACCGCCTCGAGCGTGGCGGCGTCCAGGTCGGCGGTGTGTGCGACCCGCACCGCGGTCATGCGGCCCGTCGTCAGATCTCCTCCGGGCGCGGGGGAGTGGCTGGTGCTGGTGCCGGTGGTGGGCTCGGGTGCGGGCGCGGCGTCCGTCATGAGGGGCATCGTCGCAGCCGGTCGTGACGTCTGGCGAGGTGTTTTCGCCGCGGCGAACGGACGGGAGCGGACCGGAACGGAGGGGAGTGGAGGGCGAGAACGGAGAGGGAGCGGCCGGGGAGGAGCGACGTCCTTCGGCCGCTCGCCACCCCCGCGGGTCCAGAAGCACCGGTCCGAAAGCGCCGGTCCGGAAACACCGGTCCGGAAACACCGGTCCGGAAGCGCCGGTCCGACAAGTGCCTGGCCGGATGCCCAGCCCCTTGTCGGACCGGTTACGGGCGCCCGTATCAGAGTCGCGTCAAGACCGGGGGTGAAGTCGTCAACTGCGGCTTTTGTTCCCTTGTGGGGTCGATAGGGTCGCAGCAGGCCAGCCCGGTGGGGGCGGCCTTCACGTAAGACAATGGGGCCATGGCACGCGGCAAGCTACGGATCTATCTCGGGGCGGCGCCCGGCGTCGGCAAGACCTACGCGATGCTGTCCGAGGCGCACCGGCGCGTGGAGCGGGGCACGGACGTCGCGGTGGCGTTCGTCGAGCACCACGGGCGGCCCCGTACGGAGGTCATGCTGCACGGCCTGGAGCAGATCCAGCGCCGCGAGCTGACGTACCGCGGCTCGGTTTTCACCGAAATGGACGTGGACGCGGCGCTGGAACGCAAGCCCGCCGTGGCCGTGGTCGACGAGTTGGCCCACACCAACGTGCCCGGTTCGCGCAACGCCAAGCGCTGGCAGGACATCGAGGAGCTGCTGGAAGCCGGCATCGATGTCATCTCGACGGTGAACATCCAGCACCTGGAGTCGCTCGGGGACGTCGTCGAGTCCATAACGGGCGTCCGGCAGCGCGAGACCGTGCCGGACGAGGTGGTGCGGCGGGCCGACCAGATCGAGCTGGTCGACATGTCGCCCCAGGCGATCCGGCGCCGGATGGCGCACGGGAACATCTACCAGCCCGACAAGGTGGACGCCGCCCTGTCGAACTACTTCCGGCCGGGCAACCTCACCGCGCTGCGCGAGCTGGCGCTCCTCTGGGTCGCCGACCGCGTCGACGAGTACCTCCAGGAGTACCGCGCGGAGCACTCGATCCGGTCGACCTGGCAGGCCCGCGAGCGGATCGTGGTCGGCCTGACCGGGGGCCCCGAGGGCCGTACGCTCATCCGCCGCGCCGCCCGGATGGCGGCCAAGGGTTCGGGCAGCGAGGTGCTGGCCGTCTACATAGCCCGCAGTGACGGGCTGACCTCCGCCTCGCCCAAGGAACTCGCCGTCCAGCGGACCCTGGTGGAGGACCTCGGCGGGACGTTCCACCACGTCATCGGGGACGACATACCGAGTGCGCTGCTGGAGTTCGCGCGCGGGGTGAACGCCACGCAGATCGTGCTGGGGTCCAGCCGCCGCAAGACCTGGCAGTACGTCTTCGGGCCCGGGGTGGGGGCGACCGTCGCCCGTGAATCGGGGCCGGACCTCGACGTGCACATCGTCACCCACGAGGAGGTCGCCAAGGGCCGTGGGCTGCCGGTGGCGCGCGGTGCGCGACTGGGGCGGGCCCGGATCATCGCCGGCTGGCTGGTCGGCGTGGTCGGCCCGGCGCTGCTCTCGCTGCTGCTGTCCGGCCTCGCCAACGGGCCCGGGCTGGCCAACGACGTCCTGCTGTTCCTCTTCCTGACCGTCGTCGCGGCGCTGCTCGGCGGGCAGCTGCCGGCGCTGGCGTCCGCGGCGGTCGGCTCGCTGCTGCTGAACTTCTACTTCACGCCCCCGACCCACACCCTCACCATCAGCGACCCGCAGAACATCGTCGCCATCGCGATCTTCTTCGCGGTCGCGGTGTCGGTCGCCTCGGTGGTCGACCTGGCCGCCCGCCGCACCCACCAGGCGGCCCGGCTGCGTGCCGAGTCGGAGATCCTGTCCTTCCTCGCCGGCAGCGTGCTGCGCGGCGAGACGACGCTGAACGCCCTGCTGGAGCGGGTCCGGGAGACCTTCGGCATGGACACCGTGGCGCTGCTGGAGCGGAGCAGCGACGTCGACCCGTGGACCTGCGCGGGCCGGGCCGGCGGCTCCGACAAGGGCGAGCCGCTGCAGCGCCCGGAGGACGCGGACGTCGACATGCCGGTGGGCGACCACATGGCGCTGGCGCTGACCGGGCGGGTGCTGCCCGCCGAGGACCGCCGGGTGCTGGCCGCCTTCGCCGCCCAGGCCGCCGTCGTCCTCGACCGGCAGCGGCTGGTCGGGGAGGCGGAACGGGCCCGGGAGCTGGCCGAGGGCAACCGCATCCGGACGGCGCTGCTGGCCGCGGTCAGCCACGACCTGCGGACGCCGCTGGCGAGCATCAAGGCCTCGGTCACCTCCCTGCGTTCGGACGACGTGGCCTGGTCGCCGGAGGACGAGGCGGAGCTGCTGGCGGGTATCGAGGCCGGCGCGGACCGGCTGGACCACCTGGTGGGCAACCTCCTGGACATGTCCCGGCTGCAGACCGGCACGGTCACCCCGCTGATCCGCGAGATCGACCTCGACGAGGTCGTGCCGATGGCGCTGGGCGGCGTACCGGAGGGCAGCGTCACTCTGGACATCCCGGAAGAGCTGCCGATGGTCGCGGTCGACCCCGGACTGCTGGAACGTTCGGTCGCCAATCTCGTCGAGAACGCCGTGAAGTACAGCCCGGACGGGGAAGCGGTGCTGGTCGCGGCCAGCGCGCTCGGCGACCGGGTGGAGCTGCGGATCGCCGACCGCGGTCCGGGCGTGCCGGACAGCGCCAAGGACCGCATCTTCGAGCCGTTCCAGCGCTACGGCGACGTCCCGCGCGGCGCCGGCGTGGGACTGGGGCTCGCCGTGGCCCGGGGCTTCGCGGAGGCGATGGGCGGCACGCTGGCCGCGGAGGACACCCCGGGGGGCGGTATGACGATGGTCCTCACGCTCCGGGCCGCGGGCGGCCGTCCGCCGGTCCGGCCCGACCTCCCGGCCCAGGTCACGACATGAGCCGGACCCCACCGCCGCCCCCCACCCCACGTCCTGCGGGCCGCCCCGCCGGGAAACGCACCGACCCCGTCCCGCCGGGACCCGACACCACACCACGAGGAGATCGCCAGTGAACCGGGTGCTTGTGGTCGATGACGAGCCGCAGATCGTTCGCGCCCTCGTGATCAACCTGAAGGCGCGCAAGTACGAGGTCGACGCCGCCCCCGACGGGGCCACCGCCCTCAAGCTCGCCGCCGCCCGCCACCCCGACGTCATCGTCCTGGACCTCGGCCTGCCCGACATGGACGGCGTCGAAGTGATCAAGGGGCTGCGGGGCTGGACCCGGGTGCCGATCCTGGTGCTCTCCGCCCGGCAGACCTCCGACGAGAAGGTGGAGGCGCTGGACGCGGGCGCGGACGACTACGTCACCAAGCCGTTCGGCATGGACGAGCTGCTGGCCCGGCTGCGGGCGGCGGTGCGCCGGGCCGAGCCGACCGGGCCGGCCGACACCGCCGTGGTCGTGGAGACCGAGGGCTTCACCGTCGACCTCGCCGCGAAGAAGGTCAACCGCGGCGGTCGGGACATCCGGCTGACCCCCACCGAATGGCACCTCCTGGAGGTCCTGGTCCGCAACGCGGGCCGGCTGGTCAGCCAGAAGCAGCTGCTCCAGGAGGTCTGGGGCCCGTCCTACGGCACCGAGACGAACTATCTGCGGGTCTACATGGCCCAGCTCCGCCGCAAGCTGGAGAGCGACCCCTCGCACCCGAAGCACTTCATCACCGAGCCGGGGATGGGGTACCGCTTCGAGCAGTGAGCCGGCGGGGAGGACGGGGGCCGGGCGGTGCCCGCGGTGGCGATCTCCCTGTGGACGCCGTGATCCGCGGACCCGGGCACCGGTACGCTGGCTTTATGAGTGCTGGGACCCGACCCGAGAAGCCGGCCGGTCGCTTTCGCCGGATGCTCGACAGGCTGTCCTCCTCCGAGGAGGAGCTGCAGTCCGCCGAGTTGCAGCAGGACGCGGAGGACGCGGGGTGCACCCGCATCTGCGACTGCGACGACCGCCAGATAGTCAAGGTCACCGGCACCCTGCGGCATGTCACGCTGCGGCCCCGTGCCGGTGTGCCCGCGCTGGAGGCGGAGCTGTTCGACGGCTCCGCCGCGCTCGACGTGGTGTGGCTCGGCCGCCGCTCCATCGTCGGCATCGAGCCGGGCCGTAAGCTCATCGCCTCGGGCCGGATCTCGCTGAGTCACGGACGCCGGGTGCTCTTCAATCCGAAGTACGAACTCCGACCGCTCGGACAGGAGTAGCCGGTGACGTCTTACGACCGACCGACCACCGATCCGCACGCCGCCGCCGGCGCCACCCCCGGCGCCGACCCCGCCCCCACCGCCCCGGCCCCGCCGGACGACGGCGGCGGAGCCGGCCGGGAGGTGACCGAGGCGGCGCTGTTCGAGGCGTTCGGCGGTGTGCGGGGCCTGGTGGAGACGGTGCTCCCCGGCCTGCTCTTCGTCGCGATCTTCACGGTCAACAAGGACCTGCACGTCTCGGCGATCGCCGCGCTGGCCGTCTCGCTGGTGCTGGCGGCCGTCCGCCTGGTCCGCAGGGACACCGTCAAGCACGCCTTCGGCGGTGTCTTCGGTGTGGCCTTCGGCGTGGTCTTCGCGATGATGACGGGCAACGCCAAGGACTTCTACCTCCCCGGCATGCTCTACACCCTCGGCCTGGCCGTGGCGTACATGGTCACGACGCTCGCCGGCGTGCCGCTGATCGGCCTGATCCTGGGCCCGGTCTTCAAGGAGAACCTCTCCTGGCGCACCCGTAACCCCGGCCGGAAGAAGGCGTACGCCAAGGCCAGCTGGGCCTGGGGACTGATCCTGCTCGGCAAGTGCGCGATCCTCTTCCCGCTGTACTGGTGGGCGGACACCACCCAGCTCGGCTGGGTGCTGATCGCGCTGAAGATCCCGCCGTTCCTGCTCGCGGTCTATCTGACCTGGGTCTTCCTGGTGAAGGCACCGCCGCCGATCGACGTCTTCGCCGAGATGGAGGCGGCCGAGCAGGCGGAGCAGGCGGAGCAGGCGGAGCAGGAACGCACGGCGGCACTGGCGAAGGACGGCGGCGGGGCAACGACGGGCCGCCACCGCCGCGAGTCCTGACCGCGACGCCGGCCGAAAGCCGAAACGCGACGAAGGGCGCTCCCGGAGATCTCCGGGAGCGCCCTTCGTCCGTGCCCGCGCCGTACGCCGGGTGCCGGCCGTACGACCGGGCCCGCTAGCCCGCCGCGTCCTCGCGCCGCATCGACAGCAGGTCCTCCAGCTGCTCCTCGCGGGACTGCGCCGCGACGAACAGCAGCTCGTCGCCCGCCTCCAGGACGTCCTCCTTGTTGGGCGTGAGCACCCGCGTGCCGCGGATGATCGTGACCAGGGAGGTGTCCTCGGGCCAGGCCACATCGCCGACCCGGGTGCCGGCCAGCGCGGCCTCCGGGGGCAGCGTCAGCTCGACGAGGTTGGCGTCGCCGTGGCTGAAGCGCAGCAGTCGGACCAGGTCGCCGACGCTGACCGCCTCCTCGACCAGGGCGGACATCAGACGCGGCGTGGAGACCGCGACGTCGACGCCCCAGGACTCGTTGAACAGCCACTCGTTCTTCGGGTTGTTCACCCGGGCGACCACCCGCGGCACGCCGTACTCGGTCTTGGCGAGCAGGGAGACGACGAGGTTGACCTTGTCGTCGCCGGTCGCCGCGATGACGACGTTGCAGCGCTGCAGCGCCGCCTCGTCGAGCGAGGTGATCTCACAGGCGTCGGCCAGCAGCCACTCCGCGAGCGGCACCCGCTCGACCGAGATGGCGGTCGGCGCCTTGTCGATGAGCAGGATCTCGTGTCCGTTCTCAAGGAGCTCGCCCGCGATGGAACGACCCACCGCGCCCGCGCCCGCAATCGCGACCCTCATGCGTGCGCCTCCTCGGGACCCGTGGCGAATGCCGCCTCGACCTTCTCGACCTCGTCGGTGCGCATCATGACGTGCACCAGGTCGCCTTCCTGCAGCACCGTCTGGGAGGTCGGCAGCATCGACTCGCCCAGCCGGGTGAGGAAGGCGACGCGCACGCCGGTCTCCTCCTGCAGCTTGCTGATCTTGTGGCCGACCCAGGCCGGGGCGGTGTGCACCTCGGCGAGCTGGACGCCGCCGCTGGGGTCCCGCCACAGCGGCTCGGCGCCCGACGGCAGCAGCCGGCGCAGCATCTGGTCGGCCGTCCAGCGGACGGTGGCGACCGTGGGGATGCCCAGCCGCTGGTAGACCTCGGCGCGACGCGGGTCGTAGATCCGGGCCGCGACGTTCTCGACACCGAACATCTCGCGGGCCACCCGGGCGGCGATGATGTTGGAGTTGTCACCGCTGGAGACGGCCGCGAAGGCACCCGCCTCCTCGATGCCGGCCTCCCGCAGGGTGTCCTGGTCGAAGCCGACGCCGGTCACCCGGCGGCCGCCGAAGGACGAGCCCAGCCGGCGGAAGGCGGTCGGGTCCTGATCGACCACCGCGATGGTGTGGCCCTGGCTCTCCAGGGTCTGTGCGAGCGCGGATCCGACCCGCCCGCACCCCATGATGACGATGTGCATGCTGATTACCCCGTGCCCTGTACTAGCGCGCTGACCTGCACAAACACCCTGCTCACTACTTCCTTCTCCCAGTACCGGCGACACGAAGCCACAGCTCGCGATACGGACCGGGTGCGGCAACGGGGGCGCTGGTCGCACCGGTGGTCCGGTACAACCGTAGCCGTAAGAGCGGCTGCTGTAGGGGGCGCGGTGGGCACCAGCCGGGGGCTCATCGGCCGGGCGGTGCGACGGCCTCCCGCGCCGGGCTGCGCCGCCCGCCGCCCGTAAGGCACGCTACGGGGTGTGCCCAATCTGCCTCTCCAGCCCCAACAGGGCTCTGCTGCCCCGCACATGGTGGTCTGCGGCGATGATGCGCTCGCCCACCGGCTCGCCGCCGAGCTCCGGGACGTCTACGGCGAACGGGTGACGCTGGTGGCCCCGTCCGCCCGCGAGCCGCACCGTCCGCGGATCCCGCCGCCGGCCAGCCCGCTGGGTCGGGCCGGTGCGCTGCTCGGCCGGGTGTCGGCGGCGATGACGCGGACCGCGCTGCCCGCGGAGCCGCCCGGTGAGGGCACCGAGCCGCCGCCCGAGCCGCTGCGGATCCTGGAGGCGGCGCAGCCGGACGACGCGGCGCTCACCGAGGCGGACATCGCCGGTGCGGAGGCGCTGGCCCTGGTCTACGACGACGACGAGCTCAACATCCACGCCGCGCTGCGGGCCCGCCGGCTCAACCCCCGGCTGCGGCTGGTCATCCGCCTCTACAACCGCAAGCTCGGCCAGCACCTGGAGGAGCTGCTCGACCAGGCCGCGGCGGTCGCCGCCCTGGGTGCCGGCGGGGACGGGCCCGCCGGGCCCGTGGACGGCGCGGCCGGGGTCGACGCCTCGACGACCGTGCTGTCCGACGCGGACACCGTGGCTCCCGCGCTGGTCGCCACCGCGGTCGCCGGTACCAGCAAGGTCATCGAGGCGGACGGGCTGCTGCTGCGGGCGGTGGAACGTACGCCGGTGCCGCCCGGCCGGGCGGGGGATCCGGAGCTGTGCACGCTGGCGGTGCTCCCCGCCTCCGCCGCCGACCCGGGAGCGGCCGCCCCGCATGCGTCGGTGGCCACCAACTCCCTTGAGGCGACACCGAGTTCGGGCGCCCTGGCCGACGAGGGGTCGGTGCTGCTGCCGGACGACGAGGAGGCCGAGGCCGCCGCCGGCCGGGCCCGCATCGTCCTGGAGACCGTCTCCTATACGGGCACGGGCTCCGCTCCCGGGACGGGGGCGGGCGCGGGGCGGCCGGTGCGCCGGCGAGGGCTGCGCGGCCGCGGTGCCCCGCTCGCCTCGCTGTTCTCCCGGCGGCTGCGCTGGTCGCTGGCCGGCCTCGTCGGCGCGGTGCTGGCACTGGCCGTCGCCTCCTCGCTCACCACCGGCGAGGACCCGCTGCACGCCACCTACCTCACGCTGCTGGACCTCTTCGCGATCAACGACCCGGCGCTCGGTGAGCCGCTGCCCCGCAAGATCCTCCAACTGCTCTCCGGCCTGACCGGTCTGCTGCTGCTGCCGGTGCTGGTCGCCGCGGCGTTCGAGGGGTTGGGCACGTTCCGCAGCGCCTCGGCACTGCGCCGGCCGCCGCGCGGGCTGTCGGGCCACGTCGTGCTGCTGGGCCTGGGCAAGGTCGGCACCCGGGTGCTGGCCCGGCTGCACGAGATGGGCATCCCCGTGGTGTGCATCGAGGCGGACCCGGAGGCGCGGGGGCTCGCACTGGCCCGGCGGCTGCGGGTGCCGACCGTCCTGGGGGACGTCACCCACGAAGGCGTCCTGGAGGCCGCGATGATCGGGCGGGCATCCGGTCTGCTCGCGCTGACCAGCGAGGACACCACCAATCTGGAGGCCGCCCTCTACGCCCGCTCGGTCACCCCGCAGCTGCGGGTGACCCTCCGGCTGTTCGACGACCGCTTCGCCACCGCCGTCTACCGCACCCTGCGCGCCGCGCACCCCCGGGCGCTGACCCGCAGCCGCAGCGTCTCCTTCCTGGCCGCCCCCGCCTTCGCCGGCGCGATGATGGGACGGCAGATCCTGGGGGCGATCCCGGTCGAGCGCCGGGTGCTGCTGGTCGCCCGGGTCGAGGTCCGCGGTCACGCCGCACTGGAGGGCCGTACGGTCGGCGAGGTCCGCCGGCCGGGCCGGCTGCGGGTGCTGGCCGTCGACACCTCGGCACCGGACGACCCGGACCCGGACGCGCAGGCCGCCGCGCCGCCGCCGGCCGCCGAACGCGCGCCGGCCCACCTGGCCCACGAGCTGGGCGACGGCTACGTCCTGCGGCCCCAGGACCGGGTGCTGCTGGTCGCCACCCGCCAGGGCCTGGGCGCCCTGCACTCACGGCGTCCCCGGCCGTCCGGCCCCGGACCGGCGGCCACGGCGCGCACCGGGGGAGGGCCGAGCGGCCCGGCGTGACGACGGCCGGGACGACGGGCGAGCGGGCAGCGGCGCGGGGCGGCACTCCGACGCCCGCTCCGCCCCACGTGACGAAGGCCACGAAAGCCGGCCCGCACCCCGCTCCCGGCGGGCTTCCTGTGCGTACGACGTGCGGATTCTGTGCAGGCACGGGCGCGCGGACCGTTCACGACCTGGGCCGGTGTGGCCCGCGCCACGGCGGGTTGGTCCCCCGTGTGGGTGGCGGGTGGGCAGGGGGCTTGACTAAGCCTTAGCATCCTCTGCGTGTCCAAACTGACCGACGTGCCCAAACGGATCTTGATCGGGCGCGCACTGCGCAGCGACCGGCTCGGGGAGACCCTGCTCCCCAAGCGCATCGCACTCCCCGTCTTCGCCTCCGACCCGCTCTCCTCCGTGGCCTACGCGCCGGGCGAGGTGCTGCTCGTCCTGTCCGTCGCGGGAGTGTCGGCCTACAACTTCAGCCCCTGGATCGCGGTCGCGGTCGTGGTGCTGATGTTCACCGTCGTCGCGTCGTACCGGCAGAACGTGCACGCCTACCCGAGCGGTGGCGGTGACTACGAGGTCGCCACCACCAACCTCGGTGCCAAGGCCGGTCTCACCGTCGCCAGCGCCCTGCTCGTCGACTACGTCCTGACCGTCGCGGTGTCCATCTCCTCCGGAATCGAGAACCTGGGCTCCGCGATCCCGTTCGTCGTCGAGCACAAGACGTTCTGCGCGATCGCCGTCATCGTCCTGTTGACCCTGATGAACCTGCGCGGGGTCAAGGAGTCCGGCAAGCTCTTCGCGATCCCGACGTACGTCTTCGTGGCCGGCGTCTTCATCATGATCATCTGGGGCGTCATCCGCTCCGTGGTCATGGGCGACACGATGAAGGCCCCCACCGCCGACTACACCATCCACGCCGAACAGGGCGGCCTGGCCGGCTTCGCGCTGATCTTCCTGCTGCTGCGCGCCTTCTCCTCCGGCTGTGCCGCGCTCACCGGAGTCGAGGCGATCTCCAACGGCGTCCCGGCCTTCCGCAAGCCCAAGTCGAAGAACGCCGCCACCACGCTGGCCCTCATGGGCGGCCTGGCCGTGACCATGTTCTGCGGCATCATCGCGCTGGCCATGACGACGCGGGTCAGGATGGCCGAGAACCCGGCCACCGACCTGCTGAACAACGGCAAGCCGCTGGGCTCCGGCTACACCCAGAACCCGGTGATCTCCCAGGTCGCCGAGGCCGTCTTCGGCAAGGGCAGCTTCCTCTTCGTCGTCCTGGCCGCCGCCACCGCGCTGGTCCTGTTCCTGGCCGCCAACACCGCCTACAACGGCTTCCCGCTGCTCGGCTCGATCCTGGCCCAGGACCGCTACCTGCCGCGCCAGCTGCACACCCGCGGTGACCGGCTGGCCTTCTCCAACGGCATCGTGCTGCTGGCCGGCGCCGCCGCGGTCCTGGTCTACCTCTACGGCGCGGACTCCACCCGCCTGATCCAGCTCTACATCGTCGGCGTCTTCGTCTCCTTCACGCTCAGCCAGACCGGCATGGTCCGCCACTGGAACCGCCATCTGCGCACCGAGAAGGACCCGGCCAAGCGCCACCGGATGCACCGCTCCCGCGCGATCAACGCGTTCGGTGCCTTCTTCACCGGGCTCGTCCTCGTCGTCGTCCTCCTGACGAAGTTCACCCACGGCGCCTGGGTGGCCCTGCTCGGCATGGTCATCTTCTTCGCCACCATGACCGCGATCCGCCGCCACTACGACCGGGTTGCCGACGAGATCGCCGCCGAGGACACGCTGGACGACGACGTCGCCCGCCCCTCGCGCGTGCACTCCCTCGTCCTGGTCTCCAAGGTGCACAAGCCCACGCTGCGGGCCCTGAACTATGCCAAGCTGATGCGCACCGACACCCTCGAAGCGGTCAGCGTGGACGTCGACCAGGCCGACACCAAGGCACTGCGCGAGGAGTGGGAGCGCCGCGGCATCGAGGTGCCGCTCAAGGTCCTGGCCTCGCCCTACCGCGAGATCACGCGCCCCATCATCGACTACGTCAAGTCGCTCCGCCGGGAGAGCCCGCGCGACGCCGTCTCCGTCTACATCCCCGAGTACGTCGTCGGCCACTGGTACGAGCACCTCCTGCACAACCAGAGCGCCCTCCGCCTCAAGGGCCGCCTCCTCTTCACCCCCGGCGTCATGGTCACCTCCGTGCCCTGGCAGCTGGACTCCTCCGAGGCCGCCAAGCTGCGCGCCCGCAAGCGCGCCGAGTGGAACGCCCCGGGCGCGGTACGCCGCGGACCGGTCGCCCAGCCGAAGAAGGAGAAGGCGGCGACGAAGAAGTAGCGGCGGGCGGGCGACCGCGGGCCGGCACATCACCGGCCGGGCGGGCGACCGGGCACACCGCTCCGGGACGTAGACTTGACGGCTGGCCTCCCTCCGGAGGCCGGCCGTCGTCGCGTCGTACCACCACCTCAGGAGCCCACCCGCCATGCCGGAAGAACCCAAGAACCCGCTGGCCGGCGAGGAGAAGTCCCTGGCCGGTGCGGACGAGCCGCCGGCCGGCGCCGCCGCGAAGTCGCTGATCGGCGCGGAGTACGAGGTCGAGGTCGGCCCGGTCGCACACGGCGGCCACTGCATCGCCCGTACCGAAGCGGGCCAGGTCCTCTTCGTCCGCCACACGCTCCCCGGTGAGCGCGTGATCGCCCGGGTCACCGAGGGCGAAGAAGGCGCCCGCTTCCTCCGCGCCGACGCCGTGGAGATCCTGCAGCCTTCCAAGGACCGCGTCGAGGCCCCCTGCCCGTTCTCCGGCCCCGGCCGCTGCGGCGGCTGCGACTGGCAGCACGCCAAGCCCGGCGCCCAGCGCCGCCTCAAGGGCGAGGTGGTGGCCGAGCAGCTGATGCGGCTGGCCGGACTGACTCCCGAGGCGGCCGGCTGGGACGGCACCGTCGAGCCCGCCCCCGGCGACAAGGTCGGCCCCGGCGAGGTCCCCGCCTGGCGCACCCGCGTCCAGTACGCCGTCGACGCCGAGGGCCACGCCGGCCTGCGCAAGCACCGTTCGCACGACGTCGAGCCGGTCACCCACTGCCTGATCGCCGCCCCCGGCGTGTCCGAACTCGGCGTCGAGAAGCGCGACTGGCCCCAGATCGCCACCGTCGAGGCGATCGCCGCCACCGGCTCCCACGACCGCCAGGTCATCCTCACCCCCCGCCCCGGCGGCCGCCTGCCGATCGTCGAACTCGACAAGCCGGTCTCCGTCATGCGCATCGGGGAAAAGGACGGCGCCGTCCACCGCGTCCACGGCCGCCCCTTCGTCCGCGAACGCGCCGCCGGCCGCACCTGGCGCGTCGGCAACGGCGGCTTCTGGCAGGTCCACCCGAAGGCCGCCGATCTCCTCGTCGACGCCGTCATGCAGGGCCTGATGCCGAAGAAGGGCGACATGGCCCTCGACCTCTACTGCGGCGTCGGCCTGTTCGCCGGCGCCCTCGCCGAACGCGTCGGCGACAAGGGCGCGGTCCTCGGCATCGAATCCGGCAAGCGCGCCGTCGAGGACGCCCGCCACAACCTCGCCGACCTCGACCGCGTCCGCATCGAACACGGCAAGGTCGAATCCGTCCTCCCCCGCACCGGCATCACCGACGTCGACCTCGTCGTCCTCGACCCACCCCGAGCCGGCGCCGGCAAATCCACCGTCCACCACCTCGCCTCCCTCACCCCCCGCCGCCTCGCCTACGTGGCCTGCGACCCGGCGGCCCTCGCCCGCGACCTGAAGTACTTCGCGGAGGTGGGGTACGCACCTCGGCGGATGCGGGCGTTTGATCTGTTTCCGATGACGCATCATGTGGAGTGCGTGGTGATTTTGGAGCGGGTGAAGAAGGACGGCTGAGCTGGCTTTGATTTGGGTGGGCGTGAATGCGATTTCACGCCCATTCCTGTTGTTGGAGGAGGAAGCCCCGGAAGCGACTCAGAGGGATCGCACCGGGCTCGTCCTACGACGATGCGGTCCGTCCTGTCCACCTTGGCGTATGACAGCGACGGACTGAGTGCTGCGGCCGACCGGCTTGCGGGCGACCAGGCGCCAGGGCGCCTCACCGAGACGCTGTGGGGCCCAGAGCCCGCTCGGTGAGAACGCGCCGTGCCGCCGCTCCGCCTTCACAGTTGAGCCGAGTCCTCGCCAGTCCGTGGGATCAGAGAGCGGAGCTTCTCGCGGGTCTCCCGGTCGGTCGAGTAGATGATGGTTCCGATCATGCCCCGGGTCAGCAGCACCTTGTAGGTGTTGCGGACCAGCCGGTCGACGTCCTCGTCCGGGGTGGACTTGGTGAAGGAGGGGTCCTTGGAGGCGGTGCGATCCACGACCCAGCGGTCGGTGCGCCAGACGATGTCCGGACCCATGATCACGCCCGACCAGTCGTACTCGAAGCCCTGTGCTGTGTAGACACACCCGATCTGTCCGAACCCGGCTGGGTCGGTGGCCCAGAGCGGTGCCGGCGGGGCACCGAGGAGGGCGCGGTCGCCGTAGAGGTTCCACGGCCTCGCCCAGTGACCGATGGTCACGTCTGCAGGCAGTGCGGACATGCTCGGAGTGATCTTCGTCGTCCACTTCCAGCAGTAGCCGGCGGACATGCGAGCGCCGAAACCCTCGCCCCGTCGCGCGGCCAGGAAGTCTTCCAACTCCTGTGGACTGTCGGCGGTCAGCAACTGCACCTTGGCGTCCGGCTCCCACACAACAGGTCCGTCGCCTTCCAGCCCCAGCAAGCTGGTCACCCAGCGCAGGTACGCGTCGCTGCCACCGCACCGGAACTGACTGTCCAGTTCCACCACCGTGCACTCCAGCCCCTGCTCGGCCGCGGCCTGCCGAATCTGTTCCACCGTCCCCATCTCGCCCGGACGCACCACCTGGTGCTGGTCCAGCAGGAACACGGGCACCCGGGCGGCGTCGATCAGCTCCGCCACCTGCGGGCGGCCAGTGCGCAGCGCAGCCTTGGTGTAGCGATTGGCAGAGGTCTTGCGGAGGCGATGGGCCTCGTCGCAGACCAGGACGTCGAGATCGTTGGGCTCGGCTTCCATGAAGCTGTTGAAGTAGCGGAAGAGCCGCTGGACCTCGGGCTTCCGGACGCCGGCGACCTTGCGCATCGTCTTGGTGAACGATTGCGACCCGGTGGCGTGCAGGGCCGGAATCCCGCGCCGGTAGAGGTCCCCCAGCAGGGACAGGGCGATCACGCTCTTGCCGGAGCCCGGTCCGCCGGCCACCACAACGACCTGCTTGTGGTTGGAGCGCCGCGCCTGGCGCACCGCGGACATCACCGTCTCGTAGGCGAGCCGCTGCTCATCCAGCAGCACGAACTGCTCCCGGCTGCGCACCTCTTCGGCAGCGACGGACATGAGCTGCTTGGACGGCCGTACCTTCCCCTGGAGGAGAGCATCGGCAGCGTCCGCGCCCGGCTTCGCCGCCAGCCTCGAGCGCAGGTAACCCAGGAAGGCGCCGCGCTGATCGCCCGTGAACATCCGACCCCGATGGTCCTCGGTGACGGCGCGCAACCCCGCTACCCCGAACTCGGTCGCGTTGTGCAGGTAGGCCACCCCTGAGACCGACTCCGGGATGCGCTCCAGCGCTCCGTTGAACGACACCAAGTAGTCACAGTAGCCGCGTACTTGCTCGATCGGGTTCAGGACCGGCGCCGGGTAGGCGGGAATGCGGCAGCGCAGTGGATCGTCGTCCTCCGGGTAAGCCTCGCTCCACTGCTTGAGCTCGACCACCACGTACGACGGCTCACCGGTGTTCGGATGCACCCCGGCGAGTATCACGTCAGCGCGTTTGCTGGTCAGCGGGAGCCCGTACTCAAGCAGCATTTCGACCTCACCGAGGCCGGCCTCCACCAAGGCGTTGGTCAGCGCCGGGATGCTGCGCTCCCAGGAACGAACTTCCGCCGGCTGGGGCCGATGGTGGTGCTTGTGCAGGAAGTTCTCTGTCAGGAGTTCCGCCAGCCGTCCTTCGAGGTGGGTGCGGTCGGCCAGCGATGCCGCAGACTCACGGAACAGCAAGAAAACGCCCCCAGGCAGCACGAAGTGACTCGTGC
>NZ_JAZBJP010000068.1:0-17182 GCF_036352915.1 Streptomyces bugieae
CGCCCCTCCCCACCCCTCGATCTGGACATTGGCCTGGTCACCGTCGATCAGGTGACCGCGTCGAGCCAGCCGCCACACCGACTGGACAGCCGCGTCGAGCCAGCCATCACACCGACCGGACACCCGCGTCGCCGCCGCCCCGCGCCAATCCGCCACCTGAGCTGATCCGCTGCCTGAGCTGTTCCGCCACCCGCCCCGATCCGCCACCCGCCCGATCCGCTGCCTGAGCCGATCCGCCACGCATGCCGTCTCCAACGCCCGCGTCGAACCGCCGTCCGCATCGATCTGTATCGGCCCGGTCAGCCGCCCCGCCCTGGCCCCCGGCCCTGGTCACCCGTCTCGGCCCCGGGACCGCCGCGCTTCCGGCTACTTGCCCCGAGCTGGTAACCCACATCGACGACTTGTGACCGGCCTACCTTCCGATGACCCGCCCTGGCTCGGTGACTCGTCCCGGCTCGGTGACTCGCCCTGGCTCGGTGACCCGCCCCGACCCGGTGACCCAGCCCCGAGCCGGCCACCCGTATCGACCCAGTGGCCGACCTCCCCCCCGATCACCGATCCGTCCCGATCCGAACCGATCCGGTGACCGCCGAGATCCAGTCATGCATTGGTCTGGACATGCCCAACCCCCGTTATTAGTCTGCCGTTTGGTCTAGACCGCACGGCGCTTCACTCGGCTCACTTCACTCAGCTCACGGAACTCCCCCCACGTTCTTCAGGAGCGAAGCATGCGTAAAAAGATCAGTGCTGCCGTCATCGGGCTCGGCGTCATCGGTGTCTCGTTGCTCTCGACGGGCAGCGCCTCCAGTCACGGCTACAGCGACGCGCCGCCGAGCCGGCAGGTGCTCTGCGCCAACGGCACCGTCAAGGACTGCGGCGCGATTCAGTACGAGCCGCAGAGTGTCGAGGGGCCCAAGGGCTTCCCCGCCGCAGGTCCCGCGGACGGCAAGATCTGCTCCGGCGGCCACGACAACTTCGCCCAGCTCGACGACCCCCGTGGCGGCAAGTGGCCCGGCACCAAGCTCACTCCGGGGCAGGGCTACACCTTCACCTGGCGGCTCACCGCACGGCACGCCACCACGGACTTCGAGTACTTCATCACCAAGGACGGCTACGACCCCTCCAAGCCCCTCACCCGCGCGGACCTCGAGCCCGAGCCGTTCATGACGGTCCCCATGGGCGGCGCCCGGCCTGGGGAGACCGTCCAGCATCAGGGCACGGTCCCCACGCAGAAGTCGGGCCGCCACATCATCCTGGGGGTCTGGAACATCGCCGACACCGGCAATGCCTTCTACGCCTGCTCGGACGTCGACCTGTCGTGAACTGCCTCTCCTTCTGAGTGGTGGCTGCCATTGCTGATCCGCTCCTCTCGCTGTGGGTGTTCCTGCCCCTGATGCCTCCCCGACTTCCGTCGGGGAGGCGTTAATTACGTTACGGAGGCGGGGGATTGGCGACGTCGCACCACGGGTTGGTTGTGTGGGGGGTGGGGCTCGTACCACGGGTTGGTTGTGCGGGGGTGGGGTGTCGTGCCACGGGTTGGTTGTGTGGGAGGTGGGGTGTCGTGCCACGGGTTGAGGGCGGGTGGGGGCAGGCCGGTGGTTGTGGGTCGTCGCGCCGGGCGGTAGGGGTAGGAAGCTGACGTAGTGTCAGTTACAGTGCGGCCGCATGACGGTGGCCAAAGGCAAGGTCAGTGGCAGTGGCAGCGGAAGTGGAAAGGTCAAGGGCAAGGTCAAGGGAGCGGGCAACAGTGGGGGCGATGGGGAGGGCGGGCGCGGCGCGGGGACCGTCGCCGAGCTGGTGCAGGGGCAGTGGGGGGATCGCCGGGTCGGGGCGCGGTGCGGGGAACGGGTGCTGACGCACCACGAGCTGGCGGCGGGTGCCGCGGCGCGGGCCGCGCTGCTGGGCGAGCTGTTGCCGCGCGGGGCGGAACCGCACATCGGTGTGCTGCTCGACAACGTCCTCGAGTACCCGCTGTGGCTGAGCGCGGCGGCCCTCGCCGGAGCCGCCGTGGCCGGGATCAACCCCACGCGACGCGGCCCCGAGCTGCTGCGCGACATCCGGCACACCGAGTGCGCGTTGCTGATCACCGAGCGCGCCTACGTGCCGTTGCTGGCCGGAATGGATCTCGGCATTCCGTTCGCCGAGCGGGTTCTGATCGTCGACGACCCAGCGTATGAGGAGCTGCTGCGCCCGTACGAAGGCGTCTCGCCCATGGACGGCACCCTGCCGGTCGCGGGGCGGCGGGGCGTGGAGCCGGGAACGCGGATGCTGCTCTACTTCACCTCCGGTTCCACCGGCGCGCCCAAGGCCGCCGTCTGCACCCAGGGCCGGCTGGCCGCCGCCGGCCGTTCGCTCGTCGACTTCCTCGGGGTGCGGCGGGACGACGTGCACTACCTCTGCATGCCGATGTTCCACGGCAACGCCGTGATCGCCGGCTGGGCCCCCGCGCTGGCCGGCGGCGCGGGCATCGCGCTGCGCCGCCGCTTCTCGGCCTCCGCCTTCCTCCCCGACGTGCGCCGCTACCGCGCCACGTACTTCACCTACGTCGGGCGCGCCGTGCAGTATCTGCTCGCCACCCCGCCCGCCCCCGACGACCGTGATCACCCGCTGCGTACCGGGTTCGGCACCGAGGCGGGCGCCGTCGACGTCGCCCGGTTCGCGGAGCGATTCGGCGTGCGCCTGATAGAGGGGTACGGCTCGTCCGAGGGCGGCGCGGCGATCCAGCGCACCCCGGACACCCCGCCCGGCGCCATCGGCCGCCCCGCCCCCGGCGACGATCTCGCCGTCGTCGACCCGGAGACCGGTGCCGAACTGCCGCGCGCCCGGCTCGACGCGGCCGGCCGGCTGCTCAACGGGGAGGAGGCGATCGGCGAGCTGGTCAACCGGGGCCGCAGCTCCTTCGAGGGCTACTGGCGCAACCCCGAGGCGACCGCGGACCGCATGCGCGGCGGGTCCACCGGAGGGCGGGTCGGGGCGGGCTGGTACTGGACCGGTGACCTCTTTTTCCGGGACACCGAGGGGTTCTTCCACTTCGCCGGGCGGACCGACGACCGGCTGCGTGTCGACAGCGAGAACCTGGCCGCCGCGGTGATCGAGAACATCCTCGCCCGGTACGCCCCGATTACGGGGGCCGCGGTGTACGCCGTGCCCGACCCGGTGGCCGGGGACCAGGTGATGGCGGCCCTCTCGCTACGCGACGGGGCCGGATTCGACCCGGAGGACTTCGCGGCCTTCCTCGCCGCGCAGCCCGACCTCGGGACGAAGATGGCGCCCCGGTTCGTACGGACGGTGGCGGCGCTGCCGGTCACCGCCACCAACAAGGTGCACCGGGTCGCGCTGCGCCGCGCCGGCTTCCGCTGCCCGGACCCGGTGTGGTGGAGGCCGATGGGGCGGCGGGGGAGAGGGCAGGGCGCGGTCGGGTCGGGGGACCTGGGCCACCTGGGCCACCTGGGATACCGGAGGTTTACGGCGGAGGACCGGGACGCGCTGCTGGATGTCTACCGCGAGCACGACCGGCTGGCGTTGCTGGAGCGGTGAGCGGGCGTGCCGAGAGTGACCGCGTGTGCGGGGTTCCATCGGACACCACCCGTACGCGTGACGCGGCTCATATCGCCACGGGCCGCGCGCCTGCCTGCTGCTCTCCGTGCCCCCCTTGTCCGCCATCCGCCATCCGCCATCCGCCATCCGCCATCCGCCATCCGCGGCCCGGAGACATAGGCATAGGCACAGGGCGCAGGCATAGGTACAGGCATAGGCACGGACATAGCCACCGGTACAGCCACAGGCATAACGAAGTGGGCGCCCCCGGAAACCGAGGGCGCCCACTTCCTACGTGCGCCGCCAGGGACTCGAACCCCGGACCCGCTGATTAAGAGTCAGCTGCTCTAACCAACTGAGCTAGCGGCGCGCGCTGACGAAAGAAATACTACCTGGTCGAGAGGGGTGCTCCTGACCACCTGCCGAGAGCGCCGGCCCGCGGGGGCGCCCCGGCCGACCTTCCGGCAGGAATGCGGCCTTGCGCAATGCCCCGCCCCTTCCCTCCACCCTGATCAGGGTTCCCCCCCGATCAGGGTTCCCCCCCTGATCAGGGTTCCCCCCTGATCAGGATTCCCCCAATCAGGATTCCCCCCCAATCAGATCGCCAACGACAGCAGGACCGGCGCGGCCTTGCGGTTGAGGGTGTCGGCGGCCTGGCGGAGGCGGTGGGCGTGTTCCAGGGGCATCGACAGGGCGAGGCAGCCCACCGTCGAACCGGCCGTGATCGGTACGGCGGCGCAGACCGTGCCGACGGCGTACTCCTGGAGGTCCAGGACGGGGACCGTGGGCGGCTGGCTGTCGAGCTTGTGGAAGAGCACCTTCTCGTTGGTGATCGTCCGGGACGTGAGCCGGGCGGTCTTGTGGCGTGAGAGGTGGTCCTTGCGGCCGTCGTGGTCGAGCTGCGCGAGCAGGCATTTGCCGACCGCGCTGGCGTGTGCCGTACGGCGGAACTCGGCCCACTCGTTGACCTTCGGCGCCAGCGGCCCGTCGGCGTAGTGCAGGATCTTGACCTCGCCGTCGATGTACCGGCTGATGTAGACCGCCGCACCGACCGAGTCCCGCAGCTGATCGAGGGTGCGCTGCAGCTTGTCGCGCAGCGCCTGCTCGCGGTTGCCGCCGGAGCCCAGCAGCAGGAGCGATTCGCCGACGACGTACGCGCCGTCGGCGACCTGCTCGACATAGCCCTCGCGCCGCAGCATCGACAGGAGGTGGGCCAGCTGGCCCGGGGACAGGCCGGTTTCCCGGGCGATCTGCACATCGGTCACGCCATCGGCGTGCCTGGAGATCGTTTCGAGCACGCGAAGGGCGTACTGCACCGAATGGAACGGCGCGGTCGGCTCGGGCTTCAGCGCCACGGTGTCCCCCTAGCAGGTTGGTACCGCTTGCGTCGTCACCGCCGTGGGCAGGCCGGACGACGTCATGGACGACCGATCCCGGACAACGGGGCTGCTATCACGATAGCGGCCAACGGCCCTCGATGGAGGGGGTCTTGACCGAAAAGAGGTGGGCTTCAGTTTTCTGTACTGCGGCTAGAGACTCTGGCATATGCCAAGGTCACGAGGGCGAGGCCCCGGGGCAGGATTGCCCCGGTGGCACCCGGCCGCCGCCGGGGCCGGCGGGGGAGGGCCCCGGGAGGCAGGGGATAGCGATCGGATTCGGCCAACTCATGGCCGGTAGCAGGCTCGTAGCAGGCCGAAGGTGGGACGGGGCGGGCCGGCGGGGCCGTCAGCGGTGCGGCGGAGGGTGCCGCCGCGGCGCCGGGCGGGGCCGCCGGCCCGTCGCGCCGACGGGGCCGGCGAGGCGCTCAGGACGTCCTGAAAGATCTCCCTCAGGACGCCCCGAGCATCTCCCTCAGGACGCCCGAGCATCTCCGAGCATCTCTCTCAGGACGTCCTGAGCATCTTCTCGTCGCTGGTCCACTTGATCTTGTTGCCCTTCCATGTGCTCACGTACCACAGGAAGACGTGCTTCTCGGCCATCTGGCGGTCGAAGTTGCAGACCTGCCAGCCGCCCTTGTAGTTGCCGTAACACCGGTAGCCGGGCTGGCCCTTGGAGTTGACCGTGCCGCGGACCTCGACCCGCAGGCCGTCCTTGAGGGTGTCCTTGATCCAGACCCGGTCGCCCTTGGCCCGGAAGCACGCCATGCCCGCCTGTTTCCGGCCGTTGGAGACGGTGTTGCAGTAGGGGTCGAACCTGGTCGACCGGCCCGTCGGCTTCGCCTTCTGGCTGTAGACCTTCTTCTGGGCGTGGACGTCGCTGCCGGTGGCCGAGGCGGCGCCCGGAAGGGCGCCCACCAGGGCGGTGGCGGCGAGTGCGGCCCCCGCGGCGCCCGCAATGATCCTGCGCATACGTATCTGCCTTCGCTGGTCGTGAGGTGGTGGTCGGCGGCCGTGGTCAGCGGCCGGGTCGTGCGTCGGGGCGGCTCAGCCGTAGAGCGGCGTGCTCCACACGGTCTTGTGCAGGCCCCTGCCCCACGAGGCGGTGACCTTCGTGCGCCACTTCTGCACGGGCATGTCGTCCTTGACCTCGCGGGTCGACTTGTAACAGGACCTGCCGTGGCTCGCGCAATGGGCCGTCGCCATTTTCTTCTTGCCCTTGTAGAGGGTGACGGTGAACTTGGTGTAGGCGGGCTTGTAGTTGCACTTGATCGCGCCGCTGCCGAACTTGTCGGTCTTCCGGTCGACCCGGTCGGTGTACGCGGAGACCTTGCAGCTCTTCTTCTGCACCGCGGCCCCGTGGTCAGCGGCGAGGGCGGTCCCCGACGCCATTCCCGTCGTACCGAGAATGCTCACGGCGGCGGCACTCACGAGGAGTGCGCGGGTCGCCTGGTGAACGCGCATCTGTATCCCCCTTCGGTTCTTCGTCGGCCGGGCGGCGTCCCCGCCGGTGAATCGCCTTCAGTCTTGAACAGGCCGGCGGGGCGGCCAATGTCGGTTCGATGTCAGTTCGCTGACGGCTTTCGGGCCGGGGGCGCGAGCCGCAGTCCGTAGCCGCGGACCGAGGCGATGCCCACGTCGACGCCGGCCTGTTCCAGCTTCCGGCGCAGGCGGCGTACCGCGCTGTGGATCACTGTGGTGTCCACCCCGCAGGACGCTCCCCAGACGTCCCTGACGAGTTGCGGGAACGACACCACGCCGGTGTCCTCGCGGGCGAGGCGGGCCAGCAGCCCGGTCTCCTGGGCGGTCAGTTCCAGCGGAACGCCGCGCCACAGCGCCCGTTGCTCGTCCGGCCGGATCTCCAGATGGCTGACCCGGAGCGGGGCCGGCCGCCGGACCGGGTCCGCCGGCGGATCGCCGTCCATCAGGCGTCGGGCCTGGTCCAGGTCGCGGACGAGGAGGACCGGCAGATTGCTGTGCAGCAGTTCGTTGAGGTGCTCGACGTCGTCGACGGTGTCGGCGACGACCACCGCGTAGGCGTCCGGATGACGGACCGGCGGCTCCTGGGTGTGCGTGCTCACATCAGCTCCTCGGGAATGCACCAGGAGGGAAATCGGGCCGGGCGGGGCGGGTGGTGCCGGATGTTCTTCGCTGGGCGCCGACTGATGTGGCGGAAAATGAGACGTCCACGTCTCCACTGTCCTTCCCATGAAAAAGGGACCCCGTCGCAATTCCTGCGGACAGACACCTGGGACGGACCGACTCCGTTCGTCCACCCTGGTCATGAGGTGGCGTCAGGTACGTCGCGCAGGCAGTGCTGGAACGGTAGACGCTAGACGTGTTTTCGGCCATAGGGCGGGGAGTTGAGGAACTGTTGAGCTGATCGCGCCGGTCCGGGTCGGGTGATATTGCGGGATTCGGCGGGCAAGGGTGCCGGTGTGCGGAAATGGGAAAGGTGGTGCGCCCCGGAGAAGCGGGGCACACCACCTGAACACGACTCCGGTCACCGGGTTTTCACAGAACCTCCCGGTGCGCTGCGCGGCGCGGTCACAGCACGGCGCTCAGGAATTCCCGGGTGCGTTCGTGTTCCGGCTCGCTGAAGATCTGCTCCGGCGGGCCGAATTCGATGACCCGTCCCGAGTCGAACATCATCACGCAGTCGGAGATGTCCCGGGCGAAGTTCATCTCGTGGGTGACGCACAGCATGGTGATGTCCGTGGTGTGCGCGATGTCGCGCAGCACGTCCAGGACGCCGGCGACCAGTTCCGGGTCGAGGGCCGAGGTGACCTCGTCCAGCAGCAGCACCTGCGGGCGCATCGCCAGGGCGCGAGCGATCGCCACCCGCTGCTGCTGGCCGCCGGAGAGCTGGGTGGGGTACTTGTCGAGGTGCTCGGTCAGGCCGACGAGGTCGAGCAGTTCGCGGGCGCGCTCCTCGGCGGCGTCCTTGTCGAGGCCGAGGACGTGCACCGGTGCCTCGGTGATGTTCCGCAGCACCTTCATGTTGGGGAAGAGGTTGAACTGCTGGAAGACCATCCCGATGTTCTTGCGGACCTCGCGGATGTGCTTCTCCCCGGCGGGGACGAGCTTGCCGGCCTTCTCCTCGTGGGTCAGGAAGTGCGGGCCGACCTTGATGGTGCCCTCGTCCGGCTTCAGCAGCGTCATCAGCAGCCGCAGGATCGTGGTCTTGCCGGATCCGGACGGGCCGATGAGGGTGACGTGCTTGCCGGAGTAGACGGTCATGTCCAGCGAGTCGAGCACGGTGTGGGTGCCGAACCGCTTGGTGACGCTGTCGAAGCGGATCAGTTCGGCGTCTCCCTGCGTCTTCGTGCGGGAAGAGCCCCCGTCCGCGGGGCTGGCCTGGTCGTTCGGCGGTGTGCGGTCAGCGGACAAGACGACGCTCCAGGGCTCGCAGGAGGAGGGAGGTGGGGTAGGAGATGACCACGAAGAGGATGCCGACGACGGTGATCGGCTCCAGGTAGTCGAAGGTGGTCGCGCTGATGCTGTTCGCCTGGAAGAGCATGTCGGCGACGGTGATGCCGGCCAGCATCGGCGTGTCCTTGAACATCGCGATGACGTAGTTGCCGAGCGCGGGGACGACGCGGCGGAACGCCTGCGGCAGGATCACCGCGATCCAGGTGCGCCGGCGCGGCAGGTTCAGTGCGGTGGCCGCCTCCCACTGGCCGGGCGGGACGCCGTCGATGCCGGCGCGGTAGACCTCGGAGGTGTACGTCGAGTAGTGCAGGCCCAGGCCGATCACGCCGGTGGTGAGCGGCGCGAACGTCAGGCCCCAGCTCGGCAGGACGAAGAACAGGAAGAACAGCTGCACCAGCAGCGGGGTGTTGCGGATGAACTCGACGACGATGCTGACCGGCCAGGTCACCCAGCGGCTCGGGGAGCGCAGCAGCAGCGCCCACACCAGGCCGAGGGCGAACGAGACGAGGGAGCCGTAGATCGTCGCCTGGACGGTGATCCACAGGCCCTTGAGGAGGTCGGGCATGATGTCGCCGACGTAGCTCCATGACCAGTTGTTCACGGCTTTCCTCCGGTGGCCAGCGCCTCGGGGCCCTGCTGTTCGACGGGCAGTTTGCGGGAGAACCAGCCCTCGCCGCGGGGCACCGCCCGGCCGACCGAGGCCTTGGCGCGGCGTTCCAGCAGCCGCATGATCCGGGTCACCACGAACGCGACCGCGAAGTACAGGACGAGGATGATGCCGTAGACCTGGGCGCTCTGGCCGGTCGACAGCCGGGCCAGCTTGGCCTGGAAGGTGAGCTCACCGATCGACAGCAGCGAGGCCAGCGCGGTGCCCTTGAGGAGCTCGATCAGCAGGTTGTTGAACGGCGGCATCATCTCGGGCACGGCCTGCGGAAGTATCACCTTCCGCAGCCGCTGCCAGGGCGAGAAGCTCAGCGCGATGGCCGCCTCGCGCTGGGCGGGTGCCACGGCCTGGACGGCGCCGCGGACGATCTCGGAGCCGTACGCGCCGTACGACAGGCCGAGCGCCAGGGTGCCCGCCCAGATGCCGACGAGCTGCCAGCCGAGCAGGGGCAGTGCGAAGAACAGCCAGAACATCAGGACCAGCGCCGAGGTGCCGCGGAAGAATTCCACGTAGACGCCGGACAGGAAGCGCACGATCCAGAAGCGCGAGGTGCGGGCGAGGCCGATGCCGAAGGCGACGGTGGCGGCGAGGGCGGCGCTGTAGACCATCAGCTGGACGGTGATCCACAGCCCTTTCAGGAAGAGTTCCCACAGCGCAGAGGTCACTTCTTGCAGAGCTCCTTCGCCGTGAGGTCGGTCATGAACTCCTCGGTGAATCCGTACGGTTCGGCGATCCGCAGGAGTTCGCCGCTCTTCTTCATCTTGTGGAGTTCGCGGTTGAAGGCGTCGCGGAGCTTCGTCTCGCCGATGCGGAATCCGTAGCCGCCGCCGTCGCGCTGGAGTTTGCCGTCGACCTTCGGGGTGAAGGGCGGGGTCATCTCGACCTTGGGGTGCTGGCCGGTCTTGAGCGCCTCGATCATGGTCAGGGCGGTGCCGGCGAAGCAGTCGATGCGGCCGGCCTCCAGCGCCTCCATTCCGGCGATCTGGTCGCCGTAGGTCTGGATGTCGCCTTTGTGGACGCCGTTGCCGACCGCGTAGTCGATCTCCGCGTAGCCGATTCCGGTGCCCATGCGCAGGCCGCGCTTGGCGACGTCCGGATAGTCCTTGATCTTGTGCGGATTGCCCTTGGCGACGAGGAAGGAGTCCTTCGACTCGTAATCCGGGTCGGAGAACAGCACGGCCTGGCAGCGGGCCTTGTTGATGAACATGCCCGCGACGATCACGTCGTACTGGAAGGAGTGCAGCCCGGGCACCAGGGCGCCGAATTCGACCGGCACCGGCTCGAAATGCCGGACGCCGAGCCGCTGGAAGATGGTCTTGGCGACGGCGGGGGCCTCGCCGGTCAGCTCGCCCTTGCTGTTGATGGAGGCGTAGGGCGGCTCACTGGCGATGCCCATCCGGACGGTGCCCTTGCTGCGCAGGTCGTCGAGGAGGTGTCCGCCGTCGGTCGCGCCGCTGATGTCGACCCGGGAGCAGCCCGCGGTCGCTCCGAGGGCACCGGCGCCGAGCGCTGCCACCCCCGCGAGCAGCGATCGGCGGCCGATGCCGCGTGGCAATGTGCCGGTCATTTTTGAGGTGTTCCATGGTGGTGGAGCCATGGGCGCGCGGCTACCCGAACACCGGGCGGATATGCCGATCGTTTCCGGTCCTTGATGCAAGCCCGTCCGGGGCGTGTTCCGTTCATGTTCCCTGCTGGTCCGTAGTGTTCCGTACGCCGGTATTGCCCCCCTACGATCTGAGCATGACCGATCGCTTCATCGAAGTCTCGTTGGACAAGCGCGGCGTCAGCTGCACGGCCAAGTTGCTCGACGACCGCGCTCCGATCACCTGCGACGCCGTGTGGGACGCCCTCCCGCTCGGCGGCGACGTCTACCACGCCAAGTACGCCCGCAATGAGATCTACGCCCTCGTCGAGCCGTTCGCGCCGGAGGAGCCGCCGCTGGAGAACCCGACGATCACCCCGATCCCCGGCGACCTGTGCTACTTCACCTTCAGCGACACCCAGTTGGGCACCGCCTCCTACGGCTACGAGCGCGGGGCCAAGCACCGCGGCCGCGCCACCGTCGTCGACCTGGCGCTGTTCTACGAGCGGAACAACCTGCTGATCAACGGTGATGCGGGCTGGGTGCCGGGCATCGTGTGGGGCAGCGTCGTCGACGGCCTGGACCGGATGGCGGACGCCTGCCAGGACCTCTGGCGGGCCGGCGCCCTGGGGGAGACCCTCTCCTTCCGGCGCGCCTGAGGGACCGTCGCCGGCCGGCGCTCCTACGGGGCCGGGGGTGCGGGGATCGCCGCGGCCCCCGCCTCGTAGAGGGCGTGCGCGGCGCGCAGCACGAGCGCGTCGGCGTGCCGCGCGCCGACCAGCTGCACGCCGATGGGCAGCCCGGCGCCGTCCACCCCGCACGGCACGGTCGCCGCGGGCTGCTGGGTCATGTTGAACGGGTAGGTGAACGGCGTCCAGCCGGTCCAGCGGGTGTGGCCGGATCCGGCGGGCACCTCGGCGCCCGCCTCGAAGGCGGTGATCGGTTCGGTCGGGGTCACCAGCAGGTCGTAGGTGTCGTGGAAGCGGCCCATCGCCTGCCCCAGCGCCATCCGCGTGTCGACCGCCGCCAGATAGTCCAGCGCGCTGTATCCGGCGCCCTGCGCGACGATCTCCGCGAGCCCCGGGTCGAGCAGCGCCCGGTCCGCCTCGTCGAGGTGCTCGACGACCCGGGCCGCCCCGCTGAACCACAGGACGTGGAAGGCCGCCACCGGGTCCGCGATGCCCGGGTCGGCCTCCTCGACGTGCGCGCCGAGCCCGGCGAGCACCTCCACGGCCGACCGGACCGCGGCCGCCACCTCGGGGGCCACCGGCACGTCCCAGCCGAGTGACGGGCTGTAGGCCACCCGCAGTCCGGCGACCGGGCCGGTGAGCGCCGCCCGGAACGAGCCCGTGGCGGGCCCGAGCTGGGACCAGTCCCGCCAGTCCGCGCCGCCGATCACGTCCAGCATCAGTGCCGCGTCGGCCGCGTCCCGGGTCATCGGCCCGACGTGCGCCAGCGTCCCGAAGGGGCTCGCCGGATACAGCGGCACCCGCCCGTAGGTCGCCTTCAGCGCGAAGATCCCGCAGAACGACGCGGGGATGCGCACCGATCCGCCGCCGTCGGTGCCCAGGCTCAGCGGCCCGGCGCCCAGCGCCACCGCCGCCGCGCTGCCGCCGCTGGACCCGCCCGAGGTGCGCCGCGGATCGTACGGATTGCCGGTCACCCCGTGCCGCGGTGAGTCGGTGACGCCCTTCCAGCCGAACTCCGGGGTGGTGGTCTTGCCGAGGAACACCGCACCGGACTCGCGCAGCCGGGCCACCGACGGCGCGTCCTCCTCCCACGGCCCCTCGGCCCGCACGGTCCGCGAGCCGCGCAGCGTCGGGGTGCCCCGGGTGAGGATCAGGTCCTTGACGGTGACCGGCACCCCGTCCAGCGGCCCGGCCGGCGTCCCCCGGCGCCAGCGCTCCGCCGACTCCCCGGCCGCGGCCAGCGCCGGCTCCGCGTCGATCCGGGTGAAGCAGTTCGTGGCGGCCTGGGCGGCCTCGGCGCGTTCCAGGGCGGCCCGGGCGGCCTCGACGGGGGAGAAGGCACCGGCGGCGTAGCCGGCCGTCAGACGGGTGGCGGTGAGGTCGGCGAGGTGGGTCGGTTCGGTGGTCATCCGTCCTCCGAGCGTCGGCCGCCCCGGGCGGGACGGCGGGCGGGGGCGGGGCCGGCCGCGCCGGGCGGCGGGCGGCCCGCGCCGTCACTGCACCGGCACGTACCCGAGCCGTTTGTCGACCACGTTGGCGAGCGGCTCGCCGGCCGCCCAGCGGTCGAAGTTGTCCTGGAACTGCTCGGCCAGCGCGTCCCGCCAGCCCAGGGTGTCGCCGCTCATGTGGGGCGAGACGATCAGGTGCGGCACGTCCCACAGCGGGCTGTCCGCGGCCAGCGGCTCCTGCTCGAAGACGTCCAGCGCGGCCGCCGCGATCCGCCACTCGCGCAGCGCCGCGATCAGGTCCGGCTCGACGACCAGCGGCCCGCGCCCGACGTTGACGAACCGGGCCCGCGGCGGCATCAGGCCGAACGCCTCCTTGCCGAACAGGCCCCGGGTGGCGTCGGTCAGCGGCGCCGCGCAGACCACCCAATCCGCGTGCGGCAGCAGCCCGTTGAGCGCGTCACTCGCGTGCACCAGCCCGAAGTGCGGATCGTCCGGGCGCTCCCGGCGGCCGACCAGATCGACCTTGACACCCAGTGCCAGGAGGGTGGTCCCGATGGCCCGGCCGATCGGCCCGGAGCCGACCACCACGGCGCGGGTGCCGGCCAGCCGCAGCGTCTCGCGGTGCCGCCAGCGCCGCTGCCGCTGGAGCTCCCAACTTCCGTAGAAATCTTTGGCCATGGCGATCACCAGGCCGGCGACGTACTCGGCGATCGGCTGCTCGAAGACGCCCCGGGCGTTGGTCACCACCGTGTCGTCGGCGATCAGTGCCGGGCACAGCAGCTGGTCCACGCCGGCGCTCGCGGTGTGCACCCAGCGCGGTTTCGAGCCCCGCTCCGGCCACGCCTCGCGGATCGCCTCGGAGGTGAAGTCCCAGGCCAACAGCACATCGGCGGTGGGGAGTCGGCCGGCCAGGCCGGCCTCGTCGGTGAAGATCACCCGAGCCCGGCCGGTCAGCCGGTCGAGCGTGGGCGGCGGGTCGGATCCGAGGACGAGGACGGTGCTTTCGGACATGGCCAGAAACCGTTTCGGAAGGTGTGCCCACTTCATTGGAACAGGGCGCCGACAGATGCCTGAGATGCGAGGATTGACCACGCTAAGAAGTCGTATCTACCGTGTCAACAACGGCTCTGTCCCGACGTCCCGGCTTGCTCCGGCTGCACTTCCGCCACGGCCACCGGCCTGGTCATTCCAGCCCTTCGTTTCTTCTAGGGGCCCTTCAATGGACGTCTCTTTTCTGGGTGGCCCCCAGCCTCAGCTCGGTGTGGGCGTTGTCGCCCCTTTTGACTTCGCGCTCGACCGCGAGCTGTGGCGCTGGGTGCCCGACGACGTGTCCCTCCACCTCACCCGAACCCCCTTCGTGCCCGTCGAGGTGAGCCTCGACCTGGCCCGGCTGGTCAGCGAGCACGAAACGCTGGACGCCGCGGTCCAGGCGCTGTGCGCGGTGTCCCCGCAGGTCATCTGCTACGCCTGTACCTCCGGCAGCTTCGTCGGCGGGCTGGCGGGCGAGCGGGCGATGTGCGCCGCCATGGCACAGGCGGGGGACGTGCCCTCGCTCACCACCTCCGGCGCACTGCTGGAGGCGTTGCGGGAGATCGACGCACGGCGGATCGCCGTGGTCACCCCGTACACGAAATCGGTCACCGACTCCCTGGAGGACTATCTCGGCGAGGGGGGCATCACGGTCACCGGCCGGGCCTACCTCGGCCTGACCCGGCACATCTGGAAGGTGCCGTACCGCGACGTGGTCGACATGGCCCGGGCGGCCGTCGTCGGGTCCGCCGACGCCCTCTTCATCAGCTGCACGAACCTGCCGACGTACGACGTCATCCCGCAGCTGGAGGCGGAGTTGCGGATGCCGGTGCTGTCCGCCAATCAGGTGACGATGTGGGCGGCGCTGCGCGCCATCGGGGCCCGGGCGGTGGGACCGTACCAGGCACTGCTCGATCCGGTGGCGCGGCGTGGACCGGCCGCGATGACCGGTTGGGAGCCGCCGGGCGGCGGGCCGCTGACGCCGGGCGGCGGGCCGCTGTCGCCGGGTGGCGGTGGGTCGCGGGCGACCCCGGAGGCCGCGTTCGCCGGACCGCCCGCACTCCCCGACGGCGAACCGGACGGCGTCGAGCCGCCCCTTGCGCCGCCCGAGGATCCGGGCCCGCTGCCCTCGGTTTGAGGTCGGTCCGAACCCGGCCCGGAACCGTACCGAGGATGCTGCCGGCGCCGCCCGTGGCGCCGGCCGCGCTCCTGCCCCGGCTCACCGCCCGCCCCGACCCCGCGCACCACCCGGTACCCGCAGCCGCACACCCAAGGGAGACCCGCATGGCATCGGTCGGCTTCCTCTACCCCGGCCACTCCGCGGAGGACGACTACCCCCGGCTCGAAACGCTCCTGGGCGGCGCGGTCCGCCTGCCGCTCGTGCACACCGACATCGGCGAGGACGCCCACCGGGCCGACGCGCTGCTGGAGATGGGCTCCGCGACCCGGCTGGCGGCCGGCGTCGACGAGCTGAAGGAACGCGGCGCCCAGGCCGTCGTCTGGGCCTGCACCAGCGCCAGCTTCATCTACGGCTGGGAGGGCGCCCACGAGCAGGTCCGCGAACTGTCCGCCACCGCCGGCCTGCCCGCCTCCAGTACGTCCTTCGCCTTCGCGCACGCCCTCCAGGCGCTCGGCGCCCGCCGGGTGGCGATCGCCGCGACCTACCCGGACGACGTCGCCGAGTACTTCCGGGCGTTCTTGAAGTCCGCCGGGGCGGAGGTGGTCTCGACCCGCGGCAGTGGCATCATCACCGCCGCCGAGGTCGGCACCTGGGGCCGCGAGGAGGTCCTCGCGCTCGCCCGGGCCGGTGACCACCCCGACGCCGAGGCTGTCCTGCTCCCCGATACCGCCCTGCACACCGCCGCCCATCTGCCCGCCCTCGAAGCGGAGCTGCGCAAACCGGTGCTCACCGCCAATCAGGTGACGGCCTGGGAGGGCCTGCGCCTGCTGGACCGGCTGCTGTGCCGCCCGGCCCTGGGCACGCTGTTCGCGCGGACCGCGGGGGACACCGCCTAACCAGGGTCTTCCCCTACGGGGATTCTCCGGGGCGGCCGCCGCCCGCCCCGGGAATAAGTGGAGCACCTCTCCGGTTGTCGCCGGGGCAGACCCGGCGACACGAGGAGAGGACCCGCACCGTGAGCGGCGAAGACGACAAGCGGACCGGCGGCCCGACGCAGCACGACGACGGCGACGGCATACGCGGCGCGGCCCGCGGCAGCGCGCCCGTGCCGCTGTCCGTGCTCGACCTGGTGACGGTCGGCGCCGGGCACACCGCCGCCGGCGCCGTCCGCACCGCCGTCGACCTCGCCCGTACGGCCGAACGCCGCGGCTTCCACCGCTACTGGGTCGCCGAGCACCACTCCATGCCCGGTGTGGCCTCCTCCTCACCCGCGGTGCTGCTCGCCCACGTCGCCGCCCACACCGAACGCATCCGGCTCGGCTCCGGCGGCGTGATGCTGCCCAACCACGCCCCGCTGGTCATCGCCGAGCAGTTCGGCACCCTGGAGGCGATGGCCCCCGGCCGGATCGACCTGGGCCTGGGCCGCGCGCCGGGCACGGACGGCGCCACCGCCGCGGCCCTGCGGCGCACCGAGCGGCTGAACGAGGGCGCGGAGGACTTCCCGCAGCAGCTGGCCGAGTTGACCCGCTTCCTGGACGACACCTTCCCCGACGGCCATCCGTACGCGCGGATCCACGCGGTGCCGGGACCGGTGCAGGCCACCTCGCCCGGCGGCGTGCAGTCCCCGCACCGCCCGCCCCTCTGGCTGCTCGGTTCCTCCGGCTTCAGCGCCCGGCTCGCCGGCTCGCTCGGCCTGCCGTTCGCCTTCGCGCACCACTTCTCCGCGGCCAACACCCTTCCCGCGCTCGACCTCTACCGCGCCTCCTTCCGTCCCTCCGAGGTCCTCGCCGAGCCGTACGCGCTGATCGGCGTCTCCGCGCTGGCCGCCGAGGACGAGCGGGAGGCCCGCCGCCAGGTCATGACCGGCGCGCTCGCGATGGTCCGGCTGCGCACCGGCCGCCCCGGCCTCGTCCCCAGCCCCGAGGAGGCCGAGGCGTACGCCTTCAACGAGCTGGAGCGCGGCTTCGTCGACAGCTGGCTGTCCAACGTCGTCCACGGCACCCCCGACGAGGTCCGCCAGGGCCTCGACGACCTCGCCAAGCGGACGGGTGCGGACGAGCTGATGATCACGTCCAACGCGCATGGCGGCGCGGCGCGGGTCCGCTCTTACGAGCTGATCGCCAATGCGTATGGCTTCGCCGGGTAGCCGTACGTTTTCGGCTTTCCCGCCGTGGGGGTTGCTGTTTTTTCGCCTTCGGCGGGGTGGGGTTTAGGGCCGGGGGCGCCCGCTTGGTGGGTGGTGCCGGGTTCGGCCCTCCGGCGCCTGTTGTGTGGACTGCTGACGCTTTACGTCCACACAACAGGC
>NZ_JAZBJP010000069.1:0-12824 GCF_036352915.1 Streptomyces bugieae
GGTGACGGGCCTCCGGGGCCGGTTGTGTGGACTGCTGACGCTTTACGTCCACACAACCGGCCCCTCCGGCCCGTCCCCTCCCGTGAGAGGGGAAGTTAACGACGGTGGGGGTGCACGTAATGCCCACACGCGTGCGGTCAACAGACAACGCACGCCCCCACCGGCCTCTTACCTCCCACTCACGGGAGGGGGTGGACCGGAGGACGAAGTCTGGAGGGCCGGCACCGCACCCGACAACACCACGCCCGCCGCCAGGCGCAACGGCGAGACGCCCCGCGGCGCCGCAGACAGGTACGTGCGGGGCGCCGCAAAGCGCAACGGCGAGCAAGACCCGCGGCGGGACAGCCAGGTACGTGGGAGGCACCGCAAAGCGCAGCGGAACGCAGAAGTGTTCCGCCGACCCTCACCCGTTCGCCCCCTCGCCTTCACGCGCCCGGCGGTCCGGCCCGGGAACAGTCTGCCGCGTAAAGAAGGGCCAGGTCACTCCCCATGGAGGGCTCCCATGAGCATGGCACCGACCGCGTCCGCCACCGTCCCCGCTCCCGCCGCCCCTGCGGCGTCCGCATCCGCGTCCGCGCCAGCGGGTTCCGGATCCGCGGACGCCGGCTACACCGCCCACATCGCCCACACGCCCGAGCAGATCCGTGCAGCGCAACGGCTGCGTCACCTCGTCTTCGCCGAGGAGATGGGCGCGACCCTGCACACCCCGCTGGCCGGCCATGACATCGACGACGTCGACGAGGTCGCCGACCACCTCGTCGTGACCCACACCGCCAGCGGCGAGATCGTCGGCACCTACCGGCTGCTGCCGCCCGGACGCAGCCCGCGGCTCTACTCCGACGGTGAGTTCGACCTCGGCGCCCTGGCCGCGCTGCGGCCCGCGCTCATCGAGGCCGGCCGCTCCTGCGTGCACCCCGATCACCGCGACGGCGCGGTGATGACGCAGATGTGGGCCGCGCTCGCCCGTTACACGCTGCTCTCCGGTCACCGCTATCTGGCCGGCTGTGCCTCCGTCCCGCTCGCCGACGGTGGTACCGCCGCCGCCCACGCCTGGGAACTGGGCCGCACCCGCTACGCCGCCCCGCCCGAGCTGCAGGTCACCCCGCACCGTCCCTGGCGCGCCACGGTCCCCGTCCCGGAGCGTGCCGGCGTCGCCCAGCTGCCGCCGCTGCTGCGCGGCTACCTCCGGATCGGCGCGTTCATCTGCGGCGCGCCCGCCCACGACCCCGAGTTCGACGTCGCGGACTTCTTCGTCGTGCTGGACATGGAACGGCTCGGCGACCGCTACCGGCGCTACTTCCTGGGGGAGCGGTGAACGGCCCCTGGGACGTCGGTTCCGACTGCACCCCGGAGTGTGCCCGGCACGCGCTGCCGCGGGTACCGGCCGCCGAGGCCGTGCGGCGTTCCGCGGTCTTCGGCCACCGGGTGCGCCGGGCGCTGACGGACGGCGGGCGGATGGCGGATCCGGTACGGCTGCGCGCCCACGCCGGCGCTCTGCTCGACGCGCTGGACATCCGCCTGGCGGGCCCGGCCCCGGTGGACGGACCGCCGGGCACCGGTGCCGGGCCGCTCACCGCCCCGGGCGGCGGCCCCGGCACCCTGCTCGTCGTCAACCACATCTCCTGGCTCGACATCCCCGCCCTGCTCGCCGTCGAACCGGTCACCCTCCTCGCCAAGCGCGAGGTCGGCGGCTGGCCGGTCGTCGGAGGTCTGGCCCGGCGCGCCGGTACGTTCTTCATCGATCGTACGGATCCTCGTCAACTTCCGGCGGCGGTGGATGAGTTGAGTCGGCTGCTGGTCTCCGGGAGGTCGGTGGCGGTGTTTCCGCAGGCGACCACCTGGTGCACGACCGGTCGTGGGGTGTTCCGCCGGGCCACCTTCCAGGCCGCCCTCGACGCCGGCGCGCCGGTCCGGCCGGTCACCCTGGAGTACGCCCAGCGGGGCCGGCCCAGCACGGTGGCCGCGTTCTGTGGCGAGGACACCTTCCTCGGCTCGTTGCGCCGGGTGCTCGCCGCCCGCGCGCTGACCGTACGCGTCACCGCCCATCCGGTGCTGACGGCCGCGGACGGCGCGGACCGGCGGGAGCTGGCGGCGCGGGCGGAGCGGGCGGCGCTGTACGGGCGGCCGGTGCCGGCCGTGCCGGTACCGGGCGCGGCGCGGCCCGCGCGGGTCCATGTTTGACCAGCTCGACCACCTCGACGCGCTGGCCCGCACGCTGCAGGGCCTGCTCGGTTCGCCCTGGCTCTGGCTGGTCGTGCTGCTGGTGTCCGGGCTCGACGCGCTGCTGCCGTTCATGCCGAGCGAGACCACCGTCGTGCTGGTCGCGGTGCTCATCGGGCCCGACCTGCCGCTGCTCGTGCTGCTGGCGGGTGTCGCGGCGGCCGGGGCGCTGGCCGGTGACTGCCTCGGCTACGCCGTCGGACGGTACGCGGGCCCACGGGCCGTCGCCCGGCTGCTGCGCGGCGAACGCGGCCGGGCCCGGCACGCCAGGGCCCGGGCGCGGGTGGAGCGGCACGCCGCGCTGCTGGTCATCGCCGGCCGCTTCCTGCCCGGTGGCCGGGTCGTCGCCGGGCTCTCCACCGGGAGCGTGCGCTACCCGCTGCGCCGTTTCGTCCTGCTGGACGCGGTGGGCGCGGGCCTGTGGGCGCTGTGCAGTGCGGCGCTCGGCGGCCTCGGCGGTACCGCGCTGGCCGGGTCGCCGGCCCGCGGGATGCTGCTGGCCTCGGCGGCCGGGCTGCTGGTGGCGGGGTGTGTGGGCTGTGTGCACCGACGCGGGGTGCGGCACGCCCTCCCGCTCCAGGCGGAGCGGGAGGGCGTCTGACCCGGCGGACCGGTTCCGGCGCCGGTGTGTGGCGGGCCGGGGCCGGGCTCAGGTGCTCGGGACGTACTTGTAGCCGACCCGGCGCACGGTCACGATCGACGACCGGTGTTCGACGCCCAACTTCCGGCGCAACCGGGCGACATGGACGTCGACGGTGCGGCCGTCCCCGACGTGCCCGTAGCCCCAGACCGTGGTCACCAGCTGGTCGCGGGTGTGCACCCGGTGCGGATGCGCGACCAGATGGGCCAGCAGCTCGAACTCCAGGTAGGTCAGGTCCAGCGGGCGGCCCAGGACCTGGGCGGTGCGCTGTTCGGGGTCGATCCGGACGGTCTCGTCGCCGGTCGGCGCGGGCGCCTCGGACGGTACGGCCGGCGGCGCCGTCGCGGCGGTGGCCTGGTCGGCCGGCACCAGGACGAGGTAGCCGACCATCGGCGGCTGACCGGGCAGTGCGGGCAGGCTGTGCTGCGGCGCCGGCAGCCAGGTGGCGCCGGAGTTCAGCAGTTCCGCCACCGGTGGCACTTCGTCGGGTGAGACGGCGCGCAGTCGGTGGCGGTTCGGGTGCGGGGTGGTGAGGGGGGACAGGGGGGCCGTCGTGGAACCGGCGGTCAGGGTACGGACGTTCGTCATCAGGAGTCAGCTCTTTCGCGCAGAGGGGCGTCGGGGGACGTCGTGCGCGCGGGCAGGGCTGGGGACGCCGGTCAGCGGCGTCGAGGAATGGTGTGCGGGCCCGCGCTCAGTGCGCGCGGCAACACAGACGGTCGAAAGCGTGCGCCTGCCGGGACGGCCAGAAGGGCTCGAGGTCGCTGCGACCTGTCGCGGTGTCGGTGAGGCTGGCCATGACCCCATTGAACCAGACAGTCGGTGATCTGTCCCTCGTGTGGGTGGCGGTGTGACGCGAATCCACCGCACCCGCGCGGCACATACCGCCGGACCGGGCGCGATTCCGTTCCGACTTGACCTGTGTGCAGGGGAGTTGGGGGAGGGAGCGGTGAGTGGGCGCGTGGCCGAAATACGCCCTCGCCGGTCCGTCAGCGGGCCGCTGTCGGGTATCTCTTCTTTGCCCCCTTCCAGCCGTGTCGTCCTGCGCGTATTCCGGCTCCGGTCGCCACTCCCAGTGCGAGCGCGGTCAGATGGCCGGCGTCGGTGAAGGTCCGTCCGCGGCGCAGTACGGGCCGTGTCCCCAGGGCCAGCAGGCCGGCCGTGGCGGCGGCCCGTATGCCGCGGTGCGGGACGGACGCGGCGAGCGCGCCCAGGGTGGCGTAGAAGCCGTAACTGGCCCCGACGTCGATGGCGTGCGGGGTCGGGTCCCCGGGCCCGCGCAGATGGCTGCGGGCGCGCAGACCGGCGTACACCAGCAGGCTGGCGCCGAGGTGGCCGGCCGCGAAGACCCCCGCCGCGCCCCGCACTCCCCAGTGCCGCTCGGCCGTGCCGAGGACGGCGAGCAGCGCCGCGCCGTACGGCACCGGAAGCGGCTCCTCGACGAACCCGGCGCTGGTGAGCAGCGTGCCCCAGCGGCCGGCCCGCAGATTGGCGACGTTGGTGGAGTGGGCGCGCAGCAGCTCCGTCCGGCGGCGGGAGGGCAGCCGCGCGGTGGCGTACGCCCCGAGTTGGACGGCTCCGACGTACAGCGGCGCGGCCCAGGGCACGCGGGGCGGGCGGGGCGGGCGGGGCGGCCGGGGCGCCATGTCAGGCTCCCGTCGGCAGGCGCTTGCGCCAGTCCAGCGGGGCGAGGTCGATCACGCGGTCCGGATCGCCGTCCCACCGCACCGGCAGGCCCGCCTCGGCCAGCGCCGCGGCCACCGCCTGCCCGACCTCGGCCCGCCGCTCGGCCGGCACCTCCCCGGCGTCCTGGCCGGGGCCGGGGTAGGCGCCGTAGCGGACCGACAGGCCGTGGCCCTCGGCGGCCGCCGCGGTGTCCTGGTGGTGGAAGAAGACGAAGCCCCGGTCGGCCTCGGCCCGTTGGCCACCTATCTCGGCCAGCCCGCAGCCGCTGCAGCAGGTGAAGTCCATCCGGGCGGTAAGTCCGCGGTCCGCCAGCGCCGCGAAGGCCCGGGCGACCCGGTCGGGGTCGGTCACCTCCGGCCACCCGGCCTGCTCGGCGAGCCGCTCCTCCCACAACTGCGCCACGATCCGCCGCGCCTCCTCCCGCGAGACCTCGGCCTCGGCGGGGTCGAAGCCGTCCCGGACGTCCTGCACGACCTCGTGGAAGGCGCGGAAGCCGGAGCGTATGCCGGCGCGGGCCCGCTCCTCGGCCTCCGCGCGGATCGCGGGGTCCAGACCGGGCGTGGAGAACAGGTCGGCGGGCCGCCAGTCCAGGGCCGTACGCCAGGCCTGCCCGCCGCGGGCCCAGTCCAGGAACACCTCGACGACCCGCTCGGCGTCGCCGGTCGAGGCGGTGAAGTGCCGTTCCGGGGCGCCGTCGCGGTGCTCCACGGCGAACGGGCCGTCGCCGTCCCGCCAGGTCTGCACGTACACCTGGTCCTCGTCGGGCAGCCGCTCGACGACCGCGAAGTGGTCGCCGTCGGCGCCGATCCGCCGCAGCAGCCCGGCCAGCTCCGCGGCGGTGGGGCGCGAAAGGTCCGCCCCGGACTCGGTCTTGACGCTGATCGCAAGCATGATCCCAGCCTGCCATCCGCCACTGACAACGCCGCCCCGCGGGCCGGCGCGGGGGACCGTGGGCGGTGGACGCGCGTCCCGGACCGGCGTCCCGGACGCGCGGCCCGGGACGCCGGACACGCGAAGGGGCCGGACCCACCGGTCCGGCCCCACGCACGTACTACGGCCGTCTCAGACCTGCTCGCGCCGCGCCAGCTCCGTGCAGCAGGTGTCCACGATCAGCCGGGTCACCACGTACGGGTCGACGTTGGCGTTCGGCCGCCGGTCCTCGATGTAGCCCTTCTTCTCGACCTCGACCTGCCAGGGGATGCGCACCGACGCCCCGCGGTCCGAGGCGCCGTAGCTGTACTCGTCCCAGGGCGCGGTCTCGTGCGCGCCGGTGAGCCGGTCCTCGATGCCGGTGCCGTACTGGCGGACGTGCTCCAGCGGCTTGTCGCCCTCGCCCAGCGCCTCGCAGGCGGTGATGATCGCGTCGTAGCCCTCGCGCATCGCGCGGGTGGAGAAGTTGGTGTGCGCGCCCGCGCCGTTCCAGTCGCCCTTGGCCGGCTTGGCGTCCAGCGACGCGGTGACGCCGAACTCCTCCGCCGTACGGTGCAGCAGCCAGCGCGCCACCCACATGTGGTCCGAGACCTCCAGCGGGGCCAGCGCGCCCACCTGGAACTCCCACTGGCCCGGCATGACCTCGGCGTTGATGCCGGAGAGGCCGAGGCCGGCGGCCAGGCACAGGTCGAGGTGCTTCTCGACGATCTCCCGGCCGAAGATCGCGTCGGCGCCCACGCCGCAGTAGTAGTCGCCCTGCGGAGCCGGGTAGCCGCCGCCCTCGGGGAAGCCGAGCGGCCGCTCGCCCTTGAGGAAGGTGTACTCCTGCTCGATGCCGAAGATCGGCTCCTGGTCCGCGAACTTCTCCGCCACCGGGCGCAGCAGCGCACGGGTGTTGGAGGAGTGCGGGGTGAGGTCGGTGTTGAGCACCTCGCACAGCACCAGCAGGTGGTCCCCGCCGCGGATCGGGTCCGGGCAGCTGAAGACCGGTTCGAGGACGAGGTCCGAGGAGTGGCCCTCCGCCTGGTTCGTGCTGGACCCGTCGAAGCCCCAGCGCGGCAGCTTGCTCGCGTCCGACAGGATCTTCGTCTTGGAGCGGAGCTTGGCGGTCGGCTGGGTGCCGTCGATCCAGATGTACTCGGCCTTGATGGTCACGGGGGTCCTCTTATACGGGTAGGTGCGGGTACGCGTGCGGGCGTACGTTCGCACTCTCGCAACGAGCCGTTTCTCGTCCGTTGCCCATATGTGAACCGCAGGTTACTCAGCCGGACATCCCGCCATTCGCAAGGGATTCGTCCCGATCTGCCCGGGAATCCATGGTCGATTATCTCCCGGTTTGCGGCTGATGCTGTGGCGCAGACCTCAGCCGGGCCGCATCGCCGGGGCCTCGGTGTGCTGCTTCAGCAGCCCCTCGAAGCCCAGGTGTGTCACCCGCCGGACGAGCTCCGGACCACTGATCCCCATCGCCTCCGCGGTGCGGCCCACGTGCCAGTCGTGGGCCGCCAGCCGGTGCAGGACATGACCGCGCCGGACCTGCTTCTCGGTCAGCCGGAACGTCTTGAGGTAGGCCACCCGGCCCTTGCCGTCGGTGATCGTCTCGCCGATGTGCTGGGTGCGGTGCAGCGCGAACGGCGGCAGGAACCGGGACAGCCGGAACCGCCCCATCCGGTACACCTGCCGCACCTCGTAGGACTCGTCCAGCAGCTCGCCCGCCATCAGGGCGGCGTGCTGCCCCTCCCACTCCCGTTCCCGCCGTTCGGCGGCGGACCGCAGCTCGGCGAGCGAGGTGACGTACTCCGCCGCGATCCGGACGGTGAACTCGGGCACCGGCCCGCCGTAGAGGGCGTACTGGTACATCAGCTCGCCGTAGAGGTCCTGCAGCAGCGACGGGTGCAGCGCCCGGTAGTCGTCCGGATGCGGCACCACGAAGGCGGCGGCCAGGGCGTCGGCGACGTACACCAGCACCCCGCACTGCCCGGGATGGATCTCGAAGACCCGCAGGGCGTCGTCGAGCCCGGGGACCGCCTCGCACCGGTAGGCCCGCTCCGCGCGCGGCGAGAGCCCGTCGCGGACCGCCCGCCGGGTCCACTCCTCCCACACGATCGACGGCCCGCCGAAGTGCAGCGCCAGATAGCCGTCGAGCGCCAGATGGAGCGGCAGGAACCGCAGCCCGCCCGAGGGACCGCCGGCCGCCCGCCCCTTCCCGTCGTCCTTGCCGCGCCGCCGCTGGACGAGCTTGCGCGGGAGGTGCAGCGGCGCGCACACCACGGGGTCCCGCTCCTCGCCCAGCTGCGAGCCGTACGCGGCGGCCGGCGACCCGTCACCCGTCCAGTTCGCCACGAAACCGTGCGGAACGTACGCCGTGTAGGCCGTACCGCGCTCGCCCCGGACCGTCAGCGGCCCGTCCTCGTACAGCTCGCGGTGCAGCCGCAGATCGGTGATCGGCTCGTCCCGCACCAGCGGGACCAGCCGGACCGCGCCCCACACCTGTGCCGGCCGGACCCGCAGCCCGCTCAGATCCAGCCTGCTCATCCCGCGGCCCCCTCCGTCCACCGCACCGTCTCCGCTTCCGCCTCCGCCAGGAACTGCCGCACCCGCTCGTCCAGATGGGCCCGCAGTTCGGCGAGCCCGGTCCGGCCCTCGGCGAACCGCGCGAGCTGCACCAGCGCCGGCAGGTCCTCCGCGTCCCGCACCCCGGCCGTCGGCACCACGGGGGACAGCCGCCGCACCGTGAAGTCCTCGGCGTCGTACACCGGGTTGAGGTGGACGACGGAGGTGGCGCCGCGCGGGTCGAGCCGGGTCCGCCAGACCCGCAGCACCTCACCGGCCAGCCCGGGCGGTGCGTTGTCCCAGCCGTCCGAGACGATCACCAGCCGCTCGGGTGCGTGCTCCAGCGCGTCCAGCACCCGCATGCCCAGCGGGGTCGGCCCGTACGGGTGGGCCAGCAGCGCGTCCCGCCGCCCGGACGTCCAGAGCGGCAGATACGACTCCGCCAGCGCCTCCAGCAGGAAGTGGCAGGCCAGTGCGGTCGCCAGCGGGCGGCGCCGCTTCTGCCGCGAGCCGGTGGTGGAGTAACTGTCGTCCAGTACGGCCGCCACCCGGCCCCACGTCCCGGCCCGCGCCCCGGCGGTCCGCCGCGCCGCCGCCCGCAGCGCGCCGGTCAGCTCGGCCCGGCGCGCGACCCGGTCGTCCAGCGTCAGCCCCAGGACGTACGAGGCGAGCCGGGTCAGCGGCATCCCGGAAAGCTCGCGGTCCACCCCGGCGCCGTGCGCACGGGCCGACTCCTGCACCCGCAGCCGCTCCAGCCGCGTCATCCGCGGGGCGATCCGCTCCAGGAAGGCCCGCCGCCCGATGCCGTGCGCCGCCGCGAACCCCTCGGCGACGGTGAACGGCAGCTCGTACAGCGCGCCCTGCTCGTAGTGCGCCCGGCGCCAGGCGTCCAGCAGCGGGGTGGCGAACCGTGTCCGGCGGCGCGGCGCGAACAGGAAGTCGCCCAGCTCACCGCCGTCCTCGCCCGGCCCGCGCAGCGGCAGATGGGCGTGGCGCGCCGCGGACTTGAGGCCGGCCCGGTACTTCACCGCGTCCAGCGCCGGATCCGGGCGCGCGGCGACCCAGTCGCGGATGATCGCGCGGGTCCGGCGGTTGTTCACCCCGGCCGCGCGCAGCGCCCGGAACAGGCGGTACACCCGCGGTGCGGGCAGCCGCGCCAGCCGGGCCGCGATCAGCCGCCCCTCGGTGCGCCGCGCGTCCGCCGTCGCCTCGCCCGCGGTCTCCAGCAGCCGGCGCACGATCAGCGCGGCGTTGTGGTCGTTGATGTCCAGGGCGAGCGAAGCGGCGTACAGCGGGCGGTAGTTGATCCGCACGTACTCGTGCAGGAAGTCCAGCGACAGCCGCTGTTCCGCCGCTCCGGAGCGGAACTCCCGCTGCCCGGTGGCCGTGATCGCGGCGTTCACGAACAGCAGCACGTCCTCGGCCGCCACCAGATCCGGGCAGCTCTCCACCCCGTCCTCCCCGTCGTCGGACGCCGGCCGGGGAATGGGGGCACGAACAGCGAATCGTTGCTTTGCAGAGCAGGTCCGGAAGTCGCACCGGAGTCCCGCGGCCGGCTGGGGGAAACGTAACACCGGGCGGGCACGCCGGGCATGCCGATTACGGCCCGGGACACGGCCCGGCCGCCCCGGGGAATCGGCCGTCCGCCGCCCGCCCCGGGGGAGACTGGCCGCATGACGACCACGCGCATCGGACTCCTCGGTACCGGCCCCTGGGCGCGCAGCGTCCACGCCCCCGCCCTCGCCGACCACCCCGGCGTCACCTTCGCCGGCGTCTGGGGGCGCCGCGCGGAGGCCGCCGCCGCCCTGGCCCAGGCCCACGGCACCCGCCCGTACGAGAGCCCCGACGAGCTGTGCGCCGACTGCGACGCGGTGGCGATCGCGCTGCCGCCGTCCGTCCAGGGCCCGTTGGCGGTGCGCGCCGCGCGGGCCGGCTGCCACCTCCTGCTGGACAAGCCGGTCGCCACCTCCGTGCCCGAGGCCCGGGCGGTCGCCGAGGCCGCCGATGGTGCGGGGGTGGCGTCGGTGGTCTTCTTCACCGCGCGCTTCGGCGCGGAGGAAGGGGAGTGGATCGCCGCCCAGGCGGCCGCGGGCGGCTGGTTCACCGCGCACGCCGACTGGCTCGCGCCGGTCTTCTCCGACGGCTCCACCAGCCCGTACGCCCACTCGCCGTGGCGCCGCGACAAGGGCGGCCTGTGGGACGTCGGCCCGCACGCGCTCTCCGTCCTGCTGCCCGTCCTGGGCGACGCGGAGGAGGTGACCGCCACCAGGGGCCCGGCCGACACCGTGCTGCTGGCGATGCGGCACAGCAGCGGCGCGGCCAGCACCGCGACGGTCGGGCTGACCGCACCGGCCGCCGCGGCCGGCGTCGAGGTCACCCTGCGCGGCACGGCCGGCGTCACCACCCTGCCCCGCCGCCGGCACGGCCCCGGACCCGCCTACCACCGCGCCCTCGACGCCCTGCTCGCCGCGGTGGAGACCGGTCTGCCGAACGCCTGCGACGTCCACTTCGGCCTGCGGGTCACCGAGATCCTGGCGGCGGCGGAGCAGTCCCTCACCCCACTCATGCCTCAACGGTCATGAGTACATGGCGCATTTGGTCGTGGAGGGCATGAGAGATCGGCCGTAGCGTCGGTTCCGCCGGCCGATCACCGTCCGGTCACCGGCCGGCCGAACAGGTTGGCCGATGGCGTCACGGCCGGTCACCGTCCGGCCGCCGACCACCCGCGCACCGCACCGCACCGAGGAGCACACCGTCAATGCCACCCGCCACCGGCTTCACCAGTTACGTCGACACCATCCTGGCCGCCCTCGCCCGTGATCCGGAGCGGCTCGCGCTGACCGGCCCGGAGGGCCACTCCGACCTCACCGCCGGCGCACTGCACGCCACCGTCCACCGCATGGCGGCGGTGCTCGACGCCCACGGCATCGGCCACGGCCACACGGTCTGCCTGCTCAGCGGCAACCGCCCCGAGGTGCTCGCGGTCCGCTACGCCGTCAACCTCCTGGGCGCCCGGGTGGTCTTCCTCTACGACGGCATGGCTGCCGAAACCCTGGCCCGGATAGCCGGCAGCGTCGAACCGGCCCTGCTCGTCGCCGACCCGGACCTGCACGCCACCGCACGGGAGGTGCTCCGGCAGCTGCCGGGCCCGCGCCCCGAGGCGATGACCCTCGGCCCGGCGCCCGCCCCCGCCCTCGGCACGGACCTGCTCGCCGCCTGCGCCGCGCTCCCGGCCACCCCCGACGTACCGAGCCGGGTCCGCCCGGAGGACGACTGGTGCATCCGGCACACCGGCGGCACCACCGGCATCCCCAAGGGCGTCCGGATGGCGCACGCCCCCTACGGCGCGATGCTCGCCCAGATGGCGCCGGAGCCCGCGGCCGCACCCGCCCGTTTCCTGGTCTGCACCTCGCTCGCCCACCTGGCGGGCATCCTGTCCGACCTCACGCTCGCCGGCGGCGGCACCGTCGTCCTGCACCGCTCCTTCGACCCGGCCGCCGTCCTCGCCGCCGTCGAGCGCGACCGCATCACCGACCTGTGGCTGCTGCCGCCGCTCCTGTACCGCCTGCTGGACGACCCCACCCTCCCCACCACCGACCTCAGTTCCCTCGCCCGCATCACCTACGGTGGCTGCCCCGCCTCGCCCTCCCGTCTGCTGCAGGCCGCCGAGGCGTTCGGCCCGGTGCTCCACGGCATGTACGGCATGTCCGAGGCGATGAGCATCAGCGTGGCCCTCCCGGAGGACCACGTGCCCACCGGGCCCGGCGGCCGGATCACCGTCGGCCGCGCGCTGCCGGGCGTGGAGATCGCCGTCCGGGACGCGGACGGCCGCGATCTGCCGACGGGGGAGCCGGGCGAGGTCAACATCCGCTCCGCCGGCGTGATGACCGGCTACTGGAAGCAGCCCGAGGAGACCGCGCGGGCGCTGCCCGGCGACGGCTGGCTGCGCACCGGTGACGTCGGCTGCCTGGACGACGAGGGCCGGCTCTACCTCGTCGACCGGGTCAAGGACGTGATCATCGTCGTGGGCGGCCACGTCCACCCGGCGGAGATCGAGGACCTGCTGCACACCCACCCCACGGTCGCCCACTGCGCCGTCTACGGGGTGCGCACCGCGGACGAGACCGAGGAGGTGCACGTCGCCGCCGTCCCCGCCCCGGGCCGGACCGTGGACCTCGCCGACCTCCGGGAGTTCGTCACCGCGCACAAGGGCCCCATGTACGCCCCGGCGGCCGTCCACGTCGTCGACGTCATCCCGCTCACCCCGGCCGGCAAACCCGACAAGACCGCGCTGCGGGCGAGTGCCGCCACGGTCTGACGAAGACCCGCACCGAGCCCCTGGCCAGAGGCCCCAAATCGCCTCTGGCCAGGGGCTTTTGTCAGTGCCGGCCGGTAGAATGGGAACCAGTCAGTGAGGGTTTTCCCAGCGCTCCAGGAGGTCGCCCGTGGCTGTTGCCGTAACGATGACGAAGCCTCTCCCCGCCCACCCGCTGCCCAAGAAACCACTGCCCGCCGGCTGGCCCCGCGAGCGGTACGAATCCCACAACCGCCGCCTGAAGGCCATGCGCCTGGCCATCGCCCTGCTCGACACCGGCGTCTACCGCCCCGAGCAGGCCCCCAACCACCGGATCCGCAGCACCGCCGCCCGGATAGGGGTGCACGCCCCCTCCGACACGACCTGCCGCCTGGTGCGCGCGCTGCTCTACGACAACTGCTGACGGCCCGCCGACACACGCCCGCGCTTCGCGCCACCTGCTGACGACACCGGCGGGCCGTCAGCAGTTGTCGTAGAGCAGCG
>NZ_JAZBJP010000070.1:0-12488 GCF_036352915.1 Streptomyces bugieae
ACGATCGCCTGTGACGCGCTGGGTGCCACGCACGTCCACGTCTCCGCTCGCACGTACGGAACGCGTCCCCGAAAGGTTTTCCATGCCCTTGGCTCTGCTCGCACTCGCGATCTCGGCCTTCGGTATCGGCACCACGGAATTCGTGATGATGGGCCTGCTGCCCAACGTCGCGGACGACCTGGGCACCTCGGTGCCCACCGCCGGCTACCTCGTCTCCGCCTACGCCCTCGGTGTCGTCATCGGCGCCCCGCTGCTGACCGCCCTCGGGTCCCGCATCCCCCGCAAGCGGATGCTCGTCCTGCTCATGGCGGTCTTCACGGTCGGCAACCTGGCCTCCGCCCTCGCCCCGAACTTCGGGCTGCTGATCGCCGGGCGGCTGCTGGCCGGCCTCCCGCACGGCGCCTTCTTCGGCGTCGGCGCGGTGGTCGCCGCCCGGCTCGTCCGCGAGGGCCGCCAGGCCCGCGCGGTCGCCACCATGTTCCTCGGCCTGACCATCGCCAACATCGTCGGCGTGCCCGCCGCCACCCTGCTCGGCCAGCGGCTCGGCTGGCGCGCCACCTTCCTCATCGTGGCCGCCATCGGACTGGTCGCCATGGCCTCGCTGGCCCGGCTGATCCCGCCGCTGCCCGTCGAGGAACGCGCCGGCCTGGGTCGCGAACTGCGCGCCCTCGGCAACCGCCAGGTGCTCCTCGGCCTGCTGACCACGGTCTTCGGCTTCGCCGGCATCTTCGCCGTCTACAGCTACCTCGCATCGATGATGACCGAGGTCACCGGCCTCGCCGAGGGCTCGGTCCCGCTCGTGCTCGCGCTCTTCGGCATCGGCATGACCCTCGGCGCGCTCGCCGCCGGCCCGCTCACCGACCGCGCGCTGCGCCCCACCCTCTACGGCTCGCTGGCGGCGCTGGCCCTGGTCCTGGCGGCCCTGCACTTCACCGCCCCGGTGGCGTGGGCCGCCATGGTCACCGTCGTCCTGGTCGGCGCGATCGGCTTCCTGACCACCACGCCCCTGCAGATGCTGGTCATGAACAAGGCCCACCAGGCACCCACCCTGGCCGCCGCCTCCAACCAGTCCGCCTTCAACCTCGCCAACGCGGGCGGCGCCTGGGTCGGCGGGCTGGCCCTCTCGGCCGGCTGGGGCTGGACCTCCCCGGCCCTGGTCGGCGCCGTCCTGGCCGCCCTCGGCCTGGCCGTCGCGGTGACCGCCGGCCTGCTGGACCGGGCCCCGCACGACCCCTCGCGCATCGTGGCCCGCAGCGACGACGCCCCGGCACCGGCCGAGGCAGGCGCCCGGACCGGCGGCGGGTCGTAACCGGCCGGCACCTCGTATCCGGTCGGCGCGGACCGGCCGCCGCGAGGGCCCTCAGCGGCCCTCGCGCCAGTGGTTGGTGATCGGCAGCCGGCGGTCCTTGCCGAAGCCCTTCGCGGAGATCTTGGGGCCCGGCGGGTACTGCCGGCGCTTGTACTCGGCGTGGTCGACCATCCGCAGCACGCGGGTGACCAGCGCGGCGTCGTAGCCCTGGGCGACGATGTCGGCGTGGCCGCGGTCCCGGTCGACGTAGAGCTCCAGGATCCCGTCCAGGACGTCGTAGTCGGGCAGCGAATCGGTGTCGACCTGACCGGGGCGGAGCTCCGCGCTCGGCGGCTTGGTGAGGGTGTGCTCCGGGATCGGCGGGGTCTGGCCGCGGTCCGCGGCGGCCTGGTTGCGCCAGCGGGCCAGCTCGTAGACCACGGACTTGTAGACGTCCTTGATGGGACCGTAGCCGCCCACCGAGTCGCCGTAGAGCGTCGAATAGCCGCATGCCAGCTCGGACTTGTTGCCGGGGGCGAGGACCAGGTGGCCCTCCTGGTTGGAGATCCCCATCAGGGTCGTCCCGCGCAGCCGCGACTGGAGGTTCTCCTCCGCGAGACCGGTGAGACCGAGCGAGTCCATGTAGGCGTCGAACATCGGCCCGATCGGAACGGTACGGAACGCCAGGCCGGTCCGCCGGGCGAGTTCGGCCGCGTCGGTGAGCGAGTGCTCGGAGGAGTAGCGCGAGGGCATCGCCACCGCGTGGACGTGCGCGGCACCCAGCGCGTCACAGGCGATCGTGGCGACGAGCGCCGAGTCGATGCCCCCGGAGAGACCGACCACGACACTGCGGAAGCCGTTCTTGGCGACGTACGCGCGCAGGCCGACGACCAGCGCGGTGTAGATCTCCTCCAGGTCGACGAGGCGTTCGGCCTGCCCGCCGGGGCTCTCCGGCGGGTACGCCGGCAGCGGGTCGGCGGAGAGCACGAGGTGGTCGACGCGCAGCCCGTCGTCCAGGACGCCCGCCGGCGGCTCCGGCGCCGCCGCGGGCAGGTCCAGGTCGACCAGCACACAGCCCTCCGCGAACTGCGGCGCCCGCGCGATCACCCCGCCGTCCTTGTCCACCACGATCGAGTCGCCGTCGAAGACCAGCTCGTCCTGGGCGCCGATCATGGCGAGGTAGGCCGTGGCGCAGCCGGCCTCCTGCGCCCGCTTGCTGACCAGTTCCAGACGGGTGTCGTCCTTGTCCCGCTCGTACGGCGAGGCGTTGATGGACAGCAGCAGCCCGGCCCCCGCGCTGCGGGTCGCCGGCACCCGGCCGCCGTCCTGCCACAGGTCCTCGCAGATGGCCAGCGCGATGTCGATGCCGTGCAGCCGGACGACGGGCAGCGTGTCGCCGGGCACGAAGTAGCGGAACTCGTCGAAGACGCCGTAGTTCGGCAGGTGGTGCTTGGCGAAGGAGAGCGCGACCGTGCCGCGGTGCAGCACCGCGGCGGCGTTCTGCGGGGCGCCGGCCGGGCGTCCGTAGCGCGGCCGGTCCTGCTCGCAGCGGTCGAGGTAGCCGACCACGACGGGGAGTTCGCCCAGGCCCTCGTCGGCCAGCCGGCCGGCCAGTGTCCGCAGCGCGGCCCGGCTCGCCTCGACGAACGACGGGCGCAGCGCGAGGTCCTCGACGGGATAGCCGGTGAGCGCCATCTCGGGGAACGCGACGAGATGGGCGCCCTGGTCGGCGGAGTGCCGGGTCCAGCGCAGGATCGTCTCGGCGTTCTGCGCGAGGTCGCCGACGCAGGAATCGATCTGATTGAGGGCGAGGCGGAGTTGAGGCACTCCGCCAGTGTAATCGTCTTTCTGACGCGATGTGGGGCGGGAGGGCGGGAGAAGGCGGCGCGGGGGCGGGAGAAGGCGGTGTGGGAGGCGCGGGAGAGGCGGAAGGGGAGAGCCGGGCCGGCGTCCGGGGGAGGGCGCCGGCCGCCCGTCCGATCCCTACGAGCGGTAGCCCAGGATCGTCATCATCCCCGACTCCGAGTGGTAGATGTTGTGGCAGTGGACCATCCACAGCCCCGGGTTGTCGGCGTCGAAATCGACCGCGTGCTGCCGCCCCGGCAGCACGATCGTGGTGTCCTTCCGGGGCCCGCCGTGCGGCAGCGCGAAGGTGTGCCCGTGCAGGTGCATCGGGTGCCACATCCGGGTGTGGTTGCGGAAGACGATCCGCACCCGCTCACCGGACCGCACGGGATAGCGCTGGTACGGGGAGTAAGGCCGGCCGTTGATCGCCCAGTTGTACCGGGCCATGTTGCCGGTGAGGGTCATGTCGATGACCCGGTCGGGGCGGCGCGCGGAGAGCAGTACGGACTCGGCCGCCTTGAGGCGGTCCGCGGTCATCAGCTTGCCGCGCAGCTCCCCGGGCCGGTCGGACGGACCGGGCGCGGCGCCGCTCGCGGTCCGCAGCACCGCCAGCGCGGAACGGTTCCGCTTGCCCTCGGCGAGCGCGGTCAGCGGGAAGGCGCCGTCCTTGGCGGTCACCAGGACGTCGTAGCGCTCGCCCACGCCGAGCAGCAGCGTGTCCGTCTTGGCGTGCCGTACGGGGTAGCCGTCGGTGTGGGTCACGGTCATCCGGTGGCCGCCGAGCGCGACCCGGTACGACGTGTCCCCGCCCGCGTTGATGATCCGGATCCGGATCCGGTCGCCCGGCCGGGCGCGGAAGGTGTGCGGATGCCCGGCGGTACGGCCGTTGATGAGGTGGAGCGGATGGTCCACCGAGCCCGGGTTGCCCCAGAGCCGCCGCCGGCCGAACGGCCGCCGCGGCGAGCCGTGACCGTGGCCGTGGTCGCCCTTGCCGTGCCCGTGCCGGTGTCCATGTCCGCCGTGCCCGTCGTGCTCGTCGTGACCGTGCCCGTGCCGGGTGGCGGTCCCGCCGCCGCCCTTCCCGTCGTCGCCCATGTCCATGTTCATGCCCATGCCGCCCATGTGGCCCATGCCCCCGCCGTGCCGGCCCGCGCGCTTCAGGAATCCGGCCAGGAGTGCGTCCGGGGTGTGGCCGTCGATCCCGTCGAGCCAGTCGTCGATCAGGACGACCCACTCCCGGTCGTACGAGAGCGGCTCCCGGGGGTCCTCGACGATCAGCGGCGCGTACAGCCCGCGGTCCAGCTGCACGCCGACGTGCGGGTGCAGCCAGTGCGTGCCGGGGTCGGTGACGGTGAAGCGGTAGTCGAAGGAGCCGCCGGGCCGGACGGCCCGCTGGGTGAGGTCCGGGACGCCGTCCATGTCGTTGCGCACGTGCAGGCCGTGCCAGTGGACGGTGGTGGACTGCGGCAGGTGGTTGTGGAGGGTCAGTGCGATCCGCTCGCCCGCGGTGACCCGGATCTCCTTGCCCGGCAGCTCGTCGCCGTACGCCCAGGTCCTGACGGTCCGGCCGCCGCCCAGTTCGAGCCGGGTCGGGGCGGCGGTCAGGGTGAAGTGCCGGACGGGTCCCGAGCCGCGCTTGCGCTTGCGCTCGCACTCGGCCACCTCGGGGCCGTCCGGGGCGACATAGCCCCGCGGGGGTCTCCCCTCGGAACCACCGCCGCCGTGGGAGCCGTGCCTGCCATGGGAATCGTGGGAACCGTGCCCGTCATGGTCCCTGTGGGTGCCATGGGGCGCCGGGCTGCCGGCCGCTCCGTGTGAGCCGTGTGAGCCGTGGGAGGTACGCGGGCCGGGGGACTCGTGGGGGCGGCGGGAGGGGTGGGAGCCGTACAGACCTGCCTTGACGTCCGGTCCGGAGCCGGTGTCCGACGTGCCGCAGGCGGCGAGCAGCCCGCTGCCGGCGACCGCGGCCCCGGCACCGAGCAGGGCACGCCGCGAGGGCGTCCGCGGGCCGGCCGGAGGGACGTCACCCGGCGCATCGGACCGGCCTTCCGGCCGGTCTTCCGGCCGTACGTCCGAGGGGCCTTCCGACGGGCGTTCCGACGGGTCACCGGACGGGTCATCGTGCAGGGCAGGGCGCTGCGAATCGCGCATGGAAGAGAGCACCTCGAAACGGTGTCGGTGTGAGCAAGGTCGGCTGCAAGTCGGCTGACGGAGCTTCCGTCGCGGACTCCCGGGGACGTCGGTGGCGGGGCGCGCTACCGGGCGCGCGGCACCGACGTGAGGGCGAGGAGTATGGGGCGCGGTGGCGCGGATATCGGCCACCGGCCGGGCAGCAGACCCGCGCGTATCGTCCCCGTGCACCGCGGCAGCCGGGCGCACCACGCGGCGGCGGCCGTGCCCTGTGCACGCATCGCGGACCTCCCGACGAGGACGGCGGACACCGGAGGGAGCCGCCGGTTGGCACCCTACCCCCGAGGGGTATGACCCTCCACCGGAGCGCCGCCGAACGGGGCGTCGCCCGCCTATCCTTGGCCTTCCCGCCCCACCGGCGGGCCCCGGGCACCTCCGGCGCGGCCGGGGACCCCCGTACGGCCGGCCGGGTCCGCCCGAGCACCTGGATGTCCGTGACCGGTACCCGTCGTCCCGCCGCAGCCGCCGTGCGCCGCCGCCGGGTGGCCGCCGCCGTGCTGCTGCTCGGCGCCGCGGCCTACACCGCGTGGGTCCTGGAGCTGGTGCTCGCCACCGGCCTCGATCCGGTGCGCGCCTACGTCAGCGAACTCGCCGCCGCCGACCAGCCGCTGGGCGGCCTCTTCCGCGCCACGGACCTGACCGCCGGCCTGCTGGTACTGGCCGGCGCACTGACCGCGATGACGGCGACGGCGATGACGACGGCGGCGGGGAGGGCGTCCGTAGTGACGACGTCCGCGGTGACGACGACGGAGGTGACGACGTCCGGGGCGACAGCGCCCCGGGTGACAGCGCCCCGGGTGACGGCGCCCGCGCCGGCGGCCGGCCGGACCGCCAAGGCCGGCTGGGTCGCGCTCGCCGTCTTCGGGGCCGCCACCGCCGTCGACTCCCGGCTCCCGCTGAGCTGCGCCCCCACCAGCGATCCGGTCTGCGCGGCCCGGGAGACCGCGGGCCTGGTGCCGGCCACCCACACCGCGCACGCGGTCAGCAGCACCTGCGCGATGCTCGGCGCCCTCGCCGCGCTGCTCCTGCTGACCGCCGCCGCCCGCCGCCACGACCGCCGGTCGCCGCTCGCCCGTTACGGGCCCTGGCTGGTGCTGGCCGAACTGGCCGCCACGTGCTGGACGCTGGCCTCCGTCGCGGCCTTCTCCGCGGGCCGGGGCACCTGGGCCCTCGGTGCCGGCCAGCGGTTCCAGGTCCTGCTGGTCGCCCTCTACCTGGCGCTGCTCGCACTCCACCTGGCCCGGCCGGACCGGGCGGCCCGCACCGAACCCGTCACCGAGGCGAAGGAGATCCCCCACCGATGAGCAGCCACCGCCTCCCCACCCCCGGCCGGTTCGTGCGCGTCGACGGGGTGCCGCTGCACGTCGTGACGGAGGGCGCAGGACCGCTCTGTGTGCTCAGCGGCGGCCTCGGCATGGCGTGGTTCGACTGGGACGCGGTCGCCGCGCTGCTCGCCCCCTACCGCACCGTCGTCCGCTTCGACCGCCCCGGCCTCGGGCTCAGCGCCCGGGCGCCCGCGCCGCCCACCCTGGCCGCCGAGGCGGACCGGATCGCCCGGCTCCTCGACGCGCTCGGCCACGGCGGCCCGGCCACGATCGTCGGCCACTCCCTCGCCGGGTTCCACGCCGAGGCGTTCGCCCGGCTGCACCCGGACCGCTGCGCCGGAGTCGTCCTCGTCGACGGCAGCATCGAGGAGGACCCGCGGCCCCTGCTGCCGCGGGCGGTGCGGACTGCCTGGGCGGGCGGGGTGGCCGGGGCGCTGTCCGCGGCCGGTCTGCCGCGTGCCCTGGGCCCGGCCGCCCGCCGCCTGGTGGGCCGCGCCTCGACGGTCGGCAGCCACCCGCCGCACCCCTGGGAGCGGGCCGGCTACCGCACCAGCCGGGTCGCCCGGGCCTGCGTCCTGGAGAACGCCACCTACCCCTACCAGGCCGCCGAACTCGCCGCGCTGCGCCGGGCCCGCCCGCTGCCACCCGTCCCGGTGACGGTCCTGGCGGCCTACGACGGCAGCGAGACCGCCGGCCGGCTGCGCTGGCTGGAGCGGCAGCGGGCGCTCGCCGCGGAGCTCGGCGGACGGTTCGCGGTCGCCGCGCCCGCGGGCCACCTGGTGATGGCCGACGTCCCGGAATCCGTGGCCCGCGCGGTCCTGGACCTCACCGACACCGGCCGGGACGCCACCCCGCTCCGGTAGCGGGTGCGCCGGCCCGCCCCGCCCCAGCGCTCCCGTCCCCGCCCGGTCACCGCCCGATCACCACCCGAAACCGTCGGCGACCGGCGGGGAACGCCCCGCTCAACGGCTGGTCAACGGCCCCTCAGGGCGGCTTCAAGACTGGACCAAGCGGCCCGATTGCCGCCGCCGGCTGCGCTGAGCTTGCTCGCTGCGGGAAAGGATGCGGGAAGGAAGCGGAGCGGGGGTTACGGGTCGGCGGTTCTGGTTCAGGCCAAGGGTGCGTAATGTGACGGTAACCCCCTCACGTGATACTGGTTGCCACGCGCGTCGTTCGACGTACGTGGACAGGCCGATTGACCTGCAAGGATTGGTGACCCATGGACAAGCAGCAGGAGTTTGTGCTCCGGACGCTGGAAGAGCGCGACATCCGCTTCGTCCGGCTGTGGTTCACCGATGTGCTCGGATTCCTGAAGTCGGTGGCGGTGGCGCCCGCCGAGCTGGAGCAGGCCTTTGACGAGGGCATCGGTTTCGACGGGTCGGCCATCGAGGGGTTCGCCCGGGTGTACGAATCCGACATGATCGCCAAGCCGGACCCCGGCACCTTCCAGATCCTGCCCTGGCGCGCCGAGGCCCCCGGCACCGCCCGGATGTTCTGCGACATCCTGATGCCGGACGGCTCGCCCTCGTACGCCGACCCCCGGTACGTCCTCAAGCGGATCCTGGCCAAGACCTCCGACCTCGGCTTCACCTTCTACACCCACCCCGAGATCGAGTTCTTCCTGCTCAAGGACAAGCCCGTGGACGGCTCCCGGCCGATCCCCGGCGACTCCTCCGGCTACTTCGACCACACCCCGCAGAACGTCGGCATGGACTTCCGCCGCCAGGCGATCACGATGCTGGAGTCGATGGGCATCTCGGTGGAGTTCAGCCACCACGAGGGCGCCCCCGGCCAGCAGGAGATCGACCTGCGGTACGCCGACGCGCTCTCCACCGCCGACAACATCATGACCTTCCGGCTGGTCATGAAGCAGGTCGCGCTGGAGCAGGGCGTCCAGGCGACGTTCATGCCCAAGCCGTTCTCGGAGTACCCCGGCTCCGGCATGCACACCCACCTCTCCCTCTTCGAGGGCGACCGCAACGCCTTCCACGAATCCGGCGCGGAGTACCAACTCTCCAAGGTGGGCCGCTCGTTCATCGCCGGACTGCTCCAGCACGCCGGCGAGATCTCTGCCGTCACCAACCAGTGGGTGAACTCCTACAAGCGCATCTGGGGCGGCGCCAACCGCACCGCGGGCGCCGGCGGCGAGGCCCCCTCGTACATCTGCTGGGGCCACAACAACCGCTCCGCGCTGATCCGCGTCCCGATGTACAAGCCCGGCAAGATGGGCTCGACCCGGGTCGAGGTCCGCTCGATCGACTCCGGCGCCAACCCCTACCTCACCTACGCCGTCCTGCTCGCCGCCGGCCTCAAGGGCATCGAGGAGGGCTACGAGCTCCCGGCCGGCGCCGACGACGACGTCTGGGCGCTCACTGACTCCGAGCGCCGGGCGATGGGCATCGAGCCGCTGCCGCAGAACCTCGGCGAGGCCATCGAGCTCATGGAGCGCAGCGAACTCGTCGCCGAAACCCTCGGCGAGCACGTCTTCGACTTCTTCCTCCGCAACAAGAAGCAGGAGTGGGAGGAGTACCGCTCGGAGGTCACGGCCTTCGAGCTGCGCAAGATGCTGCCCGTGCTCTGAGCCACCGCGCCCCCGAGAGGCTGGACCATGGCACTACCCGCTCCGCAGGGACGGCGGAGCAGCACGTTCGGCCGGCTGCTGAGACACGGGTTCACCGACCCCTCGGCGGCCGGGGAACTGCTCGACGCCCCCGAACTGGCAGCCGTCCGTGACGACTCGGTCCTCTTGGAGGCGTTCGGCGGCACCGCCGACCCGGACCTGGCCCTGCGGGGTCTGGTCCGGCTGGTGGAGGCGCTGCCGGAGGACGAGCAGCAGGCGCTGCTGAGCACCCTCGTCGCCGCGAAACCGCTGCGCGACCGGCTGCTGGGCGTGCTGGGCGCCTCCGAGGCGCTCGCCGACCACCTCGTTCGCCACCCCGGCGACTGGCGGTCGCTGGTCACCTACGAGTCCGCCGATCTGCACCCGACCACCCCCGAGTTCGAGCAGGCGCTCGCCGAGGGCATCTGGGGCGAGCAGGGCGCCGACCGGCCCCGCGCCGACGCGCTGCGCGCCGCCTACCGCCGGGCCCTCCTCGGCATCGCCGCCCGCGACGTGTGCGGCACGACCGACGTCGCCGAGGCCGCGGCGGAACTCGCCGACCTGGCCACCGCCACCGTCCGCGCCGCCCTGCAGATCTCCTACGAAGAGGCGCCCGGCGACGCCGCGGTGTGCCGGCTGGCCGTCATCGGCATGGGCAAGTGCGGCGGCCGGGAGCTGAACTACGTCTCCGACGTCGACGTCATCTTCGTCGCCGAGGCCAAGGACGGCGTCGACGAGGCCAAGGCACTGCAGGCCGCGACCCGGATCGCCGCCCGGATGATGCGGCTGTGCTCGGACAACACCGTCGAGGGCACGATCTGGCCGGTCGACGCCAACCTGCGCCCCGAGGGCCGCAACGGCCCGCTGGTACGCACCCTCAGCAGCCACCTCGCCTACTACCAGCGCTGGGCCAAGACCTGGGAGTTCCAGGCCCTGCTCAAGGCCCGCCCGATGGCCGGCGACCTCGGCCTGGGCCAGGAGTACGTCGACGCGCTCGCCCCGATGGTGTGGGAGGTGGCCGAGCGGGACAACTTCGTCTCCGACGTCCGCCAGATGCGCCGCCGGGTCGTCGAGAACATCCCCGCGGCGCAGGTCGAACGCGAACTCAAGCTCGGCCCCGGCGGTCTGCGCGACGTCGAATTCGCCGTCCAGCTCCTGCAGTTGGTGCACGGCCGCAGCGACGCCACCCTCCGCAGCGCCACCACCCTGGACGCCCTGGCCGCGCTCGCGGCCGGCGGCTACGTGGGACGTCAGGACGCCGCCGCCCTGGACGCCGCCTACCGCTTCCTGCGCACCCTCGAACACCGCATCCAGCTGATCCGCCTGCGCCGCACCCACCTGATGCCCGAGGACGAGGCCGAACTGCGCCGCCTGGCACGGTCGTTGGGACTGCGGACCGAGCCGGTTGACACCCTCCGCAGGGAGTGGAGGTGGCACGCCAGGGAAGTGCGCCGACTGCATGAGAAGCTCTTCTACCGCCCCCTGCTCGATGCCGTCGCCCATCTGGAGCCCGGCGAGGCCCGGCTGTCGGCCAAGGCCGCCGGTCACCGCCTCGAAGCGCTCGGCTACGCCGACCCGGTGGCCGCGCTGCGCCACCTGGAGGCGCTGGCGTCCGGCGTGACCCGCAAGGCCGCCATCCAGCGGACCCTGCTCCCGGTGCTGCTCGCCTGGTTCGCGGACTCCGCCGACCCGGACGCCGGACTGCTCAACTTCCGCAAGGTCTCCGACGCGCTCGGCAAGACCCCCTGGTACCTCCGGCTGCTGCGCGACGAGGGCGCGGCCGCCGAGAACCTCGCCCGGGTGCTGTCGGCCGGCCGGCTCGCCCCCGACCTGCTCCTGCGCGCCCCCGAGGCGGTCGCCCTGCTCGGCGCCCCCGACGGCCTGCAGTCACGGAGCCGCGCCGCCCTGGAACAGGAGGTGCTGGCCGCGGTCGGCCGCGCGGACGGTGCGGAGGCGGCGGTCGCGGCGGCCCGCGGGGTGCGCCGCCGGGAGATGTTCCGCACCGCCGCGTCCGACGTGATCGGCGCGTACGGCACGGAGTTCAGCCCCGCCGACACCGACCACGGCCACTCCGTCGACGCGGTCGGCTCCGCGCTCTCCGACCTCAACGCCGCCACCCTCGCCGGTGCGCTGCGCGCCGCGGTCCGCGCGCAGTGGGGCGACACCCTGCCCACCCGCTTCGCGGTGATCGGCATGGGCCGCTTCGGCGGCCACGAGCTGAGCTACGGCTCGGACGCCGACGTCCTCTTCGTCCACGAACCCCGCGAGGGCGCCGACGAACAGGAGGCCGCGAAGGCCGCCCACGCGGTCGCCAACGAAATGCGCCGGCTGCTCCAACTCCCGTCCTCCGACCCGCCGTTGCTCATCGACGCGGACCTCCGCCCGGAGGGCCGCAGCGGCCCGCTGGTGCGCACCCTCGCCTCGTACGCGGCGTACTACCGGCGCTGGTCGCTGGTGTGGGAGGCCCAGGCACTGCTGCGCGCCGAACCGGTCGCCGGCGACGCCGACCTCGGGGAGCGGTTCATCGAGCTGGTCGACCCGCTGCGCTACCCGGCCGAGGGCCTGGGCGACGAGGCGGTGCGCGAGATCCGCAAGCTCAAGGCCCGGATGGAGTCCGAACGGCTGCCCCGCGGCGCGGACCCGACCACCCACGCCAAGCTGGGCCGCGGCGGCCTGAGCGACGTCGAGTGGACCGTCCAACTGCTCCAGATGCAGCACGGCTGGGAGATCCCCGGCCTGCGCACCACCCGCACCCGCGAGGCGCTGTCCGCCGCACACGCGGCCGGGCTGATCTCCACCGAGGACGCCCAGATACTGGACGAGGCGTGGGTGCTGGCGGCGCGGGTCCGCAACGCGGTGATGCTCGTCCGCGGCCGTCCCGGCGACACGTTCCCGGTCGACGGCCGGGAACTGGCCGCGGTCGGCCGCTACCTCGGCTACGAGGACGGCCTCAGCCGCCGCCCCTCCGAAAACAGCCGCGGCAACGAGGCCTCCGGCCGCAGCGGCGAGATGATCGACGACTACCGCCGGATCACACGACGGGCGCGCAGCGTCGTCGAGCGCGTGTTTTATGGCGCCTGACCACGCTTTACGGTGCCTCCCACGTACCCGTCTGTCCCGCCGCGGGTCGTCTCGCCGTTGCGCCTGCGGCGGGCTGGGTGGTTTGTGGGTGCGGTGACGGGCCTCCGGGGCCGGTTGTGTGGACTGCTGACGCTTTACGTCCACACAACCGGCCCCTCCG
>NZ_JAZBJP010000071.1:0-9671 GCF_036352915.1 Streptomyces bugieae
AAGCGTCAGCAGTCCGGAAACCCGCCCCCGGAGGACCACACCCGGCACCACCCACCAAGCGAGCGCCCCCGGCCCAACAACCCCCACGCCCGCCGAAGGCGGAAGAAACAGCAACCCCCACGGCGGGCCAGCCGAAAACGTACGGCGCTAAATAAAGAGCGCCGCGACCCGGTCCGGCGCTACGGGGCGAGAGTAGAGCCACCCCTGCCCCGTGTCGCAGCCGATGCGGCGAAGCCGCTCCGCCTGTTCGGCGCTTTCGACGCATTCGGCGGTGACCGTGAGCCCGAGACGGTGGGCGAGTGCCACCAGTGCCTCGACGATCATCTCGTCGGCCGGATTGGGGTGTTCCTGGGAGCGGAACCCGCGGACGAACGACCCGTCGAGCTTCAATACGGAAACCGGGAGGCGGCTGAGGTAGGCGAGGTTGGAGTAGCCGGTGCCGAAGTCGTCGATGGCGATCCGTACGCCCATGTCGCTCAGCGCCTGGAGGGCCTGGAGCGGGCGGCCGGCGGAGCCCATGACCGCCGACTCGGTCAGTTCCAGCTGGAGCAGCCGCGGCGGGAGACCGGTCTCGGCGAGGATCCCGGCGACGTCCGCGACCAGGTCGGAGTCCCAGACCTGACGTACGGCCACATTGACGCTGACGAACAGCGGCCGGCCGTCGGGGTGCGCCAGCTGCCAGGCGCGGGCCTGGTGGCAGGCGCGTTCCAGGACCCACCGGCCCAGCTCGACGATCGCGCCGTTCTCCTCCGCCAGCGCGATGAACCGATTCGGCGACAGCGTCCCGAACTGCGGGTGCCGCCACCGGACCAGCGCCTCCACGCCCTGCGCCCGGCCGTCCCCCAGTCCGACCAGTGGTTGGTACTCCAGGGTGAATTCGCCGCGGTCGACGGCCGGCCGAAGCGTGCTGGACAGCGCCTGGCGGGTCATCCGGTGGGCGTTGCGCTCCGGGTCGAAGAGCGTCCAGCGGGCCTTGCCGTCCTCCTTGGCCCAGTACAGCGTGGTGTCCGCGGCCTGCATCAGGCCGGTCGCGGTGGTGCCGCCGGCGGCCCGCTCCACCACGCCGATGCTGGCCGACACCGAGAGCCGCTGCCCGGCCAGGTCGAACGGGCGCTGCAGCGCGTCCAGCACGCACTGGGCCAGCTCGGCCAGCTGGTCGGTGCCGGTGGAGTCCTCCACCAGGAGGGCGAATTCGTCGCCGCCGAGCCGCGCCACCAGATGCCCGGTGCGGCCCGTGCCGCGGTCGTCGTCGGTCTCCGCGCAGCGCATCAGCCGCTGCGCCACCGCGCTGAGCAGCCGGTCGCCGACCCGGTGCCCGAGGGTGTCGTTGACGGCCTTGAAGCCGTCCAGGTCGAGGTAGCAGAGCCCGATCCGGCCGGTGCCGGTCGCGTCGAAGGCGGCCGTCTCCAGGGCGGCGGCCAGCCGCTCGAAGAACAGCGCCCGGTTGGGCAGCCGGGTCACCGGGTCGTGCATCTGCAGGTGCCGCAGCCGGGCGAGCAGGTCGTGGCGGTCGCTGATGTCGGCCACCGACAGCAGCATCCGCTCCTCGCCGCTGAGCGGTTCCGGCGTCAGCGGCTCGACCGTCACTTCCACCCATACGGAGTGCCCCTCGGGGTGTTTGAGGCGGCGGGTGCAGCGCAGCCGGTCGCTGCGGCCGCACAGCACCTCGCGGTAGGCGGTCCACACCCGGGGGTCGGCACCCAGGTCGGTGAGGTCCGCCGCGGTCGCCGCCACCAGGTCCTCCGGGTCGGCGCCGACCAGCTCGCCGAAGGCGGGGTTGGCGGCCAGGACCAGTCCGTCGCGGTTGAGCACGGCCATCGCCAGCCGGCCCGCGTGGAAGGCGGCGCGGTAGTCGCCGAGGGAGGCGGCGGAGTCGTCGTGGCGGCCGGCCGGGGCGTGCCGGGCGTCGCCGGATTCTTTGGTGGTGCCGTTACGTTCCGTCACTGAGGGCAGCGTTGCTCCGGGCGTGCGGCCCGGGCCGTCGGGGTGTCCGCTCACTGCTCGCTCCCGCTTGGCGCTTGTCTCGTGATGGAGGGGGGATCCCGCGCTGGAAAGTGTGGCGATCATAGAGGCTGGCACGAGGGCCGATCCAGCGACGCAGCCGTGCTCCCCGGCCCACATGACGGAACTTCAGCCATTTCTGCCCGGCTCTGTTCGCGGCGATTGCCCCGTTGGTCGATTGTGACTGTCCGTTACGGGGCGGTGGAGACGCGCCGATCACTCGTCTGGGCCCCGGAAACAGGACGAATAGCATTAAATCGCCACAGGGTAGATGAGGTCCCCGAATCCGTCCCTGGAGGTCCGTGTGCCGCGCGCCCAGACGCCCGACGGGGGCGACCGTCGCCGCCTGCGGCGCCTGGCGGCCGTGCTCACCGCGCTGAGTGCGCTGATCGCCACGTCCATCGTCGCCGGGCCCGCCACCGCCTCCGAGGCCGCCCTCCCCTGTGCGCTGGGCCGCAGCGAGGCCCACCACTCCGAGGGCCTGGACAGTTGGAACGGCTCCTACACCCGCCCGGACCGCCCGCTCGACGCGGTGCTGATCTACCTCTCCTTCCCGGACTCCCGGCCGGCCGCCGCCCCGCAAGCGCTGGCCCGCGACTACTTTCCCGCCACCTCCGCCTTCTTCGAGCGCGCCTCCTACGGCCGGTTCCGGCTGCGCCCGCACGTCCACCGCCCCTGGGTGCGGATGCCGCGCTCGTCCGTCTCGTACGGCATACAGCGCGACTGGGACGCCGGACGGCGCGCGGCCTACCTGCGCGACGCGGTCGCCGCCGCCGACCCCTCGGTGGACTTCGGCCGCTATGACGTGGTCTATTTCGTCGCCGATCCGGAGGCGCCCGGCGTCGATTCGGATGCCACCAAAGTGGTCAACCTCGATCAGCCGATGCATGCCGACGATCACGAGCTGCGCCGCTTCGTCACCGTCTTCGAGCAGAGCCCGCCGGACCGCAACGTCCTCGCACACGAGACCGGTCACGTCTTCGACCTGCCCGATCTGTACCACCGGCCGCAGAGCGGCAAGGGTGACTGGGACACCTATGTGGGGGACTGGGACCTCATGGGCAGCCAGTTCGGACTGGCGCCCGATCCCTTCGCCTGGCACAAGTGGAAGCTCGGCTGGATCGCCGACAACCAGGTTGCCTGCGTCGATCTCGCACACCCCGGCATGTACTCGCTCCGCACCCTGACCGCCCCCCTCGAACCCCGCGGGCAGCGCCGTCCGCGGCTGCTGGTGCTCCGCACCGGCCCCGACAGCGCGCTCGCCATCGAGGCGCGCAGCGCCCTGGGCAACGACCGCTCCCTGTGCAGCGAGGGCGTCCTCGCCTACCGCATCGACAGCGCGACCGCCTCCGGCTCGGGCCCGGTCCACGTCCTCGACGGCCACCCCACCACCTCCGCCTGCTGGGGCACCTCCGTCTACCCGCCGCTCGCGGACGCGCCCCTGGGCGTGGGGGAGAGCATGGACGACGCGAAGGACGGCGTACGGATCCAGGTGGCCGGGCGGACCGGCGACGGCGACTGGGCGGTCAAGATCGGCCGGGGGTGACGACAGGGGCGTCGTTCCGCGCCCATGACGAAGGCCCCCACCTGAGGTGAGGGCCTTCGACCGTCTGTGCGCCGCCAGGGACTCGAACCCCGGACCCGCTGATTAAGAGTCAGCTGCTCTAACCAACTGAGCTAGCGGCGCCTGCTGACGGGGAAAACATTAGCATCCTGATCGGGGAGGACAAAAATCGGTTTCCCGCTGCCCTAGGCCAGCGCCGAAACGCGGGGCTGACCTGCGGCTTCCGCTGCCTCCCCGGCCGCCGGGCGGGCCGCGCGGACACAGGCCCACAGCAGCACGTCCGGCCCCGGCAGCCAGGGCCGGCGGACGTCCGGCGCCACCAGCCACCGGGAGCCCGCGACGGAGTCGTCGTCGGCCGGAGCGGTGCGCGGACGCGGTGCGGTACGCGGGCCCGTACGGGTGGCGGGGGCGGCATGCGGGTGCAGCGGCGGGATGGTCACCGCGTCCCCGCTGCCGTGGCACAGCAGCGGCGGGACGGCCGCCGCCCACTCCTCCCAGACCAGCAGCGCCGGCAGCCGCTGGGCGGTGCCCGGCGTGGCGAACAGCAGGATCCGCCCGCGGTGCGCGGCCACCGGCCCGGAACCGGGGCCGGCGGACCAGAGCCGGTCCACCATCCGCCGCCCGAACAGCGCCGGGGCGTTGATGACGTCGAAGGCCGTCCCGCACGGCAGCACGCTCGGCGCGTCCGGCCGCAGCGCCCACAGGGCGTGCAGGTCGTCCGGGTGGGGGCTGGCCGAGGCGAGCCAGTCGGCGCCGGCGAGGGTGACGTACGACGTGGCGGGGTGGGCGGGGGTGCGGGGGAGGTCGGGCAGCCGGTCACTCATGGGAACAGGTCTACCGATACGGGCCGTACCGGCTCGGCTGATTGGTGGAAACCGGGACGGCGTGGCACGGGACCCGGTACCTTGCCCCTTCGCATATGCCAGCGGCTCATGGTTGGTGACCATGAGCCGTCGTGGGGCGTCTGTGATGGATGTGAACGAGCGGACGGGTCGGCCCGCGGAGGCCGGTCGTCGGACGGGTCGGTGCGCGGACGGGGTCAGTCCATGTCGCCGAGCAGCGTGCCGCCGCTCCGCATCAGGCTGCGGCCGAACTCGATCATCTTCTGGGCGTAGTCCTCGGTCCACTCGGCCTGCTCGGCGAGCACGGCCAGCGGCAGCCGATCGAACCGGCTCGGGTCGGCCAGCTGGGCGGCGGCCAGCGCCTGGAACTCCGTGGCGCGGTCGGCCGCGGCGCGGAAGGCCAGGGTCAGCTCCGTCGCGCGGCTCAACAGCTCGCGCGGGTCCTCTATCGACTCCAGGTCGAAGAAGTGCTCGGGGTCGGCAACGGCCTCGGGTGGTTCGAAGAGCAGCTGCGCGGGCTTCATGCGCCGTGGCCTCGGTGCCGTACCACGGGGGTCGGGAGCCGGTCGCGGCTCGGACATGTACGTACCTCCAGATCGTGTGCCGCATTCCATTGTCCCGCCTCGCGCAAGTGCGCCCTGGGGCGTGAGGTGCACGGAGGGGGCGCCGGGGGTCCGCCGGGCCCGTTCCGCCCGGCCCGAGGGCCCCCGGTCTCACGGCCGCCAGGCCACCCGGTGCTCCTGCAGGTGGGCGAGGACGGCGTGGTTCGCCTCCCAGCCGTCCGGGAACTTCACCGTGACGCCCAGGCTGACCGGCTCCGTCGAGGGGTGCTCGTCGAGGAGGTCCGCGACCCCGGCCCGGCAGACCACGATGCAGGCGTGGCGGTGCCGGGACGCGAGCACGCACAGCCGGCCGGTCTCCAGATGGAACGCGGTGGCGTCGGGCCGCCCGGAGAGCGGGTGCAGGACGACCGTGACGTCGAACTCGCGGCCCTGGAGGCGGTTGGCGGTGTCCACCGTGACGTCCGACACCCCGAGCTCCGCGAGGGCGGCGCGGACCGCAGCGGCCTGGTCGCGGTGGGCCGTGCCGACCGCGATCCGGGCGGCGGTCAGCGGCGTCGGCTCCGGCGCGTGCTCACCGCTCGCCGCGCCGCCGCGGTCCAGCAGCCGCCGCACCACCAGGGCCACCGCCCGCACCGCCTCCGGGTCCGTCCGCGGCGTACGGCGGGCGGGCAGCTCCAGCAGGCCCCACCCGGACTCGGCGGCCTCGTCCAGGACCCGGTCCACGCCCGAGCCGTCGCCCGGCACCCCGAACGCCAGCCGGCGCTCACCGGGCCCGGTGCCGCTGCGGAACGGCGTGTACGGGTAGAACGCGGCCGAGACCAGCGGGGCGGCCGAGGCGGGCAGCCGCCAGGAGACCGGGAGGCGGTGCTGCGGCAGGTCGGGGTTGTGCGCGAGGAGGGTGGAGACGGCGCTGGCCGACGGGTCGTACGTCAGCCCGGCCCACTGCTCGGCGCCGACCACGCTGAACGGGTCCAGCTGCCCGGGGTCGCCCACGAACAGCGCCCGCTCGAAGAGCCCGGCCACGCTCAGCAGCGCGTCCGACCGCATCTGGTACGCCTCGTCCACGATGGCGTGCCGCCACGGCTCCTCGACCTTGGTGTAGGCCCACTTCGCGGCCGTCGACACCACGACGTCCAGCCCGGCCAGATCGGCGATCTTCGCGGACGTACGGACCGCCGGCAGCTCGGCCAGCGCCGGGTCGAACGCGCCGGGCTCACTGCTGTGCAGCCGACCGACCGGCAGCTCCGGGTCCTTCTCGGCGAGCCGCAGCACGAGGTCGTCGACCTGGGCATTGGTCTGCGCGACGATCATCAACGGGCGCCCGGCGGCGGCCAGTTCGCGGGCCGCGCGGACGACCAGGGTGGACTTGCCGGCACCCGGCGGGGAGTCGACGACGACGCCGCGGCGGGTGCCGTGCAGCGTGTCGCGCAGGATCGCGTCGGTGGCCGCCGCGGCCGCCACGGAGGGATCGGCGTCCCGGGCGCCGGCGCCGGCGGTGGGGGGCGGGTCCTGAAGGGCCGTCATTCCGCGGTGATCTCCCAAGGCGTGGCGGGCAGGGCGGTCCGGGGGCGGGTGCGGGTCACAGGAAGTCCTCCGCGGTCACCGGGTCGGCGGTCTCGTGCGGGGCGTCCGTGGTGGCGGAGGGCGGGCCGCCGTGGGTCCACGGGGTGTCCTCCGGGTCCGGGAGCTCCGGGCCGCCGCGCGGGGCGTGTTCGAACAGCGTCCAGCAGACCGTGTCCGCGGGCTCCGGCACCGAGCCGGGCTCCGGGGTCCGGCTCCGGCCCATCCCACCGGTCAGCCGCACCACCAGCACGTCCGGTTCGCCCGGCGCGTACGCCACGAACTCGGCGGGCTGGGTGCGGCCGTCCGCCAGCGGGCGGTAGAGCTTGGCGCCGCCGGACAGCAGGGGGCGGTCGGCGGTGCGCAGCGTCACCAGGGGGCGCGGCATCGGGCGCTTGCCCTCGGACATCGCCATCTCCACGGCGGTCACCGTGCCCGCGAACGCCTCCCCGGCCAGCCGGCGGCCCGCCATCACCAACGGGTCGTCCAGCGCCTCCTGGGCGTCCAGCTGCGCCTGCGCGGTCTCCCGGGCGGACAGCTTCTGCGCGGCGGTCACCGCGTCGTCCCGCCGGGGCTGCGGCGGCTCCCCGGCGCGCACCCGGTCGCGGTGCGCCGTGTACGACCAGCGGTCGCGCTTCCAGCGGTCGGCGACCCGGGCGCCCTCGGGGAGCGCCCGCAGCAGGTCGAGGCCGCGCCAGACGGCGTCCCAGGTCGGCCGCAACTGCCCCTCGATCAGGGCGCGCAGCTCCTCCTCGGCGCCGGTCAGCCCGGCGTCGTAACGGGCCATCGCGGGCGCGAGGAGGCGGTTGTCGAACGCCGGGTCCGTGGCCGGCCCGGCGGGCGGGCACCGCAGCTGGCCGTCGGCGTCGCGCGCCGACTCGGCGAACTCGGCGGCCTCCTGGCCGGACCTCCCCGGCGGCGGGTCGATCCAGGCGAGCAGCGCGCCCAGGTGCTGGTCCTCCAGCACGCTCTGGCCGGTCGCCCAATGGCGGGCCAGCAGCCCCGTCATGGGGAGCAGCAGACTGGCTCCGGGGACCCGCGCACGCTCGCCGAAATGCGTCAGCCAGCGGCCCAGCAGCGGGACGTGCGGCGGCGCGGGATGGGCCGCCTCCGGTTCCTGCTCGGCGGTCCGCCGGAACCGCATCGAGCGGCCCAGCAGCCGGACGTACTCCACACCGGCCGCGCTGGGGACGATCAACTGCGGGGCGTCCGCGCACAGTTCGACCTGCACCGGGACCTTCTTGCCGGTCTCGGGGTCGGTCTCCTTGCGCTCCTCCCACTCCACGGCGTCGGCGAAACCGTCCACGTACGGGAGCACGGTCTCGGCCAGCTCGGCGAGGAACGCGAACCGCAGATCGCGGTTGCGCGGCTGCGGGACGGCCAGCAGGGCGGGCTTCTCACGGTCCGTGCCGACCAGCGCGCCCAGCGGGGCACCGGCCTCGCCCGCGGTCGTCAACGGCACGAGGACCAGCGGGCTTTCGGAGAGATGGCGGTGCCGGACCGTGCAGCGCGGGCGGGCGCGGCCGGCGGCCACCGCCTCCATCCGGGCCAGCGTCTCGATCAGCGACATCTACGCCTCCTCCGCTCGCGGGTGGGGCACGGCGGGCCCTTCCGCCGTCGCCCGCGGTACGTAGGGTCCGTCCGCCGGCGTCCGCGGTACGGCGGCGGCCGCCAGTGCCTCGGCGCGCAGCGCGGCGGCCCGGCGCAGGGCGAGGACGGCCGGGTCGTCGGGGCCGGCCGGGGCATCGGGCCCGGTGGGGTCATCGGGCCCGGTCGGGGCGTCGGGCCCGGTCGGGGCGTCGGAGCCGGCCGTATCGCCCGGGCCGGCCTCCGCACGCGGGCCCTCGCACGGCGTGCCCGGAGGCCCGTCGCTGCCCGGGTCTCCGAGGCGGGCCGCCGCCAGCACCTCCTCGATGGTGCGCAGTCCGCCCAGCTCACCCCGGACGCCGCGGCCCAGCGCCTCCACCGCGCCCTCCTGGCGGGCGTGCTTGCGGCAGTGGAAGGCCAGCTCGCAGGCGGCCAGGCACTCGGGGGCGTAGGCCGCGCCGACCGCCCCCACGGCCGCGGCCAGCTCCTGTGCCGGGCGGGTCGGGGTCTTCCCGTCGTCCGCCAGCCGCAGGTCGAAGGTGGTCCCCTCCGGGAGGGCGGCGGCGATCTCCTCGACCCGGGTGAGGCGCGCCAACTGCCGTCGGGTCGTGGCCAGTTGCTTGCGGATGTCGACGGGCGCGGCCGTGGGGAGGTTGGAGAAGTCCTTCGGGCACACCAGCAGCACCCGGTCGCGGACCCGCACCGCGCGGCCCGTGTGCGCGGCGGCGTGCGCGGCGACCGGCTCCAGGGCGAGGACGTACACCGCCGCCTGGCGGGCCGCGGCGCCCACCTTGGCGGCGTCCGCCGAACCGTCGATCATCGGGAAGGACTTGATCTCCACGACCGTCCAGCTGCCGTCCGGATGCACCACCACCGCATCCGGCTCCACATAGGCGGGCGAGCCGGCCACGTCGACCGCCAGCATCGGATGATCGAGCAGCGTCCACCCGCCGGCCGCGGTCGCCTCCCGCAGCGCCAGCGCCGTACGCGCCGCGCGGCCCTCCGGCCCCGCCGCGGACAGGTCGGGCGTGGCCACCGCCCCGGGCCCTTCCGGCTCGGGCGGCGGGCTCCCCGGGTCGAGCCGCTCCCGCACCAGCCGCAGCAGCTCCGCGCCGCCGTCCGCCTTCACCCGGGCCTCGAAGGCGTTGCCCCGCACGAACGCGAACTGCGACTGCCCGTACCCCGTCGGCGAACCGAGGGCGCCGGCCAGCGCGCCCTTGTCGACACCCGCACCGTCCAGCAGCGCCCGGCGCCGGCAGCCGGGATTGGCGGCCAGCGCGGCGAGCGCCCGGGCGTCGAGCGACCGGGGGCGTACGCCGGGACCGCGCAACTCGCTGAGCCTCTGGCGCAGGCTCGATGACGGCAGCGCCTGCCCCACCGGAGGACCGGCCGCCACGGCTCGACTGTCGCGGAAAACGTTCACCTGCCGAAGTCTCGCATCCGGCACTGACATCCAGCACAGGCATCCGGCACTGACATCCAGTGCAGACATCCAGCACAGACATTCAGACCTGGCATCGGGCGTGGATCTGGCTTGGCACGGGTGGGTGGGGG
>NZ_JAZBJP010000072.1:0-9536 GCF_036352915.1 Streptomyces bugieae
CACCACCCCCGCCCACCACCGGGCTGGCTCGTCGCTGGCGTAAGGGAGGATGAAACCGCGGACCGGGAAGCCAGGCCCCCTTGACGCCCTGTGCCCACAGGGCGATGGTCGTGCAATCGAGCGCAATTGCATCGCCAGGGGAGGAAGGCATGCAGCTACGTTTCTTAGGGATCATCCCGAACACACCCGTTGACGACTCTCCAACCATCTGGCTGGATCAAGACAGCGGAGATCTGCTGATCCAGTCCTACAAGGCCACAGATGACGAGGTCGCAGCGTGCCAGGAGATCGGTTCGATTCCCGGCCACTCCACAGACGTGCCGGATCACGAGACGATCATCCGGCTGCCGGCCGTGATGTTGAAGTACATCCCTCGACCGGAGGACGGAGACGGTGAAGTACCCCGTACGTGAAGGGCTCGCCAAGGCGCAGCACTCCGCAGTGCACTTGGAGATGCGCGACATCTACACCCCAGATGATCCCGAGTTCGCACGTTGGCGAGCGGGGCACCGGTACGACAACGACCCGACGAAGCTGCCGGGCTACTGGGGATCTTGGGATGACCTGGCGACTGAGACGACAGCGCGCGGAGTCGTCATCAGGCGAGCCCGCATCGTCTCGGAGCCGGTAACCGACTACATCCGATACGAACACGACATGTCGTTCGCCAACGTTGCGGCAGGCGAGCTGGTCCGATGGCTTCCCCGCCGCAAGGCCGCTGACATTCCGCTCCCAGGAACCGACCTGTGGATGTTCGACAAAAGGTCAGTGCTGTTCACGTACTTCTCAGGCGCAGGCGACGTAGTCGACCGCGAGTGGCGCACTGAACCAGCTGTCATCGAGTTCGTGAGTTTGGCTTTTGAAGCGGTGTGGGAGCGAGCCATCCCGCACGAGGAGTACAAGCCCGTCTGACCCATGGCAGTCTCGTCATCGTCCAGCGTCCAGGCAGCCCGGCAGGTGCTTGCAGACCGTCTCCGTGAGATCTGCCGGGACGCCGGCTTGGAAGGTAAACAGCTCGCTGCGGCGTGCGGCTGGCACCCGTCCAAGGTGTCTCGCATTGCCACCGCCAAAACCTCACCATCCGCTGACGACATCCTGGCGTGGTGCCAGGCGTGCGGCGCGGAGGAACAGGCGCAGGACCTCATAGCCTCTCTGCGGGCTGTTGAGGGCATGTGGATCGACTGGCGCCGGATGGAGCAAACAGGTCTCAAGCACGCACAGGAAGGGCGGCTGCCACTCTTCAAACGCACCCGTTGGTTTCGGTGCTATTCGTCGTGGCTCATGCCTGGACTACTCCAGACCTACGGCTACACGGAAGATGTGCTGCGCGCAGTCCAGCGAAGGCGGGTAGCCATCGATGACGTAGCCGATGCAGTCGCCGCCCGCATGGACCGTCAGCGCGTCCTGTACGAAGGGCAGAAGAAATTCGCATTCCTGATTGAGGAGTCGGTGTTGCACAACGCCCTGGGCAATGCCGACATGCAGGTGGAACAACTTGAGCACCTGCTGACGGTCGGCACGTTGCCCAACGTGAGTCTTGGAGTAATCCCGGCCAGGACCGGCCGCACACGCATGCCGGTAGAAGGGTTCTGGATCTTCGACAAGTCGCAGGTCAACGTAGAGCTTGTGTCGGGTTATCTCACGCTCGTGCAGCCCAGTGAGGTAGGCGCGTACGCCGACACGTTCGCCATGCTGGCCGATCTCGCGCTCTACGGCGACAAGGCTCGTGGGTTGATCGCGTCAGCCATGGCCTCGCTGAGGTGATTGCCTTGCAATCGCGTGCAATTGACTGTGAGTTGAACCGCGCCGACTCCTAGCGTTGTCGTCATCGAGGCGACGCGCGAGGTGAACGGCGGAGGGGTCATGACCAGCCCGATTCGATACAGGCAAACGCCCATTGAACTGTCCTTGGATCCCTGGCTGCTGGATACGCCGAAGTCAGACCGCGCAGAGGGCTGGTGGGCGCCGCTGGGCGGCAGGCTGGATGGGTGCTCGAAGGTGGTGTTTCTCCCGCAGGGAGCGAAGGTGCCACCGTGTCCGTTTCTGTGTCCGGACTGCCGATCCAAGGGGCGTCAGTGAATGCTCTGCCCTCACGGGTACGCCATGTCTGAAGAGCAGGCCGGCATGTGGGTCTGCCACATCTGCCCGGCGATAGTCGGAACCTGAAGACTCCCGCCCCGGCGGCGGAACCTGGACAGTCGAGCAGCCGGGACGGGTGACCTACCGCAGAGGAATCCCTCTGCGGCCTATGGGCCATGCCTCGACGGTACGGCGGCATGGCCCCTCGCGAAAGAGGAGGTTGGTAGATGGCCGTTGCTGTTGAGACGTACGAGACACGCACGCCGGACGCCGAAGGGTGGCGAGGCGTTCCCTTCCTACACCCGGCGGACATGGAGGCGGACGGCGGCAAGCATGACGGCGGCCCCATGCCCCCGGAGGCTCCGCGCGAGCCGTCCCCGCAGGGTGGAGGGGGTAAGTAGCCCCTGCCCGTAACCACGAACGTGACCCTGCTCCGGCGCATGGCCGGAGCAGGGTCACGGTGCGTTCAGCGGACGAGTTGTCACGCGGACGAGCGTCGCGCCACGCTTGCACGGGAGGCGATACCGGGAGTTGGCCCACTCAGCCATCGGGCCTCCTGCCGACGCTTCGAGTGTGGCAGAGGTCGACTACGGCTTGTTCCGACATGGCGGGCGGGGAGTCGGCATCGGCTTGATGGGCCGGGTGTCTGTATGGGCCGCCCGCACTCGGGGGGGGGGGGGTGAGCACAGGCGGCCCCTTCCACACACACGCGCGATCACTGCCGGCGGTGTGGGCTCCCCAGCTCCAGGCCGCTGCACGGAGGTCTCGCGGCCGAGCAGGGCGTATCTGGTGATGCGGGCTACCGCGCAGTCCGGACGGCTGCCCTCACTGGCGCCCCTTCTCCACGCAGGGGGTACAGGGATACGGACAGGGCGGAACGGGTTCTTCAACGGGGATGAATGTCACGCCGGGGGACACGTAAGCGTGCTGGACCGGTGGCCCGCTGACCCGCTCCTCCCGCTCACTGGCGGCGGGACGGGGTGGCTGCTGCTCAGGCATGGTGGCCCTGCTCGTGGTGCCGGATCTGCTGGCTTGCGACGACGGCCACGGCGAACTCTCGGCGCTTGCGTGCCTTGTACCGAGTGGCGTCCAGTTCGGCGCACTTGGGGCAGCCGGGGACGGGGTCAGGGGTGAGGTCCTCGTACGGACACGGGAGTTCCACGGGGTTCTCCTGGAAGCCGCTCACTGCCGCGCCCCCTGCATGATCTTCTTCACCAGTTGCTCGGTCTGACCGAACGACAGCCATGGCGGGATGATCCGATTGCCCGCCGTACCCCACACGACATGCGACGGAGGCGCGAGGACGCCTGCCGCGCGGAGTGCGGCATCCAGCGCCCTCGCGACCTCGTACGTGTCAGCCCAGAACACTCGGCCGCCCAGCACCTCGGTCAGCTCGATCCCCTGAGCGGTCGCCAGTGCGGCGGGACGGATCCGGTGGCTCTTGACGCCGGCAATCTCGTCAAGAGCCGCGAGGGACGGGGCGGGATCAAGCCCGGCCAGGCGCAGCGCATCGTCCAGGCGCCGACTCAGCTCCAAGACGGCCTGCTGCGGCGTTCTGAGGGTGGGGGCAGTCATGGTCGTGCGCTCCTCTCCGTAGTGATTCCGCTACCGGGAGGAGTCAGCGTGGCCTACAGTCGGGTTGTCTTCAACGTTCTAGAGGCGGAGGGCACTTTGGTTAACGTGAAGGAGCTGAACCCGGACGCTTCGCCTCAAGCGGCGTACGGAGCACGACTGCGCAGTGCACGTGAGGCACGCGGCTGGAAGCAGGACGAGTTGGCTGAGCGGGTGGGCTACTCGGGGCGGCATATTTCAGCGGTCGAAACCGGGCGCAAACCGCCAACTCGCCGATTTTCACGGAGCGTAGACACTGCCCTCGGACTCACCGGGACTACGGAGTCCTTCGAACGCGCGTGGGGGGAGATCCGTAACGGCAGTCTGCCGGAGGGCTTCCCGGAGTACGTCGGGTATGAGGGCAGGGCAGCGGAGATCCGGCTGTACGAAGTGGGCGTGATTCCTGGTCTGCTCCAGACCCCGGAGTACGCGTCGGTACTCGCCCAAAGCGCTGTGAAGCGTGGGGCGATCACGCCTGAGCAGGCAGACGAACGGGTCTCGCTCGTAGCAGAACGTCAAGCCGCACTGGTTCGGTCACGCCCACCGCTGATTCTTGCGGTGTTGGACGAAAGCTGTTTCCGTCGACCCATTGGCGGCCCTGCAGTCATGGAAGCCCAGTTGGCGCGGCTGGCCGAGTTCGCCGAGTTGCCGAACACTACGCTTCAGGTCGCCCCATTCGACATGGGGGAGCGTCGCCCGTTCGACCTCCCGCTGTACATACTCACGCTTCCAGACCGCCAGCTCATGTCCTACGCCGAGTCCGCGCAACGGGGCCATCTTGAGCGAGAAAGTACGTCGGTGCTTCCCATGTTGACGGCATACCATCAACTGCAGGCAGAAGCGCTCTCCCAAGCGGCATCCGTGGACATGATCAACGAGGTACGAAAGGGCACCCCGTGACACCCGAATCCCCCCGCTGGTTCAAGTCCTCCTACAGCAACAACGGCGGCGCCTGCGTTGAGGTCGCCACCAACCTCGCCACCTCGCGTGGTGTGGTCCCCGTCCGTGACAGCAAGGCCCCGCATGGCCCCGTGCTCAGCATCGAGACTGCCGCCTGGTCCTCGTTCGTGGCGGCCGTGCAGGCGGACCGCTTCGGCAATGCCTGACAACTACTGAGGCCCGCCACTCCATCACCGTCGGAGCGGCGGGCTTTCGCTGCTGATCACTTCAACGATTTTTCGATCGCTTCAAAGATGTCCGTATCGGTCTTCTGCTGCCACTCCGGCAGATCGCTCCAGTCCGCCACGTAACCGGGCTTCGGATTCTCGAAATGCTTGAACATCTGAGCGTTCCAGCAGGTCGCGACGAACCGGCTCTTCTGCTCGGAGGTCAGTCGCGACGCGTGGCCGGCGCTCACATCCAGTAGCTGGTGTACTTGCTCGTAGACGGCGCCCGCAGCCTGGCGCTCCCAGTCCGGGGTGTCCTCCCAAGGCGTCACGTAGCCGGGCTTCGGCTCGCCGGGAAAGTGCTCTCGCACACCGGCGATCCATGCCTGTCGGAACAGGCGCGCGCCCTCAACCTGCGACATACCTACCCTCTCGTCACGTGTGCTCACTGCTCTGATGAGCCTTGCACTCCGTCGACTCATTTCCCGCTGGGTACCAGCTCGACGCCTTCGCTGCGGCGGCTGCGGCCACGATGGCGCCTCCCTCCGGGCGCGCACGCCCCTCCCGCATTCAAGGCGCTCTTGCGACTTTGTTGCAGTAAGCCTCACCATTGGCTGGTTGCAGACCCTGAAGCGGAGACCCTGAGATGCACGTACCCGATGGATTCATCAATGCGCCGGTGTCGGTGGCGACCGGTGCGGTCGCTGCGGCGGCGGTCGCGGTCAGCCTGCGCGGGGCCCGCCGCGAGCTGGCGGGTGCGGGTGCGGGGCAGGGCGTCGGGGCGGGGGCGGAGCGGACCGCGCCGCTGGCCGGGCTGGTGGCGGCGTTCATCTTCGCCGTGCAGATGCTGAACTTCCCCGTGGCGGCCGGTACCAGCGGGCATCTGCTGGGCGGGGCGCTCGCGGCGATACTCGTCGGGCCGTACACCGGGGTGCTGTGCGTCTCGGTCGTGCTGCTCATGCAGGGCGTGCTCTTCGCGGACGGCGGGCTGACCGCGCTGGGCGTCAACATCACCGACATGGCGATCGTGACGACCGTGGTCGCCTACGCGGTGTTCCGGCTGCTGGTGAAGGTGCTGCCGCGGCGGCGCAGTTCGGTCACCGCGGCGTCGTTCGTCGCGGCGCTGGTTTCCGTACCGGCCGCCGCGATCGCCTTCACCGGGATCTACGCGCTGGGCGGTACCGCCGAGGTGCCGATCGGCAAGGTCTTCGCCGCGATGGTCGGCGTGCATGTGCTGATCGGGATCGGCGAGGCGGTGATCACCGCGCTGACGGTGGGTGCGGTGATCGCCGTGCGGCCCGACCTGGTGTACGGGGCGCGCGGGCTCGCCAGGCCGCTGGAGCTGCGGACCTCGCCGCTGGCCCCGGAGGGCGCGGGCACGCCCGTCCCGGCCGCTGCCGCCGCCCCCGCCGCCCCGCGCCGTTCCGTCCGCCCGGTCTGGCTGGCCGGGGTCGCCGCCGCGCTGGTGTGCGCGGGCGGCCTCAGCTACTACGCCTCCGCCAGCCCCGACGGCCTGGAGAAGGTCGCCCACGACCAGGGCATCGACGCCAAGACCAGGGACCACGCCACCAAGGACTCGCCGCTCGCCGACTACAGCGTCAAGGACATCGCCGACCCGCGGCTGGCCGGCGGGCTCGCCGGGGTCATCGGGGTCGGCGCCACCCTGGCCGTCGGCACCGGCGTCTTCGTGGTCGTACGCCGCCGCAGGAACGCCGTGCCGGCCCGGAACGCCGGGCCGGCCGCCGAGGGCACCGGGAACGCCTGACATGGGAGCCGGCCACGCACACAAGCTCTACCGGCACGGGCACTCGCCGGTGCACGCGCTGCCCGCGCACTGCAAGATCGCCGCGGTGTTCTGCTTCGTCCTGATCGTCGTCTCCACCCCGCGCGGGGCGGTCTGGGCCTTCGGGCTCTACGCCCTGCTGATCGCGGCCGCCGCCGTCGCGGCCCGGGTCCCGGCCGGCTTCCTGCTCAAGCGGCTGCTGATCGAGGTGCCGTTCGTCGCCTTCGCCGTGCTGATGCCGTTCGTGGCCGAGGGGCCGCGCATCCACGCCCTCGGGCTGAGCCTGAGCGAGTCCGGCCTCTGGGGCGCCTGGAACATCCTCGCCAAGGGAACGCTCGGCGTCGCCGCGTCCGTACTGCTCGCGGCCACCACCGAACTGCGCGAACTCCTCCTCGGCCTGCAGCGGCTCAGGATGCCGCCGCTGCTCGTCCAGATCGCCTCCTTCATGATCCGCTACGGCGACGTGATCACCGACGAGATGCGGCGGATGCGGATCGCCCGGCTCTCCCGCGGCTTCGAGGCCCGCGGCGTGCGCCACTGGGGCGTGCTCGCCAAGTCCGCCGGCGCGCTGTTCATCCGCTCCTACGAGCGCGGTGAACGGGTGCACCTCGCCATGGTCAGCCGCGGCTACACCGGCACCATGCCCGTCATCGACGCCACCACCGCCACCCGCACACAATGGACCCGCGCGGCCGCCCTGCCCCTGGCCGCGCTCGCCGTCTGCCTCCTGGGATGGACCCTTTGAGCACCGCCACCACCGCCCCCTCGCTCGCCGTCTCCGGCCTCGCCTACGCCTACCCCGACGGCCACCAGGCGCTGTTCGGCGTCGACCTGACCGTCGCCCGCGGCGAACGCGTCGCCCTGCTCGGCCCCAACGGCGCCGGCAAGACCACCCTCGTCCTGCACCTCAACGGCATCCTCGAAGCCGGCGCCGGCAGCGTCGCGGTGGCCGGGCTGCCGGTCGCCAAGCAGCACCTCGCGGAGATCCGCCGCCGGGTCGGCATCGTCTTCCAGGACCCCGACGACCAGCTGTTCATGCCCACCGTCCGCGAGGACGTCGCCTTCGGCCCGGCCGCCGCGGGCCTGCGCGGCGCCGAACTCGACGCCCGGGTCACCGAGGCACTCGACCGCGTCGGCATGGCCGACTTCGCCGACCGCCCGCCGCACCACCTCTCCTTCGGCCAGCGCCGCCGGGTGGCCGTCGCCACCGTCCTGGCCATGCGCCCGGAGATCCTCGTCCTCGACGAGCCGTCCTCCAACCTCGACCCGGCCTCCCGCCGCGAACTCGCCGACATCCTGCGGTCGTTGGACGTCACCGTGCTGATGGTCACCCACGACCTGCCGTACGCGCTGGAGCTGTGCCCGCGCTCCGTCGTGCTCTCCGGTGGCGTGCTGGTCGCCGACGGCACCACCCAGGAACTGCTGTGTGACGAGGAGCTGATGCGCACCCACCGCCTGGAGCTGCCGTTCGGCTTCGACCCGCGCTCGGTCACCGTCCCGGGGTGACGCGCCCGGTCCCCGCTCCCGTGTGACGAACGCCACGGCCCGAGGCCCTGGTCATCAGCACCGATCCGGGCGTTGCACCATTGATGGGTCACGAAAGCGACGGATGAATGGGAAGCGGGAATCAGTGGTGGACGTCCAGGGCACGGTCGAGGACGGCTTCGAGCCGGTCCGGGACGCCTTCATGGCCAACTTCGCGCGACGCGGAGAGCGGGGGGCGGCGGTCGCCGTCTACCGGCACGGGCGGAAGGTCGTCGACCTGTGGGGCGGTACGAAGGACGGTGACGGCGCGCCGGACGGCACGGCCGCACCCTGGGAGGCCGGCACCGCCCAGGTGATCCGGTCCGCGACCAAGGGCATCGCCGCCGTCGTTCCGCTGCTGCTGCACCAGCGCGGACAGCTCGACCTGGACGCTCCCGTCGGCACGTACTGGCCGGAATTCAAGGCCGCCGGCAAGGAACGCGTCCTCGTCCGCCACCTCCTCTCCCACCGCGCCGGGCTGCCCGTCCTCGACACCCCGCTCACCCCCGCCCAGGCCCTCGACGGCACCAGCGGCCCGGCCGCGGTCGCCGCCCAGGCACCCGCCTGGGAGCCGGGCACGGACCACGGCTACCACGCCCAGACCTACAGCTGGCTGCTCGGCGAACTGGTGCTGCGGGTCACCGGACGCACCCTCGGCACCTGGGTCGCCGAGGAGATATCCGGGCCGCTCGGCCTGGACCTGTGGATCGGCCTGCCGGATGCCGAACAGTCCCGGGTCGGCCGGCTGGCCCCCGTCACGCCCCCGCCGCCGCCCGCCGCCCACGGCCTGCGGGTCCGCCCCAAGCGGACCGTCGCCGCGGCGTACGAGGACCCGAACTCCCTCACGAGCCGTGCCTTCGCGGCGATCTCGCCGGGCCCCGACGAGAACGACCCGGCCTTCCGCGCCGCCGAACTTCCCGCCTCGGCGGGCGTCGCCACGGCCCGTGCGCTGGCCCGCTGCTACGCCGCGCTGATCGGCGCGGTCGACGGGCACACGCGGCTCTTCGCCCCCGCGACCCTCACCCTCGCCCGCACCGAGGAGTCCGCGGGCCCCGACCGCACGCTCCTGGTCTCCACCCGCTTCGGCCTCGGCTTCATGCTCCACGGCCCGGCCTCGCCGCTGCTCTCGCCCGGCTCCTTCGGCCACCCCGGCCGCGGCGGGGCACTCGCCTGCGCGGACCCCGAGAGCGGGGTCGCCTTCGGCTACGTGACGAACGGGATGCAGCGGAACGTCACGGCGGACCCGCGAGCGCAGGCCCTGCTGGGAGCTGTTTCCCACGTTGTCGGGTGACCCCGTCGTACCTCTTCTGTTTCTTCGCCTTCGGCGGGGTGGGGTTTAGGGCCGGGGGCGCCCGCTTGGTGGGTGGTGCCGGGTTCGGCCCTCCGGCGCCTGTTGTGTGGACTGCTGACGCTTTACGTCCACACAACAGGCG
>NZ_JAZBJP010000073.1:0-6928 GCF_036352915.1 Streptomyces bugieae
CCTCCAGCAGGCGCACCACTGGCCGCCAACAGTTGCCTAAGCCTGGAAGACATGGGAGGAGCCGCGGTAGTGGGCTCCTCCTCCCGGTCTGAGTCTCTGCTGGACCTTGGGGACTCGAACGCACTAGCAAGCTTCAGACTCATGATCCGAATGGGATCAGTGGTCTCGTAACCGGCGTGTCCACCGGGACGGTGGACACGCCGTGATGTCGTCGACGGACCGGATCCCGTCGCAGCTTAATCCGCGCCAACAGGCCTACAACTGCTCCAAATAACCGGCGGAGCCCTCGTCCAACTGCTGCAGCCAATACTGTGGCGACCCAAGTAGCTCGGCGGATCACGTGCTCTTCGCTGCTGTAGGAGCGTCCCGTTGCGGCAGCGATCCTGGCCACGGCTGAAGTGAGCCGCCGTTGGGGAAAGGCGCCGTCATACGTCTCATCTCCCGGCGGCGTCACCGGCTCGTAGCCAGCATCGTCGGGCTGGGGCCGGGCGCAGGCATCGCACCAGCCGAGCATGTCGTCGACTCGCTCTACGCCACAATTTAGGCAGACGAGGCCGTCACAATGGGCACACTCGGTCAACGCTCCGTCCCTGTCCTCGCCTCGCGCTTTTTGCTTGGACATGCACTTTCCGATGCACGGGCGGTCCGGCGGAGTCCCACCGACAGCAGGCGGCGGGACTCCGAGGCGGTCTCGTTCTGCGGCTTCCTGCCTTCGACGCTCCGCTGCTACGCGGGAAGACCGTATGCGGGCCGCCTGGCAGGCGGCCCACTCCGACGGGCTGAGATGGCTGGCGCAGGCCACGACCGGCGCAGGCATGTCGTCAAAACGCGGCCATTCCGCTGCGTCTCTTTGGCACTGAGCGCGAGTCGACTTGCTGTAACGCGAGCACCTCATGTCCCCGCCCGAGTCGCGTGTCGCCGAACGTCGCGATGGCAGTGCGTGGCATTCTCCGCACGGTCAAGAAGGCCAGCGAGCCCTTGGCGCCCACCGCGCCGCCGAGCAACGGGACTCACTCGTGCTCGTGGACGTCCCAGACCTGAGGTGCCGTGAGATGCCTGCCGGTTCGTAGCGGCGGACCCGTACACCGGGCCCCGCCTCCACACTCGTCTCAGCACAGCACCGCCGCCCAGGCGGGGTAGCGGGCCGCGCCAAGCGCCCGCTGTCACACCTGTGATAGCGGGCGTCAGTGATGACTCTCTGGCGTGCATGGATGTCCTCTCCTCTGTCTGTCCTCAACACCCTGGGAACCGCGTCGCCCAGCTCCCTGCGGTTAGCTCGTCATCTCAGCGGTACACGCAATGGCGGCCGGGCAATCTGTCATGGGTGGGGGCAGGCCGCATGAAGGGCCAAGGCCGTTGGTATCGGCCTTGGCTCCGACGGGGCATGCGTGTCGTGGCTTGTCGGCCGGCGCCCTGACGCAGGTGGCATGTCGAACACGTCTCGAACCTAGAGCGGGCTCATGCGCGACATGATCCTTTCGGTCATTCGCTCCCGTGCGCTGCTCGGGATGCGACGCGCGTAGCTGGCGGTCGCCGACCGTCCGCCCTTGCTGCCAACCGCTGGCTGGGTACCCCGCCTCTTATTGGCGTCCGCGGCGCCATTGGTGCAGGTTAGGCCGCTGTCTTTTCTGACTGGATGCGTGGTCGGGACAGTGTCCTTGTCCAGGAGGAGGGGCACTGTAGAGGCAGGGTCTGACAATGCATCCGCGACCGGTGCGGCGGGAATGGCGCGAGGTTTCGGCTACCGCCCGGTACCGGGCCGCACACCGAATGCACTGTCGGACGGGTGCGCCAGGATGCGTCCATGAGTCTCACCTCGTCCCTCAAAGATCCGACATCGACAATGTGGCAGTTCCTCACCGAACATCTGGCCCCACAGTCGGAGAATCAACGCTTCCCGCTCCCCGCCCGTGCAACGCACCCCGGGTCCAGGACACGCTCATTGGCGATCTGCCCTGATCCGCTGCGGTACTCCAGCGGACGCTTCGCGTTGTTGGCTGAGCTCGGTCTGGCCGCAGGCGAAGTCGAGCGCTGCCACGCCTGGCCCAGGCGGCGCCCAGCCGCAGACGGCTTGGCTGTCGCGCACGCCTACGCCGAACGTCACGGCACCTCGCCGTTTCCCGGCCCATCACCGTTGACGGTTTCGCGCTGGGTAGCTGGCTCAGCAGTCAACGCCAGCGTCAGCGCAGCCTCGGTCGGCTCACCCGGCTAGGCCACCGTCTGACAGCCCTCGATGCGTGGTTCAGGAGCCTGGCAGCTATCGTCCGGGGCGCGCTTGTTCGGTCAGCAGCTCCAGTGGTGTGAGGTGAATGAGGTCGGGACGACCGGCGAAGATGTAGAACAGCGATTCGGGGACGTAGCCGGGCCTGCGGAACCAGTTACGTACGCGGTCGCCCTGGCCCTGCTCGTCGGCGATCTCGCCCAGGACACGTTCGGTGTCTTCGTAGACGTGTGGCGGACGGATTCGGCCGGCGGCCCGGCTGCTCATGAACTCGACAAGGACAGGCCGGCCGTTGATGGTGGTGCTGGTGCCCCATGTCCTAAGGCTGGGGCTTCCGTCGATGATGTCGCTGATCGCGTTCGATGTCTGCACGTGATGCCACACGTCCAGGATGGTGGAAAACTGTCCGGGCTTCGTGTTCTCTTTCGCGAGATACACCATGAAGCGAACCATCAGCATGGCGTTACGTCTGACGTCGACTGGGACTTGTGTGCCGAGTACCGCCAGGGCGCCTTCCCGTAGCAGGAGATCGGTGATGGCCACGGCGCCGGAGCCGCGGGGGGCGACGTGGCAGGCGCTGAGGATAACCACCGGCGGCATATGGTCCAGGCCGAAGTCCAGGTGTGGCGCGTCACCAATCACAAGCGCGGCCATGTTGCCGACCATCGTTCCGTGCGCGCTGATGATGAGGATATCGGGGCGGTGTTCGGCCACGGATTGCTGGAGAGCTTCAAGGGTGAGGGTCTCGGCTTGGATGATGGTGAGTGTGGCCGAGTCGGGTGCGACGGTCTCGCGGGCAATGTCCCATCCCTGTCTCGACATCCGTCCGACCGGGTCGCTGACGGGGATGCACTCGGCCACCAGGACTTTGATGCTGCAGTCCAGGCTGATGGCCGGTGGGGCGGAGAGCTGCTGCTGCACCATCCTGGTCAATGGCTGCAAGGGCCTGTACGTGACCGGCAGGCGTGCGCACAGCGGGGCGCTGTCTCCGGGCATGGTCAGCAGGCCGAGGGGAAAGTCGGAGAACACTGTCAGGTACGAGGCTCGCTGGATGGCGGCCTTCAATTCTTTGCTCCATAGCGGCTGGGCCGCGTCATTGAGCCGGGTGAGCAGACGTCTCACGGCGGCGCTGCTGTGGGGGGTGTGGAAATGCCGTTCGAGTTCGGCAAGAGTGATGAAAGCGTCCGGGGGCATGGTGGGCAGCATGAGGCCCAGTCCGCTGCTCGCGACGGACTGGTGCGTCACTGCGAATTCGATGGCTGCTCGTTCGACCATGTGATCGGGGCGTTCGTGGAGCATGACCGACCATGTGTCGTTTGGGTTGACGGCGGGCTGGGGTCCCGTCCGGCGCCGTAGCTCGCTGTCGTAGGCTATGCGGGCGTAAGCCGGTGCGGTACCGGGCAGGGCCAGTGCAACTGGTACCCGTAGTCGGGTTGCTTCTTCCTCGAATGTCTGGCGGAAGCGGCGGTCAGCCTCGTCGTGGGATGCCCCCTCCCGTTCCAGGCGCGTCAAAGCGGCCAAGAAGGTCTGGCCGCGGAGGGCCTGCGCGAATGCTTCGCTCGCGCTCGTGCCCTGGACGACCGACTCTGCTGTTGGCCATCCCATCTGTCGGGCCAGCCTGCGGTGAGGCAGGGTGAGGGGGGCCAGATCCAGGCGGTGAGTGAGGGGCACCTCCCCCGTCAGCCTCGGCAGGTCGGGGATGAAGTGCTCGTGGATTGCCTTCCACTGAGCGGTGAGGGTGGCGTCGGACAGCTGGGAGTAGGGGGTCGTAGGCAGCGCGAATCCCAGTGTCGAGGCCCGGTGCCGGGCTTCGTCCAGCAGTTCGTCCGGGCAGATGGTGACCACGGGATGGTGGCACTGCAGATGACGACCGAGTACGTCCTCGTCGAAGCAGTCGATCGGCACCAGCAGGATGTTGTGCTCAAGGCGCAGGTTCTGGGCTGCCTTGAGCATCCAGATATCGACGTCGATGAGGTCCGAGAGCGCGGCGGGTAGGTGCAGGCAGTACCAGAGCCCGGGCAGCGCGGTGGCCACCGTTTTGGCCAGACCGTGGGGAACGGTCGACTCTACAGCCTCCGGGCGCTCAAACAGAACGGGTGCGTAGGCTGACTGGTCCTGAGCCCGGCCCTCCACGGCTCCCGGAGTGAACGGGACCACGTACAACGGCGGCTTTTCGAATGGTGACGACATCGTCAGGAACCTCGCTGCTGCAGGCGCTGATCTGCTCAACCTACTGCGCGCGACGCTGTCTTGACCTGGACTTCTGAAATGCCAGTTGCTCCCCTCGCGCCTGCGAAGACGTGCGCCGGTCGATCAGTGTCGGGCGGTGAAGGCTTTCAGTGCGCAGTCGACGATCATCTGCCTGGCCAACCCGGACCAGCGGATCTTCGACTACATTCCCGGGGTCGATGCCGAACGAGTCCATCACGCAGTCGATCACCTGCAGCCGCAGCTGTTCGACCTGTCGGGCGACGCGACCACCGCAGTCCCTTGGGCGGTCTCCCAACGCCGCCCTGCGCAACACCCCTCACCCGATACCGGACGCCGTCAGGACCTTCCTATATCCCACTTACGGCCCTGCCCCGTTCGGCGCGTACGTCCATTAGGCATTAGACGCCGTTTCTGATGGTGTGATCGCTCGTTGAGCCGTGCATGACGGATCTGGTTGAGCGGTTGGTACCGGACGAGTTGTGGGTGCTGTTCCGGCGGGTGGTCCCGCCGACGGAGGTCATACGCCCGCAAGGCGGCGGCCGCCGACGGGCCGGTGACCGCGCATGCCTGGCAGCGATCATCTTCGTGGCCACCTCGGGCTGCACGTGGCGGCAACTGCCGCCGGTGTTCGGGCCGGCCTGGCCCACCGTCTACCGGCGCTTCGCCCAGTGGAGCCGGGACCGGGTGTGGGCCAGGCTGCACCGCGTCATCCTCGACGAGCTCGGCGCCCGCGGAGCGTTGGACTGGTCGCGGTGTGCGATTGACTCCGTCAGCGTCAGGGCGGCAAAAGGGGGCCACTGACCGGACCGAATCCGACCGACCGCGGCAAGAGCGGATCGAAAATCCACCTGATCACGGACCGCAACGGGCTGCCCCTGTCCCTGGGCATCTCCGGCGCCAACATGCACGACAGCCTCGGACTGGAACCACTCGTGGGCGGGATCCCACCCATCCGCTCCCGCCGCGGACCGCGCCGCCGGCGTCCAGCCAAGCTCCATGCCGACAAGGGCTACGACTACGACCACGCGCGCCGATGGCTCCGTAAGAAAGGCATCCGTCACCGCATCGCCCGCAAGGGCATCGAGTCCTCCACCCGGCTGGGCCGCCACCGCTGGGTCGTCGAAAGGACGGTCTCCTGGCTCGCCGGATGCCGCCGCCTGCACCGCCGCTATGAACGCAAGGCCGAACACTTCCTCGCCTTCGTCGGCATAGCAGCGACCCTCATCGGCTACCGCCGCCTCACCAAGTGAAACGACGTCTTAACGGTTCTGCGCCCGCACCTTGCTGAGAAACTTGGCAGACAGCCCACCGTCGCCGTACTGGCCAAGGAGAACGCCTTCCTCGGCAGGATCTCGGAGAAGATCGCCGTCGCCAGGAGCGTCGGCCAACAGCAACTCCCCGCCGTCGAACACTCTCTCGTCTTTGACCCGGAGCTCTCGGCAGCAGCGGGTTACGTCGTCGCTTCCATCCTCGAATGGCCGGGCCTGCAGCGGGCAGAGGCGCTCATTGGCACGCTCCGCGCCATCGCCGACTACTACCGGATCAAGTACAGCAACGGCATCCGCGGCGCGAGAGCCACCATGCGGACGATCGCCAACGCCATCACCGCCCTGCACAACGAGACCGCAGTCAATTCCAACACCGCCAAGAGCCTGGTCACCGCCTACGAGAGGGGCATTCAGCTGATCGGACGGCTGTGGCCGACTGGCAGACCGCCCGCGCCCTGCTCACAGGATCCAACGAGCTCAGCGCACTCTTCAAGGACGCCCGGATGCTCCGCCTCCTCAAAGCTACCGATCTGCTCGCTTGGGTCCTGATGGAGGCCTGGGACGCCACCTCTTGCGCCGACGTCGCTGCCGCCATCAGGCGAGCCCTCAGCAACGAGTCCCTGGTGGTCTCCCGGCAGGACCCCGCGGACGTCAGCCTGATGAGCATGCATCGTTCCAAGGGCAAGGAGTTCGACGGTGTCATCATCGTCGAAGGCACCTACACCTCCAAGCTGCTGGACGCCGAATGGGACGCGAAGCGCACCGACGAGACACGCCGCCTGCTACGGGTCTCGATCACCCGGGCCCGCCACACCGTTGTCTTCGTCCGCCCAGCTGGTGCCTCCCCCTCACCCCACCGCTCCCGGCCACCAACTGAGCCGAAGAGGCCTTGGACGGCGCGGGGCAGCACTGCGAGCAGTTCATGTGAAGCTCACCAGTGGCCGAGTGAGAGCACTGCGCAGTCTCGTTTCCCCTTTCGCCAACCCTGCGGAAGAGCCAGCCTTCTGAGACGACCGTGCTCGTATGTCAGGGCAGCACATCCTCCTGCGCACCCCTGCCGACCTTCACTTACTTTCCCGTTGACTCCTTCGTTTCGAAGACGCTAGGTGTGCTGTCCCGGGACGTTGGTGACAGGCGACATGCCTTGAGTGGTCCTTGAAAGAGGCGAGGGCCTTCTGGCTCGGTGTGGATTGCGACATCTACCGCCGAGTGCAGGAGGCCCTCGTGA
>NZ_JAZBJP010000074.1:0-4917 GCF_036352915.1 Streptomyces bugieae
TCACGGGAGGGGACGGGCCGGAGGGGCCGGTTGTGTGGACGTAAAGCGTCAGCAGTCCACACAACCGGCCCCGGAGGCCCGTCACCGCACCCAACAACCACCCAGCCCGCCGCAGGCGCAACGGCGAACAACACCCGCGGCGGGAAAGCCAGGTACGTGGGAAGTCAGCGGAACGTGTGCTCCGGCGTGGGGAACGTGCCCCCCACGACCTCCTCGGCAAAGGCCTTGGCCGCGCCGCCCAGCAGCTCACGCATTTCCAGGTACTTCTTGACGAACTTCGGTACCCGGCCGGCGTTCATTCCGGCCATGTCGGTCCACACCAGGACCTGCGCGTCGCACTCCAGGCCGGCGCCGATGCCGACGGTCGGGATGTGCAGCGAGCGGGTGACCTCGGCGGCCAGTTCGGCGGGTACCGCCTCCAGGACCACCGCGAACGCGCCCGCGTCCTGGACCGACTTGGCGTCCCGCAGCAGCTGCTGGGCGGCCTCCTCGCCGCGGCCCTGGACCGGGTAGCCGCCGAAGGCGTGCACCGACTGCGGGGTCAGCCCGACGTGCGCCATGACCGGGATGCCGGAGGAGACCAGCAGCTCCACCTGGTCCGCGGAGCGCTCACCGCCCTCCAGCTTGACCGCGCCGACCCCGGCCTCCTTCACCAGCCGGGTGGCGTTGCGCAGGGCCTGGACCGGCCCTTCCTGGTACGAGCCGAACGGCAGGTCCGCGACGACGAGGGACCGCTTGGTCCCCCGGACGACCGCCGCGGACAGGAACGTGATCTCGTCCATCGTGACCGGCACGGTGGACTCGTAACCGAGGTGACAGTTGCCCATCGAGTCGCCGACGAGCAGGACCGGGATCCCGGCCTCGTCGAAGACGGAGGCGGTCATCGCGTCGTAGGCGGTGAGCATCGGCCACTTCTCGCCGCGCTCCTTGGCGGCGGCGATGTCGCGCACGGTGACCCGGCGCGAGCTCGTACCCCCGTACAGGGACTTGGGCACCGGCTTCTGGGCAGGCGAAGGCTGCGTCATGGTGACGGCTCCTGTTCGTCATCTCGAGGCACCCTGACGGTGTCCCCGGACTCCCCACCATGCTGGCACGACCTCGAGGCAAAGGAAAAGGGAGGGCACAACGGGAGCCGGAACGCCGCAACCGCGGGAGAGTGGGACGTACGGCCGCCCCGCCCGGGGGATCCGGCCGCGGCTCATCAATACGGAACGGACCCGTATCGCAAACGTAGGGTGTCGGCATGGCCACCTCATCGACCGCACCGACCGCGCCGGGCGGCCCGCCCGCCCGGCAGGTCCCCGAGCGCGTGCACCGGCGCCGCTGGGCGATCCTGTCCGCCCTCATGCTCAGCCTGCTGATCGTGGTGCTGGACAACTCCATCCTGAACGTCGCCATGAAGACGATCGCCACGCCGGCCCCGCACGGCCTCGGCGCCACCCAGAGCGAACTGGAGTGGGCGATCAACGCCTACACGCTGGTCTTCGCGGGGCTGCTGTTCACCGCCGGCCTGCTCGGTGACCGGCTCGGCCGCAAGAAGACGCTGCTCTTCGGCCTGGCGGTGTTCGGCACCGGCTCGGTGCTCGCCGCGTTCGCCGGCTCGCCGACCCAGCTGATCGCCTTCCGCGCGCTCATGGGCCTGGGCGGCGCCTTCGTCATGCCGGCCACCCTGGCGATCCTGATGAACGTCTTCGAGCGCGACGAGCAGCCCAAGGCGATCGGCATCTGGGCCGGCGGGGTGGGTCTGGCCATCGCGATCGGCCCGATCGCCGGCGGGCTGCTGCTGAACCAGTTCTGGTGGGGTTCGGTGTTCCTGGTCAACGTGCCCATCGTGCTGATCGCGCTGACCGCGATGCTGATCCTGGTGCCCGACTCCAAGGACCCCAGCCCCGGCCGGCTGGACCCGGTCGGCGTGCTGTTCTCCGTCGTCGGGCTGGTCCTGCTGGTCTACGGGATCATCAAGGGCGGCCAGCTCGCCGACTTCACCGAACCGCGGGTGATCGGCACGGTCGTGGCCGGCCTGGTGGTGCTCGCCGGGTTCGTCGTGCACCAGAAGCGCAGCGACCACCCGTCGATCGACATCAACTACTTCCGCAAGCCCGCGTTCTCCGCCGCGATCGCCGCCATCGCCCTGGTCTTCTTCTCCCTGATGGGCGTCACGTTCTTCATCGTCTTCTACGTGCAGAGCGTGCGCGGCTACACCCCGCTCCAGGCCGGCCTGCTGCTCCTGCCGCTGGCCGCCGCCCAGATGATCTTCGCGCCGCGGGCCCGGCTGGCCGTGGACCGCTACGGCGCCCGCGCGGTGTGCACGTTCAGCATGTTCGTGGTGGCCGACACCATGCTGGGCCTGCTGCTGCTGGACGCCGACACCCCGATCTGGGTCATGGAGGCGCTGTTCTTCCTCCAGGGCGCCGGCATGGCGCACATCATGCCGCCGGTCACCGTCTCGATCATGCAGTCGCTGCCCCGCGAGAAGGCCGGATCCGGCTCGGCGCTCAACAACGTCTTCCGGCAGGTCGGCGGCACCCTCGGCGTCGCCGTGCTGGGCTCGCTGCTGTCCACGAGCTACCGGGACCGCATCCAGGGCGTCCTCGACGCCGTGCCCGGACTGTCGGCCGGGGCCCGGCACGCGGCCGGTGAGTCGATCGAGGCCACCCTCGGCCTCGCGGACCGGATGGGCGCTCCGGGCCGGCCGCTGGTCACCGCCGCGAACGCCGCCTTCGTCCACGCCATGCACGTCACCGCCCTCGGTTCGGCCACCGTCTCGGCCGTCGGCGCCCTGATCGTGCTGGCCTTCCTGCCGGGCAAGACGGGACCGGCGCCGCAGTCCGCGGAGCCGCGGGACGAGCGGAAGGCGGGGGCGGCGCGATGAGCCGGCCCGCACGGGGCGCCGGGGCGGTGGCCGGGGCGGGGCCGGGCCCGGTGGCACCGGAGCGCCGCGGCCGGCCGCGCAGCGCCGCGGCCGACTCCGCCATCATCGAGGCCGTGCTCCGCCTGATCGAGAACGGGGCGTCCATAGGCGAGCTGTCCATGGAGGGGATCGCCCGCGAGGCCGGCGTCGGCAAGGCCACGGTCTACCGCCGCTGGTCCGGCAAGGACGCCCTGATGCTGGACGTCATGCGGTCCCTGGACGCCCCGCTCCCGCCGCTCGACGGCGCCTCGGTCCGCGACGACCTGGTCTCCCTGCTGGAATTCCTCCGCCGCCGCGGCCTGGCCAAACGGGACTCCGCGCTGCTGCGCACCGTCGTCAGCCACGTCCACGCGCACCCGGAGCTGTGGGACGCGTACCACCGCACGGTCGTCCGGGCCCGCAACGAGGCGCTGCTCGCCGTGCTCCGCCGCGGGATGGCCAACGGCGAGATCCGCACCGACCGCCCGGTCGACGCCCTCGCCGACCTGTTCGTCGGCCCGCTGCTGGCCCGGGCCGTGCTGCACCAGTGGAAGGACCTCCCCGAGGGGCTGGCCGAGGACATCGTCGACACGGTCCTCGACGGCGTACGGCCCCGCCCCCAGGCCGCGGCGGGCTGAGCGCATGCCTGGCCGCCCGGGTCCGGGAACCCCGCGCCGTATGACCGGACCATGCCCGTTCTGTCACAGCCGTTGTCACGAACCCCGTGACCGGAACCCCACCCCGCGACACCGCCGTCCTCACCACCGAAGAGCGCGGCACGGCCGGGCGCGAATCTAAGAAACCGCATTACGGCCATCACCTAGGGTCGGTGATCACGGGTGACAGCACCGGAGCAAGGCAGTGAGGACGGCGGAATGACGCAGGCATACATGACGGAGCCGGAGCAGGGGCGGGGGCCCGCGGGGGCCGGTTCCCGGGCCGGACGCCTGCGGAACTGGTGGCGTCCCGACGGGATGTGGCGACGCGGCATCGTGCTCGCGGTGCTGGCCGTCGTGCTCGGGCTGCTGATGATCCTGCACGCCCGGGTGCCCAACGACGTGGGGAACCTGGGCAGCCTGCTGGAGACCTTCCTGCCGTGGCTCGGCCTGGCCATCCCGCTGCTGCTGCTCGCCGCGGTCCTGCGCCGCTCCGCGACCGCCCTGATCGCGCTGGTCCTGCCGGTCTTCGCGTGGGTCAACCTGTTCGCCGGGCAGGTCACGGACAAGGCCGGCACCGGCGGCAACGTCACCGTGGTCACCCACAACGTCGACGCCGACAACCCCGACCCGGCGGCCACCGCCCGGGACATCGTGCACTCCGGGGCGGACGTCGTCGCCCTGGAGGAGCTGACCGGCGACGCCCTGCCCACGTACCGGAAGGGGCTGGCGAAGGCGTACCCGTACCACACCGTGCAGGGCACGGTCGGTCTGTGGAGCAAGCTGCCGCTGAGCGACGCCCGGCCGGTGGACATCAAGATGGGCTGGACCCGCGCGCTGCGCGCCACCGTCACCGCCACCGACGGCCGGCAGTTCGGCGTCTACGTCGCCCACCTGCCGTCGGTCCGGGTCAAGGTCGAGGCCGGTTTCACCGCCAACCAGCGCGACGGCAGTGCCGAGGCGCTGGGCGAGGCGATCGCCGCCGACCCGGTCAAGAAGGTCATGCTGCTCGGCGACCTGAACGGCACCATGAACGACCGCTCGCTGGCCCCGGTCACCTCGCAGATGCGCTCCGCCCAGGGCGCCGCGGGCGACGGCTTCGGCTTCAGCTGGCCGGCCGGCTTCCCGATGGCCCGGATCGACCAGATCATGATGAAGGGCATGGACCCGGTCAAGGCGTGGGTGATGCCCTCGACCGGCAGTGACCACCTCCCGGTCGCGGCCTCCATCAAGGTCTGACGCGGCCCCGTAACGTTCCGTTCCCCCGCTGGAATACTGGACCTGGGAGACTTTGTTCCGTAAGAGAACTTAAGAGACCGTGGGAGTCCCGTGCGGCCCGCCGGCCCCGCAGGCACCCACTACACGTCACCG
>NZ_JAZBJP010000075.1:0-2785 GCF_036352915.1 Streptomyces bugieae
TCAGATCTTGTTCGTTCCGTTGACCGGTCCGAATTCGTTTCCGATTCCCCGTCGGAGGGGGTTTTGCCGCGCCTTTCGGCGTGTCCACTACGTTAGCGGAATTCCTCGTCGACGCATAATCGCGCCGTGGTCCGAATTTCGGCATGCCGAAATTGTTCCCGGTGAGGGACCGTGCAGTAGTGGTGTGCCGCGAGGCGGCGGGATGGTCGCCTGGGGCCGTCGGCTCCGTGGCAACTCGGAGAACACTACACGAGCGGGTGAGGTGCTTCAAACCTGTGCCGGGCGCGGATTTGCCCGGTACTTTGGGCGGCATGACTGCGCATGCGCTCGTACAGCAGTGGTGGCCCGCCTGACGGCGGCCGACCACAGCGCATGCATGACCACGGCCGCCGCCTCGGCGGCCGTTCGCGTTTCTGCTTCTCGTAGCCGGCCGGCGAGTTCGGCGGTCTCGATGAGCACCCCGGGAGCTCCGGGAGTGCGGGAATCGGGAGAGATGACGGATGGGTGAACTGGTGCGGGAGCAGGCCGGCGCGGCCGGAGGCGACCTGGTGCGAGGGCGCGGCGGACGCGTGCGGGTGTTCAGCGGAGTGCAGCCGACGGGGCATCTGACGCTGGGGAACTACCTCGGGGCGGTGCGGCGGTGGGCGGCGGAGGACCAGCACCGGGCGGACGCGCTGTTCTGCGTGGTCGATCTGCATGCGCTGACCGTGGAGCACGATCCGGCGCGGGTCCGGCGGCTGAGCCGGCAGGCCGCGTCGCTGCTGCTGGCGGCGGGGCTGGATCCGGAGCGGTGCACGGTCTTCGTGCAGAGCCAGGTGGATGAGCATCTGCGACTGGCGTACCTGATGGAGTGCACCGCCACCGACGGGGAAATGCGGCGCATGATCCAGTACAAGGAGAAGGCGGCTCGTGAGCAGGCGCGCGGCGGGAGCGTGCGGCTGTCGCTGCTGACGTATCCGACGTTGATGGCGGCGGACATCCTCGCGTACGGAACGGACGAGGTGCCGGTCGGGGACGACCAGACCCAGCACGTACAGCTGACCCGGGACCTCGCGGTGCGGTTCAACCAGCGGTACGGGGCGACCTTCGTCGTACCGAAGGCGATGCCCCCACGGGTGGCCGCGCGGGTGATGGATCTGCAGGAACCGACGTCGAAGATGGGCAAGTCGCACGCCCGGACGGCAGGGACCGTCTTTCTGCTGGACGAACCGGAGGTGGTGCGGAAGAAGGTGATGCGGGCGGTGACCGACGGCGGCGATGACGTCGTCTACGAGCGGGAGGCGCGGCCGGGCATCGCGAACCTGCTGGATGTGCTGGCCGCCTGTACGGACGGGGATCCGGAGCGGCTGGCCGAGGGCTACGCGTCATACGGGGCCCTGAAGAAGGACGTGGCGGACGCGGTGGTGGAAACCCTGCGACCGCTGCGCGAACGCCATGCGGAATTGGCGGCCGACCCGGCGTACGTCGACGAAGTCCTGCGCGCCGGAGCCGACCGGGCCCGCGGCTTGGCGAAGCCACGGGTGGACGCGGCTTATCGGGCTATGGGGGTGGGGGTTTAGGAGCGTGGGGCGTGGGGCGTGAAACGTAAGGCGTAGGCATTTCGGGGGCCCGCCCGTGGGGGCGGGCCCCGTTGCCGGGGCCGCTGGTTGCCGGGGTGACGGGTCAGCCGTTGCCGGTGGCCAGTTCGCGGCTGCGGTCGCGGGCGGCTTCGAGGGCGGCGATGAGGGCGGCGCGGACGCCGTGGTTCTCCAGTTCGCGGATGGCGTTGATGGTGGTGCCGGCCGGCGAGGTGACGTTCTCGCGGAGTGTGACCGGGTGTTCGCCGCTGTCTCGGAGCATCACGGCGGCGCCGATCGCGGCCTGGACGATGAGGTCGTGTGCCTTGTCGCGGGGCAGGCCGAGCAGGATGCCGGCGTCTGTCATGGCCTCGACGAGGAAGTAGAAGTACGCGGGGCCCGAACCGGAGAGGGCGGTCGCGGCGTCCTGCTGGCTCTCGGGGACGCGGAGGGTCTTGCCGACGGTGGAGAAGATCTCCTCGGCGAGGGTGAGGTGGGCGGCGGTGGCGTGGGTGCCGGCGGAGATGACGGACATCGCCTCGTCGACGAGGGCCGGGGTGTTCGTCATGACCCGGACGACCGGGGTGCCGGTGGCCAGGCGCTCCTCGAAGAACGAGGTGGGGATGCCGGCTGCGCCGCTGATGACCAGGCGGTCGGCGGGCACGTGCGGGGCCAGCTCGCGGAGCAGAGTGCCCATGTCCTGGGGCTTCACGGTGAGGATCAGGGTGTCGGCGGACTTGGCCGCCTCGGCGTTGCTGACCGCTTCGACGCCGTAACGGTCGTGCAGCTGGGCGGCGCGCTCCTGGCGGCGGGCGGTGACCAGCAGGTCGGAGGGCGCCCAGCCGCCGCGGATCATCCCGCTGAGGAGGGCTTCGCCGATCTTTCCGGTGCCGAGGACTGCGACCTTCTGGGTCATGGTGCCGGTTCGCCTTTCCGCTGCGCTGTGCCGGTGCTGCTTGTACTGGGTTCCGGTGCTGCTTGTACTGGTGCGTGCATGCGTGCTGTGGCCGGGTGGCTGGGGATTGGCCGTGCCTGTGGTCCGCCCCCGTGGTCCGCCGACCGCCGCCACCCGTGTGCGTGCTGTCGTCCGTCATCCTCGCACCGCGGGTTGGCCGGCGGCGGCGCGTTCCGCTGGGTGGACCGCGGCACGGCCTGCGTCTGACTGGTGGCCGGCGCGTGACATAGGCAGAAGTGCGGGGGGGGAGGTCGGGCAGGGCCGGGGCGCGGGG
>NZ_JAZBJP010000076.1:0-2287 GCF_036352915.1 Streptomyces bugieae
TATCTGCAGATGTACGAGAACGCCAACGACGGCTGGCAGGCCACCCTCAACGGCCACCGGCTCACCCCGCTACGGGTGGACGGCTGGCAACAGGGCTTCCTCGTACCGGCGGGCGCGGGCGGCACGGTCGAGCTCTCCTACGCACCCGCCGGCCTCTACGACGCGGGGCTGATCGGCGGCGCGGCGGCCGTCGCGCTGCTGGCGGTGTGCGCGCTGGTGCGCCGCGGTACGCCGCAGGCCGCGCAGCCTGCCGAACTGGCTCCGGCCGCGCCGTCGTGGGTGCTCGGGGTCGTGGCGCTGACCGGGGTGATGGCGCTGGCGGCCGGGCCGTACGCCGTGATCGTGCCGCTCCTCGCCCTGGCGGCCCGCTTCCGGCCCGCCCTGCTCGGGCCGCTCGCGCTGGCGGCGATGGCGGGCGCCGGGGTCATCGCGGCGCTGGGCGCGGGCGAGCCGGTCGCCGCCGGCCGGGGCGCGTTCAGCGGCGCCGCCCAGGCGCTGGCGCTGCTGGCGCTGGCGGCGGCGGTGGTGACGGTCCCGCCCACCCGGCCGGCGGCGTCCCGGTCGTTGCCGTCCCGGCCGGCACCGGCCCGCACGTACGGCCGGGCATCCGACGGCCAGGCATCCGACGGCCAGGCACCTGCCGGCCGGGCATCCGACGAGGGGGAGGGCTCCGCCCGATGACCGCACTGCATCCGACGGCCGGGGCCCCGGCACCGCAGGGGGGTCCCGGTGGGCCCGGTGGGCCCGGTGGGCCCGGTGGGCCCGGTGGCCCCGGTGATCCCGGTGGCCCCGACGCTCCCGGTGGCCCCGGTGGCCGCCAACCCACCCTCCATCAGGTGCCGTTCCCCGCCGTCGACGAGATCTCCCGGCACTGCCTGGAGGACGACGAACCGGAGACCGTGCACATCGAGGTGCATCTGCCCGGGCGGGTGGACGCCGCCCGGCTGCGCACGGCCTTCCACCAGGCGCTCACCCGGCATCCGCGCATCCTGATGCGGCAGGCGCCGACGCGCTGGTGGCACCGCTCCTACGCCTGGCACCTCACCACCGGTCCCGACCGGGACCCGGTGGTCGTCCCGCCGCCCGCTCCCGATGCCCTCCTACGGGCGAGGGAACGGGCCCTGACCGACTGCCCACCCCTGGACTGCTCACCGCCCGTACGCCTGGAGATCCTCCGACCCGCGGAGCCGGACGGCGGCACCGTACTGCTGCTCACCCTCAACCACACCGCCCTGGACGGCCCGGCCTGCCTCCGCGTACTGGCCACCACCGCGGAGCTCTATGCGGGTGCGGCGGCTGCAGGTGCGGGCGCATGCGCAGAGGGAGGTGCGGGTGCGGGTGCGGGTGGTGCCGGTGGCCCGGCAGGCGGGGAGGGCACGGTCCCGGCGGGCAGCGAGAGCACGGTCCCGGCGGGCGCGGAGGGCACGGTCCCGGCGGGCGAGCAGGACGGCGGCCGGACGCGCGACGCCGGAACCCGTTTCGCCCGGCCCGCCCGTGTGGCCGCCGATCACCAGGGCAGCGGCGGGGACAAGGACTCCGGTCCGGACAGGGACTCCAGTCCCGACAGGGGCTCCGGTCCCGACAAGGGCAACGGCATGCTGCTGACCGAGCTGCCGGTACCGGCCCGTCCGCCACGCACCGGCGGCCGGGCGCCGTACACCGTCAACGACCAACTCCTCGTCGCCACCTGCCTGATGGTGGCGCGCTGGAACCGGCTGCACGGCGCCCGCCCGGCACCCGTCGTCATCACCATGCCCATGGACGACCGGCCGCGCGGCGCCGAGATGCCCATCGGCAACGGCACCCGGCTGGTCCCGGTCCGCTTCGGCCCCGCGGAACGCCGGGAGGCGGCACTGCTCACCGCCGGATCACCCGACCCGGAGGCGGTGGCCCGGCTGCTGCGACGGACGGCCGCACGCACCCGCGCCCTCAAGGCGGCGCCGCCCGGCCCACCGCTCGGCCTCGCCGGGACCGTACTGACCGCACCGGTGCTGCCCGTGGGCGTCCGCGGCGCGGTCACCCGTGCGCTGCGCCGCACCGCCGCGCCCTGGACCACCACCACTCTGCTCTCCAACATCGGGCGGCTTCCCTACCCGTTGGACTTCGGCGCCGCCGGCCGGCCGACCGCGGTGTGGTTCTCCGCCCCGGCCCGGATGCCGCGCGGGCTCACCGTCACCACCGTCTCGGTCGGCGGCCGCATCCAGCTCGCCCTCCGCTGGTCCCACGCCCTGCTCGACGACGCCGCCGGAGCCCGCCTCGCCACCCTCTTCCGCACCGCCCTCGCCGC
>NZ_JAZBJP010000077.1:0-2183 GCF_036352915.1 Streptomyces bugieae
GTCGGGGGGTGGGCTGGGGGGCCGGTACGGGTCGCCGGCGGTGGGCCGCGAGGGCGCTGATGTCCGCCGATGAAACAGGCCCCGCAAGCTTGTGTCAACGGTGTTGACGTAACCTGGGTGAGGGTTGGTGATTAACTGGGCCCTGGTCGACCCCGGGCACGGCAGGGCGAACCCCAACTGCCCGGCTCGGCAAGGACTTGGACGAAGACCTCGGCCAGGAGTTCGCCGATGACGGGGAGCCGCAGGGGTGGGGATACCGATACCGCCGGAGGGGCAGGCATCGGGCGATGGCGGTGACGGTGGCGATGGCGGTGGCGATGGGGGTGGCGATGGGGGTGGGTCGGGCCCCGGCGGCGGGCCCCCGGCGGAGCGCTGGGGGCTCGACGGAGTGGCGGGTCCCCGCGGGGCGGCGGGTCCCGACGGGGCGGCGGATCCCCAGGGAGTAGCGGATCGCTACGGAGCACAGAAAGAGGTTCGGCGTGCCAGACAGCGAACACGTGCCAAACGGCGAACGCGTGCCAGACAGCGAACGCGTGCCGAACGGCGAACGCGTCCGCGTCCCGGCCGAACGCAAACGGCGCCGGCCGACCAGCTCAGGCGTGGTCCTGTCGGCCGACCTCATCGTCGACACCGCATGCCGGCTGATCGACGCGCACGGTGCGCAGGCGTTCACGGTACGCAAACTGGGCGCCGCACTCGGTGCCGACCCCTCCGCCGTCTACCGCTACTTCCGCAACACCGAGGACCTGCTGCTCGCCCTGGCCGACCGGCTCATCGGCGAATCCATGGCGGGCTTCACGCCCAGCGGGGACTGGGCCGCCGACCTGCGCGACTTCGGCCTGCGCGCCTACCGCTCCGCACTGCGCCATCCGCAGATCGCCGTCTTCAGCACCCTGCGCGTCACCGGCCGGCCGCATGAGCAACGGGCCGTCGACACCGGGGTCGGCCTGCTGCTCCAGGCCGGCTTCGACGAGCCGACCGCGGTCCGGCATTACCACGCCCTCGTCGACACGGTCCTCGGCCACGCCGCGCTGGACGCCGGCGTACTGCTGCTGGCCCCCGCCCAGCGCGCGGCGGACGAACGCGCCTGGCACGCCGAATACGGCACCCTGCCCGCCGACGAAGTCCCCAGCCTGCACCGCGTACGCGACCACCTCCCCCTCATGGCCGGCTCCGCCGTCGAACCCACCCTCGACCTGCTCCTCACCGCCCTGCGCCAGGAGGCGGCCGATCGCGCCGACTGAGGCCGCGCCCCGCAACCCCACATATCGCATATATCAGGAACAACCCGGGCATTCCCCTCGCGTCAGTGCAAACATGAGGCATGCCCTCTCGACGGCTGACGCCCCTACGGGAACGACGGGAACTGCGTCATCTGCTGGTGCTGCTCCCGATCTGCCTCATCGCGGCCGTCTGCACGATCGACCTCCTCTCGCCGCCCCATATCCACCTCGGGCCCCTCCTGGTCGCGGCCCCCGCAATCACCGCAGCCTTCGCCGGCCCCCGCCTGACGGCCGCGATCGGGGCCCTCGCGGTCGCCGCCCAGGTGTTCATCGGCGTGGCGCGCCACGTCCTCTTCACGGAGAACCTCGAGGCGCAGATCGCCGCGCTGGTGGTGGTCTCCGCGCTGGTCGTCCTCTTTGCCGCCATCCGGGACCGCAATGAGCGCCGCCTGATCAAGAGCCGCTCGGTCGCCGCGGTGGCCCAGCAGGTCCTGCTGCGCCCGCTTCCCGGACGCAGCGGCCCACTGGAGATCGCCTCGCTGTACCTGCCGGCCGAGGAGGAGGCGGAAATGGGCGGCGACCTCTTCGCCGCGGCACGCACCCTCTCCAGCACCCGGCTGATCATCGGCGACGTCCGTGGCAAGGGCCTGCCGGCGTACGGCCACGCCGCCCTCCTCCTCGGCGCCTTCCGCGCCGCCGCCCACCGCCAGGCCACCCTCCCCAACCTCGCCCGCCACCTCGACGGAGCCGTCCGTTGGGACAGCAGCCAGTGGTCCACCACCCCCACAGCCGCCCCCCAGGGAGCAGAGCGGACCGCCGGCTCCAGGCCCAACCCCCACCCCACATCCCCAACCACCCACCTTGCCGACCCCAGCCCCACCCCCAGCTCCACCCTGCCTCGCACCCCCGGCCCCACCCAGCCGCACACCCCCGGCTCCATCCCGCGTCACGCTCCCGAGT
>NZ_JAZBJP010000078.1:0-1849 GCF_036352915.1 Streptomyces bugieae
GTGATGGGTAGGGGAGCGTCGTGTGCCGGGTGAAGCAGCCGTGGAAACGAGTTGTGGACGGTTCACGAGTGAGAATGCAGGCATGAGTAGCGATACACACGTGGGAAACGTGTGCGCCGATTGACTAAGGGTTCCTGGGTCAAGCTGATCTGCCCAGGGTAAGTCGGGACCTAAGGCGAGGCCGACAGGCGTAGTCGATGGACAACCGGTTGATATTCCGGTACCCGCTTTGAAGCGCCAAACATTGAATCAGGCGATGCTAAGTCCGTGAAGCCGCCCTGAGCTCTTCGGAGCGTAGGGGAGTGGTGGAGCCGACGAACCAGACTTGTAGTAGGTGAGTGATGGGGTGACGCAGGAAGGTAGTCCAGCCCGGGCGGTGGTTGTCCCGGGGTAAGGGTGTAGGCCGTGTGGTAGGCAAATCCGTCACACGTTAAGGCTGAGACCTGATGCCGAGCCGATTGTGGTGAAGTGGATGATCCTATGCTGTCGAGAAAAGCCTCTAGCGAGTTTCATGGCGGCCCGTACCCTAAACCGACTCAGGTGGTCAGGTAGAGAATACCGAGGCGTTCGGGTGAACTATGGTTAAGGAACTCGGCAAAATGCCCCCGTAACTTCGGGAGAAGGGGGGCCATTGCTGGTGATGGAATTTTCTTCCTGAGCTGGTGGTGGCCGCAGAGACCAGCGAGAAGCGACTGTTTACTAAAAACACAGGTCCGTGCGAAGCCGTAAGGCGATGTATACGGACTGACGCCTGCCCGGTGCTGGAACGTTAAGGGGACCGGTTAGTCATGATTCGTCATGGCGAAGCTGAGAACTTAAGCGCCAGTAAACGGCGGTGGTAACTATAACCATCCTAAGGTAGCGAAATTCCTTGTCGGGTAAGTTCCGACCTGCACGAATGGCGTAACGACTTCTCGACTGTCTCAACCATAGGCCCGGTGAAATTGCATTACGAGTAAAGATGCTCGTTTCGCGCAGCAGGACGGAAAGACCCCGGGACCTTTACTATAGCTTGATATTGGTGTTCGGTTCGGCTTGTGTAGGATAGGTGGGAGACTGTGAAGCATCAACGCCAGTTGGTGTGGAGTCATTGTTGAAATACCACTCTGGTCGTGCTGGATGTCTAACCTGGGTCCGTGATCCGGATCAGGGACAGTGTCTGGTGGGTAGTTTAACTGGGGCGGTTGCCTCCTAAAGGGTAACGGAGGCGCCCAAAGGTTCCCTCAGCCTGGTTGGCAATCAGGTGTTGAGTGTAAGTGCACAAGGGAGCTTGACTGTGAGACTGACGGGTCGAGCAGGTACGAAAGTAGGGACTAGTGATCCGGCGGTGGCTTGTGGAAGCGCCGTCGCTCAACGGATAAAAGGTACCCCGGGGATAACAGGCTGATCTTCCCCAAGAGTCCATATCGACGGGATGGTTTGGCACCTCGATGTCGGCTCGTCGCATCCTGGGGCTGGAGTCGGTCCCAAGGGTTGGGCTGTTCGCCCATTAAAGCGGTACGCGAGCTGGGTTTAGAACGTCGTGAGACAGTTCGGTCCCTATCCGCTGTGCGCGTAGGAGTCTTGAGAAGGGCTGTCCCTAGTACGAGAGGACCGGGACGGACGAACCTCTGGTGTGCCAGTTGTTCTGCCAAGGGCATGGCTGGTTGGCTACGTTCGGAAAGGATAACCGCTGAAAGCATCTAAGCGGGAAGCCTGCTTCGAGATGAGGGCTCCCTCCCACTTGATGGGGTAAGGCTCCCAGTAGACGACTGGGTTGATAGGCCAGATATGGAAGCGCCGTAAGGTGTGGAGTTGACTGGTACTAATAGGCCGAGGGCTTGTCCTCAGTTGCTCGCGTCCACTGTGT
>NZ_JAZBJP010000079.1:0-1471 GCF_036352915.1 Streptomyces bugieae
GGGTGGCTGGTCGTTGCTTGAGAACTGCACAGTGGACGCGAGCATCTGTGGCCAAGTTTTTAAGGGCGCACGGTGGATGCCTTGGCACCAGGAACCGATGAAGGACGTGGGAGGCCGCGATAGGCCCCGGGGAGCTGTCAACCGAGCTTTGATCCGGGGGTGTCCGAATGGGGAAACCCGGCAGTCGTCATGGGCTGTCACCCGCTGCTGAACACATAGGCAGTGTGGAGGGAACGCGGGGAAGTGAAACATCTCAGTACCCGCAGGAAGAGAAAACAACCGTGATTCCGGGAGTAGTGGCGAGCGAAACTGGATGAGGCCAAACCAGTCACGTGTGATACCCGGCAGGGGTTGCGTGGTTGGGGTTGTGGGATCTCTTTTCTACAGTCTGCCGGCTGTGGGACGAGTCAGAAACCGTTGATGTAGGCGAAGGACATGCGAAAGGTCCGGCGTAGAGGGTAAGACCCCCGTAGCTGAAACGTCAGCGGCTCGTTTAAGAGACACCCAAGTAGCACGGGGCCCGAGAAATCCCGTGTGAATCTGGCGGGACCACCCGTTAAGCCTAAATATTCCCTGGTGACCGATAGCGGATAGTACCGTGAGGGAATGGTGAAAAGTACCGCGGGAGCGGAGTGAAATAGTACCTGAAACCGTGTGCCTACAAGCCGTGGGAGCGTCGCGTTGAGTCTTCGGATTCAACGTCGTGACTGCGTGCCTTTTGAAGAATGAGCCTGCGAGTTTGCGGTATGTTGCGAGGTTAACCCGTGTGGGGAAGCCGTAGCGAAAGCGAGTCCGAATAGGGCGTTGAGTAGCGTGCCCAAGACCCGAAGCGGAGTGATCTAGCCATGGGCAGGTTGAAGCGGAGGTAAGACTTCGTGGAGGACCGAACCCACCAGGGTTGAAAACCTGGGGGATGACCTGTGGTTAGGGGTGAAAGGCCAATCAAACTCCGTGATAGCTGGTTCTCCCCGAAATGCATTTAGGTGCAGCGTCGTGTGTTTCTTGCCGGAGGTAGAGCACTGGATAGGCGATGGGCCCTACCGGGTTACTGACCTTAGCCAAACTCCGAATGCCGGTAAGTGAGAGCGCGGCAGTGAGACTGTGGGGGATAAGCTCCATGGTCGAGAGGGAAACAGCCCAGAGCATCGACTAAGGCCCCTAAGCGTGTGCTAAGTGGGAAAGGATGTGGAGTCGCAGAGACAACCAGGAGGTTGGCTTAGAAGCAGCCACCCTTGAAAGAGTGCGTAATAGCTCACTGGTCAAGTGATTCCGCGCCGACAATGTAGCGGGGCTCAAGCACACCGCCGAAGTCATGTCATTGCGATATTACTCCTAACGGGGATCGTGATGGGTAGGGGAGCGTCGTGTGCCGGGTGAAGCAGCCGTGGAAACGAGTTGTGGACGGTTCACGAGTGAGAATGCAGGCATGAGTAGCGATACACACGTGGGAAACGTGTGCGCCGATTGACTA
>NZ_JAZBJP010000080.1:0-1010 GCF_036352915.1 Streptomyces bugieae
GTATGGGGTCGGTGGTAGTTGTACCAGTCCAGCCAGTCGGGAAACGCTGCCTGCCGTTCGGCCTCTGAGGCGTAGGGCCTTTGGTAGGCCCATTCATCGAGCAGGGTGCGGTGGAAGCGTTCGACCTTGCCGTTGGTCTGCGGGCGCCAGGGCCGTGTCCAGCGCGGTTGTATGCCCAGGTCCCGGCACGTCTGACGCCAGGTGTTCTTGCTGTAGGCCCAGGCATTGTCGGTCAGGACGCGTTCGACGGTGACCCCGCATTGCGCGAACCAGGCGGTGGCGCGGGTGAGGAAGTCCGCGCAGGTGTCTGCCTTCTCGTCGGGGAGGTTTTCGGTGTAGGCGAGTCGGGTGTGGTCGTCCAGAGCAGTGTGCAGGTAGGCATATCCGGTGCTGTTGCGGTTCTTGCGGCCGGCGGCTCGGCCGAGGGCTTTGTGGCCGCCGCCGTCGGGGATGCGGCCGAGTTTCTTGACGTCGATGTGGACAAGTTCGCCGGGCCGGGCGCGTTCGTATCGGCGGACGGGCTCGCCGGTGGCCCGGTCGGTGGCGGCCAGCGGCGGCAGGCCGTGGCGCTGGAGGATCCGGTGGGCGGTGGAAGCTGCGACACCGGCACGGGCGGCCAGTCGCAGCGGGCCGATCCGGTGCGCGCGTCGCAGGCGGACGACCTCGTCCTCCACCGCTGCGGACGTGCGGCGAGGCTGGTGGTGAGGCCTGCTGGAGCGGTCTTCCATCCCCGCATGACCGTGGCGTCGGTAGCGTCCGGCCCAGCGGGCGGCTGTGGTGTGGCTGACCTGGAACCGTTCGGCGGCACGGCGCAACGGCCAGCCCTCATCGACAATGCACCGGGCCAGACGCAGCCTGCCGGTCGGCGTCAGCGGGGCGTTACGGTGGATCACGAGGGCCTCCTGCACTCGGCGGTAGATGTCGCAATCCACACCGAGCCAGAAGGCCCTCGCCTCTTTCAAGGACCACTCAAGGCATGTCGCCTGTCACCAACGTCCCGGGACAGCACA
>NZ_JAZBJP010000081.1:0-921 GCF_036352915.1 Streptomyces bugieae
AGATCCGCAGTTGAGAGATGAAGAAGTCCCGGATGATGCGGAACCTATCCCGACAGAAGGTCCCCCAGACCCAGACGCGATGATCAGGCCGCCTCAGGAGCCTCGTGCTGGTGCTTCAGCCGCATCCGCGCATCGACGACCTGGCCCCGCTCCACCTGCGCCCAGAACGGGTGCGTCGACACGGTGATGCTCAGCTCCAGCAACTCGGCTTGGAACCGTGCCACCTCGGCGTGCTGCTCCTCGGTATAGCCGGGGCTGTCCGGTTTCGCGGACCGGAAGCCGGAGTGCAACTGCTTTTCGGCCTCCCAGCCGGGCAGGGGCTCCGCTGACCACGGCAGAGTCCGGGCGTACTCCTCGTACGCCGCGCGGGTCTGGTGAAGGGCGAGCTGGGCGTCGCGGAGGTCTTGGGGGAAGTCGTACGTGGCCACCACCCACTAGTACGACTGTTCGAATTAGAGGTGCCAGGTCACGCGCCGCAAACCGCGTGCACTCCATCCGAACGGACGCGATAGCACAGTTGCTTCCCACCGCCCGAGCTGCTCATGGGCCGGTGAGGATCTGGTGGGTGCCGATGCGGCGCCAGATCACGTGCGGTGTGCCGGGACGCACCTCGGCCCCGTACTCGAACGTGGCACGTCCCGCGGGGCCGGTGCCCATGGACCAGGTGAGCTCGTAGACGCCCGGCGCGCAGCGCACCCCCTTGATTCGTAAGCCGGGGCGGAACTTGCGGCCGGTGCGCAGGTCGGGGACGAAGGCGTCCAGGACGACGCGGCGGAAGCGCCGGCGCTGGGCGGGGGTGAGGTGCTGAAGGTCGGTGGTGAAGCGGGGGCAGGTCTCGAAGGTGGGCATGCTGGTCTCCTCCGGGCAGCACGACGAAGCCCCCGGCGGTTGCCGAGGGCTGCTGTAGGCGGTGCTCGTTGG
>NZ_JAZBJP010000082.1:0-919 GCF_036352915.1 Streptomyces bugieae
CCGTAGAGGATGACCTTGTTGCCGGCGCCGGAGGCCTTGGCCAGGTGGATGTCCTCGTGCTTCATCACACCGATGCAGCCGGCGTTGACCAGCGGATTGCCCTGGTAGCAGGCGTCGAAGACGACCTCACCACCGATGTTCGGCAGGCCCAGGCAGTTGCCGTAGCCGCCGATCCCGGCCACCACGCCCGGCAGCACACGCTTGGTGTCGGGGTGATCGGCCGCACCGAACCGCAGCGGATCGACCACCGCCACCGGACGGGCACCCATCGCCAGGATGTCGCGGACGATACCGCCCACACCCGTCGCCGCGCCCTGGTAGGGCTCGATGTAGGAGGGGTGGTTGTGCGACTCGACCTTGAAGGTCACCGCATACCCCTGGCCCACATCCACCACGCCGGCGTTCTCACCGATACCGACCAGCAGCGCATCGTTCTCGGGCGCCTTCTCCCCGAACTGCTTCAGATGCACCTTGCTGGACTTGTACGAGCAGTGCTCGGACCACATCACCGAGTACATCGCCAGCTCCGCCCCGGTGGGGCGGCGGCCCAGGATCTCGCGGATCCGCGCGTACTCGTCCTCCTTCAGACCCAACTCGGCCCAGGGCTGGGCGGATTCGGGGGTCTCGGTGGCGTGCTTGACAGTGTCGAGAGTCATCAGGCGCCCACCAGCTTCTTCAGGATCGAGGTGAAGAATCCCAGGCCGTCGGTCCGGCCGGTCCCGATCAGCGGCTCCACCGCGTGCTCGGGGTGCGGCATCAGGCCGACCACATTGCCCGCCGCATTCGTGATGCCGGCAATGTCACGCAACGAACCGTTGGGGTTGCCGTCCAGGTAACGGAAGACCACCCGGCCCTCCGCCTCCAGCTCATCGAGCGTGCGCTCGTCAGCGGTGTACCGGCCATCGATGTTCTTCAGCGG
>NZ_JAZBJP010000083.1:0-818 GCF_036352915.1 Streptomyces bugieae
TTCGTAATCCAAGTCAAAGAGCATAAACACACGCAGATGCGGCGGATTGACTTGGATGTAGCGGCGTTTGATGGCGGCAGCGTAAGAGCGCACCAGCATAGGCGCTTCTTTGAAATCTTTGCAGTATGGCTTGTGTGGGATACGTTCTTGCAAGAAGAGGTCGGGTTGGGTGTATAATTGGCTCATGTTGTATCTCGAAACCCCCGTGCAGATTGGCGTTTGGCGGGGGTTTTGCTTTGTCTAAGATTTGCAGATTGTATGCTTGTTTTTAAGATGATACAACTATGTCAAAATAACCATAATCAGATAACAGCCCGATAGGGGGTTCTTATTTCAAAATTTTCCAATCCGCAATTTAGCGAAGCCAGCAGGCGAAGCGGTAAAGCTTGGAGCGCAGCAGCGCGACCTAAGCCGGCCAGCAGGGCGGCGTTTTGGGGGAAACATGAAACCAGTTCCGACAGGGCGGCGTGCGTGTTCTTCCCGGAGTTCTTCATGGAGTATCGGCGAAATGCCGTGATGAAATGCCGTTTTTTTGAGCAGAAAGCAGTCAAAAACAGGGGTATTTTGCCCTTTTGACAGGTTCGAGTGCCGCCGAAAAGCGAACAAAGCAACTCATCATCCGAGTCAGCCCGACCGAGTTTGAGACTTTGACCCGACAGAAGACCCATCCGAATTTAGCCCGCTACATTCGGGAGCGGGTTTTGGAAGATGGCAAAGCATCCGACAAAAAAACCGTCAAATTCCAATTCCCGCCCGAAGTCGTGCGCGTCCTTGCAGGCATGGGTAACAACCTGAACCAAATAGCCAAGGCCCTGAAC
>NZ_JAZBJP010000084.1:0-797 GCF_036352915.1 Streptomyces bugieae
CGCGGAGTCCGAGCCCGGGGAGGTCCTCGTAGTCGAGGGGAGAGGCGGGCTCGTCGTCGGGGTTCAGGAGGGCGGCGGCGAAGTGCTTGGAGATGCGTACAGGGTGCAGCTGGTCGCTGTCCTCCGCGAAGGCTTCACCGGTGCCAGCGGCGAGCGCGGTCTTGCCTACGCCGCCCTTCTGGTTGCAGATGATGATGCGCTTTGGGTGCTCCGGGCGGACGATGCCGGGGGCGGGGTTGGTGTCGAGCCAGTACAGCACGGACTGTGTGAGCCCTTGGATGCGCGAGACCCCGCGGGAGGCACAGGCCTCGCGGAACTCGTCCCACTGGCCGGGCGGGAGGAAGGTGGCGAACGGCTTCGCGCCTGCCGTGTCGGCAGCGGGAAGGTTCGCTCCGAGCCGGCGCCACGCGGTGATGCCGGCTTCGACAGCATGCTGGATGTCGGTGCCGTGCTGGGCGGCACGGACCTTCAGCGCTTGCTGCAGGGCGGGGGGCAGCTTGGAGACGACCTTCTCGCGGTCGCCTGCGTCAGACGAAGTCATGCACGTACCTTACTAACGTGGATGATCGACTACAGCATCGACACGTTAGTTAATGCCCTGATGTGCCGTCAGTGGCGCGATATTACGGCGTAATACCACGACCTCGGTGTAGCCGAGCTGGCGACCGCGAAGGCGGGCGGTGACGTCCGCACACGGCCTGTTGGAGCGTGAGACGTCCGACCTCGATCAGGTACTGACGTCGTGTTCGGTGTAGCCGAGCTGGCGACCGTGTCGAGCATCTGCACGTCCACCCGCC
>NZ_JAZBJP010000085.1:0-792 GCF_036352915.1 Streptomyces bugieae
CTCGGTGACCAGGGCATGCCACAGGGTGGGGGTGGCCTGCATGACGGTGGCGTCGCTGCCGGTGATCAGGGCGGCCAGCGCCGCCGGGTCGCGTACGCTGTCGTGCTCCGCCAGCACGAGTTCGGCGCCCGTGAGCAGCGGGACGAAGAGTTCGAGGTTGGAGATGTCGAAGCCGAACGTGGTGACCGACAGGAAGCGGTCGCCGCCGTCGATCCGGAACCGTTCGGCCATGTCGTGCAGCAGGTTGACCAGCGCGCCCTGCGGGACGACGACGCCCTTGGGCCGGCCGGTCGAGCCGGAGGTGTAGATCGTGTAGGCGGTGTCGGCGGGGTGCGGGGCCGCCGTGCTCACCGGGCCCGTCGGCCGCCCGGCGAGGAGGGGCGCCGCCGTGTCGAGGAGCAGGTGCGGATGGGTGGTCACCGCGTCGAGCGCCGCCGCGACGCCCGTCGTGGTCAGGACGAGGGCGGGCGCCGCGTCGTCGAGCATGTAGGCGATCCGGTCGGCCGGATAGCCGGGGTCCAGCGGCAGATAGGCGGCGCCCGCCTTGACGACGGCGAGGGTCGCGACGACCAGGTCCGTGGAGCGGGGCAGCGCCACCGCCACCAGCTCTCCGGGCCCGGCACCGCGCGCCACCAGTTCGTGGGCGAGCCGGTCGGCGCGCGCGTGCAGTTCGGCGAAGGTCAGCCGGTCCGCGCCGCAGCGCAGCGCGGGCGCGTCGGGGCGCGCCCCGGCCCGGTCCGCGAGCTGCTCGCGCAGCGGCCGGTCCGGGTGGTTGCGGAACGTGTCGTTGTA
>NZ_JAZBJP010000087.1:0-759 GCF_036352915.1 Streptomyces bugieae
GTCCTGCTGGCCGCACTGACCCGGGCGCTGGTGGAGACGGCCGCGCGGGAGTGGCGGGCCGGGGAACCGCCCCAGGACACCGAGGTGGCCCTGGTGCGGGTGGCGTCCTGGCAGGCGGCCCGCTCCGGCATCGACGACCGGCTCATCCACCCCCGCACCCTGCGGCCCGAGCCCGCCGCCGACGTACTCCGGGCGCTGCTGGCACACGTGCGGGACGCCCTGGAGGACAGCGGCGACCTCAAGGCGGCGCAGAAGGCGCTGACCGCCCTGGAGCGGCGCGGCAGCGGGGCCCGGGTCCAGCGCGAACTGCTGGAGCGGACCGGCAGCCTCCGCGACACCGTCGCGGAGTGCGTCCGCATCACCGGCGGATGACATCACCGGCGGATGAGCGGAAAGCAGCACCGTACGGACACGACCGCATGAGCGAGGAAAGGAGCGGCACATGGCCACCACCGATCTCGGCGACCGCCGGATTCTGGCGATCGTCACCAACTACGGGGTCGAGCAGGACGAACTCGTCGTCCCCGTGAAGCACCTGCGCGACCACGGGGCACAGGTGAGCGTGGCGGCGGTCTCCGACGAGGAGATCCGCACCCTCGTGGGCGACCGCGACCCCGGTGAGACCGTACGGCCCGACCTCACCCTGGCCGACGTCGACCCCGCCGCGTACGACCTCCTGCTCGTCCCGGGCGGCACGCTCAACGCCGACACCCTGCGCCTCCAGGACGCCACCACCCGGATCGTCAGCTCGTTCGCGGC
>NZ_JAZBJP010000088.1:0-717 GCF_036352915.1 Streptomyces bugieae
CCGTACATACGACCTGGAATTGGCGGCCCGTGGCGGCGGAGGGGGCGGTGTCGTGACCGGTGATGTGGCCGTTCTCGGGGCCGGGATGCATCCGTGGGGCAAGTGGGGGCGCGGATTCACCGCGTACGGGCGGGTCGCCGCGCGCGCCGCCCTCGCCGACGCGGGGATCGGCTGGCCCGAGGTGGGGTCGGTGGTCGGCGCGCAGACGGTCCGGGGCGGCTATCCGGGGTATGTGGCCGGGGCGACGTTCGCGCGGGCGCTGGGGTGGCAGGGGGCGCGGGTGACCTCCGTGTACGCCGCGTGCGCGTCGGGGGCCCAGGCGATCGATACCGCGCGGGCCCAGATCCTGGCGGGGATGGCGGACGTGGTGCTGGTGGTGGGGGCCGACGCGGCGCCCAAGGGGTTCTTCGCCCCGGCGGGCGGGGAGCGGCCGGATGATCCGGACTGGCTGCGCTTCCGGGTGCTCGGGGCGACGAACCCGGCGTACTTCGGGCTGTACGCGCGCCGCCGGATGGCCCTGTACGGGGATACGCCCGAGGACTTCGCGCTGGTCAAGGTAAAGAACGCGGCGGCGGGCGCGCTCAACACGTACGCCCGGTACCGGAAGCCGGTGACGGCCGAGGAGGTCGCCGCCTCCGCGATGGTCGCCGATCCGCTGCGGCTGCTGGACATCTGCGCCACCTCCGACGGGGCGGCGGCGCTGGTGCTGTGCGGCAT
>NZ_JAZBJP010000089.1:0-703 GCF_036352915.1 Streptomyces bugieae
GTTGTAGACCAGGTAGGCGAGCAGGAACGAGAGCGTCAGCGGATGGCGCCGCATGTCCTTCAGGGTCTCCCGCAGCTGCTTCCAGCCGGAGCCCACCGCCCCCTCGCCGTCCGCCGCCACCCGCCGGTCGCGCAGCCTGCGCAGCGGTACGAGGGTGAAGGCGCCCCACCACACACCCGCCGAGGCGAGACAGATCCGCACCGCGTCGGACTCCGTCAGCCCGAACGACTCGTGGCCGCTGTACAGGATCAGGTTGAGCACCAGCACCAGGGCGCCCGAGGTGTAGCCGAAGGCCCAGCCGCGCGAGGAGACCGCGTCCCGCTCCTCCGGCTCGGCGATCTGCGGCAGATAGGCGTTGTACAGGACCATCGACACCGAGATCGATGCGTTCGCCACGATCAGCAGGAAGGCGCCCAGCAGATAGCGGTGGCCGTCCAGGAAGAACATCCCGGCGGTCGCCGCGGCACCCGTATAGGCAGCCGCCGCCAGCAACGGCTTCTTACGGCCCGTACGGTCGGCCGCCGCGCCCACGATCGGCATCAGGATCACGGCCACCACGATGGAGGCCGACACGGAGTACGCGAACAGCGAGCCCGCCCGCACGGGTATGCCCAGTGGGTGCACGAAACCGTCGGGGTCGGCCGCCGCCTTGGCGACCGACGTCAGATACGGACCGAGGAAGACGGTCAGCACGCTCGTGGAG
>NZ_JAZBJP010000090.1:0-690 GCF_036352915.1 Streptomyces bugieae
TCTGAACCCCTGATCCTCCCCCGCGAGGCCGTGGAGCTTCTCGCGTCGCTCCTCGCTCACCTCGGCGCCGGCCGCGCCGTGTCCGTCGTTCCCTCCGACGCCGAACTCACCACCCAGCAAGCCGCCGACATGCTCAACGTGTCCCGCCCATTCCTCATCGGGCTCCTGGAGGCGGGGGAGATCGAGTACAGGACCGTCGGCACACACCGCAGGATCACCGCGTCCTCTCTGCTGGAGTACAAGCGTCAGGACGACCACCGTCGCCGCCTGGTGGCGGACGAGCTCACTCAGCTCGGCCAGGAGATGGGAATGAACTGAGGCCATGGCCTTCACCGCCGTCTACGACGCCAACGTTCTGTACCCGAGCACCTTGCGTGACGTGCTCATCAGAGTCGCGCAGGCGGGTCTGGTACAGGCGAAGTGGACGGACCGCATCCTCGACGAGACCTTCCGGAACCTGGAGAGCAACCGGCCCGACCTGGCCCCGCACAAGCTGAAGCGAACGCGCGAGCTCATGGCGGGCTCCATCCGGGACGTACTGGTCAAAGGGTACGAGCCGCTGATCGAAATGCTCGATCTACCGGACCCGGACGACCGCCACGTGCTCGCGGCGGCTGTCCGCGCGAAGGCCCAGGTGATCGTCACGTTCAACCTCAAGGACTTCCCGGCCGACAAGCTGTCGGTCTGGGA
>NZ_JAZBJP010000091.1:0-675 GCF_036352915.1 Streptomyces bugieae
GGGTGTGCACACCACGATCGCCCTCTTCGACCCCGAGGACTACGCCGAGTTCTGCGCGGAGTCCGGACTCGACGCGGACACCGGCGCCAGCCGCAGCCGCTTCACCGCCGAGATCGCCGCCGCCGGAGCCACGGTCGCCTACACCGGCCAACGCCTGACCGACCTCATCCCCCTCCTGGTCTCCCGCGCGGTCCGCCGTGCCACCTGGGAGTACGCCACCCTCGTCCTCACCGACCTCGGAGCCTGCGCGGACTGCGGCCAGGACATCGGACGCGCGGCCATCGACCGGGCCTCCCACCTCCTGACCCGGCTGCTGGAGCGGGCCGGACCGGGCACCCACCACCTGGTCTGCTCCACCCCCACGGAGAACGACCAGCTCCTGGCGGTGCTCCACACCCACCGCGACCCCACGGGCCCGGCCCGCCTGGACACCTCGGAAGGAGCGGAGTTCGCCACCGTGCTCGCGGTGGCCATCGCCCTGGAGAAACCCGGGGGAGTGGTGCTCCGCACCAGCGCCCCCGACACCCCGGACCGCGTCCACGGCTGGCGCCTGGCCCACGGCGCCCTCGCCCCGCTCACCGCGGGCGAGGTCTTCAACGCCTACTGCACCGACGCCGAGACCGGAGAGCCCGTCTCCCCGGAATCCGGCGTGGAGTACTGCGCGGGGTTCGACAT
>NZ_JAZBJP010000092.1:0-664 GCF_036352915.1 Streptomyces bugieae
TCTCGCACCGGGAGAGCGCCCTGCCGACGGAGCTCCGGGCCGATGTGCTGATCGGCTGCGACGGCATCCATTCCACCGTGCGCGGCCTGCTCTACCCGCAGGAGGGCCCGCCGTCGTCCAGCGGTGCGGTGGTGTGGCGGGGAGTGTCCCGCTGCCGTCCGTTCCTGGGCGGACGCTCCATGGTCGTGATGGGTGACGGCGATTGGAAGGCCGTCGTCTACCCGCTCGCCGACCGGCCCGATGACGACGGCACGGTGCCGGTGAACTGGGCCGTGTCCCGGGAGTCCGCCGCATCGGGCGAAGCCCGGAGCGCGGACGCCGCGGCCGGCCGTGAGCTGGGGCCTGTGCCCGACTGGCGTTGCGGGGATCTCGCGCTCGCCGAGGTGCTGGCCGGTCAGGAGCGGGTGCGGCAGTTCCCCATGATCGACCGCGATCCCCTCCCCCGGTGGTCCTTCGGGAGGGTCACGCTGCTGGGCGACGCGGCCCACGCGATGGCCCCGATGGGGTCGAACGCCACCACGCAGTGCATCGTCGACGCCCGCACGCTGGCCCACGCGCTCGCGGCCGATCCCGATCCCGTCCGCGCTCTGGCCGCCTACGACCGGCGGCGGCGGCCCGCGATGAACAGGCTCCAGGTGCTGAACCGGGCCAAGGGCCCCGAGGT
>NZ_JAZBJP010000093.1:0-647 GCF_036352915.1 Streptomyces bugieae
GTCCAGTACGGGCTGGCCTGCCTGGAGCTGGAGGCCGCCGACTCCGGCATCCGCTCGCTCGTCTCCGTACAGGGTTCGCTCGCCATGTACGCGATCCACCGCTTCGGCTCCGAGGAGCAGAAGCAGCGGTGGCTGCCCGGCATGGCGTCCGGCGAGATCATCGGCTGCTTCGGGCTGACCGAGCCCGACCACGGCTCGGACCCGGCCGGGATGCGGACGTACGCCAAGCGCGACGGCGAGGACTGGGTGCTCACCGGGCGCAAGATGTGGATCACCAACGGCTCGGTCGCCGGGGTGGCGATCGTCTGGGCGCAGACCGACGAGGGCGACGAGGGCCGGGGCATCCGGGGCTTCGTCGTCCCCACCGGCACCCCGGGCTTCTCGGCGCCGGAGATCCACCACAAGTGGTCGCTGCGCGCCTCGGTCACCAGTGAGCTGGTCATGGACGGCGTCCGGCTCCCCGCCGACGCGGTGCTCCCGGACGCGAAGGGGCTGCGCGGCCCGCTCAGCTGTCTGAGCCACGCGCGGTACGGGATCGTCTGGGGCGCCATGGGCGCGGCGCGGGCCAGCTTCGAGTCGGCGCTCGACTACGCGCGGACCCGGGAGCAGTTCGGCCGGCCGATCGGCGGCTTCCAGCTCACGCAGGC
>NZ_JAZBJP010000094.1:0-643 GCF_036352915.1 Streptomyces bugieae
TGACGAACGTGCCCCCGGGGATCGCGTCCGCCAGCCGGGCGAGCTGTTCCTGGTCGATATGGCTGGCGGGGCCGCCGCCGATGACCAGGGTGGGGGCGGTGATCTCCGCGAGCCGGTCGCGGAGCCCGGGGTCGGGGTCGTTCAGCTGAGCGTCGGTGTCCGGGACGACGGGCCAGTCGAAGCCGAGCGGGCCTTCGGGGCGGACGGCGGGCGGGCGCGGCGGGTCGAGCGGGTGGAGGGGCGGGGCGTCCTCGATGATCAGGCGCCCGATGAGGCCGGGCTCGCGCTGGGCGAGGAGGCAGGCGGCCACCCCGCCCATGGAGTGGCCGATCACGGTGGCACCGGCCAGGTTGCGGGCCTCCAGGAAGGCGTGCAGGTCGTCACGGAACAGCTCGAAGGAGTAGCGGCCGGGCCAGTCGCTCAGCCCGTGGCCCCGGAAGTCGGGGGCGTACACGCGGTGTTCGGCGGCCAGTTCCCCGGCGATCCGGGTCCAGGTGAGGGAGGAGCCGGACCGGCCGTGGAGGAGGACGACGGGCGGGGCGGAGGGCTCGCCCCACACCCGGTACGCGAGCCGGACACCGCCCGCCGACACGCTCCGGACCTCCGCGTCGAGGAAGGCCGCGACCGTACGGGAGAAGGCGCC
>NZ_JAZBJP010000095.1:0-553 GCF_036352915.1 Streptomyces bugieae
GTTCGGGCACCCGGCCCCGCAGCGCGGCCCGCCGCAGCCGCAGGACACCGGGGTCGGCGCGGCGTACGGGGTGGCCCACCTCGGGCGGGAAGACGTCGACGGCCGCCACATCGGCGAAGGAGGGCACGACGAACTCGGCGAGCTCCCGGCAGGTGGTGTCCATGTCGAGCGTGGTGCCGATCCGGACGGCGGCCGTGGAGAGCAGGGTGACATGGCCCCGGGCCTCCTCCAGCTCCGCCCGCTGCCGGGCCACATCGCTGATCTCGACGACGATCACCATCAGCCCGCACACGTCCCCGCCGGTCTCCAGCCGGTGGTAGGTGGCGCGCCAGAACCGGGGGTCGTCGGAGGCGGCGGCCCAGGTCCGGCCGCTGATCGTCTGCTCCCGGGGCTCCCCGTCGCGCAGCACCCCGCGCAGGACGGCGGCCTGGCCGCGGAGTTCGGGGAGCACCTCGGAGAAGGTCCGGCCGATGTGGGACCCGGCGGGCAGCCCGTTGAGCCGTTCGAGCGCCGGGTTGACGTAGGTGTAGCGGAGGTTCGCGTCGAGTACGGC
>NZ_JAZBJP010000096.1:0-538 GCF_036352915.1 Streptomyces bugieae
GCTCCCGCCGAGAGCGGTTTCCAGGCCTGCTTCGGGCGGGTGGCGATCAGCTCGTCGACCCGGTACTCCCAGCCGTCGAGACCGGTCACCGTGTCGTTGACCTTGGTGGCCACCACATAAGCCACCTTGCGTTCTTCCAGCCAGGACCGAAAATGGCGGACTTGTCCGTAGGCTTCGTCGGTGGTGACCCAGGCGAAGGGCACGGCTGCGTCCAGGGCGCGTTGCAGCATCCACTTCAGGTGCTCGATCTTGGTGGCGAAGGGCACCTCGTCGCTGATCTTGGCCGCCTGGCACCGCGGGCGGTCGTCCGTCCAGGATGCGGGCAGATACAGCTCGCGGTCGATCAACGCCCGCCCCCGGGTGGAGGCATAGGCCAAGAACGTGCCGACCTGGCAGTTCTCCCTGCGTCCGGGGGCCTGTATTTCAATTACCGCTCGGTGCATGGGCGTTGGCGGGACAATGAGGTGTGACTGCGGGTACGGCCGCTCGGGCTTCAGTTGTGGCTTTGAGGGCGAAGTTCGATCAGTTCCTTCCCCAT
>NZ_JAZBJP010000097.1:0-533 GCF_036352915.1 Streptomyces bugieae
GGGTAGCCCCAGTTCAGTTCGGTGGCCGCCGACCAGTCGCCGGTCTCGCCCTGCTGGACGTAGGTGTCGAAGACGTTGGAGAGCGCCGAGGTGGAGGGGTCCACGGTGACCGGGTACCGCGTGGCCGGGTCGGCGAGGAACTCCGCGTCCGGGGTGACGACCAGGTCGACGGCGCCCTTCCGCGGCACCACCTTCATCGCCACCGGCACCCGGCGCGTGTGCTCGCCGGAGACCTTGTCGACGCTCGCGTCCCACATCACCGGGGCGGGCATGAGGGCCCGCTTCTTGTTCTTCCGGTCGGTGAACAGCACGCTGCCGTCGGGCTGCTCCTTCGCCGTCAGGCCCTTGGCCTTGAGCGGCAGGGTGTACGAGTACCCCTCGGCCGGACGCTTCTTGATCTCGACGTACTGCTCGAAGCCCGTACGGGTCGACTCCACGATGACGTCGGCGCCCGGGAGGGCCTCGGGGTAGGTGGCCCGCGTGCCGTCCAGTTCGGGGGCGGGCAGTCCGCCCTTCCACTGGAGGGTGATCCG
>NZ_JAZBJP010000098.1:0-517 GCF_036352915.1 Streptomyces bugieae
CCCGACTTGCCACCACCGAGCCGGAAGCCGCCGGAGACCTGGTCGCCGTTCTCGCCCGCGCCCGCCTCGAGCGGTGACGGCGTCACCGTCCGCACACCCCCAGAGCCACGGAAGCAGCGAAGAGCTCTGGGGGGGGTGGGTGCCAGATATGCGCGTTTTGACCGATACCTCTGGGGGGTGGAGGACCGTTTTCCCAGGCAGATGCGTTGCACGGTGTCCTCTGCCACCGAACTTGGACCGATTGCCAGGGAAGTCGGACAGCCGCTACGCATGGCGCGTGCCTCTCCATCCCCGCACCATGGAAGAGGTGGCGAGAGGATGTGAACGTCATGGGGTCGTGCGGCCATCTCGCAACGAGGCTGGACAAGTACATGCTGCGAGACGCGATAAGACACGAGGGGGAAGACTTGCGGAATATTCCACCGCTAGATCCCGAGACTCTGCGGGGGCGCCTACTTGTCACCTACCTATTCCCGGGCGAGGAGAGGGACTTTCGGAAGGGTATGGAGGGTGAAGT
>NZ_JAZBJP010000099.1:0-504 GCF_036352915.1 Streptomyces bugieae
GGCGTACGCGAGGAACGCGGCGCGGTAGCCGTCACCGAGGATCTCCGGCAGCTCGGGCGCCACCTTGGCGACGACACCGGCCCGCTTGGCGGCCAGCGCCCGGCTCTGCACGCGCAGCCGCCGGTGGTCGAAGCGCTCGGGGGCCGGGGTCCCGGCGACGAGCGCGGAGAGCAGCGCGGTCTGGGCGACGGCGGTACGGTCGCGGGCACCGGGGGGTGCGACGGGCGTTTCCGCGGGAGGTGCGGCCTTGGCGGCTTCGGCCGGGGCGGTACGGGCCGTACGCGCCCCGGCCGCGGTCGTACGGACCGCACGCGCGTCGGCCTCCGTGGCACGGGTCGCGGTCGCCCCGGCTCCGGTCGCAGTCGTACAGGCCACACGCGCCCCGGCTTCTGCCGTACCCGCGTCGGACCCCGTCGTACGGCCTGTACGCGCGTCGGCCGCCGGGCCCGCCGCCCGCAGCGTGGCCCGGATCGTCTCCAGTTCGGCCGCGAGCTCCGCGCCGGG
>NZ_JAZBJP010000100.1:0-496 GCF_036352915.1 Streptomyces bugieae
GAACGTGCTGCTGGTCATCATGATCGGTGAGCACGCCGGGATCGCCCTGCTGCTCGGGCTGCCGTTCTTCTCGATGGCGATGATCGCGGCGGACGCGGTGTTCCTGCCGACGGCCTTCCTGGTCTGGCTGGGCGGCCGGGCCGCGCTGGGGCGGCAGCGGCTGCTGGGGCGGCTGCCGCGGCGGTGGCGCCCCGCCGGGGACGGCGGCCCGCCGGGGGTGCCCACCGCGCGCCCGGCGCCGGAGGGACGCGGCGGTACGGGGGAGGCCCCGCCGCACGGCGGTGGCGGGGGCCATACGCTCGTCGGGTGAGCAGCGAGACCGGCAGCACCGGCGGCACCCCAGAGCCCCTCCAGTACGACGACGGCTACGGCCAGGGGATCGGCGTCGGCCCGCACCCGCTGCCGTGGCCCGAGGACGAGCGCTACGACCCCGAGCTGCTGGCCCACGGCGACCGGCGCAACGTCGGGGACGCCTACCGCTACTGGACGCGGGAGG
>NZ_JAZBJP010000101.1:0-491 GCF_036352915.1 Streptomyces bugieae
CTTACGGTCTGCTTGTCCCCGCAAGGGTCGTCGGCTCCGCCGGTATGCGGTTTCAGTGCCGTGCCGAGCAACGCGCAGGTCTTTGCCCCGTACAAACCCGGGACGACATACACCACCACGGGCAGGGGCTGCGGCTCGGTGTACACGACTCAGGGCTCAATCTGCACAACGCTAGGGCCAGTAGAGACCACGCTGTAGCCGTTCGGCGGCGCGAACGCGCCGGCCTGTCGAAACCACAGTCATCGGGCAAGCCTTACTCGGAGCGAATCACGAAGTGGCCGGTGCGGTCCAGATACGCGATGCCACCAGGGAACCCAGGATTCGGCGTCCCCTGGCGACATTCGCGAGATCGGTGACGTCACGGGTCGTCACACGCGAACTGCCATCGACCATGGGGCACCGCGAGCTTCCACGACGCCGCCTGACCACGTATGGTCATATATCACTAGGTGATCTATGTTACGTACAACCGCATTGTGAGGTCGATGATG
>NZ_JAZBJP010000102.1:0-489 GCF_036352915.1 Streptomyces bugieae
TCTCAGGGATTCCCACCGAGCCCTGGAGGATGCGCGCCACGTGGAAGTGCAGATGCGTGGGCGGGCCTTCCTTGCGGGCCGCGGAGGTGAAGACGGCGGCGAACTCGCTCAACTGCGCCGAATCGGCCAGTACCTCCGACACCCGTTGCCGCCAGACGGCCTCGGGAGCCAGTCGGCCGGTGATGACGGCACCTCCGGTGACCACCGTCAGCGACATTTTGTTGCTGTGCCCGGACTCCACCAGGGCGGCGACATCAATGAGCAACTCGTCAGGCTTCGACATGAAAGCCGATTCTACCGGTGCGCGGGGGAGGGGTCTCGGGTGGCGGGGGTTCCCGGACTCCTCCGTCTGCGGGGCGGGGGACACCCTGCGGGCAAGGTGGCCCCTGCCGGCGCAGGGTCACCGCAGTGCGGCGGCCAGCTTCGCGATGTGGGGGTTGCGCAGTGCGGCGGGGCTTTCGGTGCCGATGAGGTCAAGCAGCCCCCTGG
>NZ_JAZBJP010000103.1:0-487 GCF_036352915.1 Streptomyces bugieae
GGTTCGGCCATCGGCCAGCACTGGATGTACGACGGCAAGCACGTGCTGATCGTCTTCGACGACCTCTCCAAGCAGGCCGACGCCTACCGCGCCATCTCGTTGCTGCTGCGCCGCCCGCCGGGCCGCGAGGCATTCCCCGGCGACGTCTTCTACCTCCACTCTCGTCTGCTGGAGCGTTGCGCCAAGCTGTCCGACGAACTCGGCGGTGGTTCGATGACGGGTCTGCCGATCATCGAGACCAAGGCCAACGACATCTCGGCGTTCATCCCGACCAACGTCATCTCGATCACCGACGGCCAGTGCTTCCTGGAGTCCGACCTGTTCAACCAGGGTGTGCGACCGGCCGTCAACGTCGGTGTGTCGGTGTCCCGCGTCGGTGGCGCCGCGCAGATCAAGGCCATGAAAGAGGTCGCGGGTTCGCTGCGTCTGGATCTCTCGCAGTACCGCGAGCTGGAGGCCTTCGCGGCCTTCGCCTCGGATCTGGATG
>NZ_JAZBJP010000104.1:0-487 GCF_036352915.1 Streptomyces bugieae
GGCAAGAAGGTCAAGCGGCTCTCCCTGCTCTCGGGCGGTGAGCGGTCCCTGACGGCCGTGGCGCTGCTGGTCTCGATCTTCAAGGCCCGGCCGAGCCCCTTCTATGTGATGGACGAGGTCGAGGCCGCGCTCGACGACACCAACCTCCAGCGGCTGATCCGGATCATGGAGGAGCTCCAGGAGAGCTCCCAGCTGATCGTCATCACCCACCAGAAGCGGACGATGGAGGTCGCCGACGCGCTGTACGGCGTCTCCATGCAGGGTGACGGCGTGTCGAAGGTGATCAGCCAGCGGCTGCGCTGACCCCGGATCACGCAACGCCGACTTTTTACCGAATCATCAGATGGTCGACGCACCTTTTGTGCGGACCTGGGTACACGTCGCTGCGGCCCGCTGTTTGACTTCGATTCTTGAACACATAACCTCTGCAAAGTCGTTTTCACCTTCAAGTGGTGGCGGGCCGGATGTTGTGCCCCACTGAGAAGGC
>NZ_JAZBJP010000105.1:0-486 GCF_036352915.1 Streptomyces bugieae
CTCTACACCCACCGTGAGATGCAGGCCGAGGCCGAGGCGTGGCAGGCGTCGGCAGCCGCTCAGCAGCGCCTGGCCGACGAGCTGGCCCGCGAGGGGCACGCCATCGCCGCCGGCATCCACCGGCGCGGCGCGCGCGACGCACGGCAGCACGCGGCGGCCGCCCGGCTCGGTTGGCCGTACTACGAGGCCTTCATCAACGGCTGGTGACGGTCTGCCGGTTGCCTCCTCTGCCCGTCCCGGCCGTACGACGCCGGTACGGGCAGGGCCGAGGGGAGCCGGACAGTCCAGCTCCACGAAGGGATGGCCATCATGCGCGGAACCCGGATCAAGCTCATCACCGACATCCAGGCCGGCGGCACCCGGCACAAGGCCGGGGCCGAGGGCACCGTCGAGAAGACCCACACCGGAGGCGACCTCACCGTCCGCATGGACGACGGCCGCACCACCTTCCCCAGCAAGGACGAAGTGACTGCCGCGGAGCAGTAG
>NZ_JAZBJP010000106.1:0-485 GCF_036352915.1 Streptomyces bugieae
TGTAGATGCCGTCCTTGATGACGGTGTCCTTGATGTTGTCCTTGGTCAGCGAGACGACCGGGACGAGGACCGTCGGGATGCCCTTCTGGCTGGCGTTGTCGACCTTCGAGGTGGCGATCGAGTCGAGCTTGTCGCCCTTGGCGAGCGCGACGGCCATCTCGGCGGCGACGATGCCCTCGGCCGGGTAGGACTTGTAGACGCTCATGAACTGCTCACCGGTGACGATGCGCTGCACACCCGCGAGCTCGGCGTCCTGGCCGGTGACGGGCGGGAGCGGGTTGAGACCGGCGGCCTTGAGGGCGGTGATGATGCCGCCCGCCATGCCGTCGTTGGCGGAGTAGACGCCGTCGATCTTGTCCTTGCCGAGCGCGGTGATCGCCGCTTCCATGTTGGAGTTGGCGTTCTCCGGCTTCCACTCCTTGGTGTCGTACTCCTTCCCGTACTTCACCTTGCCGTCGAGGACGGACTTGGCGCCCTTCTTGAAG
>NZ_JAZBJP010000107.1:0-484 GCF_036352915.1 Streptomyces bugieae
GCATCCCGTTCGGGCCGGGCTTCTTCACCTTCGACACGATGAACCTGGTCGGCGCGGTCAGCGCCGCCGTCCTGGGCCTCGCCCTGCACCAGGCGGCGTACGCGGCGGAGATCGTGCGCGGCGGCGTACTGGCCGTCGGCAGCGGGCAGTTGGAGGCGGCCGCCGCCCTCGGCATCCCCAAGCTCCGTCAGCTGCGCCGGATCGTGCTCCCGCAGGCCATGCGCTCGATCCTGCCCAACGCGGCCAACGAGATCATCTCGCTGTTCAAGGGCACCTCGATCGTCTCCGTCATGGCGATCGGCGAACTCTTCTACCAGGTCCAGGTCGTCTACGGCCGCAGCGGCCGGGTGGTCCCCCTGCTGATGGTCGCCACCGCCTGGTACATCCTCCTGACCACCGCGCTCTCGATCATCCAGTACTACGTCGAACGCCACTACTCCAAGGGAGCCGTGCGATGAGCGCAACCGGCGAAGCCATGGTCGAG
>NZ_JAZBJP010000108.1:0-484 GCF_036352915.1 Streptomyces bugieae
GGTTGGTGACGACGTGCTCGGTGCCGTCCTCCATCTCGACCCGGTAGACCACGTTGGGCGCGGTCGCGATCAGGTCGAGGCCGAACTCGCGCTCCAGCCGCTCGCGGACCACGTCCAGGTGGAGCAGGCCGAGGAAGCCGACGCGGAAACCGAAGCCGAGCGCGGCGGAGGTCTCCGGCTCGTAGACCAGGGCGGCGTCGTTGAGCTGGAGCTTGTCGAGCGCCTCGCGCAGGTCCGGGTAGTCCGAGCCGTCCAGCGGGTAGAGCCCCGAGAACACCATCGGCTTCGGGTCCTTGTAGCCGCCGAGCGCCTCGGTCGCCCCGTTCTGGAGGGAGGTGATCGTGTCACCGACCTTGGACTGCCGGACGTCCTTCACACCGGTGATGATGTAGCCGACCTCGCCCACGCCGATGCCGTCGGCCGGGGTCATCTCCGGGGAGGAGACCCCGATCTCCAGCAGCTCGTGGGTGGCGCCGGTCGACAT
>NZ_JAZBJP010000109.1:0-483 GCF_036352915.1 Streptomyces bugieae
ATCCTATGGTTCCTACCGTACCGCTTGACACCCTCGGGAACAATAGGGAACACTAGGTGTCGAGCCCGAGGGAGTGATCACTTCTTCCCGCTCAGCAGAACAGCAGGTGTCACCGCTCCTTCGGGGGTGGCGGCAAGGGGTTGAGCCCGCGCTCCCCCGGTCGGCGGCTCCTGTACCGAATAGCTCCACCCGTTTTGCCTTTGAACAGCGACGTTGCGCTGACCGTCGGCCAGGACCGCCCGGTACTTCGGTACTCGGTCGGACCTGGAGGGCGGAGAGAGCAGCACCGCGCCCTGGCTCTGAACGAGGAGGACCGATGTCCCGTACCCGCCCCGGTCGCGTCCGCACCAAGCGCGACAACCGCCGCCCCCCGCTGCTGCTCAGCATGATGAAGCCTCAGAACATCAACCTCCGCGAGGGGGAGATCAAGTCGATCGTCTGCCCCGACTGCGAGCGCTGGTGGCGGCTGATGGGCGAAACGAA
>NZ_JAZBJP010000110.1:0-483 GCF_036352915.1 Streptomyces bugieae
CGTCCTGGACGCGTTCTCCTCGACGGTCGACCCGACGCTCGACGAGGACCTGCACCTCTACTACCGGCACAACCTCCTGGTCCCCGAAGCGTGGGCGGCCCGGGGCCGCGACGAGCTGATGGACGTGCTCGCCCACCGGTACGGGGTCGGCAGCATCGTCTCCGACCCCGTCACCTACCTCGGCCACGACCTCATCCGCACCCACACCACCGGCCAGCACTGCCCGCGCGCCGAACAGCTCGCCGCCCGCCTGCTGTGCCCCTGCCTCCACCCGCAGATGACCGAGGACGAGGAGGCCCAGGTACGCGACGCGATCCGCCGAGCTGTCGCCGACATCGCCCAGCTCCAGCCCGCCACCGCCAAGGAGAACGGCTGATGCCTCAGCTCAAGAAGGAAATCGACGGCATCCGCGACCGGGAGATCCACCTGGTCGACCCGTACGAACTGAAGGACCCCGGCGGACTGCTGCGGATGGTCTTCATG
>NZ_JAZBJP010000111.1:0-482 GCF_036352915.1 Streptomyces bugieae
CCCGGCGCACCTCTACCTCAAGCGCGCCAAGGCGGACTCGATCGCGTACGGCACGGCGGGCCGCCACCGCGAGGCCGTCGCTGAGCTGGCGGAGCTGCCGCGCCGTAGGACGTCCGTGAAGCCAAGGCCCTGGTGCACCCGCCTCGACCGGCGAGACGGGGTGTACCAGGGCCTTTTACGTGCTGTTTAATTGCATGCTGTTCGCAATAACAGTCGATCTTGAACAGGGATGTGCAGAGTATGACGGCCCGATCGATACGGGGGGCGGCCGCCGCCGCGCTGGTGACCGCACTGTCCCTGACCGCCGCAGCCTGCTCCAACCCGGACAGCCCCAAGGGCGGCGGCTCCGGCGCCGGCTCCACCTCGGCCGTCGTGGGCATCGCCTACGAGCCCGACAGCCTGAGCCCCCTGCTCGGCTACGGCAAGGACGGCAACTCCAAGATCTTCGACGGACTGCTCGCCCTGGACGAGGAGCTGAAGCT
>NZ_JAZBJP010000112.1:0-481 GCF_036352915.1 Streptomyces bugieae
GACTTCGGCGACGGCACCCCGCCCGCGCCCGTACGGGAGGACGAGCGGGTCACCCCGGCCGACCGGGTCTGACCCCCGGCTCCCTCAGCCGGCCCGAGGCGGGGGCGGCTGCGGTGCGAGCGTGTCGGTGGCCAGGGACGAGCGGGCCAGCACCACACAGCCCGCGGCGATCAGCCCCAGCCCCGCCAGCTCCGGCAGCAGCCACCAGCCGGTGCGCAGCTCCTCCTCGAAGAGCGTCACCCCGTACAGGATGCTGATCAGCGCGTCCCCGAGCGTCAGCATCGGCTGCACCGCCACCAGGCTCCCCGCGTGCTGGGCGTTCTGGAGCAGGAAGAGGGCACCGACCCCGGCCGCCGCCGTCGCGTACAGCTGCCACGACGTCAGCAGCGCGACAACCCCGCCGTCCGGGCCCAGATGCGCCATCGCGTCCTTCATCAGCGCCGCCGTCAGCGCGTAGCCGCAGGCGGCGGCGCTGATGAAG
>NZ_JAZBJP010000113.1:0-479 GCF_036352915.1 Streptomyces bugieae
GTCATCGCCGCCGGCACCGGACTGAGCCCGAACCTGTGGCGCAAGCAGTACGGGGGGTGGACCGAGGCGGAGATGACCCCCCTGGAGGCCACCGCCTTCCTGCTCGCGGAGCACATCAACCGCATCACCGACGACCCCGACTTCGCCACCCGGCTGATCACGGACGCCCTGGCCCGTACGGACGAGATCTGACGCCGCACGGGCGAGGTCTGACGCCGCACGGACGAGATCTGATGCCGTACGGGCGAGCATCCGCACCCGTTCAGCCCCAGGCCCCCTTCTCCGCCGCCTCCCGGACGACCTCGGCGAGGTCGCGCGGGGGACGGCCCAGGGCCCGCTCGACCCCGTCCTTCACCGGGGCCTCCCGGCTCGTGCGGATCGGGTCCAGCGCGGCGGTCCAGAGCGCGGCCTCCACCTCCGACATCCCCTGCGCCACCAGCCCCTCCCGGAACGCGGCCTCCTCGGCCGGGATGTAGGAG
>NZ_JAZBJP010000114.1:0-479 GCF_036352915.1 Streptomyces bugieae
GTCGATGATGCAGCGGTCCAGGAAGGCGCGGGTGACCGCGCATTCGGTGGCCATCTCGGCGATCTCGAAGCGGATGTGCTGGAGCTTGGCCAGCGGGCGGCCGAACGCCTCGCGCTCCTTGACGTACTGGGTGGTGATCTCCAGCAGGTGTTCGGCGGCGGCGATGGCGGCGACCGCTATGCCCATGCGCTCCTGGGCCAGGTTGGTCATCAAGTGGATGAAGGCGCCGTCGAGTTCACCGAGGAGGTTCTCCTTGGGGACGCGGACGTCGTTGAAGAACAGCTCGGCGGTATCCTGCGACTTCTGGCCGATCTTGTCGAGGTTGCGGCCCCGCTCGAACCCTTCGGCCCCGCGCTCGACGACGATCAGCGAGAGCCCCTTGGCGCCGCCGTCGGGAGTGGTCTTGGCGACGACGATCACCAGGTCGGCCAGGATGCCGTTGGAGATGAAGGTCTTGGAGCCGTTGAGCAGCCAGTGGT
>NZ_JAZBJP010000115.1:0-479 GCF_036352915.1 Streptomyces bugieae
CGTCCCCTTCGAGCTGCGGCCTCAGATGGTCGGCGGTGACGGATTCGGGACCGGCGAGCTCCCAGAAGGCGGCGACAGCGGGGTCGTTCATCCAGCGGGTGAGAACGGCGAGATCGCGCTCCAGGACCACCGGGACCAGGTGGAACACCCCGGCCTCGGTGGTGGCACCGGGCCAGGTGGCCGGGTCGCCGAGGAGTTCGCGGGCGGCATCGCGGCGGGGCACCGCCCTGCCCCGGTCCTCGGCGATCAGCGCGAGGAGCTCCTCGGTGAGCTTGAGGTCGAGGGTGTCCTCGGTGGAGCTGCCGTGCGGTACGGCGGTGGAGTCGCCGGACGGTACGGCGGTGGCGCCCTCCGTGCCGCTGCCCGAGGGCGGTCCGGGGGGCGGGTCCGGGGGCACATCGGCCGGTTCCGGAGGCGCCGCGTCGGACTCCGCGGGCGCGTCGGCGGGTGGCACGGTGGCACTCTCCTCTCTGGAGCGG
>NZ_JAZBJP010000116.1:0-478 GCF_036352915.1 Streptomyces bugieae
GAAGTGCAGGTGGAGGATCATCTCCCTCACCCCGCGCTTCCGGGGCTCGCATGGTGGAAGGACCGCCCGTCGAGCGCGTCGAGGACGGGCAGGGCCGAGGAGGCGGGGGTGCCGGGCGGCCGGAGGTCGGCCCAGGGGTGCAGGGCGTAGCCGTTGGGCTGGGTGAGGGTGCGGTGCGGTGCGGCCCGGCGGGAGGCGGGCCCGGGGCGGGTGAGGTGGTCGGCGACGGCGGCGGGGCCGCCCTCGCGGTGCAGGTCGATCAGCTCGGCCAGGTCCCAGGCGGCGGTGCCGGTGATGCTGAAGGCGCGCGGCGGGCGTCGGGCGAGGGTGCCGCGGACGAGCAGCAGGCCGCTGTGGAACACCGTGTGGGCGCAGCGCGCGTGGCTGTCCTCGAAGAACGCCAGGTCGGACAGGCCGGTGGGGTCGTCGAGGGTGGCGAAGATGACACGCTTCCCGGAGCGGATCGGCGGGGTCTGGG
>NZ_JAZBJP010000117.1:0-478 GCF_036352915.1 Streptomyces bugieae
CCTTCGGTGTAGGGGAGTTCGCCGTTCGTGGGGGTGGTGGCGGTGACCGGGGCGTCGGCGAGGACGGCGGGCCAGGTGGTGGGGAGCCGGCCGCCGGGCTCGTACGCCGCGCTGGTGGAGGCTGAGCGCACCCCGCCGCCGGCTTTGGTGGACGTGGTCACCTTCGACCACGTCAGTGACGCGCATCCGCATGCCTTGGCCGGGAGTCTCGGCGAGCACCCCGCCCCGCATGCGCTGACCGAGCTGGCCCTGACCGCCCGCAGCGCCTCGCCGGAGCGGATCGCGGCCGGGACTGCCATTGACGCGGGTGGGCTGCTGCCCGATACCGCGTCGGTGAACAGTTGGACCCAACGCGTGCACGAGGTCGACGCGATGGAGTTGCTCGAAGTGCAGCTGTGCAACCAGACCGCGCCGTTCATTCTGGTGAGCCGGCTGCGCCCGGCACTTGCCGCGTCACCCGCCCGGCGCAAATACGTGG
>NZ_JAZBJP010000118.1:0-478 GCF_036352915.1 Streptomyces bugieae
TCGCCGGAGAAGGTGTCGGACGGCGCGGCGGCCATGGAACGCATCCAGCGCCTCTACCCGGAGGTCGCCCTGATCGACGTACCGGAGGACATCCTCTACAACGCCGACGTGGGCCCGGACGCGTTCCGCCGGTTCTTCGCCGCCGCCGACGAACCGGCGGGCCCGGCGGAGGCCGTACCGGACACGGCGACGGTCGCCCTGGCCACCGACTGCGAGCTCCAGCGGGTCCATGTGGCCAACTCCGGGGCCGTGCACTTCGACGACCCCGCCGCGCAGGACACCCGCCCCGTCTTCGAGGTGTCACGCATGACGCTGACCATCGCCGTCGACCGGGCGGCCTCGGCCCTGTACCCGCTGAGCCGGGCGGAGGAGTTCGTCCTGAACCGTCTCGCGGAGGGCCCGATGTCCGCCGCCGACGCGCGCACCGAGATCGAGCGGTACGCCGCATCCGCACCCGACCGCGACGACACGGCCGACC
>NZ_JAZBJP010000119.1:0-476 GCF_036352915.1 Streptomyces bugieae
TCCAGATGCTGTGGTGATTTGAGTACCCAGCGGGTTCCGCCGCGCAGCCATTGCATCGCCTGCAGGCTGCGCTTGACGTACGCGTATGACGGCGCCTGGTCGTGTGCCTTGTAGTGGGCGGTGAAACTCGGCACGTAATAGGTCGTTTCGAACAGCATGCCGGAGATGTCGTTGGCCAGGAGCTGGATCTCCTCGTGCGCGTGCTCGACGGTCATGTCATGCATGCGGCGAAACTCCGGCAACGAGGTGTTCACCAGTTCCAGGCCGGCGGCACAGCGATCGCGGCGCGGTTCGGGTGTGTCCTCTCCGGGGCCGGGCAGCGGTTCGAGGCTTTCCCAATAGGGCAGGTAGCGGAGAGTGGGATCGGCGGCGAGGAGGTTGTGCAGATGCGTGGTGCCGGTACGGGGGAGACCGCAGATGATGATCGGTCGTTCGATCGCGATGTTCTCGATCTCGGGATGATCAGCGATCAGTGC
>NZ_JAZBJP010000120.1:0-476 GCF_036352915.1 Streptomyces bugieae
TTCTGCGCCAACATGAACATGCCGTCGAACAGCTTGCCGGGGTCGATCGGCAGGTCTTCCTCGGCCAGGATCGCCGCGCGCACCTTCGGATCCGCGAGGCGCTCGGCCAGCTCCTCACGCGTGCATTCGGCCTGCAGGCGCCGGTAGGTCGGGCGGTGGGTGAAGGCGTGGTGACCGGGAAAGCCCAGCAGCATGCCGAACGGCCGCGCCGCCACCTGCGGGAACAACCGGCTACCGGCCTTGTGCGCCGCCGCCGACAGATCGAGCTGCTCGCGCCACAGGTTGGGGTCGGCGTCGACCTGGATCAGGGCGAAGCTGAGCGCGCAGTCGATCTCCTCGCCGAGGCGGCGCATCCATTCGAGTTCCTTCTTGGGTGCGACGATGTCTTCGCCGGCGGCGCCCTGCGGGGCCAGCTCGAACACCGCCGCCCCACCGGCCGCGGTGGCCCGGCCCAGGGCGAACAACTCGTCCTCGGC
>NZ_JAZBJP010000121.1:0-474 GCF_036352915.1 Streptomyces bugieae
TCGCGGTAGCGCATCAGGATGAACAGGGAGTAGTCGATGGCCAGGGCGATACCGAACATCGACACCGTCGACGTCACGAACACGCTCATCTGTGTGTACATCGACAGCAGATAGACCAGGCCCATGGTCACCACGACCGTGCAGATGCCGAGCACCAGCGGCAGCGCCGCGGCGGCCAGCGATCCGAACACCGCCAGCAGCACGATCAAGACGATCGGCAGGTTCCACTTCTCGGCCGCGGCGATGTCGTGCTTGGTGGCCTGCGTCGCGGCCGCACCGAGTGCACCCTGACCGATGACGTAGAACTTGACCTTGCCGTTCTCGCTCTCACCGGGCTCTTCGCCGTGCACACCGACCTTCTGGCGCAGCTGCTTGGCCACATCGACCGCGCCCGTGTTGTTGAAGTCCAGTTGCAGGGTGATGACGTAGGGCCGGTCGGGCTGCGGGGCCGGCTGTTGGGGATTCGGCACGATC
>NZ_JAZBJP010000122.1:0-472 GCF_036352915.1 Streptomyces bugieae
GTCCCGGGTCCCGCACACCGCGAAGACCTTCCAGGGCCCGCTGCTGGTCAACCCGGGCGGGCCGGGCGGCAGCGGGCTGTCGATGGCCGGGTTCGTGGCGTCGGCGCTGCCGGAGAAGGTGGCCGCCCAGTACAACGTGATCGGGTTCGCCCCGCGCGGGGTGGGGAAGAGCACCCCGGCGCTGAACTGCCTGCCCGGCCACTCCGATCCCGTACGCCCCGACTCGGTGCCCGCCTCCTACCGGGCCGAGCGGGTCAACCGCGACCGGGCGGCGGCCTTCGCCCGCGCCTGCGGGGAGAAGCACGGCGATGTGCTGCCGTACATGGACACCGTCAGCGCCGCCAAGGACCTCGACGTGATCCGCCGGGCGCTGGGCGCGGAGCGGATCAACTACTTCGGTTACTCGTACGGTACGTACCTGGGCGCGGTCTACGCGAAGCTGCACCCGGAGCGGGTGCGGCGCCTGGTCCTG
>NZ_JAZBJP010000123.1:0-472 GCF_036352915.1 Streptomyces bugieae
CTGAAGGTTCTCTCGGCGGAAGCCGTGGACCGCGGCCCGCTGCATCTGGCGCCGGATGACATGCGCGCCCTCGGCGTCGACATCGAGGTCGTCGACGCCGACGAGCGAGCGGCCGAAGGTTGTGAGCTCGTGCTGGTGCTCGGCGGTGACGGCACGTTCCTGCGTGCCGCGGAGCTCGCGCGAAATGTCGAGATCCCGGTGCTGGGAGTCAATCTGGGCCGGATCGGATTCCTCGCCGAAGCCGAGGCCGAGGCGATCGACCATGTGCTCGAGCGCGTCATCGAGCGCGACTACCGCGTCGAGGAGCGGATGACCCTCGACATCGCGGTGCGGGTGGGGACCGATGTGGTGAACCGCGGTTGGGCACTCAACGAGGCCAGCCTGGAGAAGGGTCCCCGGCTCGGAGTGCTCGGCGTTGTGTTGGAGGTGGACGGCCGCCCGGTCTCGTCGTTCGGCTGCGACGGGGTATTGG
>NZ_JAZBJP010000124.1:0-472 GCF_036352915.1 Streptomyces bugieae
GTGCCGGAGCCACCGCCTCCTCCGCCCTCGCCGCGCTCGCGGTGATCTGCGCCGGACCGGTCACCGCCTACGTACGCAGCCGGGAGCGCGGCGACGAGATGCGGGGCTGGGGGCAGCGGCTCGGCGTGGACGTCCGGGTGGCGGACTGGGCCGAGGGGGCGCGGGCACTCACCGCGCCGCTCGTCATCGCCACGACCCCGGCGGGCACGACCGACGTGGTCGCCACCGACGTACCGGAGCACCCCGGCATCCTCTTCGAGGTGCTGTCCGAGCCGTGGCCGACCGCGCTGGCCTCGGCCTGGTCCGCGCGCGGGGGCGGGGTCGTCGGCGGGCTCGACCTCCTCGTCCATCAGGGGCTGCTCCTGGTCGAGCGGATGACCGGCCGGGTTCCCGGCCCCCTCGGCGCCATGCGGCTGGCCGGGGAAGCGGCGCTCGCGGCCCGCTGACCCGGCACGGCGTCCGTCTGCTGGAC
>NZ_JAZBJP010000125.1:0-471 GCF_036352915.1 Streptomyces bugieae
TCACCGTCGAGCCGTCCTGCAGCGACAGGAAGGCGTGACCGAGCCCCTCGGACAGGTACACCGAACGCCGGTCGTGGTCGTCGAGCAGCACGGAATCCCACTGCCCGAAAGTCGGGGAGCCCACCCGGATGTCGACCACCACGTCGAGCACGGCCCCGCGCACACACGTCACGTACTTTGCCTGGCTGGGCGGCAGTTCGGCGAAGTGGACACCGCGCAGCACCCCGGCCGCCGACACCGAGCAATTGGCCTGCCGCAGGTCGAAGCGGTGCCCGGTCATCTCGGTGAATCCGGCGTCGGTGAACCATTCGAAGAACAGCCCGCGCGCGTCGCCGTGCAGCTTGGGTGTGATCTCCCACGCGCCGGGGATGGTCAGTTCGCGTGCGGTCACTGGCCGCGCTCCGCATACGCGCCTTCTACCGCATCTTTCAAAGGGCCCCACCAGGATTCGTTGTTGCGGTACCAGTCGAT
>NZ_JAZBJP010000126.1:0-471 GCF_036352915.1 Streptomyces bugieae
GTGCCGGGCTCGGCGCCTCTGCCGCCGAGGCCCGCCCGCGAGACGAGCCGCAGATCGCTCCCGGACCCGCCCGGCGCGAGGTGGGGGGCGCTCGACCGGGTGCGTACGGCTCTGAGTGCGCCCCTCGCGCTCCGTAGGTCGGCGGTGCGATGGCGGCGGCCCTCGCTGTGCACCAGCACCCCGGGGGCGAACTCCCGGAGTTCCGGGGCGCCGAGCCCCGGGGTGCCGGTCAGCTCCGGCCAGGAGGCGCAGAGCAGGGGGCCGAGCAGGTCGAGGCGGAAGCCGTCCACCTCACGGGTGACCAGCCGGCCGCCCACGGTGGGGGCCGCCTCCAGAACACTGACGCCGACCCCTGCCCGGGTCAGCAGATGGGCCGCTGACAGGCCGGCGATCCCGGCCCCGATGATGATCACGTCCGCGTGGTGTGCCGTGCTGCGCACAAGCCCCTCCCCGAGTCGGTGCGACTGGTGG
>NZ_JAZBJP010000127.1:0-471 GCF_036352915.1 Streptomyces bugieae
TTCATGGCGATGGCCGCGGAGAATCCGTCCTTGGCGAAGGTCGAGCTGTGCAGGACCTCGAACTCCGGGCGGAAGCGGTCCTGGTGGAAGAGGGCCACCGAATTCTTGGCGATTCCTCCGCCGATGCTTTTCGCCAGGGTGTAGTAGTCGCCCTGCAACCCCATGTGCGAACTGGCGAGAAACGCACCGGTCCGCCCCATGCCGCTGTGGATCTCGTCGACGATCAAGGGGCAGCCGACCGCGTCGCACACCGCCCTGATCTCGCGGGCCGCCGCCTCGGTCAGGGGCCGCATACCGTTCGCACCCTGAACGGGTTCCACGAAGAAGGCGCCGATGACGGGGAAGTCCCGCTCCACCACGGTCACCGCACCGTCGGCCACCAGAATGTCGAGCAGGCTCTCGCGGAGATCCTCGATCGCCCCCTTCATCTCTTCCGGCCGGTCCGCGCGGAGGAAACGGGTCGAGGAGGAC
>NZ_JAZBJP010000128.1:0-470 GCF_036352915.1 Streptomyces bugieae
TACTTGGTCCGGTCGATGGCCTTCATGACGGCGCCGGCCGTGACGACCGAGATGCCGTGTTCGGAGCTGCGGCCGCCGAACACGACGGCCACACGCGGCTTACGGCGCTGCTGCTCAGGGCTCTCGGCGCGCTCAGGGCTCTGGGGGAGGTTCTCGCTGCTCATATCGCGATGAGCGTACCTGCTGGTAAAGGAGGAGTCAGCGCCGCTCGGCCTTGGCGCTCCGCGACATCAGCTCCTTCACCGCGACGACCGGGGACTTGCCCTCGTGGACGATCGAGACGACCGTCTCCGTGATGGGCATGTCGACCCCGTGCCGACGGGCCAGGTCCAGGACCGACTGGCAGGACTTGACGCCCTCGGCGGTCTGCTTGGTGACGGCGATCGTCTCCTGGAGCGTCATGCCCCGGCCGAGGTTGGTGCCGAAGGTGTGGTTGCGCGAGAGCGGCGAGGAGCAGGTGGCCACCAGGT
>NZ_JAZBJP010000129.1:0-468 GCF_036352915.1 Streptomyces bugieae
GTCCAGAGAAAGAACCTGCTGCTCAAGACGCCGAACTACTGAGGTGTCCGGTGGCACAGAGAAGAAATCCGTAACACAAAGGGAGGGTGCATGAAGAACGCAACCGTCGGCCGGTTCCTGCTGCTGGCATTCCTGTGGGGAGGCAGCTTCACCTTCATCAAGGTGTCACTGGACGTGCTGACCCCCGGTCAGCTCGTGCTCAGCCGCCTGGTGCTGGGTGCCGCCGTCCTGCTCGCCATCGTCGCGTTCCGCAGGATCGGCCTTCCCCGGTCCGCCCGCGTCTGGGGCCATGTCGCCGCCGCCGCCCTCTTCGGCAACGTCATCCCGTTCCTGCTGCTCTCCTACGGCGAACAGACCACGGGGGCCGGTATCGCGGGCGTCCTCATCGGCGCCACCCCGCTGCTGACCCTGACCATCGCCGCCGCCGCTCTGCCCACCGAGCGGGCGACCCGGCGCAAGGTCCTCGGG
>NZ_JAZBJP010000130.1:0-467 GCF_036352915.1 Streptomyces bugieae
CTCCATCAGTGCATCCACCTTTCCGCTGCGCAGGGCTTGGATGGAGTCGGCGACGGCTTCGAACAGGCTGGGCTTGGCCTGTGGGAACTCGGCTTCCAAGATGGTGGCGGGCACACTGCCGCGGGTCGAGGCCACGGTGCGGCCGGCAAGGTCGTCATAGCGCCGAATCGGACTGTCCGCGGGCACTACGACCAGCTGTCCCTCGGACGCATACGGCCGGGTGAGCGCGACCACCTGGGCCCGCTCGTCGAGGTTGGTCAGAGCGGCGATGATGACGTCGGCTTTTCCGGTCTCCAGCATGGGAATTCGGCTCGCGTTGGTGGCACTGACGAATTCCACGCTGGCGCCGAGTGAGTCGGCGAGTGCTCTGGCCTTGTCGATGTCGAAGCCTTCGTAGTTGCCGGAGCCGTTCATCACGCCATAAGGAGGTGCATCTGCGAAGACTCCGATGGTGATCTTCTTGGAGG
>NZ_JAZBJP010000131.1:0-466 GCF_036352915.1 Streptomyces bugieae
TCACCGAACTCCTCGGCCGGGTGCGGGAGATGTGCCTGCGTGCCTACGCGCACCAGGACGTGCCGTTCGAACTGCTGGTGGAGGAGCTCGCCCCCGGCCGTTCCCCGGCCTGGCACCCGCTCTTCCAGGTGGTGCTGGCGCTGCGGAACACCCGCGCGGGCGAACTGGCCCTGCCGGGCGTCGAGGTCCGCGCGGAACCGGTGGAGACGCACACCTCCCCGTTCGACCTGGCCTTCGAGTTCGACGACCGGGACCGGGACGGCCGCACCGCCGGGGGGATCTCCGGGACGGTGCAGTACAACGCGGACCTGTTCGACCGCGACACCGTCGAGCGGCTGGCCGGCCGTCTGCTGCGGCTGCTGGAGGGGGTGGCGCACGACCCGGCCCTGCCGGTGAGCCGGTACGGGCTGTGGGCTCCGGGCGAGCACGACCAGGTCGTCCGGCAGTGGAACGACACCCGCCGCCC
>NZ_JAZBJP010000132.1:0-466 GCF_036352915.1 Streptomyces bugieae
GGTGTTGCCTATACATATAGTCCACCTCCGGCGGGAGATGTTCAGATGCTTAGGAGGCTATCTTACTAAATTCCCGCGGAAGGTTGCCCGCAATTCTGAAGAAAGCTCATTGCAGCGCTGGTAATGATCATTCTGCCACTTGCCAGGGTGTACCCGGGCACGGCCTGTTGGCCAGCGCGCTGCAGCCGCCGGCAGCCTCTCTGAGTTGGCGGGCGGCCTGGATCACGATGGCGGGCGTCAGGGCCTCTATGCAGCCTTGCAACTGCGGCAGGTAATCCGACGAGTGGCCGGCCAGTTTTGCCTGCCACAACAGCTCCATGGCCTGGTCCAGGGGCAGGGTCGCGGGCTGCAACTGTTGAGCCAGGGCCTGTTGCTGATCATTCCAGCTGGGCTCGTCGAGTGCCTGGAGTTGTTCGGGCAGGTGCTCAAGGAATTGTGCGATGTGCTGAAGTATCTCGGTGACTGT
>NZ_JAZBJP010000133.1:0-465 GCF_036352915.1 Streptomyces bugieae
CCCTCGGCGTGCGCCTGCTCCACGGTCTCCAGGGTGAGCCGCCGGATGTTCAGCGCGAGCGTGGCCGCCCCCGCCGCCCGCGCCCGGTCCACGATGTCCCCGCCCCAGCGGCTGGCGATCAGGACCGTACGCACCCCCGGCACCAGCCGGGCGATCTCCGTGACGGCCTCGTCGTGGAACGAGGAGACCTCCACCCGCCCGGCCAGGTCGCGGGCGAGGATCACCTCCGCCAGGGCCCGGGCCGCCGCGTCCGCGGGCGTACGCCCTCCGGAACCGAGCCGCCGGTTTCTCGCCCTGGTCCGCCAGAGCAGCGGCAGCAGGGGCAGCAGCAGGACCAGCAGCGCCCCGAGGACCGTCAGCAGCACGGTGCCGGCCGGAGTGCCCCCGTCGCCCTCGGACATCGGAGCGGGCGCCGCCGAGAGGCCGCACTCACCCTGTTGGCGCAGCTGCGGCGAGCAGCTTTCC
>NZ_JAZBJP010000134.1:0-465 GCF_036352915.1 Streptomyces bugieae
TTGTTACACCGGCGTGGGCGAGGTGCGCTCCATGAGCGATGACCTCGGCGAACATCCGCAGCTGTGTGGTCGTACGGGCGACTTCGCTTGTCAGCCGAGGTGTTCCGAGCCCTGTTTCGTCGTCGGCGATCGCGACTAGGTCCCGGCTCGCATGGGCTAGCGCATCGGCGATGCGGCGCAGCGCTGCAGCACGGACTGGTCCTGGCGTTGCGGCCCAGCCGGGGCCGGCTTGCGCTGCGCGCTGCACGATCTCGTTGTGCTCGTGTGCTGAAGTCTCGGCGAAGCCGATCGCGCCTGACGCTCCGGAGCTGGGATTGGTCGATGTCGACGTCATCTGGAATGCCTTTGTGGTCGGAAGTTGGTTTTCTTTCGGGTCTAGTGATCTAGCCGCCATAGCGGTGTGGCGCGATGCCACGCCCTGCCCCGAACCAGGCCAAAACGTGACCGGCCCAAGGTTCTTCATCC
>NZ_JAZBJP010000135.1:0-465 GCF_036352915.1 Streptomyces bugieae
GGTCAGCCACAGGCGCTTTCCGTTCACTTCGGGGGCGGGCTTGTCCCAGACGCCGGCGATGGCCTCGGCCAGCTCCGTGACGTCGGTGAAGCCCGCGAACTTCGCATTCGGGCGTTCGGCGCGCATCGCGTCGTTCACCAGTGCCTTGACCACCAGGATCGCAGCAGCGGCCGCCGGCCCGTCCTCGCCCCCCTCCTTGCGGAAGGCGTCGCCGAGCGCGAGGGTCCATGCCTCGGCGGCGGCCTTGGAGGCGGAGTAGGCGGCGTTGCCCGCGGTGGGCTTGCCGGCGCCCGCGGCGCTGATCAGCAGGTAACGGCCCTTGTCGCTGCGCTGAAGGGGCTCCTGGAAGGCCAGTGAGGTGGACTGGACGGTGCGGATGAGCAGCTTCTCCAGCAGGTCCCAGTCCGCGAGGCTGGTCTCCTGGAACGTGGCGCTGCCGCGCCAGCCGCCGACGAGGTGCACCAG
>NZ_JAZBJP010000136.1:0-465 GCF_036352915.1 Streptomyces bugieae
GGTAGTCGTCGACCGTACGGCCCCGGTGGTCCTCGGCGGCGCCGCCGAAGACGGTGGCGAAGCGCTGGTTGGCCCGGACGACGGTGAAGTCCGTACCGAACAGCACGAAGCCGAAGGGAGATTGGCCGAATATGGCCTGCGAGGCGGCGAGGTCGGTCTCGATCCTCCGCAACGCCCGGACGTCCACGACGATACAGAGCGCGGCCCGCTCGCCCTCCGCCGTCTCACTGGGCATCACATAGACCTCGGCGAGCCCGTGCGCACCGCCCTCGCCCGGCATCCGGAACGGGACCAGACCCGTCCACTCCTTGCCGTCCAGGATCTCGCCGACCCTCCGGTGGCCGTCCGAGCGCAGCTCGGCGGGCATGAACGCCTCGACCGGGTCACGCCCGATCGCCTCGTCGGCGGCCATGCCGAAGAGGCCGGCGGCCCGGCGGCTCCACTGCTCGATCAGACCGTCGGCCC
>NZ_JAZBJP010000137.1:0-464 GCF_036352915.1 Streptomyces bugieae
GCGAACGACATCGGCAGGGAGGTGGCGCCGGATCCGTCGGGCACCAAATACAGCGAGCCGGCGAAGACCAGCGGCATCGACACCGCGGCGATCCAGGCCGACGTGCCGGTGGCGGGCGGCCGGTGCGCCACCAGGCAGGCCAGCAGCACCCCCATCGCGCCGAGGGCCAGCACCGCCGCGGACACCGCGGGTTGGGCGGCCCAATGTGCCAGCACGCCCGCCAGCGTGACGGCGGCGGCCGCGGTGACACCGAAGCCGGCCAACACGTTGGCGTTGTCCGTGAACCAGCTCCGCACGGTGCCGGCCCCGTCCTCTGGGCTTTGGGTGTCGTCGACGTCGTCGAACAGCAACGGGCTGACCGGCTGGCCCGCCGCGCAGATCATCAACAGGTCGCCGTCGTAGACCCCTGCTTCGCCGAGCGACAGGTGCGGGGCGATCGGTTCGCCGCCGAGCGGGGCCAATGT
>NZ_JAZBJP010000138.1:0-464 GCF_036352915.1 Streptomyces bugieae
GTGCCTGGTTGCGCGCCACATGAAGCACGCCGTCCTTGACGATGTCGGCGTCGATGCCTTCGGACTTCGTGACACCGATGACCTCGTCGACGGCACCCCGCATGGCCCTCATGAGTGCGACGACGCCATCGTGGCCGTGCGTGGAGGCATAGGCGTCGCGGGATCCGGCGAGCTCGGCGGACAGCCATCCACCGTTGCGGCCGGACGCTCCGAACCCGGCGAACTCCTTCTCCAACATGACTATTCGGAGGTCAGGCTGTTCACGCTTGAGATAATAGGCTGCCCACAAACCGGTCAGCCCCGCTCCGACGATGCAGACGTCGGCTTCCAGCGAACCGGGCAGAGCCGGTCTTGATTCCGGCCAGCCCGCCGCGCGATACCAGAACGACACGCTGCCGTTCACGAAGTCATTGGCGAGACCGCTGGTCGTACGACCGTCGGGGGACATCTTGGTTCTCCTGTAC
>NZ_JAZBJP010000139.1:0-463 GCF_036352915.1 Streptomyces bugieae
TCGCACTGCGCGAGGACGGGGCGGTCCACTACCGCGACTTCCGGATCGTCCCGCACGGGCTCACGATCGGGGCCACCGAGTCGGGCAAGTCCGTCTACCAGCGCAACCTGGTGGCCGGCCTCGCCGCCCAGGACGTGGCGCTCGTCGGCATCGACTGCAAGCAGGGCGTCGAGCTGTTCCCGCTGGCTCGCCGCTTCTCCGCCCTCGCCGACAACCAGGACACCGCGCTCGATCTGCTCGAAGCCCTGGTCTCGCACATGGAGTACGTCTACCAACTCGTCCGCGAGGAACAGCGCATCAGCGTGAACGTCCCGGACGCGGAGATCGCCGCCGACATCTGGGACCTGGCCGAGGACCTGCGTCCCACGCCCGTCGTGGTCCTGGTGGACGAGGTGTCCGAACTCGCGCTCTTCGCCTCCAAGGAGGAGGAGAAGCGCCGGGACCGGATCATCACCGCGCTTGT
>NZ_JAZBJP010000140.1:0-463 GCF_036352915.1 Streptomyces bugieae
GTATGGCCCTGTGCCGTACCGATGTTGTTGCCGAACCCGACGATCCGCCCGCCGCTCGTCGACGTCGTACGGAACCACGTCTCGATGGAGTACGGGGTGGGGGAGGTGTAGCGGTGCAGCCGGTCGCTGTACACGTACTCGTCGCTGCCGTTCAGCGAGAGCGCGGCCGAACCGGCGACGGCCGAGGGCGTGGAGCGGTACGTCGGTGTGTTCACGTACACCCCGCCGTTCCGGCTGTCCGAGGCGTCCGCCGCGAAGACCCCGCCGGGCTCGTCGTAACGCCAGTACAGATCCGCCCCGTCGGCCAGAACCCGCTCCTGGTACGGGGAGGCGGCGGAGACCGCCGTCACCGCGGCGGCGGGGGAGAGCGCACTGGTGTTGCCCGCGCCGTCGGTCGCCGTGATCCGGTAGGAGTACGTCTGCCCCGCGACCACGTTCCGGTCGGTGAAGGTCAGTTGGGGGC
>NZ_JAZBJP010000141.1:0-463 GCF_036352915.1 Streptomyces bugieae
GATCGCCGGTGCGTCCGGCGCACCTGCCTCGCGGTAGAACAGCCGCTGACCGTCGACGGTGGCGTAGCGATGGTGAACCGTCATGGCTAACTCCTTTAACTAGTTTTAGTGGTTAGTGACATCTAACGCCGGACGCCATAACCTGTCAATAGTTGTTTGGAGGTTAGAAATGGAGCTCGTTGAGGTGGGCCTGCGGGACGCGGCCCTGCTGCTGGATCTGCTCAACACCACGCCGGTGGTCGAGGGAAGGCAGCGCGACATACTCGCGGATGGCGCGCAGGCGTCGACCTGGCTGCGCGAGCACGGGGCGACCGAGGCCGAACTGGCGGAGCTGGTCGAGGCCAGGAACGTGCTCCAGGCGGTAGTCCGCGGGGCCGAGTCGGCAGCCGCGTTGGAGCCGCATCTCAATGAGGTGGGACTGCGGGTCCGCGCCACAACGGGCGGCGTGAGGTGGGAACTCGAT
>NZ_JAZBJP010000142.1:0-463 GCF_036352915.1 Streptomyces bugieae
TCCGACGTCCGGCGCTGGCACAGCCTGGCACATGTGTGCGAGTCCTGTGACGTGGGGAGGGGCGAAGCCCGGCCCCGGGCGGAGGGCCGGGCTCCGGAAAACCGGTGCGGGCCTGGGAGTTCGGGTTTCCGGACCCGATCAGGTCACGACTTGGGCGTGGCCTCGGAGCCGGACTTCTCCGCGTCCTTGTCCGCGCCCTCGTCGGCCTTGTCGCCCTTCTTGGCGTCCCCGGCCGACGGGGTGGCCTCCGCGGCGGCGGAAGCGGCGGTGGCGTCGACCTCGCCGACCGCCTCCTTCGCCGCCTTCTGGGCGCCCTTGAGGATGTCCGCGGCGGAGGGGGCCTTCGCTCCCGCGTAACCGGTGCCGTTGTACGTCAGGGAGACGACGACATTGCCCGTACGGGCCACGACCGTGGCGTACGCGAAGTCCTCGCCGGTCTGGTTGAGGTTGTACGTGATCACGG
>NZ_JAZBJP010000143.1:0-462 GCF_036352915.1 Streptomyces bugieae
TCGTGCGGGGGATCGACGACGAGCGGCTGGGCGACCGTACGCCCTGCGCCGAGTACGACGTACGGGCCCTGCTGAACCACCTGTTCCTGGTGGTCGTGAACTTCCAGGCCCTCGCGGCCCGGGAGGAGGCGGACTTCACCCAGGAGCCGGATTTCGTGGCGGACGGCGACTGGCGGGACCGGTTCGGGGAGGAGACCGCCCGCCTGGTGGCCGCGTGGGACGCGCCGGGGGCCGAGGAGGGGACGGCCGGACAGATGGGGCTGCCCGCCCGGACCGTGGGGCTGATGGTGCTGGGCGATCTGACCCTGCACGCGTGGGACCTGGCGCGGGCGACGGGCGCGGAGTTCGTCCCGGACCCGGTGGCGGTCGAGGAGGTGGAGCCGGTGCTGACGGCCATGGCACCGCAGGGCCGGGAGATGAAGGTGTTCGGCGAGCCGGTCCCGGTGGGGCCCGGTGCTACGG
>NZ_JAZBJP010000144.1:0-461 GCF_036352915.1 Streptomyces bugieae
CGCGAGCCTCCTCCTCGACGCAGCGGGCCAGCTCGGTGAAGTACGGATTGAGTACGTCACTGATGACCAGGCCGAGCGTCCGGGTCTGCGCGGTGCGCAGGGAGCGGGCCACGGCGTTCGGCCGGTAGCCGAGGGCGTCGACGGCGGCGAGGACGCGGGTGCGCGCCTCGGCACTGACGGACGGATGGCTGTTCAGCACCCGCGAGACCGTGGCGACGGAGACCCCCGCCTGGGCCGCGACATCTTTGATGCTCGCCATGTCCGGACCACCTCCTTGTGGTTTCCGTACACCTCGAAACCAGGGGTGGTGCGCTCGCACGACGCCGTGGAATCGATTACAGGCATGATTGGAATCGATTACATGGCTGAAAACAAGACCCTCCTCCGCGTCCGAGACCGGATCGTGACAGGAGGGGCGCCCGCCTGCCCTTGCCGCGCACACGCCAGGCACCGGCAAGACC
>NZ_JAZBJP010000145.1:0-461 GCF_036352915.1 Streptomyces bugieae
CTCGTACCGCAGGGTCAGCGTGCGCAGAGCGTCGACCACCGCCTCCGGGGCGGTGCCCTCGGGGACGGGCCACACATCGTGGATGTTGATGTGGGTGGGGTCGTCCCGCAGGATGCAGCGGATCATGTTGGCCTGGCCCATGGTGAGGGGGCCTCGGCGCGCCTCGCCGCCCGCGTAGGAGACGGTGAGGGTGGTGCGCGGGGGGTTCGGGGGCACGGCGTCCTCGTCGGCAGCGGGGTTCGCGGATCTCGCGGATCTTGCGGAGTTCATCGGTTCACGGCCGGCCATCGGTTCATGGCCATCGGTTCACGGTCATCGGCTCACGGCCAGGCCCGCTTCGGCGCTCGCGCGGGTCAGCGCCTCCCAGTGCTCCATGAGGAGCGCGAAGTCGGCCATGTCGTCCCGGACTTCGGCCAGGAGGGAGGCGCGGCGGTCGGCGAGGGCGTCCGCCACCTCGGTGT
>NZ_JAZBJP010000146.1:0-461 GCF_036352915.1 Streptomyces bugieae
GTGCAGTCCCCGCAGGCCGCACAGCCCCCGCCGAGCGGGCGGTGCCCGCCGGTCGGACAGTCCCCGCCGAGCGGGAGCCGAAGCCCGAGGCGGGCCGTGAGCCGGGGCCCGGGCCGGAGGACGAGGCGACGGCCCCCGCCGGGGTCCGCCGCTGGTGGGCACCGTGGCGCAGGCGCGGACGGACCCCGGGCGACGGGTCGGCGGCGGGGAGCCCGGCCGCGTCGGCGGCGGCCGAGGGGGCGGCGACCGGCGGAACGGCTCCCGAAGGCGGTATGCCCGGCGACGGCGCGGGCCTGGAACCGTACGACTTCCTGCCGACCGACCCCTGGCACGAGAACGACGCGAGGGAGGCCCGGTGGGCCTCCCTCAAGCAGCGCTCCGGCGGGCTGATGGCCGACTTCCCCGCCCGCCTCCCGACCGCCCTGCACGGCGATCGGACCGACGGCACGGACCATACGGAC
>NZ_JAZBJP010000147.1:0-460 GCF_036352915.1 Streptomyces bugieae
TCCAGGAACGGTTCGCCCGAGGCCCGCGCGAGCGCCGCCGCCAGCGTCCACCCGGCGCAGAACAGCACCACCCGGCGCCGGTTCACCCCCGGCAGCACCACGCACAGGGCGAACAGCGCGTAGAACCGCACCTCGGCCCAGAGCGTCCAGCACACCCCCAGCACCCGGTCCGCGCCCAGCGGCTGCTGCAACAGCGTCAGGTTGAGCAGGGCGTCGCTGGGGGAGACGGCCTCGTACGCGACCATCGGCAGCGCGAACACCGCCGTCACCAGCACGACCGCCGCCCAGTACGCGGGCAGCAGCCGCGAGGCGCGCGAGGCGAAGAACGCGAGCGGCGTGCGCCCCCAGCCGCTGAGGCAGATCACGAAGCCGCTGATCACGAAGAAGACCTGCACCCCGAGACAGCCGTACGCCAGCCAGGTGTGGGCCGTCGGAAACTGTACGGCGGCCGAGCTGCCCC
>NZ_JAZBJP010000148.1:0-459 GCF_036352915.1 Streptomyces bugieae
TTGAGGACCTCCAGCAGGAACGGTCCATCGCCTACACGACGGTGATGACCGTAATGGACAATCTCCATCAGAAGGGCTGGGTCCGCAGGGAAGTCGACGGCCGCGCATATCGATATACGGCCGTCTCCACCAGGGCCGCCTACTCGGCCGCACTGATGAACGAAGCCTGGTCCCGGAGCGACAACCCGGCCGCCGCCCTTGTCGCGTTCTTCGGCATGATGTCGCCCGAGCAGCGCGAAGCACTTCAGGACGCCGTCCGTATAGTTTCCCCCGGCCCGGCGGACAACTCCGCCGGCAATCCCCCCGACAATCCGACGACCGGCCCGGCGGCCGACGCGGCGGAACCGGCGGAACCGGCGGAACCGGCAGGGGCGGCCTCCGACGGACCTGCCCCGGCCGATGACACGGGGCCGGAGAGCGGGCGATAGCGTCTGGGGCATGTCCTCAGAGCAGCCGCAA
>NZ_JAZBJP010000149.1:0-458 GCF_036352915.1 Streptomyces bugieae
TCTTTCCGGTGCCCGATCTGACGCACCTCTTCATCACGCAGGGGGCCGACGGCTATGTGCACTTCATAGGCCGCCGCTCGGTGCCGAAGCCGGACGGCCCTCCGGCCGTGGACCTGGTCCACGCGATCCAGTACCAGTCGGGGCGTCCGCTCACCGCCTGGCGCTCGCTCGGCAATCCGCACAAGGACCGGGACAAGGCCGCGCGGCTCGGGGTGCCGACGGGCGCGGTCGACGAGGCGGGCACCCTGCACATCCTGGTGCGCAACGCCGGGCGGGGCCTGATGCTCCGCCGCGAGGACAAGAGCGGCAAGTGGGAGGGGTGGCGGGACCTGAAGGGCAGCATGTTCCAGGACACGCCCGCCGTGATGGCCGCGGCCTCCGGCCGGATCGAGGTCCTGATCCCGGGGGAGGAGGGCGCGGGCCGCTGGGTGCAGTCCGAGCCGGGAGAGGTCCCGGAG
>NZ_JAZBJP010000150.1:0-458 GCF_036352915.1 Streptomyces bugieae
CCGGTGACCCGCGCGCAGGGCGACGAGCGGCTGACGGTGTACGTGGCCACCGAGGGCGAGCCGTATCCGGTGCGGATCACGGCGGACGGGCCGGACGAGAAGGGGACGGTGGACTTCTCCGGCTTCGACCGGCCGGTGCCGGACGCGACTCCGTCGGCGGACGAGACGGTGGATGTGACGGCTCTGCTGGGGCGCAGCGTGAAACCGGTGTGAATCCCGGGCAGCCTCAGCCGGTCAGGGCGGGGATGATCTCGGAGCCGTACGCGTCGATCGTCGCCTCCCTGGCGTCGTGCATGTTGTAGACGGCGAACTGGTCGACGCCGAGCTCCTTCAGGTGGCGCAGCTTCTCGATGTGCGCCTCGGCGGGGCCCAGCAGGCAGAACCGGTCGACGATCTCGTCCGGGACGAAGGCGGTGTCCGGGTTGCCGGTGCGGCCGTGGTGGCTGTAGTCGTAGCCG
>NZ_JAZBJP010000151.1:0-458 GCF_036352915.1 Streptomyces bugieae
GTGAGGCGTCCTCCACCCGAATGCTGATCCTGGCCGGCGGACTGATCGCCGAGGGCCTGCCGGTACGTAGCGCTGTACAGGCGGCGATCGTTCGGGCCCTGTCCGATGATCCCGACATCGTGCGTGCCCTCGGTGAGCTGGCCGACGGTGTGCTCGACGTGACGTGACCGGAACCGAACCCGCAGGGCTGCAGCGGTTTCGATTGCTCGCGACGTTCATCGTAGGCCGGGCAGTCGATGTGGCGCCGGCTCCGGCCGGTCGGCTCGCGCATACCGACGGCCGCGTCGTCTTCGTCTCGGCGGATCTGACCGAGGCCGAGCAACGCCGTGAACTGGTGCTGCAATGTGCGCTGCTGGCAGCCGGAAGTCTGGACCGCCAGTGGGTGAAGGCGTTGCGCATCCGGCCGGCACTGGCCTCGCGTTACCTGTCCGAAGAGGGGCATCGAGCCCTGGCTGAGT
>NZ_JAZBJP010000152.1:0-457 GCF_036352915.1 Streptomyces bugieae
TTCCGCCCCGGCCCCGGCCGGACCGGCGCGGAAGGGGCGTACGGGCCTGATCGTGACGCTCGTCCTCGGCGTCTCCTTCGCCCTGGTGGGGGCGGGGGTGGTGCTCGTCTACTCGCTGATGCAGTCGGCCTGGGACTCCGCGGCCCTGTCGCCCGAGCGGCCGGGCTCGTCCTCCTCCACGCCGTACACGGAGGAGGACGAGGAGGAACCGGACGAGGAGCCCGAGTTCGACACGGACGGGACGGCGGACGTCACGATCACGAAGTGCACGCGGGACTCCCTGATCGACTGGCCGCACGCGGAGCTGGAAGTCGTGAACGGGACCGGGAGCACGGCGGCCTATGTCGCGTACGTGTCCTTCGTGGACCGGGACGGTGAGCTGGTGTCCGAGGGCCTCGCGGTCGCGGAGGACGTCGCGCCCGGGGAGAAGGCCAAAATGACGGCCCAGGGCACCGGG
>NZ_JAZBJP010000153.1:0-457 GCF_036352915.1 Streptomyces bugieae
TTCACCGACCTTCCGGAGCTGCCGGAGATCGCGGAGTTCCCCGAGGACTCCCCCGAGCTGGCCGCGGCCCGCCGCCGCCACCCCTCGCACCCGGACTTCGTCCCCGTACAGACGCCGGTGGTCACCGACCACGAGCGCACCGTGAGCCGGCTGGAGGAGCTGGCCGACCTGGCCACCGAGCTCACCGACGTGCGGCCGGGCCCGCTGGGGACGCTCGATGTGTACGTGTTCGCCGACGGCACCACGCTCTGTATGACCCCCGGCCACCGTGAGACGGCCGAACGGCTCGCGGACGCGCTGCGGGCGGGCCGGCAGCCGGTGCTGCTGGGCGGTTCGGGCGTCTCGGGCGCCTACGCCCTGACCTTCTCCTGCGGCGAGGAGAACGTCTACATCCTCGCGGACCGGGTCATCGCCTCGTTCTGACCGGACACCATGCCCCCCCGGGCGCGGGCCCGGC
>NZ_JAZBJP010000154.1:0-457 GCF_036352915.1 Streptomyces bugieae
GGGTTCGGGCGGCGCATCGACTGCAAGCCGGAGACATCATTCTGGTAGCTGCTCACACGCACGCTGCCGTTGATACCTTGCTGGATAGTCTGCAGCGAGTACTTCCGGATGTGCGCGCGGCTGGCCGCAAAGCCGACGTGGTGATTCCGGACATCGAAATCGGTAGAATTCACTCAACGGAGATCCCCGCGGCAGGTAACTCCTTCGGTGCGACTGACATTCGCGCCAATTCGAGCACTAACGCAATTAAGAAGCTGACTAAGAACGCAGTTCTCGTACTCGGAGGCACGACCGCTGCGCTGCTAAAGATGGCAAAAAGCCTGGATTCTAAGGCGACTTGGCAAAGTAAGGGCGGATTCTCGGCCCCTTTGCTTGTCGTTGATGAGGGCTCGATGATGGTGCTGCCGCATTTCCTGGGCCTCGCCACGCTGGTGTCTACTGATGGTGACATACTTGT
>NZ_JAZBJP010000155.1:0-456 GCF_036352915.1 Streptomyces bugieae
GACGTGCACCATGCCGGGCCAGACCTCCAGCACCCCGGTCCCTCCCGCGCGCCGCAGGCCCTCCGCGAACCGCTCGGCGTCGCTGAGGAGGATCTCGCGGCTGCCCACCTGAAGGAGCACCGGGGGCAGGCCCGCGAGGTCCCCGAAGAGCGGGGAGACGTACGGGTCGGTGGGGGCGGTGCCCGCCCGGTACGACGTGGACACCAGGTCCACGACGGGCTTGCTGAGCATGGGGTCCTCGTCCTCCAGGGCGCGGTAGCTCTCCCCGCTGCCCGTGAGGTCGGTCCACGGTGAGACACAGGCCGCCGCTGCGGGCAGCGGCAGCCCCGCGTCCCGCAGCCTCAGCAGCGTCGCGAGCACCAGACCGCCGCCCGCCGAGTCGCCCGCGAGGACCACGTCGGAGGCGTCGAGCCCGTCGGCGAGCACGCTCCGGTACGCGGCCACGGTGTCGTCGAG
>NZ_JAZBJP010000156.1:0-456 GCF_036352915.1 Streptomyces bugieae
GGTCCTGATCATGGACGAACCGACCGCCGTGCTCACCTCCGAAGAGGTCGACAAACTCTTCGCGATCGTCCGGCAGTTGCGCGCGGACGGCGTCGGGATCGTCTTCATCACCCACCACTTGGAGGAGATCGCCGCACTCGGCGACCGTGTCACCGTCCTGCGCGACGGCCGCAGCATCGACCAGGTGCCCGCCTCCACGCCCGAGGACCGGCTCGTCCAGCTCATGGTGGGCCGGAGCATCGAGCAGCAGTATCCGCGTGAACGGCCCGATGCCGGTGAGGTGTTGCTTTCCGTGCGCGGTCTGACCCGGGACGGGGTCTTCCACGACATCAGCTTCGACGTGCACGCCGGTGAGGTCGTCGGCCTCGCCGGACTCGTCGGCGCCGGTCGTACGGAGGTGGCGCGCGCGGTCTTCGGCGCCGACCCGTACGACACGGGCACCGTCGACGTACGCGG
>NZ_JAZBJP010000157.1:0-455 GCF_036352915.1 Streptomyces bugieae
GCGCAGGCCCCCCGCCGAGGACGGCACATACGGTGCCGAGCCGACCGGAAAGGTTCTCTGACATGGCCCCCGTTTTCGCCCACGGCCGACTGCGCCTGTATCTGCTGAAGCTCCTGGACGAGGCGCCGCGCCACGGCTACGAGGTGATCCGGCTGCTGGAGGAGCGCTTCCAGGGCCTGTACGCCCCCTCGGCGGGCACCGTCTACCCCCGGCTGGCCAAGCTGGAGGCCGAGGGCCTGGTCACCCACGCCACCGAGGGCGGGCGCAAGGTCTACTCGATCACCGAGGCCGGACGCGAGGAACTGGCGGGCCGCAGCGGTGAACTGGCCGATCTGGAGCTGGAGATCCGCGACTCCCTCGCCGAACTGGCCGCCGAGATACGCGAGGACGTACGGGGGGCGGCGGGCCGGCTCCGCAGCGACATGCGGGCGGCGGCCTCGGAGACCAGGAACGGT
>NZ_JAZBJP010000158.1:0-454 GCF_036352915.1 Streptomyces bugieae
GCTGCGAAAGAGCCGCGGCGGGAGCACTCCGAGCGAGGGAGAAGCGACATGAGCACCCAGCGCGACCGCGGCCTGACCGAAGAAGCCGCCACCACGGCCATCGACCAGGCATGCAGGATGCTGCGGCTGCCCACCATCCGCGGGCAGTTCCCCGACCTGGCCGAGGCCGCATCCCGTGAGCAGATGTCCTACCGCGCCTTCCTCGCGGAGCTCCTGCTGGCCGAGTGTGACGACCGGGCCCGCAGGCGCTCGGAGCGGCGGATCAAGGCCGCCGGGTTCCCCCGCGAGAAGTCATTGCGGGCCTTCGACTACAGCGTGAACCCGAACATCGACGTCGCGACCATCAACACCCTCGCCACCTGCGAGTGGGTACGTAAGAGCCATCCGCTCTGCCTGATCGGCGACTCGGGCACCGGCAAGTCCCACCTGCTGATCGCGCTGGGCACCGAGGCCG
>NZ_JAZBJP010000159.1:0-453 GCF_036352915.1 Streptomyces bugieae
CGCGGTGCGCCGTCGTTCTCCACGTCGTGCTCCCTCCGCCCGTACCGCCCGGATCGTGCCGCACTGTCCGGTGCGGACCGGTCGTGCCACCGGGCCGGTCATCTCCACTCTGCCGCCGGGGGAAGGGAAGCGCACGGCGGGCCCGGCCGCCTTCGGGCGCATATGACCCTGGCACGCCCCGTTCGCCTTCCGGTCCGGACCAGGTTATTGACGGCCCCTGCGGCACTCCCTTAAATCAAGAAGTGAAATATCCGCCCGAGGTGATCGCCCCAACCGTTCACCTCTCGGTGTTGATCTGTCATGCACATGTCCCCCCACGCGAAGCGATGTGATGACCGTGCACGTGTCGCACCAAGCCGTACGCACCTCCGTACGCACTCCGGTACGCACCCCCGTACGCCCCCGCTCCGGGCGCCGCCGCGCCGCTCTCCGCATGGCGGCGGTGCTCTGCTG
>NZ_JAZBJP010000160.1:0-453 GCF_036352915.1 Streptomyces bugieae
GGTTCGTGCTGCGCCTGCCCGCCGGGGGACCGCCCGCCCCCTGACCGTACGCGGGCCTCATCAAAACCTCAGCATCGCTCGGGAATGCTTCGGGCCGGAACCACCCGACCCCCTTCAGGGAGCACTCGTTGAACCGCGCCGTCCGCCGCCGCCCCGCCCTCGTCACCGCCCTGGCCCTCCTCGGCGCCCTCACGGTCACCTCCTGCACGGGCGGCCCGGTCCCGAAGGCGGAGGCGGGCGCGGCGAAGGTCACCGACCCGGCCTCCCGCGCCGATCTGAAGCCCTTCTACGGCCAGCGGCTGAAGTGGACCGACTGCGCGACCGACGGCTACGAGTGCGCTCGGCTCACGGTCCCCCTGGACTACACGCGCCCGGACGACGGCCGGACGTTCGTGCTCCCGGTCGCCCGCGCCGCCGCGACGGGCCCGGCCAAGCGCATCGGCTCGCTCGTCT
>NZ_JAZBJP010000161.1:0-452 GCF_036352915.1 Streptomyces bugieae
CCGGTGCTGTTCGAGGCCGATCTCGGCCACGAGGTCGACAACATGGAAGGCATCGACGCCCATGTCACCGCGGAGGGCGAGACCGTGCTGACAATGGTGTCGGACGATAATTTCTCGCTGCTCCAGCGCACCCTGTTGTTGCAGTTCACGCTTGTCGAGTAGGTTGAACGTCGGCTCCCCCTTCGCCGACACACAATCATGCCCCACCGCCGCGCAATCCTCGCCCTTCTCCTCAGCTTCGCCGTGTCGCCGGCTCTGGCCACGGCCGAGCACAAATACGCCAAGGGTGAATACGCCATCATCCAGGACGGCCGCGCGCCGAATGGCAAGCTGTCGGTCGCAGCCCATGGCGGCGGCGAATCCGGCAGCGACGGCTTTCGCATCTACCTGATGGCCGAGCCTGCGCATCGCAAGCTGATGACGCTCGACGACGTCAACGACGACAACATCCT
>NZ_JAZBJP010000162.1:0-452 GCF_036352915.1 Streptomyces bugieae
GTACGGCGCCGAGGCGTGCGCGGCGGCACTCGACTGGTTCGCCGACGCGCTCCCCGGCGAACCGGTGGTACTCGCCACCCAGACCGCCAACACCCGCTCGATGCGCCTCGCGGCGAAGCTGGGGTTCGTCGAAGTCGAGCGCTTCGATGCCTACGGTGCCGAGCAGTGGTTCGGCATGTGGTCTCCGGGTCCGCCGCCCGGCGGGGCGCGGCCCGTCGGCCGCTAGCGCCTGTCGACGGTACGGCCACGCGCGATGCGGGCTGAACGCCCGGCGGGATGGGCGCGTACCCCGACGGGGTGAGGGCGTTCAAGGGCACCTGGGCATGACCGAGCGGCGGCTATGTACTAGAGTTATCTCGACATCGAGATATCTGCCGAGGCGCACCGCAGCCGCCGCCCGGTAAGGCATACCTAACTAAGCCTTACCTTAGCGGATGGTCGGGGCTGTAGGC
>NZ_JAZBJP010000163.1:0-452 GCF_036352915.1 Streptomyces bugieae
GTATTTACCTGCCCTGCCTTCAATCGGCATCAGCCTGCACGCCGATATCGGCACGGTGCAGATGAGTCTGACCTCATTCTTCCTCGCCCTTGGCGCGGGCCAGTTGCTGTATGGTCCGCTGTCGGACATGTATGGCCGTAAACCGCCGCTGTATGTGGGGTTGGTGCTCTTCACCCTCGCCAGCATTGGCTGTGCGCTGGCTAAAGACATGCATATGCTTATCTTGCTGCGCTTTTTACAAGGGCTGGGGGCTGCTGCCGGGTTGGCTATTCCACGAGCCATCGTGCGAGATTTACATACCGGGGCGGATGCCGCGCGGCTGATGTCTTTGCTGCTGCTGGTGTTTAGCGTGTCACCGATTTTGGCGCCGCTGGTGGGAAGCGCGGTGATTGCCTTTGTTAATTGGCGCGGCGTATTTTGGGCAGTGACCCTTGCGGCGTTAGTTGCGCTGG
>NZ_JAZBJP010000164.1:0-450 GCF_036352915.1 Streptomyces bugieae
GTCATTTCCTACCTCCAAAGCCGTGTCCAAGAGCTGTGTGGGCGATCACACATACGCAAACGTTCAGGTTGAGGTTACCGTTACGTTATGACCGCCGATCAGGTTGATGCCCGTCCCACACTCGCCTCGGCGCTGGTGACGGCGATCGATCATGTCGGTATCGCCGTTCCCGATCTGGATGCCGCCGCCAAGTGGTACCACGACAACCTCGGCATGATCGTCCTCCACGAGGAGATCAACGAAGAGCAGGGTGTACGCGAGGCGATGCTCTCGGTGCGCGGCGCGCCCAAGGGCAGTGCCCAGATCCAGCTGCTGGCCCCGCTGGACGAGAAGTCGACGATCGCCAAGTTCATCGACCGCAGCGGCCCCGGCCTGCAGCAACTGGCCTACCGGACCAGCGACATCGACGCACTGAGTGAGCGCCTGCGCAGCCAGGGCGTGCGGCTGCTC
>NZ_JAZBJP010000165.1:0-450 GCF_036352915.1 Streptomyces bugieae
TCCCCGGACCGCTCGGCCTCCTCCCGGCACTCCTGGAGCGCCGAGACCGCCCCGACCGCGTCCCCCTGGAGCACCGCCACATAACCCAGCACCCACAGCACCTTGAGCCGCGAGGCGTCGTACGGGGTCGGCTCCTCCAGTACGTGCTCCAGCCAGTACCGCCCCTCCGAGAGCCGGCCGCACCCGGCCCAGTAGAACCAGAGCGAGCCCGCCAGGTGCTGCGCCAGGTGGACCTCGTCGGCGCTCTCCATGGAGCACTCCATCGCCCGGCGCAGGTTGGGCAGCTCGCTGTCGATCCGGGCCGCCACCTCCGCCTGGCGCGGGGAGAACCAGTCCAGTTCGCACCAGGTGGCGAGCCCCAGGAACCAGTCCCGGTGGCGGCGCCGCATCCGCCGGGTGTCGCCGGTCGCGGCCAGCCACTCGGCGCCGTACTCGCGGACCGACTCCAGC
>NZ_JAZBJP010000166.1:0-448 GCF_036352915.1 Streptomyces bugieae
GGGTGGCGCGGGCGCGGAGTTCACCGACACGGTCGGCGTTCTCACATCATGGGACGACGGCGTGGTCTCGATCACACGGAAGAACGGGCAGTCCGTCCGCATCCCGGAATCGTCCCTGGTGGCGGGCAAGGTCGTCCCCGCCGCCCCGGCCCGCAGGCGGGGTCCGGCGGCCTCCTTCCCGGAGCTGGCCGCCGTCACCGCGCGGGCCTGGCAGCCGGTGGAGAGCGCGCTGCTGGGCGAGTGGCGGCTGCGCGCCGCCGGAGGGTTCACCCGGCGCGCCAACTCCGCGCTGCCGCTCGGTGATCCGGGGGTGCCGCTCGGTGAGGCGTTCGGGCGGGTCGAGTGGTGGTACGAGGAGCGGGGCCTGCCCCCGTACATCCAGACGTCGACCGGGGCCGAGGGCACACAGGAGGCGCTCTGCGCGGAGCTGGAGCGGCACGGGTGGCGG
>NZ_JAZBJP010000167.1:0-446 GCF_036352915.1 Streptomyces bugieae
TCACCATGCTGGGCGGTGCGCCCATCGCCTACTTCCCGTACGCCGACCTCAGGCTCGGCAATATGACGCTGGCGATGTCCACCACCGCCGGCGCCGGGTCCCTCATCATCGGAATCCTGCTGATCACGCTGGGCCTGACCATGTGGTTCCACAGCATCGTCCGGGTCTTCGCCGGTGTGGCGGCCATCCTCCTCGCGCTGATCTCCCTGCCCGTCGCCAACATCGGCGGCTTCCTGATCGGATTCCTCTTCGCGCTCGTCGGCGGAGCCCTGTCCATTTCCTGGGCGCCGGGCGTACCGAAGGCGGACGAGGAGGACCCGTACGCGGACCCCTCGCCCCTGGACGAGCGCCGGCCGGAGAGCCCCGGGCACGCCGAGGGCGCCCTGCACGGCGCGGCCGTCCCGCAGCAGCAGGTGGGTGACCACGACGCGGCCTCCGGCCATGAC
>NZ_JAZBJP010000168.1:0-445 GCF_036352915.1 Streptomyces bugieae
GTGGTGCCGCTGGACCACCCGCCGCACGCCATGACCGCCATGCCGCCCCTGCACCTGCTGCGGGTCCCCGCCCCCGAGATCGGGGACCAGGCGGTGCTGGAGACCCCCGGCGTACGCGTCGACCTTGTCGACGACCCGGACGCCGTGATGGCCTACCGCATCCGGCTCGACGCGGCGTGCGCCGCCGCCCCGCCCCCCGGCACCCCGCTGCCGCTCTGAACCCGCGCAGCCCACTCCGGGATGCGGTGCGGGCCCGGGCCGTCCAGGGTGAGGGAGTGGTGCGGCAGCGGAGGGCCCAGTGGATTCCGGTCGGGGTCGTCATGCTGGCCGTCGTGATCGACCTGGTGACCCCGACCGACATCACGTCCGCACCCCTGCTCGCGACGGCGCCCGTCGCCGCCGCCCCCCTGCTGACCCCGCCGGGCATCATCGCGATCGGCGCTCT
>NZ_JAZBJP010000169.1:0-444 GCF_036352915.1 Streptomyces bugieae
GGAGACCACCCCCACCACCCGGTCCTCGTCGTCCAGTACGGGCACCGCGCCGATCCGGTGCAGGCCGAACAGCAGGGCCACTTCCTGGGCCGGGGTGCCGGGGGTGGTGGTGACGACGGTGCGGGTCATCACCTCGCCCACTGTGTGCTCGCGCATGTCTCCCAGGGTTCCGCGCCCCCGCCCGCCCGCGAGAGGTCCGGTCGGTCCCGGCCCGGGGCTGAACGTCCCTGATCGTCCCGGTGCCGCCCGGTGCCGCTCCTGTGCCGTCCCGGCGGTGGCGGCCCCATAGAGTGGTGCGGAAGGTGTCGGGGGCGGAGGGGAAGAGGACACGGTGGGGGATGAGCAGCCGCTGTCGCGGATGCCGCAGATGCGGCTGGACGAGCTGCTGGAGGAACTGCAGGCGAGGATCAACGCCGCCAGGGGGACCCGGGACCGGGTGCACAG
>NZ_JAZBJP010000170.1:0-444 GCF_036352915.1 Streptomyces bugieae
GTCGTCGTGGACGCCGTCCACCAGGCGCTCGCCCCGCACTGCACCGAGCTGACCGTCCCGCCCCGGCCGACACTGATCCGCACCGCCACCATGTGGCACCTGTCCACCACGGTGACCGGCACCCTCGCCTCCCCCGACACCTCGGCGCTGGAGCTGGCGACCGCGCTGCACCCGACGCCCGCCGTGTGCGGTACGCCGACGCAGACGGCCCGTCAGATCATCGCGGAGACCGAGCCGTTCGACCGCGGCTTCTTCACCGGTGTCGTCGGCTGGGGGAACGCCGACGGCGACGGCGAATGGGTCGTCACGATCCGCTGCGCCGAGGCCGAGGAGCGTACGCTGCGCCTCTACGCCGGAGCGGGCATCGTGGCCGCCTCCGAGCCCGAGGCGGAGACCGCCGAGACCGCGGCCAAGTTCCGCACCTTCCTGAGCGCCGTGGGAGCC
>NZ_JAZBJP010000171.1:0-444 GCF_036352915.1 Streptomyces bugieae
ATCAGGGAAAGGGCGGCCGACCCGCCGGCGATGCCGCGGATGTGCCAGGGCGTTCCCCACCGCGGCATCTGGCGTTCGGCGCTCCGGCGGAGCGGAGGTGCCGTCACCGCCAGAACCGCGAGCGCGAGTGCGAACAGCAGCCGCACGGCGACCGGAAGCGGACGTAGGTGCTGGTCCGGAGGGCCTGCCAGGACGTTGACCTTGAAAGGCAGAGCCAGCATGCTGATGAAACACCCCAGTGCGCACACGACGGGGGTGAACGCCGCGGAAGGCCACCACCGGCCCGCCAGATGCCCCACGGACGCGAAGACGACCAGAGTCGCGGCACCGAGCAGGAGGTAGGAGGGCCAGAGAAAACCAGGGCCCGCCTCGCTGAAGGAAACAATCGCTGCGGTCAGGCAACCGACCGCGTACGCGAGAAACCCGAGGGTGAGGGTCGCGGCC
>NZ_JAZBJP010000172.1:0-443 GCF_036352915.1 Streptomyces bugieae
GCCGGACCCAGGGAGTCCGTGCAGGCCTTGGCTATGGAGGCGAACTTCCACTCGAACAGCACGGCCGTGACGTCCTTGTCGCCCGGAGCGGCGGCCTGCGCGGGGGACGCGGTGCCGAATCCGGTGGGGATGACCAGGGCGGCAGCGGCGCCGGCCACGAGGGCGAGCGCGGCAGACAGGGGTCTGCGTGCCATGTCTTTCCTCCTGCGGGTGGGGGAAACGCGGGTGACGGTGCAGCCTCAGTCGGCAACGCGCCATGCCCTCAAGGCTCCTGAAGGTTCTTGCTGCAAGACTGCAAACCTTGCTGCGGACCAGACCGTACGAGGCCGTCAGGCACCGGTCAACCCTCTGGACATCCCCCGCTCACATCCACGAAACAAGCCATTTTTCTTCGCGGTTTCTTGCTGCAAGGTCTTTCGCAAGATATTGCGGGCCTGTTATGT
>NZ_JAZBJP010000173.1:0-443 GCF_036352915.1 Streptomyces bugieae
GAGCAGGAGGGTGACCGGGGCGGCGCGCCTGACGGCTCCGCCTCTGGGGTGCCGCGTCACGATTCCGCTCCCGCCTTCGCCAAGGGCCGTGGCCCGTCGGCCGGTTGCCGGTCGTGCAGGTCTTGCGGGTCCTGCGGGTCTTCCCGTTCCTGCCGGTCTTCCTGCACGTCCCGGGCGTCCGGGGCGGTCGGCTGCGGCCCACGCCGGTCCGGCCGCTGCCGGTATGCCCTCGTACCGAGCGCGGCCAGGGCGCCGAGGAGCAGCAGCCCGCCCCCGGCGACCGGCACGACCGGGACGTACGCCGCCGAAGCGGCCGCCTCGCCCCGCGCCCCGCCCTCCGCCTCCGCCGTCAGCCGTACGGTGACCGAGTCCAACGCCGGTGCGTCGGGCCAGGGTTCGGCCAGCTCCACCCGGCGGCCGGGGGCGAGCTCCAGCGGCAGGGG
>NZ_JAZBJP010000174.1:0-442 GCF_036352915.1 Streptomyces bugieae
CGGTGCCCTGCAGGGCATGGTGTCGCAGCAGATCGACCGCTATCTCGCGGGCGTCGATCCACAGGAATTCGATGTGGTCGCCGACTTTTCGGCGTTCTTCCCGGTCGAGGTCATCACCGCGATGCTCGGGGTCCCCGCGGAGCTACGCCAGCAGGTGCGGCTGTGGATCGACGAGCAGCTGCACCGCGAGCCGGGTCAGATCGAGGTGTCCGAGGCCGGCGTCGAGGCGATGGCCCAGACCTGGCTGATGTACTACGACCTGATCAAACAGCGCCGTGCCGAGCCGCGTGACGACATGATCAGCCGGTTGATCTCCGCCGAGATCGAGCGTGAGGACGGTGAGCTGACCCGCCTGCGCAATTCCGAGATCGCCGGCTTCGCCACCCTTCTCGGCGGTGCCGGAGCGGAGACCGTGACCAAGCTGGTCGGCGCGGCCGTGGTG
>NZ_JAZBJP010000175.1:0-442 GCF_036352915.1 Streptomyces bugieae
GCTGGAGAGGGCCACCTCCGGCGAGGTCTTCTACAAGGGCCAGGACATCACCAAGCTGTCCGGCCGCGCCCTGAAGGCCGTGCGCCGCAACATCCAGATGGTGTTCCAGGACCCGTACACCTCGCTGAACCCGCGTATGACGGTCGGCGACATCATCGGGGAGACGTACGAGATCCACCCCGAGGTGGCTCCCCGGGGCAGCCGGCGGCAGAAGGTCCAGGAGCTCCTGGACGTCGTGGGTCTGAACCCGGAGTACATCAACCGGTACCCGCACCAGTTCTCCGGCGGTCAGCGCCAGCGCATCGGCATCGCCCGCGGCCTCGCGCTCAACCCGGAGATCATCATCTGCGACGAGCCGGTCTCCGCGCTCGACGTGTCGGTGCAGGCGCAGGTCATCAACCTGATGGAGAAGCTCCAGGACGAGTTCAACCTCTCCTACCTC
>NZ_JAZBJP010000176.1:0-441 GCF_036352915.1 Streptomyces bugieae
GGCCACGATGCCGAGTTATGTCCGTTACGGCGCCAACCCGTACATCGTCGTCGTACGCGAGAGTGGCGCGAGCCGTGATGTCACCGCTACAGAGCATCGTTTTGTGGGCCTGTTCACCGTGGCCGCGATGAACGCCAACGTGCTGGAGATCCCGTTGATCTCGCGGCGCGTCGAGGAGGCGCTGGCCATGGCCCGCCGCGATCCCAGTCATCCCGGGCAGCTGCTGCGTGACATCGTCCAGACCATCCCGCGCCCCGAACTGTTCGCGCTGAGCTCCAAGCAGCTGCTGGACATGGCGCTGACCGTGGTGGATCTGGGGTCACGTCGCCGCACCCTGCTGTTCCTGCGCGCGGATCAACTGGCGCACTTCGTGTCCTGCCTGGTGTACCTGCCCCGAGACCGCTACACCACCGCGGTACGGCTGGAGATGCAGGACATCCT
>NZ_JAZBJP010000177.1:0-441 GCF_036352915.1 Streptomyces bugieae
GGTGAGCACGGCTTCGACGTCGCGCTGGGACAGGTAGTGGAGCACGTCCTTGGCGACGAGCAGGCCGAAGTCCTCCTCGACCACGTACTGCTCGATGAGGGACTCCACCACCGTGACGCGCTCCGCCAGGTTCTCGTGCAGCGAGAGTCGCCGGAGCAGCGGTTCGGCCGGGGCCTGGTCCACCGCGACGACGGTGAAGCCGGCCTTCGCCAGCGCGATGGTGTAGGCCCCGGCGCCGTATCCGAGGTCGAGAGCGCGACGCGGGATGTCGGCGGGGAGGGACGTCAGCAGGGCGCGGAACCGCGCCGAGACGGGCGCATGCAGCTGCTCTCCGGTGCTTCGACCGTTCCGTAACGCGTCCGCGTAGAAGGCGTGGAGGGATGCCTTCGAGTGCTGTACAGGCAAGGGGCACCACCTGGGGCTGGAGGGATGAGCGAGGGG
>NZ_JAZBJP010000178.1:0-438 GCF_036352915.1 Streptomyces bugieae
TGTGGGCTTTGAGTGCTGTCGGACACCGTCGGCTGGGCGCGGCAGGCGCCCTGGCCGCCGCAGCGGGCGGCTGGATCTCCGGAAAGCTGCCGGCCCACGACCCCTGGGGCCTGTGGATCGACCACGGGCCCACCGTGCGGACGGCCGCCGCCGTCCTCGCCTACACCGGGCTGACCGTCCTCGTCGTCGCCTGGTGGCAGTACGGCAGAACCGCCTCCTCCGTGCGCGAGACGCTCGTCACCCTCGCCTGGTGGACGGCGCCGTTCCTGCTCGTGCCCCCGCTCTACAGCGCCGACGTCTACAGCTACATCGCCCAGGGCGCGATGGTCATCGAGGGCCACGACGTCTACAGCGTCGGCCCCTCCAGCCTGGACCCCGCCGGGATCGGCGGCGACGCGGCGGCGAGCGTCGGCAACCACTGGCGCGACACCCCGGCCC
>NZ_JAZBJP010000179.1:0-438 GCF_036352915.1 Streptomyces bugieae
TGCCGAGGCCGATGCGCTGGTGGCCGAACTGCTGGCCCGTCGCCCCGGGTGGCTGAACGCCACCTGGCTCCGGGTCGTGTTCAACCACCACGCCGAGCGCTGGTCCGACGTGGTGCGTCTGCTCACCCCGGTGGTCACCAACCCGTCGCTCGACGAGGTCGCCGCGCACGCCGCGCGGATCACCCTGGGCATCGCGCTGGCGCGCCTCGGCATGCTGGCACCCGCGCTGTCCTACCTGGAGGACCCGTCCGGCCCGATCGCGGTGGCCGCGCTCGACGGCGCCCTGGCCAAGGCGCTGACCCTGCGCACGCAGGGCGAGGACGAGGACGCCAACGAAGTTCTGCAGGACCTGTTCGCGGCCCACCCGGAGAACAAGCAGGTCGAAGAGGCCCTGTTGGATCCGACCTTCGGGCTGCTCACCACCACCGCCGCACGCAT
>NZ_JAZBJP010000180.1:0-438 GCF_036352915.1 Streptomyces bugieae
GTTCCCCTCCTGAGCCGGTCGGACACTGTGTCCCGGGGCCGTCTTCTCGCCGGACTCGGCCGGCGGCCCCTCGACGTCCGCGTTCGACGTCCCGTGCTTCAGGATTCTGCGCGTGTGCTCTCACCGGGGCCCAGTGCCGCGTTCACCAACCCGGCATGACATTTTCATGTTCTCCTTCGTGATCCGCTCACTGGGGCGTCGGGCACCGGGGATGCGAGTCTCGTGTGACGCTGAGCGCCACATGTTCCGGTGCTCGTGTGACGGGGTGCCGACGCAGAGGAGAGTACGGACGATGGAGATCAATGTACTGGGGCCGCTCACCGCCATGGAGCACGGTGTCTCCGTGGTCCCCACGGCGGGCAAGCCCCGCCAGATCCTCGCCCTCCTGGCCCTCCAGGCGGACCGGGTCGTCACCGTGCCCACGCTGATGGAGGAGAT
>NZ_JAZBJP010000181.1:0-438 GCF_036352915.1 Streptomyces bugieae
GTTCTCCACGATCCTCTGCAGATCCGACTCGGGGAGAGTCCAGTTCGCGAAGCGTTTCCGTCGGGCGGCGTAGTCCACAGTCGGCTGGTCAGCAACGTGATCGGTGAGACGTTGGAACAGCACGGACAGATCGGCTCGACAACCGTGCAAGCGCTCCTCCAGGGGGCGGAATCTTCCCCAGGCGGCCATCCATGCAGGGGGGATACCGAGATAGGTTCCTGCGTCGTCCAACGACATGCCCGTGACGGCCTGGACGAGGTGAGCTGCGAGACCTCTGCGGATTGCTGTCTTCCCGGGAGAGCGGCCTGATGTGTGGCCGAGCGGTGCCGTGATGATCTCCCCGGGATAGGGCCACTCCATCTCCTCGCCCCAACCCTCCCGCATCGGCAGAGGCATCATCACGTCCCGCAGCAGCATCGCGACGTCCACCGAGGTGTC
>NZ_JAZBJP010000182.1:0-437 GCF_036352915.1 Streptomyces bugieae
GGCCCAGCTTCACCAGAATGCGGCCCACATGGGTCTTCACCGTCTGCTCAGCGAGGATCAGCTGCCCCGCGATCTCCGCGTTCGACATACCGCCCGCGATCAGGGACAGCACCTCCGTCTCCCGCTCCGTCAGATCCCCGATCCGCTCCTTCAGCGGGGCGCGCGGGGCTCCGGCCGTCCGGGAGAACTCGACGATCAGCCGCTTGGTGATGTTGGGGGAGAGCAGAGCGTCCCCCGCCGCCACCACCCTTACCGCATGGGCCAGTTCATCGGCTGAGGCATCCTTCAGCAGGAAGCCCGAGGCGCCCGCGCGCAGCGCCTCGTACACGTACTCGTCGAGGTCGAAGGTGGTCAGGACAAGCACCTTCACCGTGGAGCCCTCGCGTGCGGTGATTCGGCGGGTCGCCTCGATGCCGCCCAGCTCCGGCATCCGGATG
>NZ_JAZBJP010000183.1:0-437 GCF_036352915.1 Streptomyces bugieae
CTGCTGGACGCCCACGGCGCACAAGAGGTCTAGATAGGATCGCGCCAAGGAATCCGGGCAGAATCAGCCCCTGCGCCCGAGGAACTGCGGTGAAGGAGAGAAGTGCTCCCCGAAACGGTTCTCCGAACAGACGACGTGGCACCGGACAGCAGATTCGACCTGTGGCGGGAAGCCATGACGGCGATGATGCCGCCGATGCACATCAGCAGCCAGCACTCTTCCGACTTCTGGGCCCATACACGTCTGTTGACCCTGGACGACGTGCTGCTCTGGCCGGTGGCCATGCAGGCGTCACGCTACCGCCGGACACCGGAACTGATCCGCCGGGGCGATCCCGGGTTCTACCACCTCACGCTCGTGCTGCCGGGAAGCGGACGGCTCAGGGTGGATCACCAGGGCCTGAGGCACTTCTCCCTGGTCAGTGACCTGTACATCCT
>NZ_JAZBJP010000184.1:0-437 GCF_036352915.1 Streptomyces bugieae
GGGCAGAAGGGGATGGGCATCCTGTTCGCGGCGCTGGTCGGCGCGATCATCTGGAACCTCATCACCTGGTACTACGGTCTCCCCTCCTCGTCCTCGCACGCGCTGTTCGGCGGCATGGTCGGCGCGGCGCTGGCCGGTGGGACGGACGTCATCTGGTCCGGGGTGCTGGAGAAGATCGTCATCCCGATGTTCCTCTCCCCGATCATCGGCCTGGTCGTCGGCTATCTGGTGATGGTCGGCATCCTGTGGATGTTCCGGAACGCCAACCCGCACAAGGCCAAGCGCGGCTTCCGGATCGCGCAGACGGTCTCGGCGGCGGGTATGGCGCTCGGCCACGGACTCCAGGACGCGCAGAAGACGATGGGCATCGTGGTGATGGCCCTGGTCATCGCCGATATCGAGGGCCCCAACGACGAGATCCCGGTCTGGGTCAAGGT
>NZ_JAZBJP010000185.1:0-436 GCF_036352915.1 Streptomyces bugieae
GCGAGATCCCGCTGGGCATCTTCTGCCGGGCCTCGCTTGCCGAGTTCATGGATGCCGACCGGCTTTTCACCGAGACCAAGCAGGGTTTCGGCTTCTACCACAAGAACTTCGGTACGCCGTACGCGTTCGGCAAGTACGACCAGCTGTTCGTCCCCGAGTTCAACGCCGGGGCCATGGAGAACGCCGGCGCGGTGACGTTCCTCGAGGACTACGTCTTCCGGTCGAAGGTGACCCGGGCCTCCTACGAGCGTCGCGCCGAGACCGTGCTGCACGAGATGGCCCACATGTGGTTCGGCGATCTCGTCACCATGCAGTGGTGGGATGACCTGTGGCTCAACGAGTCCTTCGCGACGTTCGCGTCGGTGCTGTGCCAGGCCGAGGCCACCGAATACGACACGGCGTGGACCACTTTCGCCAACGTGGAGAAGTCCTGGGC
>NZ_JAZBJP010000186.1:0-434 GCF_036352915.1 Streptomyces bugieae
GTATCAAAGAACACAGATTCTGAATATATAAGGGTAATCCCATGCGTAACGCCGTAGGATTGGATATATCGAAACTGACCTTTAACGCATCCGCCATTGTCGGCAATGCCGAATATTCGGCAAAGTTTGACAACGATTCAAAAGGTTTAAATCAGTTTTCGGACCGGTTGAAAAGCTTGGGATGTCAGAATCTGCATATCTGCATGGAGGCAACCGGCAATTATTATGAAGAAGTTGCCGACTACTTCGCGCAGTATTACAGCGTTTACGTAGTGAACCCGCTGAAAATAAGCAAGTATGCAGAAAGCAGGTTCAAGCGAACCAAAACAGACAAACAGGATGCAAAACTGATAGCGCAGTATTGCCGGTCGGCGAAAGAAAGCGAGCTTGTAAAGAGGCAGAAGCCTACGGACGAGCAATACAGGCTTTTACGG
>NZ_JAZBJP010000187.1:0-433 GCF_036352915.1 Streptomyces bugieae
GGCGCGTTGTGCGAGTGGGGCCGCACCCACATGCAGATTCAGCAGCAGAAACGTCAGCCCCGAACCAGCGCCGCCGCCCCGACGAGGCCGGCATCCCCGCCGAGTTCGGCCGGAACCACCCGAAGGCCGCGCAGGAACTCCAGCCCGGCGTAGTCGGTCAGCGCCGCGCGCAGCGGGCCGAACAACAGCGGCCCGGACTTGGCCACTCCCCCGCCGATCACCGCGATGTCGATCTCGACCAGGGTCGCGGTGGCGGCGATCCCGGCCGCGAGCGCCTGGGCGGCCCGCTCGTACGAGGCGGTGGCCACCGGGTCCCCGGCGCGCGCGGCGGCGGCCACCGCGGCGGCCGTGGCGTCGCCGTCGGGGCCAGGGAGCCAGCCGTCCGCCAGGGCGCGGCGGGCGATGTTCGGGCCGCTGGCGATGCGTTCGACGC
>NZ_JAZBJP010000188.1:0-431 GCF_036352915.1 Streptomyces bugieae
GTCAACATCAGGGCGGGCGCCGAGGGGCCTACACAGGCGCCGGAGATACAGCTAGCGCGCCGGAGTCGCGTTCACATCGGCGACGACGCGGCGGGCGAGGCGTTCGGAGGACGCCGGGTTCTGCCCGGCGTGCAGGTTCCGGTCCACGACCACGTACGGCCGCAACGGCAGAAGCCCCTTGGAGTACTCCGCCCCGCTCTCCCGTAGCCGGTCCTCCAGCAACCAGATGGCCTTACGGCCGAAACTGTTGAACTTCTCCTCCAGGTTCGACAGCCCCGTCATCCGGTACCCCGCGAACGGCCACGCCCCGCCCTCACCCTTCGCGGCGAACGCGGCCGCCGGGGCGTGACACAGCAGCGCGAGCGGCCGGCCCGAAGCGAGTACCCGGGTCAGCAGCACACCCGACACCGGGTCCACCGCCAGATCCTCCA
>NZ_JAZBJP010000189.1:0-429 GCF_036352915.1 Streptomyces bugieae
TGCCACTTCTTCTTTGGTCAGCTTATCGACATCGACGCGTTTGCCGTTGTCGGGGCTGTAAGTCAGATCGGGCCAGTCTTCGACGCGCGGCGGCGTGAGTTCGACAGGACCTGAGCCGTCCAATTCAAATTCGACGTGGCGGGTGGCGGCACAGTTGGGAATCATGGCAATCGGTTTGGGGGCGGCATGGGTCGGGTAATCGAGGATTTTCACGTCCAACACGGTGGTCAGACCGCCCAAGCCTTGCGCGCCGATGCCCAGCGCGTTGACCTTTTCAAAGAGTTCGAGGCGCAGGGCTTCGGTGGTGGACAATTCCGCGCCGGACGCGGCTTTTTCCTGCAATTCTTGGATGTCGATGTGGCTCATCAGGGATTCTTTCGCCATCAACACGGCTTTTTCGGGCGTGCCGCCGATGCCGATGCCCAAGAT
>NZ_JAZBJP010000190.1:0-429 GCF_036352915.1 Streptomyces bugieae
TCCGTTACCGGCCGCGCCGTGGTAGGCGGGCGCGTGCAGGTTGGAGTAGGTGGTGTTCGGCTCCTTGCCCTCGTGTTCGATGATGTCGATCTCACCGGTGTACGGCGACGGGCGCGCCTGGTCGAAGTAGTCCGCGCCCAGCATCCAGAACGCGGGCCAGAGCCCCTGGGTGCCGGAGACCTTGATGCGTGCCTCGACCCGGCCGTAGGTGAACTGGAACTTCCCGTAGGTGTTGAGCCGCGCCGAGGTGTACTGGCAGGTGGTGCTCCCGCTCAGCGGGTCGCGCGGGCAGGCCGAGCCCGGGGTCGGCTCGCGGCGGGCTTCCAGGACGAGGTTGCCGTCGCCGTCCTGGGCGGCGTTCTTGTTGTCGGTGTAGTACTCCAGCTCGTTGTTGGGTCCGGTGCCCGTCTCGGGGTCCCACGTGGCCGG
>NZ_JAZBJP010000191.1:0-428 GCF_036352915.1 Streptomyces bugieae
GTACTGGCGGCGGGCGGCAATGCCGTCGACGCCACCCTGGCCATGGCCGCACTCACCTGGCTAGTGCTGCCCGGCCAATGCGGAATCGGCGGTGACGCATTCGCGGTGGTGCGCGAACCCGACGGCCGGGTGTGGACGATCGGCGGATCGGGATTCGGCCCGGACGGCGGGACCACCCCGTTCTATCGCGACCAGGGGCTGAGCACCATCCCGCTGTATGGGGCGCTGGGTGTCGCCGTCCCCGGTGCACCTGCGGCGCTGGCGGCCCTGCACACCCACGGGGCGAGCCGCGGGCTGCCCGAACTGTGGGAGCCCGCGGCCCGGATCGCCGAAACCGGCCTGGCCTGCTCGGCTAAGACTGCCGCCGACGTATGTGAGGCACTCACCGCCATCCGCCACGATCCCGGCCTAGCGGCGGTCTATGCACC
>NZ_JAZBJP010000192.1:0-428 GCF_036352915.1 Streptomyces bugieae
CTGGTGGAGGCACGGGCCGAGGAGCGGCTCGCGCAGTACGGCGAGAACGTGCTGCCCGCCTGGCGGCCGGTGCCCTGGCCCCGGCGCTTCGTCCGCAGCCTCCGGGACCCGTTCACTTCCGTACTGCTCTGCCTGGGGCTGGTCTCCGCCGCCGTCTCCGCGTGGGGCACGGCCTGTGTGATCCTCGCCCTCGTCGCGGTCAGCTGTCTGCTGCGCTCGACCGAGGAGCACCGGGCCGACCGTTCGACAGCGGCGCTCAGGGAACTGGTGGCGACCACGGCGACCGTCGTGCGCCGCTCCTCGGCCGATGCCCCGCCCAGGGAGCGGGACGTGCCGGTGGCCGATCTGGTGCCGGGCGATGTGATCCGGCTGGGTCCGGGCGACCTCGTACCGGCCGACGTGCAGATCCTCCGTGCCGGAGGGCTCAC
>NZ_JAZBJP010000193.1:0-427 GCF_036352915.1 Streptomyces bugieae
GAACAAACACTTCCGTATGTACGACTACATCAGCGATGAACTACCGGCGTTGATTCATCAGCATTTCAGCGTTAGTGATCGTCAGTCGATTTTCGGTCACTCAATGGGGGGACACGGCGCGCTGGTGATGGCGCTTCGCAATCCACAGCGCTTCCGTTCGGTATCGGCATTCGCGCCGATCGTTAACCCCTGCCAGGTGCCATGGGGGCGTAAAGCCTTCAGCACCTATTTGGGTGATGACGAAACTCAGTGGCTGCAATATGACAGTTGCCACCTGCTGGCGAGCGGTGCAGAAAAAATGCCGGTGCTGGTAGATCAAGGGGATGACGATCAATTCCTGGCCGATCAACTACAACCGGCGAAGCTGGCCGAACTGGCACGTCAACGCGACTGGCCGCTGACCTTGCGCATCCAGCCGGGTTACGAT
>NZ_JAZBJP010000194.1:0-426 GCF_036352915.1 Streptomyces bugieae
TCCCCAACCCCGCCGCGTTCGCGGCGAGGGGCACCGCCGTGCCCGGCGCGCCCATCGGCATCCCGGCGCAGCCGCGCAACGACACCCCGGCCCCGGCCCCGGAGGCCGACACGGGCGACGACGTCTACGTCATACGGGCCCTGACACCGCTGGCCGCCCGCGAGGCCAACCGCTCCGCGGTCACCGCGCTGCTGGACACGGCCGGCATCCCGCACTTCGCCGTACGCGGCACCTCGGACCACGGCACGGTCGTCGCCGTGGCGGAGGACGACCGCGAACGGGTGCTCAACGTCATCTTCCGGGGCCTGGGCCAGTACCCCGGCCACATCAGCACCGTGCGGACCGACCAGGTGCGTCCGGCGCGACCGCTCTCCTCCCGCGACGCCAGGGCCTGGCGGGACGTCAGGACGGCCGCCGCCCTCCAGG
>NZ_JAZBJP010000195.1:0-425 GCF_036352915.1 Streptomyces bugieae
GCCCTGGTGGGCGGGATCGGCCATGATGGGAACGCCCTGGCGCTCGCAGATCCGGATGATTCGGTGGGTGCGGGCGGCGGTCAGGTCGTGGGTGCGGCCCGGCAGGGCGGGCGAGAGCCACAGCAGCCGGCCGTCGTGATCGGTGACGACCTGCACGTTCACGCCGTGGGGCCGGTGTTTGTGGGAGTGGTCGGCCCGGCCGTCGCCGACCCGGTCGTACTCGGCGAGAGTCCCGTCGGGCAGGACGAAGTCGGGATCATGCTCGCGCAGCGTCTTCAGCAGACCCGGAGCACGGGCGGCGAGCAGGTCGACGACTGCGCTGGTGTAGGTGTGGGCGGTGGACTCGCTGATCCCGGACCCTGCGGCGATCCTCACCGGAGTGGTGTGTTCACGCAGGTACACCAGTGCCACCATCCCGCGCTGGG
>NZ_JAZBJP010000196.1:0-424 GCF_036352915.1 Streptomyces bugieae
TCCCGGCGCTCGGCGCCAAGGCCGACCGGGGCATCCGGAACGGGACGTACGCCTGCGGAATCGACCGGTTCGAGCAGAAGAAGTTCGGCGAGGCCCGCACGACGCTGGCCGGTTTCGCCCGTTCGTACAAGGGTGACGAGCGGGCCGCGCAGGCCCGGAAGACCGCCATCGCCGCCGAGATAGCCGCCGCCCGGCCGGCGGCGGGCAAGCGGCTGCCGCCGTCGGGGAGCCCCGGCGGGCCCCGGATGGAGCTGGTCATCAGCAATGACGCGCCCAACGGGGTCGAGGTCCTCTACACCGGCCCGGTCACCGGCGCCGTCACGCTGAAGCCCTGCGCCGACTGCAAGCGCTACAGCGTGTCGGCCGGTCCCCGGCTCGCCTGCAGGGCCAGCGGCCGGAGCTACCCGAAGGCGCGGCTCCAACT
>NZ_JAZBJP010000197.1:0-424 GCF_036352915.1 Streptomyces bugieae
GCCCATGGCCACTGGACTGGCAACGCCACTACCGCGTCCTCGCGGACCTGGTCAACGCCGACGGCGTCCTGCCCGAGATCCAGCCCGGGGTGCTGTTCGAGGGCGATGACATCGGGCGCTGGCTGGAGCGGCAGAAGAACCCGGCCACCTGGGCACAGCTTCTCCCCGAGCAGCAGCAGCGCCTGACCGCGCTGGGCGTACAACCCGCCCAGGCCCCGCCTCCCGCCCCGGCAGCCGCTCGTAAGAGCCCGAGCAAGTCCCAGGCGGCCTTCCAGCGGGGCCTGGCAGCCCTTACGCAGTGGGTGCAGCGGGAAGGTACGGACCGGCCGGTGCCCCGCAGCCACACTGAGACAATCACGATCGACGGCGAACCGGTGACCGTGAAGCTCGGCGTATGGATCTCCAACACCAAGTCGAGGTGGGC
>NZ_JAZBJP010000198.1:0-423 GCF_036352915.1 Streptomyces bugieae
CTTGAGGACGGCGAGCCGCACCACCCTCTCCTCGTCGGTGTGCCCGACCACCAGGGCCCGCTCGCCGTCCTCAAGGATCTCCTTGAGGGTGACGATGTCCCCGGCCCGCTCGAACTCCATGGCCTCGACCACGTTGAGCGCTTCGTTGAGCATGACCTCCTGGCCGCGCCGGAGGTCCTCGAGCTCGACGCTGGGACTGACGTTCACCCGGAGCTTGCGGCCCCCGGTGAAGATGTCGCAGGTGCCGTCCTCGTTGGCCTGAAGGAAGACTCCGAAACCGGCCGGCGGCTGTGCGAGCCGGTCGACCTCTTCCTTGAGGGCCACGATCTGGTCACGCGCCTCACGGAGCGTGTTGGCGAGCCGCTCGTTCTGTGCGGACACGCCTGCCAGATTCGTCTGCAACTCGACGATCCGCTCTTCGAG
>NZ_JAZBJP010000199.1:0-423 GCF_036352915.1 Streptomyces bugieae
TAACTGGGCAGGGTCTCGCGGGTCGTCCGGTCGGCGCACCGCCGGTCCGGTTCGGATCCGCAGGACGTGATCGTCAGGGCGAGCAGCCCCATGCCGCCGAGCACGACGGTGCTCGACCTCAGCCTCCGCTTGGCCATCTCTTCAGTTCTCCCCCGTGCGTCGTACGTGGTGCGCGTCCGGCACGTCTCGTCACCGGACCTCTTGTCAGACTAGTTGCGGGGCGAGCGGGTTAGGAACCGAAGCGAACGGACCGGCACCCTCCCCTCTCTTCCTCCGCCCGGTACATTCCCTTTCGTGCCCCTGGGGATGATCTGTGCACTAGCCTCCGCGCTCTGCTACGGGACGGCCTCCGTCCTCCAGGCCATCGCCGCGCGGGCCGCCGTCCGGCCGGAGTCCGGGGCGGGCGTGGACCCCGCGCTGCTG
>NZ_JAZBJP010000200.1:0-418 GCF_036352915.1 Streptomyces bugieae
ACGTACACGAGCAGCAGGCCGATCAGACAGGACGCGATCCCGTCCCAGACCCCCGACCCCGTCAGCTGCCCGCCGAGCAGCCCGCCCGCCGCCAGCAGCAGCCCGGCCAGCGCCGCCGAGTCCTCCATGACGACGGCCTTCACGGCGGTGTCGGGGGTGTGGCGCAGGTAGTACGTGTCCGGCACCCGCAGCCGGGCCGCCTCGCGCCGTACCTGTTTGACGCCGGTACGCAGGGAGTAGCCCTCCAGCGCGAAGGCGACGCCGAGGACGATGTACGAGATCAGCGGATCGCCCAGTTCCTCGCCCGCGATCAGGGTGTGCACCCCGTCGTAGACCGAGAAGACCGCACCGCCGACGAAGGTGGCGATGGAGGCGAGCATGGCCCAGATGTACCGCTCGGGGCCGTAACCGAGGGGGT
>NZ_JAZBJP010000201.1:0-417 GCF_036352915.1 Streptomyces bugieae
CCGTATCGAACGGGTGTGCCGGTGTACCCGGTCGCGTCGAGATGAGGAGGCGCCCGTGTCAACGACCGACGGCAGAGGCCGCGAGGAGACCGAGGAGGAGCGGGCGGACCGGCAGTGGACCGAGCTGCTCCAGGAACTGCGCGTCGCCCAGACCGGGGTGCAGATCCTCTTCGGCTTCCTCCTCGCCGTGGTGTTCCAGCCGCGGTTCGCCGAACTGTCCGAGGTGGACCGGGACATCTACGTCACCACGGTGGTGCTCGGCTCCGCGACCGTCGCGGCCCTCATCGGCCCCGTCACCTACCACCGGCTGCTCACCGGCCGCCGGATGAAGCCGCAGACGGTCATCTGGGCCTCGCGGATGACCATGGTCGGGCTGGTGCTGCTGCTCCTCACCATGTGCTCGACCCTGCTGCTCAT
>NZ_JAZBJP010000202.1:0-417 GCF_036352915.1 Streptomyces bugieae
GGACGAGGCGTACGAGCACGACGGCCAGCTCACCAAGCGCCACATCCGGGCGGCCACGCTCGCGACCCTGGCGCCCGCGCCCGGCGAACTGCTCTGGGACGTGGGCGGCGGCTCGGGCTCGATCGCGATCGAGTGGATGCGGGCCCATGGATCGTGCCGGGCGGTGAGCGTGGAGCGGGACCCGGCGAGGGCGGAGCGGATCACCCGTAACGCGGAACGCCTGGGGGTGCCGGGGCTGCGCGTCGTCACGGGCCCGGCCCCCGCAGCCCTGACCGAACTGCCCAACCCCGACGCGGTGTTCATCGGCGGCGGCCTGACGGCGGCGGGTCTGCTCGACGCGTGCTGGGAGGCGCTGCGCCCCGGCGGCCGGCTGGTCGCGAACACGGTGACGCTGGAGTCGGAGGCGCTGCTGGGGGA
>NZ_JAZBJP010000203.1:0-416 GCF_036352915.1 Streptomyces bugieae
GCACATGGACCTGCCCCTCGTGCACGAAGTCCGCGTGGATCTCGTCGCTTACGACCGCCACCCCGTGCCGTTCCGCGCGTTCCGCCAACCGGGCCAGCTCGTCGGCCGTCCAGACCCGCCCGGTCGGGTTGTGCGGCGAGCAGACCACCAGCACCTTGGCGTCCGCCCGGGACAGCTCCCGCTCCAGCGCCTCCCCGTCCCCCACGGGGACCGCGCGCAGCTCCCGCCCGAGCCCGGTGATCGCCTTGCGGAAACCGTCGTACGTGGGGGTGTGGACGACGACCCCGTCCCCCGGCTCCGTCCACATCTGGAGGAGCTGGGAGAGCTGGCTGAGGACGGAGGGCCCGTACACGAGCTGCCCGGTGTCGATCTCGGTGCCGTACCGGGTGGCGTACCAGTGGGCGATCGCCGAGAGG
>NZ_JAZBJP010000204.1:0-415 GCF_036352915.1 Streptomyces bugieae
TGCACCGAGTGCGGCCGCTGCCAGTCCCAGTGCCCCGCCTGGAACACCGGCAAGCCGCTCTCCCCCAAGCTGCTGATCATGGCCCTGCGCGACCACGCACACGCCAAGGCGCCCTACCTCCTCGCCGGCGGCGGCAAGACGATGGAGGGCGAGGAGAAGGCGACCGAGGAGCAGCTCGCCGACGTCCCCGCCGGCGCCCTCGCCGAGGCCGAGCGCCCCCTGATCGGCACGCTCGAAGCTGCATCCGACGGCGGCTCCGCCGCGGGCGGCGTCATCGACCCCGACGTGCTGTGGTCCTGCACCACCTGCGGCGCCTGCGTCGAGCAGTGCCCCGTCGACATCGAGCACATCGACCACATCGTCGACATGCGCCGCTACCAGGTCATGATCGAATCCAGCTTCCCCAGCGAAGCCG
>NZ_JAZBJP010000205.1:0-414 GCF_036352915.1 Streptomyces bugieae
GAGGGGGGCCTTGGGGGCTCCTCCGGGACCGGCGGGGTGCGGCCCGGCCTCCCGTACGGGCAGCGGCGGCGGCCGTCAGTCCGGATCGCCCCGCAGATGGGCGAGCACGGCCAGCACCCGCCGGTTGCCCTCCGCCGGGTCGAGGTCCAGTTTCATGAAGATGTTGCCGGAGTGCTTGACCACCGATGCCTCGGTGACGGTGAGCCGCTGCGCGATGGTCTGGTTGTTGAGCCCCTCGGCCATCAGCGCCAGCACCTCCCGCTCGCGGGGGGTGAGACGGTTCAGCGGGCGGCTGTCCGTCTGCTGGGCCAGCAGCACCCGCACCACCTCAGGGTCGATGACGGTCTGCCCCTCGGCCACCTGGCGCAGGGTGTCCATGAACTGCGAGACCTCACCGACCCGTTCCTTCAGCAG
>NZ_JAZBJP010000206.1:0-412 GCF_036352915.1 Streptomyces bugieae
CCACCACATCCGCACCGAGCGGGATGCCCTGCTGCAGAAGTGGAGTGGCAAAGACGTTGTCCAGCACGACCTTTGCGCCGGCGGCATGCGCCAACTCAGACACCGCGGCGATATCGACCAGGGACTGCATGGGGTTCGACGGCGTCTCGAAGAACACCGCCTGCGTCGGCACCGACAGTGCCTCCTCCCACTGGGAGAGGTCGTCACCGTCGACGAACACCGTCTCGACACCCCAGCGCGGAAGGATCTCGTTACACACCACGAAGCACGACCCGAACAAGCTGCGGGCGGCCACCAGGCGGTCACCGGCGCCCAACAGCGCGCCCAGAGCGGTGAACACCGCTGCCATGCCGGTGGCGGTGGCGAAGCACGCGGGTGCTCCCTCGATGAGCCGCAGGCGCTCCTCGAACAT
>NZ_JAZBJP010000207.1:0-412 GCF_036352915.1 Streptomyces bugieae
GCCCGGCCAGATCGCCGACGGTCAGCAGGGTCCGGCCGTCCGGCAGCGCCATCGCGTCGTACCAGTCGCCGCCGACGCGGCCGCCCGACGCGGAAGGGAGGTAGTGGGCGGCGACGTCCAGGGCGCCCGGGGCGGGCCGCGGAAGGGGTGACGAACCGCGCCACGGCGGCAGAACGGCCTCCTGGAGCTCCACGGCCGTCCGGTGCTCCGTGCGCTCGACGGGCTCGTCGCGCTGCGCCGCGTCCGGGCCGTGCCCGGCGCTCTCCTCGCCGGTCTCCCGCAGGACGGCCCACATGGAGGCGGTGCAGCCCTCGGTGTCGAGGACCGGCTCGCCCGTCATACGGAGCCCGCGCACCCGGCCGTCGGGGAGCACGATACGGAACTCCCCGTCCATCGGCCGTCCGTCGACGAG
>NZ_JAZBJP010000208.1:0-410 GCF_036352915.1 Streptomyces bugieae
GTGCTGGGGGTGGCAACAGAAATGATCAACTGCCCGGTAGCGGCGTCGATGTAAGGTTCGGTCAGGGTCGAGCCGTTGCTGCTCTGGGCGCCTTTATACCAGGGACGAACCCGTGGATCGAAGCCATCCGGCATCTTGGTGTCGGGGCGGATGGTGAAGGCGCCTTTGCTGTCACCCACGTAGGTTGCCATGAACGAGGAGGTCAGGGCCTTCTGCTCGAGCAGGCTGGCAACCACACTGGGGTCAGGATTGATGGCGATGTTTTGTGCCGCATTCTCTACCAGGGCAATACGACCGGTCAGCCAGGTTTGAATATTGCTGGCGGTGACATCGCTCATTTCATGCAGGTAACTATTGAGGTCGTCGCGAATCGCGTTGCGTTGCAGGTAGTCGTTATAAAGGGTAAACAG
>NZ_JAZBJP010000209.1:0-408 GCF_036352915.1 Streptomyces bugieae
GAATTCATTGAGATACTTCATGACCGCGCCTCCTTCTCACTGCGGTCGGCGGGGAGTTCGGTTCCGGCCGGGCGTTCGGCGCCCGCGTCCTTCGCCGCCCTGCCCCAGTGGTCGCCGAACTCCTCCTCCAGGACGCCGAGGTTCTCGAAGAGTTCCAGGGTCTGGCGCGCCGACTCCTCGTCGAGCCGTTGCAGGGCGAATCCGACGTGGACGATGGCGTAGTCCCCCACCCGCATGTCGGGGACGTACTCCAGGCAGACGTCCTTGACGACACCGCCGAAGTCGACCTTGGCCATCCGCGTGGCGTCGCGTTCCTCGATCTCCAGCACTCGGCCGGGTACGGCCAGACACATGGCGCTCTCCTCCCTCACTCCTTCGTCCGGGCGGCGACCATCAGCTGTCCGAGCG
>NZ_JAZBJP010000210.1:0-408 GCF_036352915.1 Streptomyces bugieae
GAACAGTTCACGGCGATGATGCGCCGCTTCAACGAGAAGGTGCCCGGCCCCGCCTTCCTCGTCCTCTTCCTCGGCGTGGTCGCCCTGCCCGCCGCCGCGCTCTTCACCGGGCTCGGCGAGTACGACTCCGTGGAGGCGCCCGCGATCGTGGGGGCGCTCGTCTGCGCGGTCGCCGGGCACCTGGTCACGATCGCCGGGAACATCCCGCTCAACAACGCGCTCGCGAAGGCGGAGGGCGGCGACGACAGCGCCGCCCGTACGGCCTTCGAGTCCCGCTGGAACACTCTCCACCAGGTCCGCACCGCGTTCACCCTGGGGGCGTGCCTGCTGCTGGCCATCGCGCTGTGGGACGGCGGCGCCGCCGCCCTGGCCATCTGAGGCTCCGGACGGTTCCGATGCCTCACACGT
>NZ_JAZBJP010000211.1:0-407 GCF_036352915.1 Streptomyces bugieae
GGGTCAGCGGGATCTCCTCCAGCGCGTACTCCCCGCGGCCCTCGGCGCTGAACTCGGGACCGGTGCGGTCGTCGAAGGACCAGGTCGCGATGCGGGCGAGGTAGAAGAGCTGACGCTCGTCGTCGGACTCCATCGTGTGGAGCAGACGGATGATGTCGGCCTTTCCGGCGATCTCCTCGTGGATCTCGCGGTGGAGGGCGGCCTCGCGTGACTCATCGGTGGGCTCGACGCCGCCGCCGGGCAGGACCCAGTACTCGGGGACGCCGGGCCTGGTGCGGCGGATGACCAGCATCGTGTGGTCGCGGGTGACGAGGACGGCACGGACTCGTTCGATCATTTCGTTGGGTCTCCTTGCCTGTTGACGTTCTCAGTGGAGCAGCCAGCCACCGTTGACGTGGACGGACTGC
>NZ_JAZBJP010000212.1:0-406 GCF_036352915.1 Streptomyces bugieae
CGGGGCGGCCCGCGGCGATGTCACGGATGGCCTGCTCGACCGGGTCCAGGGAGAGGTCCTCGACGAGCGGGTCGTGGCCGGGGTGCAGCCATGTGGGCTGGGCAGTCATGCCGGGGCTCCTTCCAGAGCGGGTGTCCGCGTACGCAGCCACCAGTCGCGCATGCCCCACAGGACGAGGGCGCCGTAGATGATGTAGACGAAGCCGGAGAAGGCGAAGCCGTTGGCGAAGTTCAGCGGGACGCCGACGAGGTCGACCAGGAGCCAGGCGAACCAGAACTCGACCATGCCCTTGGCCTGGGCGTACATCGCCACGATCGTGCCGACGAAGATGTACGCGTCCGGCCACGGGTCCCAGGAGAGCGAGGGGAAGGCGGTGAACAGGCCGCCGACGGCGAGGGTGCCGAGG
>NZ_JAZBJP010000213.1:0-405 GCF_036352915.1 Streptomyces bugieae
GTCATCGAGTTGGCGACGCATCCGCTCTGGTGTTCGTCGCAGCGGTACTCGCGTGAGCTGGCCGCGGCCAAGCGCAGGCACCCCTCGTCCTATCGGCTTGAGGAAGACGACGACACCCTCGAATCTCAGCGGCTGCCTCAGTCGGGCCTGCGGACCAACGCTCTCGTGACCCCGCTCTCGTGCGCTCGGGTCCTCAAGTTGAACGCCGCCCGCGAGGAGGCCGTCGCGGACTGACGCTTCGGGAGATCGGAGCGTTCAGAACGTGCGACGGCTCGGCGCCGTGGCCGAAACGTGACGAACGCTTGACCGAATTGTCTACGTGTGACTGCACATTCGGGCCGCTGCGGACCAATACCATGACATCGTTCAAGATCATGGGGGCATCGCAGAGGGATCGAATTGATG
>NZ_JAZBJP010000214.1:0-405 GCF_036352915.1 Streptomyces bugieae
GGCTAAGGCAGTCATCCATATATTCCGTGGTGACCTGCTTCACCATCGCATAATCACTGGCTTGCCACTGTGTTAGTGGTGCCGCGCGCGGGGTTGGGCTGCATTTGAATTGGTCGAAGGCTGAGAACATGCTTCCCCCCTCCGGCCGCTTATAAAAGGTAACGGCGTAGCGCAGTTCGTATGGAGTATCACTTTTCGCTAGATCCTGATACACCAGCAGCCATCTGGCGGGGGTGATATTCAAATTATTATTGTAACTGTAACCGGCGCCATTCTTTTGCAACCAGTCGGCGATAACAACCTTGGCTTTAGGCACCAGATAACTTTTAGTCGGTTCTGGCAAAGTATCGACACTGCTGCCTTTCAACGAGTCCTTGCTGAAAGTGTTGGCGGAAAGACCACCGG
>NZ_JAZBJP010000215.1:0-404 GCF_036352915.1 Streptomyces bugieae
GGCACCCATCGTCTCGGGCGGGGTGGTGCTCTCGGCGGGCCCGGACGGGAAGCTGCGCGCGTACGACCCGGTGAAGGGCGCCCCCGTCCGGGAGACCGGGGTCTCCGCGAGCCCCGGCTCGGCGTTCCCGGCGGGCTCCGCCCTGCTGGTCGTCGCGGACGGCGGCACGGTCACGGCGCTGGACGGCACGAGCGGGGTGGCCCGGTGGAAGGGTCCGCTGACGGGGCACGTACGGCCGGACTTCGGGCTGTACGACGAGGCGTCCGGCCTCGCGTACGCCTCCGAGCACTCGCCCGACGGTGTCTCCACCCTGGTGACCGCCGTGGACGCGGCGACCGGCCGGGCCGTGTGGCAGCGGCGGCTGGACGGGATGCTCACCCCGGTCTCCACCGCCGGGGCCGGGG
>NZ_JAZBJP010000216.1:0-402 GCF_036352915.1 Streptomyces bugieae
GTGGTACGCCGTGACGTAGTCCGCGACCGGCACCGCCGCCAGCCCCAGCGCCCAGGCGTCGGGCTGGGTGCCGAGGCCGAGCAGGGTCAGATAGCCGCCCCAGGAGCCCCCGGCGAGGACCAGCCGCTCCGGGTCCGCGAGCCCGGAGGCGACCGACCACTCCCGTACGGCCGCGATGTCCTCCAGCTCGATCAGGCCGACCCGGTGCTTGAGCGCGTCCGTCCAGGCGCGGCCGTAACCGGTGGAGCCGCGGTAGTTGACCCGTACGACGGCGAAGCCGTGGTCGACCCAGGCCGCCGGGCCGGAGGCGACGGCGTCGCTGTCGTGCCCGGTCGGGCCGCCGTGGATGTCGAAGACGGTGGGGAAGGGCCCGTCCCCGGTGGCGGGCCGCTGCACGAGGGC
>NZ_JAZBJP010000217.1:0-401 GCF_036352915.1 Streptomyces bugieae
CCGGCCGCACCCGCACCGCGCCCGCCGTCGGGGCGGACGTGGCGGGGCTCCGCTTCGGGGTGGTGTCCTGCGCCAACTGGGAGGCCGGCTGGTTCTCCGCGTACCGGCATCTCGCCGCCCGCCCCGACCTGGACGCGGTGCTGCACCTGGGCGACTACCTGTACGAGTACGCGACCGGCGGCTACCCGACCCAGGGCGCGGCCCTGCGCGAGCACCGGCCCGCCCACGAGATCCTGGACCTCGCCGACTACCGGGCCCGGCACGGCAACAACAAGACCGACGCCGACCTCCAGTCGCAGCACGCGGCCCACCCGGTCATCGCGATCTGGGACGACCACGAGTTCGCCAACGACGCCTGGTCGGGCGGGGCGCAGAACCACACCCCGGGTACGGAGGGGGTG
>NZ_JAZBJP010000218.1:0-401 GCF_036352915.1 Streptomyces bugieae
ATGATCACCACCGCGCCGCGTAACGCGTTGCCATGCGGCGGGGCCAGCAGGGCGGCGACACTACGGCCGATGAACGTACCGCCGTAGCGGTCGGTCACCCTAGCGTTGGCCCGATGTAGCGCCATCTCGGCCGAGCGATGAGACAGCACCGAGGTCAGTCGAGTCAGCGACGTCGAAAACGCGACAACCTCCGGGTGGCCCCCTGCCCGGCGCAGCACCGCCGCCCGCATCAGACGCAGATAGATGGCGGCGTAGGGCTGCATCGAGCGGCTCACATCGCAGAGCAGGAGCACCCGCCTGGGGCGTCGGCGGGGCCGGATCCGTGCCAACAGCACCGACTCCCAGCCAGTCGACCGCGACGCGTTCATCGTCGCCCGCAGGTCGATGCGCTTGCCGTGGTG
>NZ_JAZBJP010000219.1:0-400 GCF_036352915.1 Streptomyces bugieae
CCGAGACGATGATCAGCGTGTAGATGCTGTTGTCGCCGATCAGCCAGAACGACGGCTCGCCGATGATGCCGAGCTGTTCGTGCAGCACGTGGTTGATCAGGCCGTTGTCCCGCTGGAACATGAACGCCCAGGTGATGACGGCGGCGTAGACCGGCAGGGCGTACGGCACGAGGAAGACCGCCCGCAGGATGCCCCGGCCCCGGAAGCTCTCCTGGAGGAGGATCGCCGCCGTCGTCCCCAGCAGCCAGGCGAACCCGACCGAGAAGAACGTGAAGACGCAGGTCACGAAGAAGGAGTGGAGCAGGGCCTCACCGATCGGCGCGTCGAAGTCGACGGCGATGCGGTAGTTGTCGAGGCCGGTCCAGGGCGCCGCGCCCCAGTTGTTGATGAAGAACTGTGT
>NZ_JAZBJP010000220.1:0-399 GCF_036352915.1 Streptomyces bugieae
TCCCCGTACAGACCGTTCTTCCGCGTCCTGTTCTCGTCCGTCTCGTCAGTCACCACGGCCTCGGCCTCCTGAAGCGAATCCGTCACGCACATTCCTCCTCAATCGCAGAAGTCGGCGTCCCTGCGGGGCGACCGACCGGACATCTCAACCGGACATCTTCGAGGGGAGCACCAGCCCGCGCAGCAATAGCCGTACCGGGTAAGCGACTTGGACCGGAACGAGGAACGACACACGGCAAGTCCGGCCATCCACACCGCTTCCGCGCGGACCGGCACGATCCGCACAGCACGCGCGCCTGCACCCGCGCCTGCCCCGGACCCCCCTCAACTCCCCGGGCAGCACGGCTTCTTGCCGCAAACGGCACTCTCGCAGCCCCCTCGCACCCCCACTTCATACATC
>NZ_JAZBJP010000221.1:0-398 GCF_036352915.1 Streptomyces bugieae
CGGTGCGCGACCAGCAGCAGATCGCCCGAGTCGATCCGTACGGCCCCGAGCCCGGGCCCCGCGATCTCCACCGCCGCCCGCACCGCCTCGGTCACGTCGTACGTGTCGACCAGCAGCGTGGTGCCCCGGCCCAGCGAGTCCACCTGGGCCCGGAACGCGTCGCGCTCGGTGTCGTGGAGCAGGGTGAAGGCGTGCGCGCTGGTGCCCACGGTCGGGATGCCGTAGCGGAAACCGGCCGCCAGGTCGGAGGTGGCGTCGAACCCGCCGACGTACGCCGCCCGCGCCGAGGCCACCGCCGACAGCTCGTGGGTGCGCCGCGCGCCCATCTCGATCAGGCGGCGGCCCCCGGCGGCGGCCGACATCCGCGAGGCGGCGGCCGCGATGGCGGAGTCGTGATT
>NZ_JAZBJP010000222.1:0-398 GCF_036352915.1 Streptomyces bugieae
TGGCGCCCGACTGCCGGCGCGACACCTGTGTCTGTGTCAGTCCCAGCACCCCTGCGACCGACCGCTGCGATTCACCCGTTACCTGCATCAATGCGGCCACCGTCAGCCGCAGCGACTCCTCCAAGCGCAATCCCATGTCACTACCTTACCTTACCTGAATCCATGCAACTTCCGCATGGAAAGAACCTTTTCACTGTTATTGATGCAGAAAAGCTTTCTGCGTTTTTGAGGGAGCTGAAGGTTCCCGGGCACGCGGTGCAGCAGCGATCCATGCCGTCCCGTTCACGTGGAAGCCGTCGGACCGCGCGCACCGGGCTTCCCGATTCGCCCGGCGCGCCTGTTCCACCGCGCGGTCGGACGGGCACCGCAGGCATACGAGGTCCACGACACGGCTGCGC
>NZ_JAZBJP010000223.1:0-396 GCF_036352915.1 Streptomyces bugieae
ATCCTTGAAGGCATCGTGCTGACGCTCGACAACATCGCTTCGGGTATCGAAGACAACCGTATGCTGATTGAAATGGCCGTCGAAGAAAACGACGAAGAAGGTTTTGCCGCCGTGAAGGAAGACGTGGCGGGGCTGGAAAAACAGATGGCGGATTTGGAGTTCAAACGGATGTTCAACCAGCCCGCCGACCCGAACAACTGCTTTATCGACATCACCGCCGGCGCGGGCGGTACCGAAGCGGAAGACTGGGCGGGGATGCTGTTCCGTATGTACAGCCGCTATGCCGAGCGCAAAGGCTTCAAAATCGAAATCCTTGAGGAAGACGACGGCGAAATCGCAGGCATCAACCGCGCCACCATCCGAGTGGAAGGCGAATACGCTTATGGTTTGCTGCGT
>NZ_JAZBJP010000224.1:0-396 GCF_036352915.1 Streptomyces bugieae
AACGCCGGGATGGCGGTGGAGACGGTGCGGTAGGTGCAGTGCAGACCGACCTCGACACCGCCGCCCATCGCCGCGCCGTTGTAGTACGCGAACGTCGGGACCGCGAGGCCGGAGAGGCGGCGGAAGACGTCGTGGCCGCCCTTGCCGATGGCGAGCGCGTCCTCGTGGCGGCCGAGCAGCTCGACGCCCTTGAGGTCGGCGCCGACGGCGAAGATGAACGGCTTGCCGGTGATGCCGACGCCGGTGATGGTGCCGTCGGCGGCCTCCTTCTCGACCTGGTCGATCGCGGCGTTCAGGTTCGCCAGCGACTGCGGTCCGAAGGTGGTCGGCTTGGTGTGGTCCAGGCCGTTGTCCAGCGTGATGAGCGCGAACCGCCCGGCGCCGTACGGCAGGTCC
>NZ_JAZBJP010000225.1:0-395 GCF_036352915.1 Streptomyces bugieae
TTGCTGGCCAGCCCCAGCAGCGGGAAGGCGACGAACGTGCAGGCCAGGACGGTGAGGTGGAGCCGCCAGTGCTTCAGCCCGTCGAGCGCCTCGGCCGTCGAGAGCCGGGCCCCGTAGAGGAAGAAGAGGAGGGCGACCGCCCCGGTGGAGGCCCCGCCCGCCACATCGGCGGCGGCACCGCGTGCGGGCAGCAGCGCGGCGAGAACGACCGTGCCGACCAGCGCCAGGATGTACGCGTCGACCGGCAGCCAGGACGGCAGGGCGAGGGTGCGGCGGCTCATGTGCTCCTGTGGCTTCTCTGCGGCGCGTGGGCGGCTGCGGGCTTCCTGCGGTGCCTCACCATCCTGCCTCCCATGCGGCGATCGGGAATCCCGCACACCTCTCTGACTGTCATC
>NZ_JAZBJP010000226.1:0-395 GCF_036352915.1 Streptomyces bugieae
CTGTATGACGGTCGAAGGCCGCAAGACTTTCAGGCGAATGGCAAAGAGCCACGGCGCATGGCTCGCTGAGCTTCTGGCGGATTTCCCCGCGGACCGGTTCGACGGCTTGATCGGCGAGCTCGACGAGCTCAAGGGCGCTGTCAGGGACGCTCTGCAAAAACCCTGAGCGGGCGCAACTGTCAGCGCCGCACCTTCACTCCGGCCGTCTCCCGATCCCATGTATCCGCCGTGACGCCCGCGTCGCGCAGCACGCCCTTCTTGATCTTGCCGTTCTCCGTCAGCGGCATCTGGCTCAAAATGCGCACGTAGCGCGGGATGGCGAAATAAGCGATCTGTCCTTCGCAATGCCTGACGATGTCGACGGGCTCCAGCGATTGCCCTGGTTCCAGCAGGAT
>NZ_JAZBJP010000227.1:0-394 GCF_036352915.1 Streptomyces bugieae
GCTGCGTAGAGCCCCGCGGGTCCACCACCGATGATCGCGACTTTCATGGGAGCCTCGCCAATTCACCCTGCCATGAAAACTATTTTAAGCCTAAAATAATTTCTGACAAGCCCCCGTTCAGGCCTTCCGGCAGGAAAAGGCTGGTCAGTCGCCCCTGAAGACCGGATTGACCTTGTTGGCAAAAGCCTCGAAGGCACGCTCGAAATCAGCCGTCGTCATGCACAGGGCCTGGGCAACGGCCTCCGCTTCGATCGCTTCCTCCACCGACATCGCCCATTCCATGGCGAGCATCCGCTTGGTCATGGTGTTGCCGAAGGTCGGCCCTTCCGCGACCTGCTTGGCCAGCAACTGCGCCTGGGGCAGCACCTGCTACGGCGTGACGATGCGGCTGAAG
>NZ_JAZBJP010000228.1:0-393 GCF_036352915.1 Streptomyces bugieae
GTACTTCGCCGAGCACTCACCGTTCGACGCCGACGCGGCGTTGTTCTTGACGCCTTGTCCGTCACCCTCGTTGGTGCGGACACAGGTGGCCCCGGTGCCGGATATCTGGCCCGCCCGGAAGACGTAGCGCACGAGGACGGCCCCGTTCGGGGAGTACCCGTAGTAGTCGGGGATGTCCTTGTTCGCGACGAAGCACGGGCTGTCGGAGTACCAGGTCTGGGCGCCCCTGCTGTTGTAGTGGATGGCGAAGCAGTATTTGTTCCCCGCCGATGTGCACGCGTCGGACTCGTAGGAGATGGGCGTGGCCGCCGATGCGGGCGACGCGGCGAACAGCAGCGTGCTCAGGAAGGCGAGGACGGGGACGAAGGTGGCGGCTGCCGCGCGCTTGATGCT
>NZ_JAZBJP010000229.1:0-392 GCF_036352915.1 Streptomyces bugieae
GGCCACTCCGGTGGAGCCGCAGAGCAAGGAACTGGTCGTCTCTCCGGCCGACTTGAGCACCGCGTACACGGAGTACCTCCAGAAGGGCACCCCGGACGTGTTCGCCCCCGGCACCGCGACCTCGGCGTGGCGCGACACGCGCCGTACGACCCGGCGGGCCGGGTTCTCCTACCAGTACGTCGACCAGCCGCTGACCGGCGGCACGTTCGGCCCGCTCGGGCTGCGCACCGAGGACGGCGGGGCGCTGGTCTTCTTCAGCAGCAAGCACTTCGAGCGGCAGGTCACGGCCCAGGGGCTGAAGCCGGAGGTCAACGCGGACGTCAAGGCGCTGATGACCGGCGAGGTCACCAACAGCCTCACCAAGGAGCGCGTCTCCAGCCAGCTGGTCCATG
>NZ_JAZBJP010000230.1:0-389 GCF_036352915.1 Streptomyces bugieae
GCCCGGGAAGGGGTCGGCGGGCTCCGGGAGGGTCCGGGCGGTCCCCGGGAGCGTACGGTCGGTTCCTGGAGCGTTCGGTCAGACGCGGTGTGCGCGGGGGGCGCGCAGGGCGCTCAGCAGCGTACGGCGGGCCTTGCGGATCACACGCCGGGGGAAGGACGCCCGGGTCCCGGCCGCCGGGGCCTCGATCCGCCGGCCGCCGATCCCGATGGCGATGAGCCCGAGGCCGTCGAAGAGCAGGGCCAGCGAGAAGAAGACCCCGAGAACGTACAGGCTGCTGTGCGGCCAGTCGAACAGCACCAGCAGGCCCAGCAGCAGCCCGAAGGCCCCTTGCAGCAGCGGCCACCCCATCTGCGGGCCGCGTACGCCGACGCTGCCGACCTGCCGCA
>NZ_JAZBJP010000231.1:0-388 GCF_036352915.1 Streptomyces bugieae
GCCGCTGCCGGCATGGTTGGTGCGGCCGTAGCCGACCAGGTGCACCACACCGTCCTTGGTGACGACACCGGCACAGAGCGGTCCGGGCAGCTCGGACGTGCCCCGGCGGCAGTAGCCGACGCTGCTGGAGCCGGCCGTGTGATGGAGCATCACACCGTGGACCGGCCCCCAGGCGCCCTTGTGGTTGCGGTTGTGACGGTGCCAGCCGGTGTGTTCGGTGACACGGACCCCCTCGGCGCGCAGGGCACGGACGAAGGCGTCGGCGGTCAGAGGTGCCGCCATGGGTTCTCTCCTCGGGTCGGGTCCGGCCGGTGCCGGCGCGGACCGGGGCGGGCGGAATCGGGCGGGAACGGCGACCGCCCCGGCCGTCGCGGAACACGACGGCCGG
>NZ_JAZBJP010000232.1:0-387 GCF_036352915.1 Streptomyces bugieae
CGCCCTCCGGTCGCACCGCCCCGGTCCGACCGCTCCTGACCAGGCCATCAACGAGGACTACTCATGACCCGCCGTCTGTTCACCTCGGAATCTGTCACCGAGGGTCACCCCGACAAGATCGCTGACCAGATCAGCGACACGATTCTCGATGCGCTTCTGCGTGAGGACCCGGCCTCGCGTGTCGCGGTCGAGACCTTGATCACCACCGGTCTGGTGCATGTCGCGGGCGAGGTCACGACCAAGGCGTATGCCGACATTCCCAACCTCGTGCGCAACAAGGTGCTGGAGATCGGCTACGACTCCTCGAAAAAGGGCTTCGACGGTGCGTCCTGCGGCGTCTCGGTCTCCATCGGCGCGCAGTCGCCGGACATCGCCCAGGGTGTCGAC
>NZ_JAZBJP010000233.1:0-387 GCF_036352915.1 Streptomyces bugieae
GTACGTGGCGATCCTGCCGCGCATGTGGCGCAGCACCGTAACGCCCCGGGTGTCGAACCCGGTGGTGACCATGACGGTGCCGACCGCCTCGGTCAGCTCCGCGACGGCCTTCTCGTAGCGCTCGGCCAGATCGTCGGGGTCGGCGCCGGGCCGGATGATGTCGTTGCCGCCCGCGCAGAAGCTGACCAGGTCGGGGGCCAGTTCCTTGGCGCGGGGAATCTGCTCCTCGACGATCTGGTCGAGGAGGCGTCCGCGTACGGCGAGATTGGCGTAACGGAAATTCCCGTGCCGGGTTCCGTCCGGGGTCGTCGCCGCGTCGGGGTCCGGAAGCCGGTCGGCGAGGAGAACCGCGAAGCGGTCCGCCCAGCCGACGAAGGTGCCGTCGGG
>NZ_JAZBJP010000234.1:0-386 GCF_036352915.1 Streptomyces bugieae
GTGACGCGGTCACCTGGACCTGGCAGTGGATTCCGACCTACGACGTCTCCCTCGACCTGCGCCTGGACGCGCTGGCCGAACTGATGGTCCTGATGGCCGCCGGGGTCGGCGCGCTCGTCCTGGTCTACTGCGCCTCCTACTTCCGCGACGACACCCCGCAACTGGGCCGGTTCGCCGGGAACCTGCTCGCCTTCGCGGGCGCCATGCTCGCCCTGGTCCTCGCGGACGACCTGATCACGCTCTATGTGTTCTGGGAGCTGACCACGGTCTTCTCCTACCTGCTGATCGGCCACGGCAGCGAACACCGGCACAGCCGCCGCTCCGCGCTCCAGGCCCTGACGGTCACCACGCTCGGCGGCCTCGCGATGCTGGTCGGCTTCCTGATC
>NZ_JAZBJP010000235.1:0-385 GCF_036352915.1 Streptomyces bugieae
TGCTCGGCGACCCGGTCGAGCAGCGCCAGGCGCTCGGCGGGCTCTCGCTGGACTTCGACCCCAGGCTCCAGGACGAGGAGTTCGACCCGCGGCTGAACGGCCCCGAGTACGCCCCGTCCAACGCGGGCCAGCGCCGCGAGGACCGCAAGCTGGCCGCGATCGGCATCCGGGTCGCCAAGGGCGTGACGATGCACGGCTTCGCGCTGAACGTGAACCCGGACAACACCTGGTTCGACCGGATCGTGCCGTGCGGCATCCGGGACGCGGGGGTCACGTCCCTCTCGAACGAGCTGGGCCGGGAGATCACCATCGAGGAGGTGCTGCCGGTCGCCGAGAAGCACCTGCGGGACATCCTGGAGAACGCGGAGCTCGCGCCCCGCGTGAT
>NZ_JAZBJP010000236.1:0-385 GCF_036352915.1 Streptomyces bugieae
GACGAGGTGGTTGTTGCGCACGGCACCCTTGGCGACCAGGTCGGCCACCGTGACCTCTCCACCCTCGGGGTAGAGCGTCGCGAGCTTGTCCAGGTTCACGACCTGGTACTCCGTGCGGAACGGGTTCTTGAAGCCCTTGAGCTTCGGGAGACGCATGTGGAGGGGCATCTGGCCACCCTCGAAGCGCTCCGGAACCTGGTAACGGGCCTTCGTACCCTTGGTACCACGGCCTGCGGTCTTACCCTTGGACGCCTCACCACGACCCACACGGGTCTTGGCGGTCTTGGCGCCCGGGGCAGGCCGGAGGTTGTGGGCCTTCAGCGGGCTGTTCTCCGCCATGTCAGTCAACCTCCTCAACCGTCACGAGGTGGCGGACGGTGTGCAC
>NZ_JAZBJP010000237.1:0-384 GCF_036352915.1 Streptomyces bugieae
AGGTACTTCTCGTCGACCTCGATCACGCCGAACTTCGCGTCCGAGCCGCCGGCCAGCGCCGAGGTGATGCCCGCAGGCATGTTCGCGCCGAGCGCGTTCGACACGACGGGCCCGGCGGCCCGCAGCGCCTCGGCGATCAGCCGGGTGGTCGTCGTCTTGCCGTTCGTCGCCGACACGAGGATCACGTCCAGGTGCTGCGCCAGCCGCCCCAGCAGGTCGGGGTCGAGTTTGAGCGCCACCCGGCCGCCGATCACCGATCCGCTGCCCCGCCCCGCGGCGCGTGACACCGCCGCCGCGGCCTTGCCCGCCGTCACGGCCAGCTTGGCCCGCGGCGACAACGGCTCCGTGTTGCCTGCCATCGTCCTAGATCCTCCTTGCATCGGT
>NZ_JAZBJP010000238.1:0-384 GCF_036352915.1 Streptomyces bugieae
TAGGTGGCCTTGCTGAAGTCTCCGGTACCGCGGGTCGCGAGGCCGATCAGCGGGGTGATGAAAGCATTGCTGAAGCCGGTGACAACAGCGGTGAAGGCGGCTCCGACGGCCAGGCCGATCGCCATCGAGATGACGTTTCCGCGCAGGATGAAGTCCTTGAACCCGTTCAGCACTGCTCTCTCTCCTCTATGGATTTCTCTGCGTCGCCGTCGTGTACGGGACGTATGCAGCCAAAACCATGCCCTGGGGCGGCGGGCGCGGGCAAACCGATCTTCCGCGTCCGTGGAGCGTCAGAAGAGGTTGACGGCGGCGAAGCGCAGGACGAGCTGCGGAGCTCCTGAAAGAAGGATGCCGACGGCGGTGGTGAGGACGATCGCCGTGGTG
>NZ_JAZBJP010000239.1:0-384 GCF_036352915.1 Streptomyces bugieae
GATCATCGGTAATCTCCCGGCCGGTTCGCCCGCCCGTGAGACCGAGGAGGGCCAGGTTCCCTTCGAGGTCGCGCAGTTGCTGCTGGCCCTGGAGAACGACGAGCCGATCGAGGTCGTCAGCAGCGAGGACGTCCCCGTGATGCAGGGTGACAACCTGCTGATCGTGCGCCGGGTGAAGCTCTCGGAGAGCCGTATCGCCTGCGTCCAGTTCGACCGGAGCGACGGGGTCCTCGTGACCATCGCCAGCTGGGACCGGCCCATCACCGACGATCTGTACACCCTTCTCAAGCCCCTTCCCGCTGAGCTCTTCCAACAGGGCTGAGAACAGCACGGCTGAAACGTATCTGCATAGGCCGCCCGCATATGCCGGGCGGCCTTTTCGTG
>NZ_JAZBJP010000240.1:0-383 GCF_036352915.1 Streptomyces bugieae
GATCTTCTGGCACGGCGAGCAGATCGTCGATGTTCCGCCGCGCACCGTCGCCCACGAGGGCCCGGTCTACCAGCGCCCCTACGCCCGCCCCGACTGGCAGGACGCCCTGCAGGCCGACGACGCGGGCAAGCTGCCGCGTCCGACGGGCGGCGAGGAGCTCAAGCAGCAGGTCCTGCAGCTGGTGGGGCACCCCAACCAGGCGTCCAAGGCGTGGATCACCGACCAGTACGACCGTTTCGTCCAGGGCAACACGGTGCTCGCGCAGCCCGAGGACGCGGGCATGGTGCGGATCGACGCCGACACCAACCTGGGCGTCGCGCTGGCCACGGACGGCAACGGCCGGTACGCCAAGCTCGACCCGTACGCGGGTGCGCAGCTGGCGC
>NZ_JAZBJP010000241.1:0-383 GCF_036352915.1 Streptomyces bugieae
CCTCCTCGGCGACCGCCATGGCGGAGCTGGTGGCCTCGTACTGGGGGGACGCGAGCAGGCCGTACGAGAGCCCGGACACCGTGCCCAGCAGCACACAGGCGGGCAGGGGCCACCACTGGGGCAGCCGGGTGAGGGCGGAGCGGAGCCGACGGCGCGGGACGACGGGGCGCTGCTGCTCGGGGGACTCGGTCATGAGAGGGCTCTCCGGTTCGGTGGGGCGGTGTCGAGGGCGTACGCGTACACATCCATCAGGCGCTCGCTGCTGCGCCGGATGTCGTAGTGGCCGACGGCCCGGGGCGGCGGCCGGCGGTCGGGGCGGGCCGGTATCCGCTGCCGCAGCACGGCGGTCAGCTCGTCGGGGCTCCCCGCGATCCGGGTGGCGC
>NZ_JAZBJP010000242.1:0-381 GCF_036352915.1 Streptomyces bugieae
TAACCATTTTTTCAAAACTTTAACCCACCTAGTATTAAAAGGTCATTAAATTTTTCCCCCTCAGAGGGAATACAGAGTTATTTTTTTGTGGCTCTGTTTTTCATTTTCTAATATATACTTCTTATTTGTTGACCGCTTGGATTTTCTTTCTTTCTTTTTCTTTTTCTTTCTTTCTTTCTTTTTTTTTTTTTTTTTTAATGGCTGCAGATGCAGCATATGGAAGTTCCCAGGGTAGGGGTCCAACTGGAGCCATACCAGATCCCAAATTCGTTGCCGGACTCTTTCAACAACAGTGCAAGCCCAGGGATTTAACCCGAATCATCATGTATTATTAACCTGCTGAGCCATAACAGTAACTCCAAGCATGCCACTGTGATTCTC
>NZ_JAZBJP010000243.1:0-379 GCF_036352915.1 Streptomyces bugieae
TGCGGAGGTGCCGGGACAGCGGCAAGGCCGGTAGGTGCGCGGGCTCGTACCGGTGCGTGGAGGGGGCCCGGATCGCCGCTCTGTACGCCGAGCTGGAGCAGGTCGAGGGCCAGCGAGTCCGCGACGCCCGCGTTGATGCCCTACTTGCACGGCATCGGACGGCCCGGACGTGGAGCCGGTACACGGAGACCACGACCAGCACGACGAGCTCGTTGGCGAAGCGCGGCGGCACCGCGGTCGAGGAGGCCAACAACGCTGTCCGGGGCCGCCGTCCCGGCTCCGTCTCGGAGTTCCGTGGCCCCGAGGTCCCGCCGAACCAGCAGGTGCACGACCAGCGGCAGGCCGTCCTGGGTCAGCAGTACGCCCGGAGGAACACGGC
>NZ_JAZBJP010000244.1:0-375 GCF_036352915.1 Streptomyces bugieae
GTCTACTGGCCCCTTTGGAGAGGAAGAACGGCTGGACGCTGGCCGAGCAGGTCGGCCAGCTCCGCCCGGACGGCGTCCAGCGGCTGCTGAACCACTCGGACTGGGACGAGAACGCCGTCCGTGACGACGTCCGCGACTTCGTCGTGGAAACCATCGGAGCCAAGGATGCCGTCCTCATCGGCGACGACACCGGCTTTGTGAAAAAGGGCACCAAGTCTGCCGGGGTCCAGCGACAGTACTCCGGAACCGCCGGGGCCTGTATTTCAATTACCGCTCGGTGCATGGGCGTTGGCGGGACAATGAGGTGTGACTGCGGGTACGGCCGCTCGGGCTTCAGTTGTGGCTTTGAGGGCGAAGTTCGATCAGTTCCTTCCC
>NZ_JAZBJP010000245.1:0-342 GCF_036352915.1 Streptomyces bugieae
GGCCGGAGGGGCCGGTTGTGTGGACGTAAAGCGTCAGCAGTCCACACAACCGGCCCCGGAGGCCCGTCACCGCACCCGACACCCACCCAGCCCGCCGCAGGCGCAACGGCGAACAACACCCGCGGCGCCGCAGACAGGTACGTGGGGAAACCCCAAGCGTCAGCGAGGCCCGTATTTGCGGCCCGTACGCGAAGTGATCCCCCCCAGCACCCCGCGCGGCGCCAGCTTCACCGCGCCCATCAGGGCCTTGTAGCGCGGGTCGGGGATGGACAGGGACTTGCCGCGCATGAGGTCCTTCATCGCCGCGTCGACCAGATTGTCGGCGTCCAGCCACATCCAGCC
>NZ_JAZBJP010000246.1:0-327 GCF_036352915.1 Streptomyces bugieae
TCATCGAGCAGGCGAAGGCCGGACTTCCCGTCCTGGGTATCTGCAACGGGTTCCAGGTGCTGACCGAGACGCATCTGCTGCCGGGCGCGATGCTGCGCAACAACCATCTGCACTTCATCTGCCGCGACCAGAAGCTGCGGGTGGAGAACGCGAGCACGGCGTGGACCGCGGACTACGAGGCGGGGCAGGAGATCTCCATCCCGCTGAAGAACATCGATGGCCGGTACACCGCTGACGAGCGCACGCTCGATGAGCTGGAGGCGGAGGGCCGGGTGGTCTTCCGTTACCTGGACGGCAACCCCAACGGTTCGTTGCGTGACATTGCCG
>NZ_JAZBJP010000247.1:0-315 GCF_036352915.1 Streptomyces bugieae
TCGCCGTTGCGCCTGCGGCGGGCTGGGTGGTTGTTGGGTGCGGTGACGGGCCTCCGGGGCCGGTTGTGTGGACTGCTGACGCTTTACGTCCACACAACCGGCCCCTCCGGCCCGTCCCCTCCCGTGAGTGGGAAGTGAAGGACGGTGGGGGTGCACGTAATGCCCACGCGCCCGCAGGCAAAAGACAACGCACGCCCCCACCGGCCTCTTACCTCCCACTCACGGGAGGGGCTGGACCGGAGGACGAAGTCTGGAGGGCCGGCACCGCACCCGACACACAAACGCCCGCCGCCAGGCGCAACGGCGAACAAGCCC
>NZ_JAZBJP010000248.1:0-312 GCF_036352915.1 Streptomyces bugieae
CGCCGGCGGCCTCGACGGCCCGGCCGGACATCGCCAGGACGTTGCGCTGCACCAGCCGGTCCATGCCCGCGATGCCGATCGCGGAGAGAAGAGCACCGATGGTCGTCGGGATCAGGCAGACCAGCAGCGCGAGCAGCACGATCATGGGCTGCTCGGCGCCCGCGTAGATCGCGAACGGCTGGAGGGTGACGACGGCCAGCAGGAAGACGATGGTGAGCGAGGCGAGCAGGATGTTCAGCGCGATCTCGTTGGGGGTCTTCTGCCGTGCGGCGCCCTCGACGAGGTTGATCATCCGGTCGATGAAGGTCTCAC
>NZ_JAZBJP010000249.1:0-283 GCF_036352915.1 Streptomyces bugieae
GGGCCTATCGCGGCCTCCCACGTCCTTCATCGGTTCCTGGTGCCAAGGCATCCACCGTGCGCCCTTAAAAACTTGGCCACAGATGCTCGCGTCCACTGTGCAGTTCTCAAGCAACGACCAGCCACCCACCACCCCAACCCGAAGGCTGAGTTCACTGGGGCCGGCATCGCGAAGGGCGAGCAACGCTCGCACCCTCAGATACCCAACAGCGTGCCCGACACCCTTGACCAACGAACCGCGTTCCACGCCGAAGCAGTACTAACGCTCGTCTCTCAAGTGTGCC
>NZ_JAZBJP010000250.1:0-276 GCF_036352915.1 Streptomyces bugieae
TAGTCAATCGGCGCACACGTTTCCCACGTGTGTATCGCTACTCATGCCTGCATTCTCACTCGTGAACCGTCCACAACTCGTTTCCACGGCTGCTTCACCCGGCACACGACGCTCCCCTACCCATCACAGCAGACGTTGGTCCTAATGCTGCAATGACATGACTTCGGCGGTGTGCTTGAGCCCCGCTACATTGTCGGCGCGGAATCACTTGACCAGTGAGCTATTACGCACTCTTTCAAGGGTGGCTGCTTCTAAGCCAACCTCCTGGTTGTCTCT
>NZ_JAZBJP010000251.1:0-267 GCF_036352915.1 Streptomyces bugieae
CGATCGAGAAGGTGGTCAGCGCGCCCCGGGTGATCAGGAGCTGTTTGCCGATCTCGACGATCTCGATGAGCTTGGTCGGGTTGGAGTCGAGGTCGACCATGTTGCCGGCCTCCTTGGCGGCCGACGTGCCGGTGTTCATCGCCACGCCGACGTCCGCCTGGGCCAGTGCCGGGGCGTCGTTGGTGCCGTCACCGGTCATGGCGACGAGCTTGCCGCCGGCCTGTTCGCGCTTGATGAGCGCCATCTTGTCCTCGGGCGTGGCCTCGG
>NZ_JAZBJP010000252.1:0-264 GCF_036352915.1 Streptomyces bugieae
AGGTCGGTGACCCCTTCCAGGAGAAGCTGCTCATCGAGTGCACCCTGGAGATCTTCCAGGAGAAGCTGGTCGCGGGCATCCAGGACCTGGGTGGTGCCGGTCTGTCGTGTGCCACCAGTGAGCTGGCGTCGGCCGGTTCCGGCGGGATGCGGGTCGAGCTGGACTCCGTTCCGCTGCGGGATGCGACGCTCTCTCCTGAGGAGATCCTCATGAGTGAGTCGCAGGAGCGGATGTGCGCGATCGTCGAGCCGCAGCACGTCGAGC
>NZ_JAZBJP010000253.1:0-264 GCF_036352915.1 Streptomyces bugieae
GCGAGGCCGGCGACATCATCCCCGGTGACGGCGATGTCGTCGAAGGCGTGGCGTCCGTCGACGAGTCCGCCATCACCGGCGAGTCCGCCCCGGTCATCCGCGAGTCCGGCGGTGACCGCTCGGCCGTGACCGGTGGCACGAAGGTGCTCTCCGACCGCATCGTCATCAAGATCACCACGAAGCCCGGTGAGACCTTCATCGACCGGATGATCAACCTCGTCGAGGGCGCCGCACGGCAGAAGACCCCCAACGAGATCGCGCTGA
>NZ_JAZBJP010000254.1:0-261 GCF_036352915.1 Streptomyces bugieae
AGGGCGGTCCCCGACGCCATTCCCGTCGTACCGAGAATGCTCACGGCGGCGGCACTCACGAGGAGTGCGCGGGTCGCCTGGTGAACGCGCATCTGTATCCCCCTTCGGTTCTTCGTCGGCCGGGCGGGGAAGAGCCGCCGGTGAATCGCCTTCAGTCTTGAACAGGCCGGCGGGGCGGCCAATGTCGGTTCGATGTCAGTTCGCTGACGGCTTTCGGGCCGGGGGCGCGAGCCGCAGTCCGTAGCCGCGGACCGAGGCGAT
>NZ_JAZBJP010000255.1:0-258 GCF_036352915.1 Streptomyces bugieae
CCAGGAGGTTGGCTTAGAAGCAGCCACCCTTGAAAGAGTGCGTAATAGCTCACTGGTCAAGTGATTCCGCGCCGACAATGTAGCGGGGCTCAAGCACACCGCCGAAGTCATGTCATTGCGATATTACCCCCAACGGGGATCGTGATGGGTAGGGGAGCGTCGTGTGCCGGGTGAAGCAGCCGTGGAAACGAGTTGTGGACGGTTCACGAGTGAGAATGCAGGCATGAGTAGCGATACACACGTGGGAAACGTGTGCGC
>NZ_JAZBJP010000258.1:0-255 GCF_036352915.1 Streptomyces bugieae
TCCTTCATCGGTTCCTGGTGCCAAGGCATCCACCGTGCGCCCTTAAAAACTTGGCCACAGATGCTCGCGTCCACTGTGCAGTTCTCAAGCAACGACCAGCCACCCGTCACAACCCACCAACGTGGACCTTTACCGGGGCCGGCATCGCGAAGGGCGAGCAACGCTCGCACCCTCAGATACCCAACAGCGTGCCCGACACCCTTGACCAACGAACCGCGTTCCACGCCGAAGCAGTACTAACGCTCGTCTCTCAAG
>NZ_JAZBJP010000259.1:0-255 GCF_036352915.1 Streptomyces bugieae
TCCTTCATCGGTTCCTGGTGCCAAGGCATCCACCGTGCGCCCTTAAAAACTTGGCCACAGATGCTCGCGTCCACTGTGCAGTTCTCAAGCAACGACCAGCCACCCGTCACAACCCACCAACGTGGACGTTTACCGGGGCCGGCATCGCGAAGGGCGAGCAACGCTCGCACCCTCAGATACCCAACAGCGTGCCCGACACCCTTGACCAACGAACCGCGTTCCACGCCGAAGCAGTACTAACGCTCGTCTCTCAAG
>NZ_JAZBJP010000260.1:0-255 GCF_036352915.1 Streptomyces bugieae
TCCCGTACGGGATCTACGACATCGCTCGCAACACCGGCTGGGTCAACGTCGGGACCGACCACGACACGGGCGAGTTCGCGGTGGAATCCATCCGCCGCTGGTGGCGGCAGCGCGGACGGAAGGACCACCCGGATGCCGACAGGCTGCTGATCACCGCCGACTGCGGTGGTTCCAACGACCCCCGCCGCTGGACATGGAAGAAGCACCTCGCCGTCTGCGCCCTGGAAAGCGGACTGGAGATCACGGTCTGCCACT
>NZ_JAZBJP010000261.1:0-255 GCF_036352915.1 Streptomyces bugieae
GTGTGGCCTGGCACCGCTTCCTGGCCTTCCCCAACATCTGGTTCAAGCGCGAGGCCGACGGCGACGTCGCCCTGGGCGCACTGCAGCCGATGACCTCGGCCGGCAAGCCCATCGACTTCGAGGACCCCGGCGAGGACGACCAGTTCGGCGTCTCCCAGATCGAGCACTTCTCCTGGAAGGGCCTGCTGGACTTCTCCACCTGCACCGAGTGCGGCCGCTGCCAGTCCCAGTGCCCCGCCTGGAACACCGGCACGC
>NZ_JAZBJP010000262.1:0-255 GCF_036352915.1 Streptomyces bugieae
CGTCCTCGCCGAAGGCGGCGTTGAGGGTGGCGACGTTCTCCGCGCCGAGTTGCTGGAAGAGGAATTCGTTGCCCAGGCGGCGGGGGGAGTCGCCGGTGCACTTCTCGTCGCCGCCCATGATGGCGAACTTGACGCCGGCGATGTGGAGGAGTTCGGCGAAGGCCTTGGTGGTCTTCTTGGCGCGGTCTTCGAGGGCGCCGGCGCAGCCGACCCAGTAGAGGTAGTCGACTTCGGTGAGGTCTTCGACGTCCTTGC
>NZ_JAZBJP010000263.1:0-255 GCF_036352915.1 Streptomyces bugieae
AGGTCGTCTTCGACGCCTGCTACCAGGGCAATCCGCTGGTCAACGCCGGCTGCATCGGTGTGATGAAGCACGAGGACATCCACCTGGCCAAGGCCTCCGGCGCCGGCAACAAGGTCATCCTCTACGGGGCCCGCACCGGCGGCGACGGCATCGGCGGCGTCTCCGTGCTCGCCTCCGAGACCTTCGACGACAGCAAGCCGACCAAGCGCCCGGCCGTCCAGGTCGGTGACCCCTTCCAGGAGAAGCTGCTCATCG
>NZ_JAZBJP010000264.1:0-255 GCF_036352915.1 Streptomyces bugieae
CGTCGTCGATGACACCCAGCACGGCGACGACCGGCGTCGGGTGGATCGCCGTCTCGCCGGTCTGGTTGTAGAGGGAGACGTTGCCGCCGGTCACCGGGGTGCCCAGGGTCTGGCAGGCGTCGGCCAGACCACGGGTGGCCTCGGCGAACTGCCACATGACGGCCGGGTCCTCGGGCGAGCCGAAGTTCAGGCAGTCCGAGACGGCCAACGGATTGGCACCGGAGGCCGCCACATTGCGGTAGGCCTCGGCGAGCG
>NZ_JAZBJP010000265.1:0-255 GCF_036352915.1 Streptomyces bugieae
GGGGGGGGGGGGGGGGGGGGGGGGGGGGGGGGGGGGGGGGGGGGGGGGGGGGGGGGGGGGGGGGGGGGGGGGGGGGGGGGGGGGGGGGGGGGGGGGGGGGGGGGGGGGGGGGGGGGGGGGGGGGGGGGGGGGGGGGGGGGGGGGGGGGGGGGGGGGGGGGGGGGGGGGGGGGGGGGGGGGGGGGGGGGGGGGGGGGGGGGGGGGGGGGGGGGGGGGGGGGGGGGGGGGGGGGGGGGGGGGGGGGGGGGGGGGGGG
>NZ_JAZBJP010000266.1:0-247 GCF_036352915.1 Streptomyces bugieae
CGGTGCCATGCTCATGGGAGCCCTCCATGGGGAGTGACCTGGCCCTTCTTTACGCGGCAGACTGTTCCCGGGCCGGACCGCCGGGCGCGTGAAGGCGAGGGGGCGAACGGGTGAGGGTCGGCGGAACGTGGGAATACTGACCCCATGGGCCAACCGTCACGACGTGCGTTGTTGGGGACAGCCGGAGCGATCGGGGCAGGGGCGGCGCTCCGTGGGACCGGGTACGCCGCCACGGAGCGGGCGGCGA
>NZ_JAZBJP010000267.1:0-246 GCF_036352915.1 Streptomyces bugieae
TCGAAAGTGCCGCCACCTGGCAGCGAGGTGCGGCACCATACGACGTCTTGCGTTCAGGGCAAGCAGATCCTGAGCTGCCAGTTTCAACAGGAGCATGGACACGAGGTGGTTCCCCCAGGGCACGAGTCACTTCGTGCTGCCTGGGGGCGTTTTCTTGCTGTTCCGTGAGTCTGCGGCATCGCTGGCCGACCGCACCCACCTCGAAGGACGGCTGGCGGAACTCCTGACAGAGAACTTCCTGCACAA
>NZ_JAZBJP010000268.1:0-246 GCF_036352915.1 Streptomyces bugieae
CTCCGGCGTGCTGCTCGCCGCCGCGGTCGCCGCCTGGTTCCTGCTCCGCGGCCAGGAACTCGCCGACAACCGGTAGCCCCGCCACCCGGCCTGCCCACTCCGCCGGACGGCGGTCGCACCCCCGCCCGTTCACGCCCGGTACGCGCGCTGGTGACCGGCCGTCAGGCGCGGCTCGTTTGACTCTCCGGTCGTCCCCCTACGGACGGCCCGCTCAGGAGAGTGACGCAGTGCGCGACATCGGACGAC
>NZ_JAZBJP010000269.1:0-230 GCF_036352915.1 Streptomyces bugieae
TCCTTTGTGCCTGTTTCACCAGGCTCTCCGGGCGCTTCCCTTCGGTCTTGCGTTTCCGACTCTATCAGATCCTCGCGGTCCTGATTTTCGCCGGTGCGTTTCGGCCTTTCGGCTTCTTCGCGGTTCCAACCTTACCAGATCCGTTTCCGTCTCCGGCGCCCTGTTGGAGCGGGCTCGGCCGCTTCGCTTTCGCTTTTCGGCCTTTCCGACTCTATCAGATCTTGTTCGTT
>NZ_JAZBJP010000270.1:0-223 GCF_036352915.1 Streptomyces bugieae
TGACGGGGACGCTGAGCGGCGGCACGACAAGCGTGACCACCAACGGACTGGTGACCGCGGGAACGTACTCCGTCACGGCGACCTACAGCGGTGATCCCAACTTCACCGGCTCGGTCGGTACGGACACTCAGACGGTCACTCAGGCGGCGACGACCACCACCGTCTCCTCCTCGCCCGATCCGTCTGTGGTTGGTCAGTCGGTGACGTTCACGGCCACGGTGGC